>CBFIBL010000034.1:0-54992 GCA_965660865.1 Luminiphilus sp.
GGATGGTTAAACGTTCCACCGAACTCAGGTGCAGGGATAATCTCCTGGAGATACTGCTCGTCCGTCAGGTTGCGACCCCAAACAGTGATGGCCCAGTTGGAAGCTTCAACACCCACTCTTGCATCGACTGTGCTGTATGGATCGCGCGATGACTTTGAAAAATCGGTCGTCGTCGGACCAAACCCAAAGCTGCGCCAAATGTTCGGCACCTGCTCTTCTTGTAAGGTGTGGAAGAAAGTCTCGCCGACATATTGATAATCGACTCTCGCAACCAAGTCCATATCTGAGCTAAGCGAACTCACCCATTGGACACCCAAGTTACCGCTTCGATCGGGAGCCTGAGGCACGTCGTTACCGACCGATAAAGGTCGGTTGTCGTTGCGCTTAATCTCAGAGCGAAGGATTCCCATGCCGCCATAAACAGTCAGATTTTCAGTGGCGGCGTACGTTGCGTCGAACTCGAAGCCTTTAATTGTCAGGTCTTCAATAGTTGTTACCGTTCTCAGCAAGCCAAAGGGACCGGCGAAGAATTCAAAGAATTGATTATCCTCGACATCGGTGCGGAAAGCCGCTGCGTTAAGACGAAGACGACCGTCCATCAAATCAGCCTTGAAGCCTACCTCGATGGCAGTTGATACCTCTTTGTCGTACTCATCCTCGATCTGCAGACCGGCGGCAACAGGAATACCAAAATCCTGATCTACCACGAAGTCGGAGTTAAACCAAAAGTCCAAGGTCGCTGACGTGCCCACGCTATTAAAACCACCGGAGCGGAAGCCCACACCATATGATGCGTAGGCGTTGAGCGTATCAGTTGCAGCCCAGCTCAGTGTCACTTTGGGCTGGAACTGGTTGAAATCTGCGCTTCGATTTGGAATAGCGCCTGCAGCAAGGCCAGGATTAAGCGGACCTGGCGTTCCTGACAGCGGAGGATTTTGCAAGTTACCGTTCAGACCAGAATTAGGCACATCGGGCACTTGATTGGCAACGCTTCGCTCTTCGCGGTCATACCGACCAGCGAGCGCCAGCTCCACCGTATCCGTAATATCGAACTCCACCTGACCGTAGAGCGCGGTCACTGTTGTATCAAACTGGTCCCAGAACAACAGATCGGTAGGGTTGGGTCCGGACGCAGGTACATAGGGCTGGCGGAGGAAGCCATTGCCCGTGTCCGCACCGTAGGCGACAACAACTTCGCGCTCAATGTCTGCCCAATAAGCACCGGCAATCCAGCGAGGTCCAGTCTCGTTATTCGATACGAGGCGAACGTCGATGCTCATGTCCTCTTGATTACGTTCTTGATACTGGTAGCCATCACATGATGTCGGCGTATATGGACCGTAAACACCATTAATATCTGCTGGATCAAAAGGGTCTGCCGAGGGCGGCGGTAAAACAACAAACGGTGCCGCAATCTGTCCAAACAGATCAGGGCGTGTCAGTGAATTGAGAGACTCCCGGTCTTCTCTACATGAGGGCGTTATCTGGTAGCCAAAGAAGGAAGCGGACGTTCCATCCGACAATAGATATTCATCCAGATCGTTGTAAGAGAAGCTCGCAATCAGATCCATCCCGTCCATGGCGTATTCAGCTTTGACAGAAAAGTCAGTCGTCGTTTGCTCATTCTCACCGGGCACGTTGAATGTAAAATTGAAATCAAGATCGTTAGGGTCTGCGAAGAATGGCGGACTATCAAAGAAGGCCGCGAATGCCGGAATAGCAAACGCCGCATTAAAGTTGATCGCACCGCCACTGACATCGGTGTAACCGGCGCGGAAATCTAGCTCTAAATCGTCACTGACGTTCCAAACCAGGCGCCCTCGTACACTTGTGTCCTCGAGATAATCCACCGAACTATCTGAACCTGTGAAACTATTGCTGTAAAAGCCGTCGAACTCACGATTACTGATGGCCAAGCGCCCTGATACGTTATCGCTGATGGGGCCGCTAATCATGGCTCGTGACTTGATCGCGCGGTTATTACCAATGCCCGCACCAACCTCTACCTCTACTTCGTCACCGGGCTTTTTCGTCGTTACGAGAATAGCGCCGGAAACAGCGTTACGACCGTAAAGTGCGCCCTGTGGTCCTTTTAGGACTTCGATCTGCTCAACGTCAAACAACTCCTCGTTGAAGCTATTTGGATTCGTGCTTAAAACACCATCCACGACGTAAGCAAATGTTGACTCGGCATCACGTGTGGAGACGATGCCACGGATACTCACCTGCGTGTCACCCACGTTGGCTGTATCAACAAGCGTCACGTTAGGAATAAGGCTGATGTAATCACCGGCGCGCTCGATACCTGCACGCTCGATGGTCGCAGCGTCGATAGCACTGATGGCAATAGGCACTTCTTGAAGGTTCTCAGCACGCTTACGTGCCGTTACTACGACCTCTTCAATGGTAAAACCAGATTCCTGAGAAAGCGCGTTGGGCGCTTGCATAGCCGCTGTTGCTGCGAGAACTGCAAGCATAAGCGGTGACTTTTTGTTCAACATGCGTTGACTCCTTTGCTACTCTGCCGCTTTTGCGGCTTATCTAAAATTTGTTGGGCTCTTTTGACGCCCCTAGTGGACATCCTCGGCCGCTGTCACATCAGCTGGCGCGTCACTATACGCAAACTCACGCCGACTCCAACCTTTTTATACGGCCAAAATCAGAAAGTGGGTGCAACCGGTGCAGGCATATATGTCTCTGCCTCGCAGCGACTCCTCAACTCTTCAACGGTACCACCTCGATTGAATAGCGCGATGTCACTGCGATCTGCAACGAGTTGCTCACGAAGCGCTGTCGTCGCCTCGACGTTCACCGCACCATCCTCGATAACAACACCATAGCGTCGCGCACCTTCGGCGGTGACCAAACCGCGATCCACATCGACCTTCACCAACTCGGGATCACGCGCGAAGGGATCGCCCCAACCACCGCCACCCCAGGTGTTGAAGTAGAGAACATCGCCCTCTTTGACCTTGACGCCTTCAACCTTCGCGGGGAGCCACTCTTCGCTGCCATCGGTGCGAACAAGCCGTTTGGTCGAGCGGCGACCTGTTTCGCCACCAAGCACACCCCAAGGGTAGGTGAGCCAGCGCTCGTCGTGGATGCCGATTTGACCATCCGCGAGAAAACGATAGGCCACAGATAATCCATTACCCCCTCGGTGCAAACCCGCGCCGCCAGAGTCCGGAATCGTCTCGTAACGCTCGATGCGCAACGGGAAGTAAGACTCGATAAATTCATTCGGCACGTTAGTAAAGCCCGGCCACAAACTGTGTCCGTCAGGCCCATCACCCACAGGACGGCCCGGAACACCGCCAAAGCCAATCTGAAATAGCTGGAACCACTCACCTTTTTTGTCGTACCCACTATAGAAAAGGTGGGGCGAGTCGGAGAAACCGGCTGCGTTGAGCATCATCTCTGGTGCACCCATCCCAAGAAGGGCACCCAAAATATCGAAGATCCGTCCGAGGGCGTGTGTTCGTCCTGAGAGCGCTGCAGGATATTTGGGCTTCAACAACGTGCCCTCCGGAATTCGAACATCCACAAGATCGTAGAAGCCATCGTTAAAGACGATCTGTGGGTCGACCACGTTAATCGTGAATGAGCCAAAGAACATTTTGAACATGTCCTCGTTCAGGAAAAAGTTCACTGAGCTCTGCGCTTGCGGATCGGTGCCAGCAAAGTCGAAAATCGCTTTATCGCCCTCGCGCCACAGCGTGCATTTGATCTTGTAGGGACCCATGCCCATACCATCATCGCAAATGTAGTCCTCGAACTCGCGTGGCTCCTCTGGGATGAACATGCCAATGATGTGCTTCATGGCGTCATAATTGCGCTGCAACATCGTGTCCATGGTCGAGTACAAGACGTCGTCACCAAAGCGCTCCGCTAACTCGACCACTCGCTTAGCTGCGGTGTTACAAGCAGCAACCAAGGCGTTCAAGTCAAAGCGGTTCCACTGCGGTGTTCTCACGTTGTGCAGAATCAGCTCGAGCAGATCTTCTTGAAGTACGCCTTTTTTGTAGAGCTTGGTCGGTGGAATACGGATGCCTTCCTGGAAAATGGTCGTGGCCTCAATCGGAATCGAGCCGGGCACCATTCCGCCGTTATCGGACATGTGCCCAAACATCGCTGACCAGGCAATATGACGGCCATTTCTGAAGATAGGCACTAAGACTACCCAGTCGGGAAGGTGCGATACCGCTGCATTACATAGGTAAGGGTCATTCGTGAGAATAATATCGCCCTCTTCGATCTCAGCCTCATAGGCACTTAAGAACGGGCCGATAAAGGAGCCAAACTGACCTACCACCATCTTACCTTCGACATTGGCAATCATGGGGAAGCAGTCGCCTTGCTCGCGAATACCTGGCGACATGGCGGTACGGAACAGCACCGCATCCATCTCTTCACGCGCATTGCGCAGCGCATTTTCAATCAAATCAACCGTTACACCGTCA
The DNA here is from genome assembly GCA_965660865.1 of Luminiphilus sp. Classification (GTDB taxonomy): domain Bacteria; phylum Pseudomonadota; class Gammaproteobacteria; order Pseudomonadales; family Halieaceae; genus Luminiphilus. The sequence goes on from CBFIBL010000034.1 coordinate 4,461, forward strand.
ACATCTACTGACTGAAGTGCTTGGTTATTGGTCTGAATAATCGTTGCAGTCATCTTTCGTCCCCCCGATTACGCAGGCTGAATGAGCAAATTGCCCACCGCATCTACAGTTGCTGAATACCCAGGCAAAACCACCGTGGTCGAGTCCATCTCTGAGACAATCGCAGGCCCGGCTACCACATCCTCTGCGCCCAACCGCCCGCGGTCGTAAATGCCTGCGTCGTGCCAATCCCCCTCGTGGAAGAATCGGCTTTGATGAATCAGCGCACCGCTGACGTCACCCGAACCTTTTGGAATCGAAATGTCAGCCTTCAAGGTAACCGAGGCGCCAACTACAGCACGGATCATCAAAATCTCGTGTCCATCACCCAACTTGAAGGTAAATAACTGTTCGTGCTCTGCGTCGAATTGATCTGTGAGTACAGCAACGCCCTTCTCCCTGAGCTCCGCCTCGGTGAATTCGACTGTGATCTGGAAGGCCTGACCGGCATAGCGTAGATCCGCCTGATAGGTGACTTCGAGGCGGTCTTCCGCGATGCCATCTTCAATCAGCGACTCGCTAGCACGAGCTTTTAATGCAAGAAGGTCGTCGGCCAATCTGGCCGTAGTCAGATCCGATGCCATTGTGATGTAAGTTCTCGCGGCTTCATCCTGCACACGCGTGGTTGCATCACCGTAAGCACAGAGAACACCTGGACCTGGGGGAACGATCACAGGCCAGGCTTCGGTGAGGATGCCCAAAGCGTTCGCATGCAGTGGCCCAGCGCCCCCAAAGCCGACCAACGCAAAGTCGCGAGGATCGTAACCCTGCTCGACTGATGCCAGTCTGAGCGCGCCAAACATCGACTCGTTAACGATCTTGATAATACCTTCGGCAGCTGCCATTAAATCAACGCCCATGGCATCAGCAACGCTCTGAACCGCGGCAACTGATGCATCGCGATTGATCTGCATATCGCCACCGAGCTGTACGTCTGAGGGTAGGTATCCTAAAACCACGTTGGCATCACAAACGGTGGGCGCCTCACCGCCTTTCATGTAACAGGCGGGACCCGGCACAGCACCCGCGGACTCGGGCCCCACGCGCAAAGCTTTCGTTAATTCAGGCACAAAGGCGATCGAGCCACCGCCTGCGCCTACAGTACGAACGTCAACCGACGGCGCTCGAACACGCACATCGCCAACAAAGGTCTCTCGACGCACACGCGCGCGACCGCTTTGAATGAGCGCGACATCGGTTGAAGTACCGCCCATATCGAAAGTCAAAATATTGCTAAAGCCGGCTTTCGTGCAGAAGAACAAGGCGCCAGTAACGCCGCCCGCAGGGCCTGACATCAACAAGTTCACCGGAGATTCAGCCGCAGCGCGACTCGATGCGAGACCACCGTCAGAGCGCAAAATTGACAGCTGTGTGTCGTCGCCCAAGCGCTCGCTCAATGCGCCCTGAAGGTTATTCACATATCGCGCCACCTCTGGACGAACGTAACTGTTCACCACGGTGGTCTCGGTGCGTTCGTACTCCTGCATCTCAGGGACAACTTCGCTCGAGATCGAAATCGGAATGTTAGGGAAGAGCTCTCGCGCAATATCGCGCGCGCGCTGCTCATGCTCGGCGTTGATGTAAGCGTTTATAAAGCAAATCGTGAGCGCCTCGATATCGTCAGCCATGCCCGTCTTTAACGACTCGCGGAGCGCAGCCTCATCAAGCCCTGTGACCACACTACCGTCAGCAGCGATACGTTCATTTGCCCCGATAGTGAGCTCAAGCGGCGCCAACAACGGCTTTTTAACGAAGGTCACCCAGCCACCTAGACCACCGGGACAAAACGAGCGAGCCACCTGCAAGGTATCCTCGAAACCTGAGGTTGTAATAAGGCCAACTTTTGCTCCGCGTCCTGTCAATACAGCGTTCGTCGCGACCGTTGTTCCGTGCATAACAAGCTTTATATCCGACGGGTCGATGCCGGATGAGTCGCAGATCTTTGCGACACCGTTTAATACACCAATCGATGAGTCCTCGGGGGTTGACGGCACTTTGGCCGTCTGGGTCTCGCCCGTGTCTTCATTGAGCAAGAGGAAATCGGTAAACGTTCCTCCCACATCGACGCCAAGCCGGTATGACATATTCATGTCCTCTTATCTGTCTAATTAGCTGGCGATCTTCTGCCAGTTATTGGTAAGCCAATAATGTGCTCGGCCGCCCTGCTGGCTGCCCATCATCTGCGTCAAGCACTCAACACTCTCAAGGAGTGCCTCCATGTCGACACCCGTCGACAGGCCCGAACTCTCGCAAAGCATAACCACATCCTCGGTCGCCACATTGCCTTTTGCACCCGGGGCAAACGGACATCCGCCCAAACCGCCCGCGGAGCTATCAAATTGACGGACACCCGCATCGAGCGCCGCAAAGACATTGGCAAGACCCATCGCACGCGTATCGTGGAAGTGACACCCCAGACGCTCAGCTCCGTATTGGGTAACAAGCTCGGCCATCATCGACTTAACATCCCGTGGATTGGCACCGCCAATGGTGTCCGCAATAACAAGTCTTGATGGCTCGTTGCGCATCAACTCGCTCACCTGGTCAAGCACCACCGATTGAGTAACTTTTCCCTCGTAGGGACACTCAAACGCGACCGCCAGGTAGGCATGAATTTCAACACCCTCTTCTACTGCCCGCGCCAAAATATCCCCCGCCATAGCAAACGTATCTTCAAGGCTCTTGCGAATATTATTCTGGTTCATCTGCTCTGTGGCTGAGAGCACGATCGCGATCTGATCTATTCCCTCGCGCCGCGCGAGTTCGTAGCCCTTCATGTTCGGTGCAAGCGCGCTGAACTTTGCACCTCCCCTAGGGAGGGCTCTTGCTAATTCATCGGTTCCCGCCATCTGGGGAACTGCCTTTGGCGAGACAAAAGAGCCAATCTCGAGTTCAGGTACGCCGGCCCTTACGAGGGTACCGATTAATTCGCGGCGCTGTTCCAGCGTGATTTCAACGGACTGCGCTTGCAGACCGTCCCGCGGCGCAACTTCCTTTATGGTTACGATATCGTTCATTGTAGGCTTGGCCTATTCGTCCAGAGTAACAACGCAGTGTTGTTTATTTTCACACGGCTCATTTTGACACGTTGATCGAGTAAGTTTCTTGCACTCTGCGTTGTACTTGGTTTGTACTCCGCTGGCTAGATCGTGGATCGGATAAGCGATTACAGAACTTAGTCAATTTGACCGAAAGCGAGTTGTAGCTGTCTCACAGGTCCATCTCCCACATCGATGTCGGCAACCCGCCAACCCGAAATACCATCGCGCACATCCGATAATACACCGTCGGTATTGTCGTCATTACGGAAGTGCGCTTTCACTGCATCCTCAGGCTGAGCCACACCCAGGGACAATAAAAACAACCCTTCGCTGCGCTCGTGAAGATGACGCATGGGCTCGCCGTCAGCAATCGGCTGAACCAAAACAACCCATGATTCGCCAACCCGAAAACGTGATGTGAGAACGCCACGCGAGGGGAGCGGCTCGTCAATGAAATCGATATTGAATTTGGCTTGATATTCGCGCTTTGCGCTCTCGATATCCCGGACCAATAAATTCACATGGTGTACATGAGTTAAATCAAACTTCTCAGACACCTGAGCGTCTCCTCTGCCTGCATGGTACTGCACATCAATGGTGCTTCCTCTGCTCGGGCTGCACCCGTTTAATTGAGTGGCGCTTGCGACTCAGCTTAACTACGTAGCATCATAAACGCTTGGTTTTACAGAGGCGGCTCAATGTCGAGCACAGACCGCAAAGCACTCGCACGCGAATCACAGGGACTCGGTCAATCTCCGGCCTTGCTAATCGTCGATATCATCAAAGGTTTCACGGACCCCGATTGCCCTCTTGGCAGCGAATCGACATCAGTTGTCGAAGCAAACCGCCAACTGATGGACGTCTTCCATTCGCAAAACCAACCGGTCTATCTCACCACCGTCATTTACGATAGCGACGATCAAGCCTCAGTTTTTCGCGCCCGCGTGCCGGCACTCAACGTGTTAAAGCGGGGGTCGCAATGGTGCGATATCGATGAACGCTTACCAATATCAGCATCAGACATCCTTATTGAGAAGACTCATGCCAGCGCATTCCATGGGACCGGGTTGGCGGAGCAATTGAGAAGCGGCGGTATTGACTCGCTTGTAGTTACGGGACTCACGACCAGCGGCTGTGTGCGCGCATCCGCCGTCGATGGACTTCAACATAACTTCAAAGTCGTGATTCCAAAAGAAGCAACCGGTGACCGCGACGCAACAGCTCATGAAGCAAACCTCTACGATCTGAATGCAAAATACGTAGATGTGTGGTCGCTGAAAGATACATTGAGAGTCCTTGAAGAGGGTCTTTAAAGAGGTCTTTGAAGAGAGTCCTTGAAGGGAGCGCATGAAGCCATCAAGGGGCAGCGAATGGCAAACACACACTCGGTAGTCGCAAACTACAACGTCAAAAAGCGCCCACACCCTCCAAAAAACGCTCGGTAAGGTGCTGCTCCATAACCTTTCACTGAAGAGCGCGTCACTCGTTTACTCTGGTCATCTTACTATCCGCCCAAAAAGGAAGCCGGCTCTCTTGATCTTTGAGTAACGGTAGATTGGTCTCCTCCCATAGAGGGTCCCAAATTCCGGTTTCTCTTAATAACGACTCCAGTAATAACGGCTCCAGCTGCCCTGTCCCAGACTGTTCCAACTCCTGAAAGTGCCTGCGAAGTTCGGCAAGACACCACACGCGATATTGTGACGACCGTGCTCCTGCGTACGACACCCCATCAACGGTTGCGGTAAATCGCGCATCTCCTCTGCGTACAGCCTGCACGTTGGCATTCAAATAGGGCAAATACCCTCTCGCCATATGTTTCAGCAGGGCACGAATATCCTCAGGAACGCCATCGACCAAAGAGCCGTTGAGTAATGCTGGATTGCTATTCCACAGGCGCATTACCCACTCGAGTGTTTTCGGTGCAGTGTGGCGAAGCAGCTGTAACGGTATCGGGTCGAGTGCGAGATGGCGGAAGAATGGGCCGGAGAAGCCAATATCGGCAAGCGTTGGATAGTCGCCCAACAAGAAAGGGCGCTTCTCAAATATGCGCTCGAGACTCGCGAGCAACACGGCAACATCAGCTTCGACACCGGATACGGCCTCAGGGCCAATACCATCACCCGACGTGTAACCGTTTCGCTGGCGACGACGCAGCATAAGCCGCTTTATAAACAACGGCAGATGAAGTCCTCCGGTGACCTCACGCGCTAAGTGGCCGGAGGCAAAACGCGCTCCTTCCTCGTAGTACCAGCGGTAGTGCATGGCAGGGCGCCACCACCACTCGTCGGCCCAGTCCTCAAGAAAGTAACAGACCAGAGCAAGCGCAGGGTCGTCGGGCACTATGGGGTTCTCTGGATATTGTGCTTCGAACCACTGGATCATTTTAGTGGTGTCGGTCATCCATCGTCCGTCAGTGAGGCGAACAACCGGCATTTGGGAAACGCCTACCACTTGCTTATTGCGTTCCACCTCATCCGGAAATTCCATACTTTCAAGCTGGTAAGGGATGCCCTTGAGCCGAAAATAGTTTTCCATCTTCCCCGAGAAGTAAGAAATGCTCGATCCGCGAAGCCGCAATGCCTCTGGTGTTTGCTCGCTCATACTCGCCTCAGTCATGTCGTGGCTATCGCAGTTGTCGGTTGTGTCTAGGCGCCGGGCAAGGTTCTTTTCGGGTGCATCCCGTTGACCATCCCCATAAACGGCGGATGAATCGAATAGCCCAGCAGTCGTTTTAAATTCTCTGACAATGCTACAATGGTCTCAGGCTTTACCGAAAGAAAGAAGTTTTCTTGTGTCCGAAGATAGGGTTCACAGTACTGACAGGTGAGTGCGAGGCGCGACTTCCCGCTAAAGTTCTCACCGCCGCCATGCCAGAGCGTGCCAAGAAATAAAATACAAGAACCTGCAGGCATAACGGCTTTCACTAGCTCATCGTTATCGCTAGGCAGACGCTCGTCGTCCCAATTATGCGATCGTGGGATAGCGACTGTCGCACCGTTGTCTTCGGTGAAATCATCGATGGCAAAGACAGTGGCCATGCTGAAAGCGGGACGGGGCCGAGGCACTCGGTAAAAATTATCGTCGGTGTGCAGCGGCTGCGCAGGCGATGCGTCTTGGATATTGATGACTTGTGCTTGCGATAACAGATAGCCTGGCTGCATTACTCGATCCAGATGTGCCAATACGAGCGGATGCTCGATAAAGCAGTCAGCGGTGCGCATCTTGTCGGGCACACCATAAATGCGCTGGGTTCGCTCACCCTCAAACGAATTTCGGCCAAAGTGGCGAAGGTGAATGTCTGCCTGAGCGCGAACAGCGACAAGCTGCTCTTCGTCGATGATGCGCTGGAGAATGATGTACCCCTGCTCCATCAGCTGCTGGTGCTGTCGCTCAAACTCTTCGCTGCTAATGGTTATTTCGCCCTCGGTCTTTGTGAACCCGTAGGTTCGTGCAAGATCTTGATTTTGATAATCGAGGACATTTTCGATTTGTTTGAATTGCTTATCGGCACGACCACTAATATTTATCTCTGACATGGTGATGTCCTATGCGTGAAGTTTTAGGCCGGGCCCAAGAAAAGCCCAAACCTCTGTATTAAGTTGATCGATATCAATAGTTGCAGGGTCCGCCGCCGCTTGGTTGATGGCCCCCCGTACTGCGCCCAGTACCATGGCTGCACCTAACTCGGGGGAAACCTCACTGCCTAATTCGCCTCGCCTTTGACCGTCAGCAATATTGCGAGCTCCCTCCGCCACGATCAATTTCCAACGCTCGGCCTCGATAGCGGCAATCGCCGGAATTGCTGATAGCTGGTTCGTAACAATGCTACCGAGTGGGTGACTAAGGACGAACGCAATATGCGCCCGGCTCCTTGCCTGCTCGCGATCGCGCCAAGAGTCGAACTTGGTCATAGGCGCCATCAACACCTCTTCATCCAACTGCTCGAAAAATGCGGCAGCTACCGCCAGTAACAAGCCCTCTCGCGAGCCAAAATGGTGGTAGGCAATACCGTGCGAAATGCCGGCATCCTTCGCCACCCACGCCATTTCAAGCGCGCCATTATTGGCAGCGAGTAACTTTTCAGCGCTTGCCAAGATCTTTGCTCGAGTTGCCTTCGGGTCGCGCCGTCGACTCGCCGGCTTGGTTTGTATTACTGATTTATTCATGGCGGGCATTATTTTGTTGAATTGACTTCAAGTCAATAAAATAATGCGAGCATAAAAAAGGACCGATAACTGGCCCTCAACGCTATAGTCTTCTAAGCGAACAGCATACCAATTGAGTGACGTTCACTTAACGAGAAATCACAGGATGCTATTGGTGGAGATCTCAAACGCTTTGTGCTCAAATTTTCATATCAGCCGCTCGCATAGCCTATCGTACTTAACCTGTGCGAGCGTGGCGGATTATTTCGAGCAAACCGCCTGTGGTGACCAGTGCCAGTTGGGTGAACTCCTCTAAGCGATTACTTGTCTTTTCCTGCGGATGGGTCATCACCAATAAGCCCGCCCGATAATTCATAAAGCTTTTTCTGTAGCGCCTGACGCTTGAGCTCGTCGAGCGAGGCGTCAACAAGGCTTTGTTTGAAGAAAGGGACTGTGACCGTTCCCTCACTTCGCTCATCGGCTCCCGGCTGAATCAAACCGTTTTGCTCAAGCGAATACATAAACGGTAATACTTCCGCGAGCAGCGGTGACAGCAGCCAGAGATAGCCGTCACCCGCAATGTTATTGGTCTCTTTGGGATCGATTACCACGTCGTATGCCTCGGGCGCCCACAAATCAGCATAGCGGCCATCCTCTCTGTCGGGACTTTCGCGCTTGAGGTAAAGCTTGAATTGCCTCCACTTCATTGCCATCAAGGTCGAATCGTGGAAGAAGAGAACCGCATCGCGCGCAGATCGCTCGCTCTGACCAGTAAAAAATGGCAACTGATTGACCCCATCGTAGCTTCGATCATCCGGAAGTGTTTCACCCAGCATGGCGGCAAATGTGGGCATGAAATCGTGAATAGCAACGATCTCATTAGATGCGACGCCTGCAGCAACCTTGCCGGGCCATCTCAGCATCATCGGTGTTCGAATCGACCCCTCATGGACGGTACCGAGATAGCCTCGATAGGGTCCCGTGTCGCCGATATCAGGAAATTCGGCGCGATCGGGCCCGTTGTCGCTGGCATAAACCACTACGGTGTTATCTGACAGATCGAGGACATCAAGCGCGTCCAATACCTGCCCGACACGAAAATCGTGCTCGACCATCGCATCCGCAAAACGCCCATACCCAGTACTTCCATCAAAGTCTGGATGCGGCAAAGACGGGTGATGAACGAGTGAAAATGGAAGATACAAAAAGAAAGGTCGCTCCTTCTTGGCGGCCTCCTGCAAGTAGTCGATGGCGCGCGTCACGATCTCCTCATCGACAAACGGTCGCGAATCGAGTGAATACTCACCCACTTTTTTGAGCCCATCAATGGACGAACCTTCGAAGAAGTTAAAGGTCGGCATCAGGCCCTGCTCAAAGCCGACAACCGTTGGAAAACGTGCGACATCGGTCGAGTTTGGGAAACCCCACCAATAATCAAAGCCTTGATCCGTCGGGAACCTGCCGTCTGAGGCGCCGATGTGCCACTTACCAAAAATCGCCGTGTCGTAACCGGCATCTTTAAACATCTCAGCCATGGTGTATTCCCATGGCGCCATGCCTTGCGGAATGCCCGGTAAGGGCACGGCACGGGTAGTGCCTGAACGAACAGCATACCTTCCGGTCATCAGCGCAGAGCGCGAGGGCGTACACTCAGCCTCGACGTTAAAGTTCGTAAAGCGCATGCCCTGTGCTGCGAGTGCATCAATGCGCGGTGTCGCGGCGCCGCGGATAATCCCGCCTCCGTATACTCCGAGGTCGCCGTAGCCCAAATTGTCACTCAACATAAACACGACGTTGGGCTTGTCGTTAGCAGCCACCAGGGACGATATGGTGAATATCAGTCCAGCAGCCAAGTACCGAATAGATGAGTTCGCTTTTCGCGGCGTATTAGTAGACATCCAGATCCCTCGCTGAAACGACATCACCGTCGTAGACCTCCCGCACTTCGCTTAAGAGCGTTTCATGACTTGAGCCCCAAAGGAGCTGATGGTAGAGCACCAATAATTTGGGTCTGGCCTTCGCCGCAAACTCGCCCAGTTCTCGAGTTGAGGTATGGTTTGCCGAATGATATTTCTGCCATCGTGGCTCTTTTTTAGCGAAGCCCTCGAGGCTGTAAACCTCGTGAATCAAGATATCGGCGCCTTTCGAAAATTCGAGCAAACGCTCAGACGGCGCAGTGTCTCCTGATACCACGATGACTTTATCGGGTGTTGTGAAGCGATATCCCCAGGCGTCAGGCCAACTCCCGTGAGGCACACGAATGGCCTCGACCGTGACGTTCTCATCTTCGAAAATAATGCCCGTCTGCGTCACCTCGGTTGTGTCGATGCGCCAGCCTTGATTATTCGCGGGCTGTTCGCTGTATAGGCGGTAGCGAATATCCTCCTCGTATGCCGCAATGATGTGATTGGCCATCGACAGAGTCCCCTCTGGGCCAAAAAGTTTCAGTGGGCGATCTCGCCCAGCTACCCAGCTTGTCAGTAGTAAATCAGGCAAGCCCGCACTGTGATCGGAGTGCAAATGCGTGAGGAATGCGTGGTTGAGCTTCTCAACCGCAAGACCCGGAACATTGCCGCCGTATTCGGGCGATAGGGACGCCGCTCGCCTAACAACTCCCGGACCAAAATCGACAAGGTAGGCCTCATCATTCACAACAATTGCAACACTCGTACCGGAGCGATCTGGAAACGGATTGGGGGTTCCTGTCCCCAGCATAGCTACCCGGGTAACCGCGTTATCACTCTCCGCTTTGGCCGGTGTGCTCATCACAGCGGCGCACAGCAGCAAAGCTACAATATAGCGATACACTAAGAATTGCTTGGCGCCTGTCGCACAGATTTTCAAACTTCGCCCCCCAATGTTACACGTGCTTTTTATGCAGTTTGTGTAGGTGTTATTTTGAGCGCCCGCGTCATGGCCGCGCTCGTCTTATTCGTATTGGCTTCGTATTGGCTCCGTATTGGCTCCGTATTGGCTCCGTATCGGCTCCGTATCGTCCAGAGATTAAAGGCTGGCGACTGAGTTAGCCAGTACTCCAATGCTGACGATATCGGCATACCCAGCCCCGTAATCAAAGACTGTGGGGAAGCAATAACGTCGCGCGGGTTTTATACTCACCTATCTCAAATCAGATAAGTGTATCTCGCTTCTCGGCAGGTTACTCTTGGCAGACGAGTGTTTCGCTTTGAGTACTAGGCATGCCAAAAGGCGTAGAGCGTTTCTACCACCTTACCAATAAGACTGTGTCGCTGCTGGTTGACTGTCGTGGGCTGCAACCTGCCATCCGCTATTTTGGCCCACTACTCTCCGACGTCAACGAGCGGATGATCGAACAGATCGATCGACACGAAGCACCCGCCTCATTACCGAGCGAGCCCGCTATCACCCTCTCGCCTACACATGGCATGGGTTATTTGGGGCATCCGGCACTCGCTGTGAAAAGAGATCTTGATCAATGGCAGCTCGATCTCGAACTGGTCACTTGCGAGGTTTCGAAGCGGGAGCTTCGTTTTGTCAGCGTCTGCCAAAAACGGTCGGTTGAGACCACGCATCGCCTCCAGCTGGCTGAGGAGGCCGAGGTTCTGACGTTAACGGTAACACTTAAAAATTTGGATCCTGCCACACCCTTAGGGGTCGATAACTGTCTGATTACGGTCCCAGTCCCGGATCACCTGACAGAAGCGCAAGAATTTTCGGGGCGCTGGGGCTATGAGTTACAACACAACCGTTTCCAGCTCCCAAACTCATCCCTTGTACGAGAAAACCGTACCGGTCGATCGTCACATCATTCGCACCCCTCTCTACGATTACTGTCAAACAGCACCGGTCTCGATACTGGTGACGCTGTCGATATCCAGATCGCGTGGAGTGGCAACCACACGATAAGAGTAGAGAGACTCGCCGACGGACGCAGGTTAATGCAGGCAGGCGAGTTACTCGACGCGGGAGAGCTTGTGTTGGCACCAGGTGCGAGCTACACCTCACCAGAGTGCCTACTGTGCTTTAGTAAAGAGGGCACGAATGGCCTGTCTCAGCAATGGCATCGCCTCGTTCGCCGCAACTACACGAGCGCGACTGCCTCTGCACGACAATTTTCTCCACAACAAGCAATCCGCCCCGTTCAACTAAACACATGGGAAGCCTGTTATTTTTCCGTCAACGAGGCCAACGTTATCGAGCTTATCGACCAAGCCGCGAATCTGGGCATCGAGCGCTTTGTTCTCGATGACGGCTGGTTCCACGGAAGAAACAATGATCAAACATCTCTGGGAGACTGGAAAGTTGATCGCCTTAAGTTTCCTCGAGGGCTGGGACCGATCGCGGCTTACTGCAATGAGAAAGGCCTCGAGTTCGGGCTTTGGATAGAGCCTGAAATGGTCAGTCCTGACAGCAATCTTTATCGGGCACACCCAGACTGGGTACTAAGCTTCTCCGACAGTCCATTAATTGAAGCACGCCACCAATTGGTGCTGGATCTAAGCATTGAGGACGTCACCGAATATCTGTTTGCAGTGATATCCGACCTGCTCACTGATATTCCGATTAGCTATCTAAAGTGGGACATGAATCGTGATATTCACCAGATGGAAAACGCGGCAGGACAACGTGCAGTGCATCAGCAAACCCTGGCGCTCTATGCCTTGATGGCGAAAGTCCGAGAGAACTTCCCGTATATAGCGATTGAGAGTTGTGCATCGGGCGGTGGCCGGATTGATCTGGGCGTGCTGCAGTTCGCAAATCGGTTCTGGCCGTCCGACACCAACGACGCACTAGATCGGATCAAGGTGCAGGCGGGCTTTCTGTCGCTACTGCCACCCGAGTTGATGGGGTCGCACGTTGGTCCCAGCCCCTGTCACTTAACCGGCAGGCAACACTCCATGGCGTTTCGAGCCGCTGTGGCATTCTGGGGGCACATGGGCGTCGAGGCTGACATTAGAGGTCTCACCGAGAATGAGCGCTCAATACTTGCCGCTGCGATCAACCTTCACAAAGCCCACAGGCACCTGCTGCATCAAGGTCGCTATATTGAGCACGAACCGAGCGAGCAACGAGCTGCCTGGTCTATCGTATCGGATGATCAGACGGAATCACTCACGGCCGTTGCACTATTACAAACACCTAGAGCAGCCTTTCCCAATCGCATACGCTTTGGCGGACTCAACATTTTCAGCAAATATCGCGTTCAGCTGATATGGCCGCAGGAATTGACTGACAAACAAGCCGATTACCGAGACACCTTAGAGTCAACGATGTATGGCGGGGATTGGCTGCAAAACGTGGGCATTACACTCCCGATCATGCATCCAGAGAGCATGCTGATCTTCCACCTCACCAAATCTTAGAGACGTAGCGCTATCCAAGCTTCAAAGCGGGCTCGAACGCGGGCGAGGTCCCAAATACGATCCGGCTTATCGCAAGTGCTGTTAGCACACAGAAAATCACCGTGAAAAACATCATGTGAATGTAGTGTAAGGGCGCCCAGACAAATGAGAAAAAGGCGTATAGCAACACACCCAGAACCACAGCGGTGATGGCCGCGCCGGCGGCCACGTCTCGAAACAAAAGACCCACAATAAAGGCAGAGAGAATCGGCATACTGAGCAAACCATACAACTCCTGCACCAAATTAATAATGCTGTCTGCCGTCGCGTAGATAGGCACCATCGCGAGCCCTATGAGTATAAAAGTCAGGGTGATGACGAGATTTAAACGCCGCAAATCAGCTTGAGGATTGATAAACGGCTCGTGAATATCGCAGACCCATAGCGTCGTCGATGAGTTAAGTACGCTGTTCACACTCGTCAAAACAGCCGCGGCAATCGCAGCCGCAAACGCCCCCGATAACCATAGTGGAAGCACTTCTCTAACGATCATACCGAAGGCAGCATCGCCGACGTCACCGAACAATTTGTACGACACAATACCGGGAATGACGACCAGAGGAGGAATGATCAGCAACCTAATCGCCGCCGCCGCAAGCACACCTCTTTGCCCCTCTTCGACTGTGGGCGACGCCATCGCCCGCTGGGTGATGGTCTGATTGGTACCCCAATAAAATATCTGGATAAAGACCATGCCGGTTAGCAGCGTGTGCCAAGGGATGGGGGCAGAGCTGCCGCCTATCATCGTGAGTCTCTCTGGAGGGATGCCCGATAGATCGAAATCAATGGTCGACAGTGACAGGACGACAACGACGATACCCAGCGTGAGTAATAAAACACCACTGTACGCATCAGAGACCGCAACAGCGCGCAGACCGCCAAGGACAGCGTAGGCCGATCCCACAACCGCAAAAACGACGGCAATGAAGATCAACGGCAAATCGACATTGAACATTGTCTGTACAAAAAGCGACCCGCTGTAAAGCATCGCAGGAATGAAGATGAACAAATTACCGAGAAGGAATAAAAAACCGATCAATGCTCTGATGCGTCGATCGTTATAGCGCCGCTCGAGAAGCTCAGTGGTGGTCGTGCAGTTGTAACGGTAATAAACAGGCAGGATCACCTTCGCCAAAATAATCAAACCCACCACTGCGGCCAGTTCCCACCAGGCGAGTAGCGCCATCTGATTGCCGTTCATCCCCACGAGCTGATCGGTACTGAGGTTAGTCAGCGTTATTGAGCCCGCAACAACGATCCAACTCAGACCCTTACCAGCAAGAAATACCTCTTCACGCGCACTGCGAACTGCACCCTGTAAGGCAATATCACGAGTGACTCTTCGGTAGGTGAGGACAGCGATGAGTCCCGTAATGAATAAGAAAATAGTGAGTTGAAGAATATCGTCAGACATAGTTATACCGCGTGACTGTTTCTCATTCTGGGTTTTAGTTCTGGGCTCTCGTTCAAGGTTCTAGTTCTGAGAGTCATCTACATGGCCTATACGACTCTTTTTATAAGCCGACTGAATAAGCCGTCTGGGGTTCCGCATTGCTTGCATCGTGCTCTGACCCTTTGCTAACCCTTTGTTGTAACCCGCTTCTGAATCTTTTCTGATGGCCTTTGACATTGAACCTGCCGCCATTAGCCAGCCGTGTTTAACGCTTTTTCCATTTCAAATCGACATCGGCTGCGCCCATCTGAGAGTAACACCCGAGCCGAGGCGCGCCTATCTCTGGGCACTATCTCTGGACACTCTCTGGACACTATCCTCTGAGCACCACCTACTCTTGGCGATACCCGCTCTTGCCAACACCCACGCTTGGCAATACCCATTGACCGTGTCCTTGGCGATACCCATCGGCAGTGCACAACCTTTAAGCGGCAAAATTTGCCCGACCTTGTAGCCGACAAATTCTGCGCGTTGCGTCTAAGTCACATTCACAGCGCCGGGTATTGAAGGCCAAGCACTGCTTACCTATCCTGAGACATCATCCCGAGAGGCACCCAGCGTGACCAGCTACGAACTTTCATCAGTGCTCCTGTCATGTGTTTTTTTCATGAGTTTGGTTGCCTGGTACTCGTATCGTGCGTCAAAAGGTGCCACCCGTGATAGTGATGGCTACTTTCTCGCAGGGCGGGGTCTCAGCGCACCCTTTATCGCAGGGTCTTTATTGCTCACCAATTTGTCGGCAGAGCAACTCATCGGCTTAAACGGGTCGGCCTACGGATACAACATGAGCTCGATGGCGTGGGAAGTAACCGCGGCAGTCGCCACCATCGCCATGGCCTTTTTCTTCCTGCCGCGCTATCTACGAGGCGGCTTTACCACGCTTCCGCAGTTTCTGGCCGACCGCTATGACGATGATGTACGACGGCTTAGCGTCGTTTTATTTCTTCTGGGCTATGGGTTAGTAACCCTCCCAAGTGTACTCTACTCCGGCTCAGTGGCCGTGCTGAAGCTTTTTGATATGCCCACACTATTAGGCCTCAGCTACGGCAGTGCGCTGTCGGTTACCGTGGTAACTATCGGTGTTCTAGGCGCGCTTTATGCTGTGCTAGGAGGGCTCAAAGCGGTTGCCGTGTCTGATACGCTCAACGGCATTGGCCTTTTGATCGTCGGGGTCACCGTTCCTGTCCTTGGGCTGCAGTTATTGGGAGGAGACCTGTGGAGTGGGCTCCGAGTGCTAACCACTGAGAACGTGCACAAACTAAACGCGATCGGCGATGAATCAGCTCCAACACCCTTTGGCACGCTCTTTACCGGCATGATTTTCGCCAACCTTTTTTACTGGTGTTCAAACCAGTACGTCATTCAGCGAACACTCGCCGCAAAAAGCTTCGCAGAGGGACAAAAGGGGGTGCTGCTCTCGGGTTATTTTAAGGTGCTGGTTCCCTTTTTCATGATGATTCCAGGGGTAATTGCCTTTCATCTCTACGGACCCGGCCTCGACTCCATCGACCTCGCCTACCCCCGACTGGTAAAAGATACACTGCCCGTTTGGGCACTCGGCTTTTTCCTTGCAGTGCTTTTGGGTGCTGTCTTTAGCTCCTTCAATTCGTTGATCAACAGTGCTGCGACAATGCTCACACTTGATGTCATTCAGCCGATGAAAAGGCGAGCCATGTCCGATTCGGCGCTCGTCTCAACTGCGAAAGCCGCAAGTATTTTGATTGCCGCTACCTCGCTGGCCATTGCACCTCTTTTGCAATACGCGCCCGAGGGGCTATGGCAGATCATTCGTATCTTCACCGGCTTTTATAACATCCCCATCATCGCCGTCGTATTGGTGGGAATGCTGACCCGCCATGTCCCTGCGTCGGCGGTCAAACTTGCCATTGGCTTTCACCTCGTCGCCTACGGGCTTTTACAATTTGTTTTTAAAGCCGCTATCGACATCCACTTCCTGCACCTGTACGCGATTCTATTTTTCTGTGAGGTGGCGATTATGCTCACCATGGGTCATTTCCACCCCGCCGCAAAAATCTATTCGACCCATTTGGAAGATGGCAATGACGCCGTCGTTGAGATGACACCGTGGCACTATGCGAAGACCTGTTCGTTGAGTCTTTTCTCTTGTGTTGTGCTTCTCTATCTCCTGTTTTCACCGATAGGTGTTGCCGCCGGCTCAAGCTCGCTGTTTATCTGGATAAGCAGCGCAGTCGTCATTGCCAACTTGGGAGCCTGGTACAGAGCGTGGCATAACATGCCCTTGCAGCCAGATTCGTGATGCCAAGTACTCATCAGCGATCGGACAAAAAGATGGTCACCAAGGACTGCAAGGGACGGCTGTATGAAAGATGACTTAACCCGCATTGTTGAAAACCTTAACGCCTCGATGAGCCCCCAGCGCAGCAAGCCTCGTTACGGGATCGTCGGCACGGGCATGATGGGACGAGAACATATCCGCGCTATTTTGCAGCTCGATCAAGCCGAGCTTACTGGCGTGTGCGACTCGCACCCAAAAAGCCTTGAACTCGGCATCGGTGAGATTGTCGACAGAGGCGGCAAACCGCCAAAAATCCATTCAAGTGCAGCGGCGCTAGCAAACGACTCCGACATCGATGCCATCCTCATCTGCACACCTAATTTCACGCACCGCGCTATATTTGATCAGGTGAAACCAAGTGGTAAGCCTATCTTCCTCGAAAAACCCATGGCGACAACGCTCGGTGATGCGCTGTATTTGGCGCAAACAGCTCTCACCTACCCGGCACCTATTCAACTGGGCATGCAATACCGCTACAAATCTCAGTATCAGCTCGCGCTGTCTGCGCTTGAGCGCGATGAGCTGGGCCCCGTCAAAATGATCAGCCTCTGTGAATACCGTCCCCCCTTCCTGCCGAAAGTGGGTGAATGGAACAAATTTTCCGCGTACACAGGTGGCACGCTTGTCGAAAAATGCTGTCACTACTTCGACTTGATGAATCGCATCGCCGGGGCACCCCCGGCTCAGGTTTATGCAACGGGGGGACGCGCGGTGAACTTCACTGATTTCGAGTACGAGGGCAAGTTGTCCGATATCGATGATCATGCACTCGTAATTGTCGATTACGAGAATGGCGTTAAAGCGCAATTTACACTCAACATGTTTAGCGAGGAACTCTACGAGGCTCTGAGCGTGGGCGGTGCGAACGGATCATTGCACACTGAGGAGCACGCCAGCTTTACACCGGGCCGTCCATCGCGCTCGCGCATTAGAGTGCAAACGCCGGGGCACGCCGCTTACGACGGAGTTGACTGCACCTTCCCGGAGGCAATAGAGCTGGGCGGTCACTACGGATCAACCCTGTTTGAACACCAACGATTCAGCGATCAAATAGCCGGGCTTAAAAATGATGGAGCAACCTGTGCCGAGGGTCTGTGGGCTATTATCACCGCATCGATGGCCCAGGCATCGCTGCAACGCGGGGATGTAATAGATGTGCCGGAGGCACTTGCATCGATGGCATTGAACCCCTTCGAACCGGGTCTACTCCCCTCGGATTGGGTCGCAAGACGAAGCGCGGCAACAAAGGCGTAACCCAGGAGGTGGTTCACATCATGAATGAAACAATCGACATCCCACTGCTGTCGCCTGAGACGCTTTCAATCAATCTTGAAGCACCGCTGGATGGCAGGTCTAAAACCCTCGTAAGCGACCTCATGAACTCACACGGGTTTGTGGTTTTTCGCGGCTACGACATGAAAACCGATCGGGACTTTCATCGCTTTATCGAGTGCTTTGGACTGGAGAATTTCAAATACGCGGACTCCTTCTCAAATGCCGTGAGGCACAACCGAACTGAACGTGTATTCACGGCGAATGAAGCGCCTCCGAGCGTTGAAATATTCTTGCACCACGAGATGGCTCAGACATTGACTTTCCCCGGGGCACTTTTTTTCTTTTGTGAGAAAGCGGCCGAACGTGGCGGCGCTACCCCTATTTGTCGATCGGACCTAACGCTAAAAACGCTGGCAGCGAAGAATCCTCAGTTTGTGACAAGGCTCCGAGAGGTGGGTATCAAGTACCGCAACTCCATGCCGGCTGAAGCAAACCTCGAGTCAGGACAGGGGCGTAGCTGGAAAGACACCTTGGCAGTGGGAAGCTCAATGGCAGCAGAGGAGAAGCTCGCTGCACTTGGCTATCGGTTTAGGTGGCTCGAGGACGGTGGCTTATCAGTCCAAACCCCCGCGCTCCCCGCCATCGATCACTTCGGCCGAGGCAATGAGGTCTTCTTCAATCAAATCGTTGCTGCCGCGTCGGGTTGGACGGTGGCTACTGACGATAAAGAGCCTCGACTTTGCTTCGGCGACGACAGCCCAATGGCCCAGGAAGATCTAGCCGACGCCATCAACTCAGCCTATCTACACACTGTGGATTTAGACTGGCAAACCGGCGATGTTGCTTTGCTGGATAATCTCAAGGTAATGCACGGTCGTCGTCCCTTTGAGGGAAATCGCAGCGTGCTTGCTTCGCTGTGCAATCCGATTTCGCGACCGGCACTGACCTCGTGTCAGTAAATGAGACCTGCTTGAGCTTCATCACTGCGCGCAAAGCTTTGCCCAAGTTTTGTCCACGCGCGTTACGCTGCCGCCAAAACTAGAAGCAGTCACTTGCTATCGCTGTACACCGCAACGCTTTGTCGATATTCGTTTTGACTGATCATAAGCACGGCGGGGGTGATTAACTGCGATTGAGAGTAGTTGACTGTGATTGGCTGTGATTGGCTGTGATTGGCTGTGATTGGCTGTGATTAAGAGTAGTTGAAATTGCCGTAACCGCTCTGTAACGAAGGGCGCTTGCACCCAGCGAGCCATCCGGAGCAGGCTCTTTTTTCTCATAGCCCTACTCGTCCTTGCGCTCATTGTCGTCATCAACCGCACTAACCGGGAAACTTTTAGAGAGCACCTAGGAATAATAGAGAGTAGACCTAGGTATGCTCCTCGTGTATACAACGTATGAGTGATGCGAATAATGCTAATAGCAAGCAACACCGAATTTAAAAAAATGAAACATTGAGGAGTCATTCCATGTTCCGAACTCACTTAAAGCCCCTTGTTGCGGGGTTAGCGTTCGCAACGGCAACAACGGCCGTTTACGCACAGCAGCTTGAAGAACTCATTGTTACCGCACAGAAGCGGGAGCAAAGTCTCAGTGATGTACCAATCTCAGTATCGGCCATTAGCGGCGAGCTGGTTCAGGATGCTGCCATCAAAAGCTTTACCGAGTTAGGTGCCTACGTACCCAACTTATCCATCACAGAAAATGCGGTGAACAGTATTATTAGCATGCGCGGTATTGGTGTTGGCGCGCAGCAGTCATTCGAACAGTCGGTCGGTGTATTTGTCGACGGCGTTCACTTGGGTAAAAGTCGACAGGCGCGCTTGGGCCTGTTTGATCTCGAGCAGATCGAGGTGCTTCGCGGCCCGCAGGGAATCTTATTCGGAAAGAACACGCTTGCGGGTGCAGTCAATGTTCGTACAGCATCTCCAGAGCTCGGCGGTGACGTGAAAGGTCGTGTCGCTGTCAGTAAAGAGAGTTTCAACGGCACAATACTAGAGGGCTGGGTACAAACCAGTTTGACCGACAATTTTGCGGTACGACTCGCAGTACGAGACAGCCAAAACGACGGCTACCTCGAGAACAGCTTCGCATCGGAGGCCAACGGAGCCACGGTCGATACGCCAACAACCGACGAGCAAATCTGGCGACTTAGCGCTAAGTGGCAACCCAGCGATGCAACCATGGTTGACATCAAGTACATGGAATCCGACTTCAGACGCCTCGGTAGCACAGCGGTCGTGAACTCATTCAACCCAGCAGGACTGGACCCTGATGGTATACCCTCATCAAACGCCATCATGTACGCCGTTATGGGACTCGGATTTCCGGGGTTCACAACAGGAACCACGGATATCTACCGAGACGCCAAGACCATCGGTGGTAATATCCTCAGCGGGGGAAGCGTGTACGGCGGCCCTGATGAGCGTGACGAAGGCACGGACACTCACAACGAGGAGCTGTCCATCAACCTACAACACGAATTCGATAATGGCATTGTCATGAATTACGTGTTTGGTGATTCTCACTACAGCTACGAAGACGGAATTGACGCTGACTTCCTGCCTGTCGAATTTATTGGTCGAAGCGATGACAGCACTTACGATCAGACAAGCCACGAATTACGTATCTCTGGGTCTGTTGGCGATAACTTCGACTGGATTGGTGGGGTTAACTACGTCGAGAGTGAGCAGAAGATCGACCGTTTAGTGGCGATCGATGGAACGCTGGGCCAAGATGCACTTGTTAGTGCCATTTTGTCGGGAGCCTACAGTGACACGTCCGATGCAGTTGGCGCTGGCTTAGTCCAAATACTAGCAGAGGTTGATCAAGCGTCTATTGATGCAGGCGGTAGCCCATTTCTTAACTATACCGACCCGGCGAACCCCGTTGTACCCGGCACCACCTCTGCCTTTGCCCTAAATCCATGGGACTTGATGGAAATAGCCTCTCAAGGTGTATCTGCGGCTCAAGTCCTAGGTGGTCTGGCTCAAAATGACACAACGGCCCTGGACGCGTGGACAGCGACCGCAGCTGGTTATGCAACATTCGTAAATCCAGGCGGTAACGTTATTGGCGACTCATACGGTATCGAGGGTGCCACAATGGCCAGTGGTACCGGACGCCTGTCCTATTGGGAGCAAGACGTGGAATCATCTGCCGTTTTCTTCCAAGGGACCTACCGGTTCAACGACGAGTGGAGCGTAACGGCAGGTGTCAGATACACCAAAGAAACCAAAGACGCCTTTGCGCGAACGGATTTAACGCAAGAAAGCACAGGTTTGGGTAATGCCATTGCATTCGACGATCCGGCAGGCGCGTTTGTGCACGGATTCCAGGCAAGCACCTTCGCATCCTGGGAACACGAGTTCACGGAAGATCGAGATACCACCCAAACCATCCCGGGTGTGACGCTGCAGTGGGAGCCTAACGACAATAGCAACTATTACATTAGCTATTCGGAAGGCTTCAAGAGTGGCGGCTTTAACTCGGTCGACGATCAGAACCCTGCGTTCGAACTCGATGATGAGGGTAACCTTGACCAAGACAGCCCTATTCGCAATGAGCCGGGCCCTGGTTTCGAGTATGACGACGAAACTGCTTCCTCTTGGGAAATTGGCGGCAAACATCGCCTGCTCGATGGACGTATGCAGTTAAACTGGGCAGCTTACTCAAGCACTTACGAGAACCTGCAGGTGTCAACCTACGCCGGACTTGGGTTCATTGTGGCGAACGCAGCGGAAGCGAAGATTGAAGGTTTCGAGTTTGATCTCAACTATCAGGTGACTGAGCAGCTTCGTGTCGCGCTTGCCATGGGCTTCAATGACGGTGCCTATGACTCCTTCCCGGGTGCAGGTTGCTCAGCGATTCAACAAAATGCGCTGAGAGCATTGGCCGCCAACTCGGCTACGGGTGATGCAGATGATGCGAGCGATATCGTAGGCGCGGAAGCGTTAGGCTGTGTTCAAGTAACAGCACTACAGCAATCACAGAACCTCGAAGGCGCAGTCCTCGGTACCGATTACAACGGCTCGGCCCAAATCGAGTATTTGCAACCACTCTCGAACAATATGATGTGGTTTACGCAGGTTGACTACAACTTTACCGATGGCTACTTCCTGCAGGGCGATCGCGCACCAGAGCAATTCGAGAATGGCTACGGTCGATTCAACCTTCGAACAGGTATCCGCACTGATCAGTGGTTCCTGATGGCCTACGGCCGAAATATCGGTGACGAGGAGTTTGCCAGCGGTGGCTTTAACATCCCGCTAGCACAGGGATCCTTTGCTCGCTACCGAGCGCCCGGTGCTATTTACGGCCTGCAAGTGGCCTATCAGTTCTGATACGACACGCGCACTCAAAGCCCCGCACTGCGGGGCTTTTTTTTACCCCAATAACGGGTATTTCGACCTACTGCGTACGCATAGTAAATGAGACCCTTGCTGCGAAAGAGGTAGACGTCACGACTTACGCTGTGCCATACCGAAGCGCGCAGGGCAGCGGACGATAGGCGGAAGGCGCGAGAAGAGAGAAGAGAGAAGAGAGAAGAGAGAAGAGAGAAGAGAGAAGAGAGAAGAGAGAAGAGAGAAGAGAGAAGAGAGAAGAGAGAAGAGAGAAGAGAACAACTTAACGCCACAATGCATTAGCCTACACCCCGTTTCTATCGTAGCGCCCCAGCCAGGCTGTTGAGTGTCATTAGAAAAGCTGGCTTGGATGGAACCGCAGGGCAGCACTGAACGGCCTATCAGGAATGCGGGCAATTGCCAGATAACGGAGTCAAAATAATGAAATCAACAATGATATTGCTGCTCATTTATAGCGTATTTTGGTTTTGGTACACCCCCACTGAAGGGCCGCTAACTGAGAGTGAGGTAAACACCTACCTAGAGAGCATTGACTCGCCCGAGGGTCGTTTACGCATTGAGGCCTTTGCACGCCAGGATAAGGGTCGGTCTTTTTATGTGCTCAATGCGATCGATTTGAACGAATCGCCGGGAACCGTAGCGGGTGCACCAATAGGGACTGACGGACAGCAACTCATGGATCTCTATATGGAGCACATGCTCCCCGCACTGCTCGCACGAGCGAGTCACCCGTCTTTCTTTGGTGCCGCCGTGGGTAGAAGCATTGATGTTGTCGGTGTTGATAACGCCAATAACTGGGATACCGGCGCACTCGTGCGCTACCGAAGCCGGCGAGACCTGCTCGATATTGTGACAAACCCCGAGTTCCGTGAGCGCCATCATTTCAAAATCGCAGCGCTTGAAAAGACAATCGCCTACCCTATCGAGACGTCATTTTACCCGGGCGACCCGCGACTGCTATTGGGGCTAATCACCGCTGTTTTGATTGCCATTTCGCTGAGAAGGAGAGGCAACTAGACAGCCGTATTTTGAACAATTTATTATGGCACTCTCTATGCCAATAATTGAGAAAATATTATGAAAAAGCGCTACATCCTACTTGCCATCGCTCTCATCATTATTGCCGGCGGCTACAGTCAACGTGACACTTTGGTAACGCGCTTACTTCAGACCGGTATTGATAGGCAGTTTGCCTCATCGACCATCGAGTCCTTAGGCGATGGGTTGCATGTCGCCCTGTGCGGTGCAGGCTCACCCCTGCCAGCGCCCAAGGCGTCAGGGCCTTGCGTTGCCGTGGTCGCAGATGGAGCGCTCTATGTCGTGGATGTGGGCACCGATAGCCCTCGTAACCTCGGGCGCATGGGCTGGGCGACATCAGCACTTGAAGGCGTCTTCATCACGCACTTTCACTCGGATCACATCGATGGCTTAGGGGAGTTAATGACGCTTCGGTGGGCCGGGGGTAACTTTGACTCGCCACTCCCTGTTTACGGCCCACCCGGCATAGAGCGTGTCGTGAGTGGTTTTAATGAGGCCTATGCACAAGACTTTGTCTACCGCCAAGCACACCACGGAGACTCGGTAGCACCACTGAAAGCGGCGGGAGCTACAGCCAACCCCTTCGCAAAGCCCTTGCCCGGAGAGACCGCCAAGCTGGTCGATAAAGATGGCCTCCTGATCGAGGCATTCTCAGTGACTCACACCCCCGTCGATCCCGCTGTCGGATACCGATTTACTTACAAAGGGCGCACCGCAGTCATTACAGGGGACACGGTAAAGGATCAAAACATTATCGAGATGTCGCGCGGTGTGGACCTACTTGTCCACGAAGCGCTTGCAGATAATCTCGTCGCACTCCTCAACGAGGGCGCAAGAAACAATAATCAAGCTAATATGATGAAGATCACCCACGACATTCCCGACTATCATGCGACGCCCAAAGATGCTGCAGAGACGGCGGCAGAGGCAGGTGTCGGTCACTTGCTTTACTACCACATTGTCCCTGCAATGCTTGTTCCAGGGCAGGAACGCCTGTTCTTGAATGGCGCAGAAGACATCTTCGAAGACTTCACCATTGGGTACGACGGTGTCGCCTTTAGCCTGCCGGCCAACAGTGATGAGATCATCCAAATTAGCGATGGGCTCTGAGCCCCCCGAGACGGTATTTAACTGAGGAGCAAGGCAAATAGGAGAAGTGACGTTGTGCTGCGAAAACCACGTCGAACAATGGCGCTTAAACAATGGCCCTTATATGAACCGACGTTTTGCTGCGGATGTGACAACTAAAAAAACGGATACAAGAATAAATGGCCCATTCACACCCTGCGATTAGCGCTCATCTAAAATCGATTCACTGCGCTCAAAACGGCGACAAGGTAAATTGGCTGGCGCTGTTTGCCGATGACGCAATCTTGCATGACCCGGTGGGCCCCTCACCGCACGACCCCACCGGCGAGGGCTTTTGCGGAAAAGAGCGATTGGCAGAGTTCTGGGACACGATGATCGGTCCGAGCAACACGCGTATCGTCTCCCATCAACAAATTGCATCGGGCACCAACGATTGCGCCTGCCTCGCGACGGCGACCAATACGCTTAGTGGAGATCTCACTATCCGCATCGAAATGATCGTGGCTTATCAGGTCAATGACGCCGGTCTCATTACCTCACTTAGAGCGTTCTGGGATCAAGAAGCCATTGCGGAACAGTTGGGCCTGTAACTGTGCTTAAAGCCGTTATCCTCAGGTGGACAGGTGATTCCCTATAACGACCTGTGGCTCGCCCCTTATACAAGCCACCTAAACAAGCCACCTAAACAAGCCACCTAAACAAGCCACCTATAAAAATAGCGTCTTAAAAGGCACGAGTATCATCCATCGATGACAAAACCCGCAGTGTTTCTCACAACCGTATTCGGTTAGCATCACAGCGCAGAAAAAAACATAAACCGAGGGCAGAACTATGGAAAACCTTGAGCAATTTCGAGCCGAGACACGTGACTGGTTGGAGGCCAATTGCCCAGAGGACATGCGTCAACCCATGCGATCAGACGAGGATCAGTGCTGGGGCGGCAGAAACTGGGTATTCAAAAGCGAAGGCCAAAAACTCTGGCTCGAACGCATGGCGGCAAAAGGTTGGACCGCTCCACGTTGGCCGACTGAATACGGTGGAGGTGGTCTCTCAGGCCCAGAGGCTAAGATTTTAGGCGAGGAGATGGCACGTATCGGCGCTCGACGACCGCTAAGCAGCTTTGGTTTGGACATGCTCGGCCCAGCACTACTACTCTACGCGACAGAAGAGCAAAAGCAGCAATATATCCCGGACATCATCAACGGCAAGATCCGTTGGTGCCAAGGTTACAGTGAGCCAAATGCAGGCTCCGACCTCGCAAGCCTGCGCACCAAGGCCGAGGATATGGGCGATCACTACCTGATCAACGGTTCAAAAGTCTGGACATCCTACGCCGACAAGGCTGACTGGATTTTCTGCCTGGTGCGCACCGATTTTGACTGTCCCAAGCACGAAGGCATCAGCTTCCTACTGTTTGATATGACGACCGAGGGAGTCAGCACAAAGCCCATCAAACTGATCAGCGGCACCTCGCCTTTCTGCGAAACATTCTTTGACAACGTGCAAGTACCCAAAACGCAATTGGTGGGTACACTGAACAAGGGCTGGGAAATTGCCAAGTATCTGCTCACGCACGAACGCGCCATGATCGGTGGCTTTGGCCTCGCGGGTGGCGGCATGAAGAGCATGGGGCAAATCGCTGCTTCAAAGCGAGGCACGAAAGACGGTCGTTTACGCGATGCATCGCTGCGGGCAGAGGCAAGCGCCGTTGAAATCGACGAGATGGCGTTCAGTCTCACCATTGAGCGCATCACCGATGAAACCAAGGCAGGCCAGGGAACAGGGGCGTCATCGTCAATTCTTAAGATGTACGGCACAGAGCTCAACAAGCTACGTCAGGAGTTATTCATGGCTATCGGCGCAACCGATGCCCTGAACTTTGACACCGACAGTAAAGGCGCATTGGTGAGGAGCTGGCTTCGAAGTAAAGCCAATTCGATTGAAGGCGGCACTACAGAAGTGCAGCTCAATATTATTGCCAAGCGAATTCTTGGCTTGCCAGCGTAAGGGGATAAACCGTGGCGATGATTTTAAGTGAGGAGCAGCAGCTCCTCAAAGACTCGGCAAAAGCATTCCTGACAGAGAGTGCGCCGATTTCGGCGCTGCGTGCCATGCGCGATGCGGGCGAGGACCATATGCCTGAACTTTGGTCAAAAATGAGCGAGATGGGTTGGCCGGGCATTGTCATTCCCGACGCTTACTCAGGTCTCGAGTTCGGCTACGTGGGCGCAGGCGTTGTCCTTGAAGAGATGGGGCGAACGCTAGCGCTGTCCCCCTTTCTGAGCTCTGCAGTCGTCGCTGCGAGTCTGATTAATCAGTTGGGATCGGAGCTGCAAAAAGAAAAGTATCTGCCCAGCATTGCCTCAGGTGATATGACGGCTGTTCTTGCCGCCGACGAGTCAGGCTTCTTCGATCTCGATGATATTGCAACCTCGGCTACTTCAACCGATGGAGGCTACACGCTCTCAGGAAGCAAGCGCAGTGTCATCGACGGCCACAATGCAGACCTGTTATTAATCGTGACCGATGGCGACGAAGGCATGAGCGTCTTCGCTGTCGAGAAAGATGCGGCAGGTGTATCCTGCGAGACACGTTTGATTGTCGACAGCCAGAGAGCAGCTGATATCACGCTCGACGGTGTTGCTGTCTCTTCAGATGCGCTACTGGGTACGCTGGGCAGTGCATCCGACGCGCTCGAGTTCACCATCGATGTTGCCGCTGCGTGCTCTGCTGCAGAGATGCTCGGCATTTCCATTGAGACCTTTGAGCGCACAGTCCGCTATCTTAAAGAGCGCGAGCAGTTTGGCAGCAAGATCGGTACTTTTCAGGGCCTGCAGCACCGTGCGGCACAGCTTTTTGCGGAAATCGAAGTCAGCAAGTCGGCGGTACTCGCGGCCCTGCAAGCACTCGATGAGAACAGCGAGAAACGGTCGGTACTCGCGAGCATGGCGAAAGCCAAATGCGCGAAAGTGGTTAAAAACGCGACGGAAGAAGGCGTGCAGATGCATGGCGGTATTGGCATGACCGACGAGTTTGATATCGGCTTCTTTATGAAACGCGCAGCGGTCTGCCGTCAGGCTTACGGCGATTATCACTATCACGCGGATCGCTTTGCGAATTTGAGAGGCTATTAAGGCTTAAACGAAAACCCATCAAACCCGCGCTAACCGCGGGTTTTTTGTGTCAGATGAAACACGTCTGGGTTGAGAAAGAACCGCGGTCCAAGCCTAAGGGGTAGCATTTTATAACTATCACTTTGCGTCCCCGCTTAAAAAGTTGGATGTCGCTCACGCGCATAGTCAGGCGTTGGGATGAGTGTCACGAGTCCTTATGTTTTGACCGCACAGAGACCAGCCATTCCAAAAAACTTTGTCAGTACCCAAAAACTTTGTCATTAAAGGCGGCTTTCAGGGCTCAGCGCGTCGACGCAAACAGTGCTTGTTCCTCATCGTTCATCTCCGCAGGAATCGACTCGAACAGGGGCGTCGATAGATATCGCTCACCAGTATCGGGAAGCATGACCAAGATGACCGAGCCCTCAGGCGCTGTTTCAGCGACTTCAATTGCAGTTAATAACGTCGACCCGCCTGAAACACCGGTTAGGATTCCTTCGTGGGCTGCTAAGTGCTGGGCCATAGCCATTCCCTGGGTGCCATCAACCGGTCTCACCTCGTCAAAAAAGGAGCAGTCGATACCTTCTTGGAGCACCTTTGGAATAAAGTCAGGCGTCCAGCCTTGAATCACGTGTGGCTCCCACGCGGGATGGCTACCCGTCGGTGAGTCATCGACGTTGCGCTCTTGTGCAATACCCGAGCCAACAAGGGTGGCGTTGTGAGGCTCGGATAACACAATCTTGCAGTCCGGACGCTCTGCTCTCAGAACACGTGCAACCCCGGTAACGGTGCCGCCGGTTCCGTAGCCCGTCACCCAGTAATCGAGAGATACGTCTTTGAAATCAGCCAAAATCTCGCGTGCTGTTGTTGATTCGTGGATATCGGCATTCGCCGCGTTTTCAAACTGCCGTGCAAAGAACCAACCGTTGTCCTCAGCGAGTTTTTTAGCGGTGTTGTACATACCGATGCCGCGCTCTTCCTTGGGCGTTAACACCACCTTGGCGCCCAAAAAACGCATAAGACGACGGCGCTCGATCGAGAAACTTTCAGCCATGGTAATAACCAGTGGATAGCCTTTGGCGGCGCAGACCATCGCAAGCCCGATGCCGGTGTTACCGGATGTTGCCTCAACCACGGTTTGACCGGGCTTCAAGGTACCGGCGCGCTCTGCCGCCTCTATGATATTGAGCGCTAATCGATCCTTAACCGAGGCAAGGGGATTGAACGACTCAACCTTTACGTACATCGAGACATGGGACGGCCCGGTTCGATTGAGTCGAACACAAGGCGTATCCCCCACAGTTTCGACGATCGAGTTATAAAGAGCGCCGCGCCCGGCGGTTGAGTAAATAGTCATCGATAAATCTCCCAAATGTTGTTGCTGATTACAGCGACACGACGTAGCAGTTGTCGATGATCAAACCGCACTTTGCCGACGAACGCTGCAAAGGCCTCCGTAGATAGGGGCCCTAATAATTAGAAACCTTACCGTGCCACGCTCCATGAACAGACACAACGTTGCAGTTCAATCCTCTCGCATCAAAGGCCGTCAGAGGTCGGGAAGCAACCTAAACTCATAGAGACGATCGTAGTGCGGTTTCATGCGTCGATACACCTGTTTAACTCGTCCCGGTAGGCTGTCCAGCTCAACGTACCGACGCTTTTGTGGAACTAAACCGGTTGATTGCGCCAAATTCGCGTGGAAGGAGCCACCGTCCCACCAGCTGTGCGCACTGGGGTCACCGCCTGGCTCCCAACTGAGCGCCTCCGGTAAAAACGGAATACCTACCGCGTTACAAAAGGCTCGTGTCATTGCCCCGGGCTGCTCGAGTAAATCATCGCTGTCGATGACAGGCGGTGGTGTGCCATTGATCGCAGTGAGTAAATCGAACAGTGCACGCTGCTCGGGAAAGCCCACCTCGAGCTCATCAAAGTCGTTCCACTGATGGTAGAGCGAGGTCAGCGTTTTTGCCGGATCACGAATCAAAAAGGCATGTGTGAATTGACTCAGAAATTCCGGAGTCCACATATGACTGACGTAGTGCGGAAAGTCTTTGAGAAATACCGGACCCTCATTTGCGCGTGACCGAATATCTTCCCAAACACTTTCGAGGGTTAGACCCGGTGTCGTCTTCTCCCCTTCTGAAAACCGCGGCCAAAGAGGGGCTTCCCCTTGATACCAAGCCTCGCCAAAAGGCTCGTGTAAGCAGTCGAGATCGCCGCGCTGGCGCATCATCCACTCAAACGCCGTGGATGTAGAGCGCGGCACCGCCCAAAGCGCGATAATCTTATTCATTACTTTTCTCCAAGCGATGAGAGCAGCTGACCGTGCGCGATTTCAGGCGCAATACCCAAGGTTTTAAAAACTCGCCAGTACAAAGCTGTGTCGTGTCCAATCACGAGTCGTCCCAAGCGGCTCTCCAGCTCAGTGGTGTGGTGAACCGGCCTTTGGGCGAGACTGTCGGAGGGACGTCGGTAGTTGCTCATGCCATTGATGAGATAAGCATCAACATGCGGCGCTTTTTCAGCGACATAATCAAACGAATCCCAGAGCAAGGATTCATCGAAGCACCAGACGCAGCGGTCAACGTCAGCCTGCGCGTCGAACCACCCTTGATCGACAAAATTACCCGCCCAAACCACATCAAAGCCCGCCTCCTGCAGAAAGCCAACTGTGCCTTGATACCAGCTACGATCGTGATAACAGGCATTGAGTGCCACCTTTTCGACATTTTGATCGCGCAGTGCTTCGACCATCGCGTATCCCGCCATATGAAACGGTGTTTCATACCGATCACTCAACATGGCGCAGTGGTCTCTAATGCCTTCCACGCCTAAGCCACTTGCGTGCACCCAATTCGAACCCACTTGCGCACACACATCGGCGCCGTTATTTGCCATGCACTCGACAAACTCTTCCAATAGACCAAAGTTCTTTTGCCGCTGATCTAACTTGTGGGCGTAATCCGGCACATGAAGCATGCGTCCGTGAACACCCACCGTCCGCGGTGCCATTCTCAAAAAATCTGAGGGTGCTGCATCGAAATCATGTGGAGGCGCAGTGAACCCCACTTGATAGGGAAATAGCTTTACGGAGCTGTCTTTCCACTTCGCAGGTTTCGCATAAGCCATTTGACGAAATTTCCTTTTCTTATTAGTCAGTCTTCTGAGCGCTTTTCTCAAACCGATACTCAAAGACATATTCGCGAGAGGAGTTTGCGCGCGAGTGACGCACCATGCAATAAGCTCGGTCTCAAATAATAATACCCCCCCCAGGGTATTTGATTGTCGATACCCCCCAGGGGTATGGTAGGAGTATGGGAGGTGTTTCGTGAAAAAAGAGACCAGAGACAACGTTGATCGCCGACTCGCCCGCATTGAGGGGCAAGTAAAAGCCTTGCGACGCATGGTGGGCGAGGACCGATACTGCATCGATATCGCAAGACAAGTGCAAGCTGCGCGCGCCGCGCTCTCCAGCCTTGAGTCGATTATCCTCGATGACCATATTGCAACCTGCGTTCAACACGCACTTGAAGGCGATAACCTCAGTGACCGAGAGGCTAAGATCGACGAACTCATCAAGGTCATGCGAGGCAAGAAGTGAAATTTCGCCTTGCGAGTTTGTTACTTGGTCTTGCTGCGATCACAGTGAGCCCCAGTACCCTCGCGCGCCCTGTTTCCTACGCGGGAGGCTGGACACTGATCGAAACCTCAAATCGCGCCTCGAGCGCAGCGCTACTTCATTACACGCCCGCCTACAACTATTCCATTGGTGCGCGCTACGAGTGGATGCGAGGTGCCGACATTCGGATGCAATCAATTCAACCCACTTACCTTGCAAAACGTTGGTTTGGAAAAGAATACCAAGCCAACCTGTACCTAACCGGTGGTGTCGGTCGTGCCGAACTAACACGCGGCCAGAGCTCGCTAACAGAGACGGCAAGTTTCGCAGGGGTCATGGCTGACTGGGAGACACGTTCTCTCTTCGCGAGCTACGAGATGCGCGCGACGGATCTAGGGCGACTTGGAAATCAAACCATGCACGCGGCTCGTATCGGGTGGGCGCCTTACGAGGGAGACACCGGTGACCTGCACACTTGGCTCATGGTCGAAGTCGATCGACGAGAACATCTCGAGGAAGCGACTACCGTTACGCCACTCATTCGTTTTTTCAAAGGTCCGGCTTTATTAGAGATTGGTTACAACCTCAGCGATTCAAACCCGCTAATAAACTTCACTTACCGTTTTTAGAGGAGCGCTTCTATGAACACGGCATTTGTCAAATGCTTGACCCTGGCAGCTGCACTGGTCATGCCGACGATGTCACTCGCTGACCACAGCAACGAGGGACCGGATCATCACGCGATGTCTGGCACGCAGCATGGTGACCACGATCATGGTCAGGAACACGCCCATCAGTATGAAGACGCTGGCCATGACGGGCACGGGGAGCATGAAGGACACGACCATGGCGCGATGAGCATGGCAGCAACCATTACCCATACTGACGAGGTCGCAGAGGCACTTGCGGCTGGTGGCACACCCGTTGTTGTCGATGTACTTGGCGTTGTTTGTGACTTCTGCGCCACGGCCATGAATAAAATCTTTGGCAAGCGCGACGAGGTCGCAGCCGTCTACGTCGATCTCGATAAGAAAACGTTAAGTTTGGTTATCGGTGAAGGCGAGGCGCTTACCGACAAGCAAATTGAGAAACTTGCCAAGAAAGCAGGCTACCGCATCGCGGCCATCCGACGTGATAGTGAGGCGCTTGGCGGATGAATGCGATCGATCGCAGATCACTGATTGGCCCTACACTGTCGTTATTCGCAAGCACCTCAACGCTACTCTGCTGTGCGCTTCCCGCCCTGCTGATTACCATTGGTGCAGGCGCCGTAATGGCGGGCATCACCGCGGCGGTGCCCGGAATCATGTGGCTGTCCGCAAATAAAGGGCCTCTTTTCATTGTGTCAGGGGTGCTGCTGAGCGCCTCCGCCTTTATGCAGTGGCGAGCGAGAAACGCCCCCTGCCCTGCAGACCCTGAACAAGCTGCAGCCTGTAACGCGCTAAGAGCATTGAGCCGCCGGATACTGATTGGATCTTCAGCGGTGTATGCCACGGGCGTATTCTTCGCCTATCTTTGGCCTGTTATCTATCTTTAATCACACACCCTAACCACACAAAAGCCGCGCTCTCGGGACGCTCACGCCTAAGTTTCCTACGCTTAAGTAACGACTCTAATAAGTGGTGCAGCTCGGGCGTGACTACATGTAAGAAAGTGTCAGCCTAAGGATCTAGGTCGGCTGGGGAAACTCTCTTCAAAGACGGTCGGTTTGGGCTTAGCTCGCCTCAGTAAAAAACATAATAAAGATCGTGCGAAGGAACACAGGAGCGACCGCAGGAAAGGGGAGAGAAGCCGGAACGCAAAAAATTCGGCGAAATCTAAGCTTTTGACTTAGCCCGCCCGGGAATCAAGGCGTAAAGGACGATACCCGCTATCGCGGTCAATAAAGCGAGCAGCGAAAACAGCTTCAGTAGCCAGGTGCCAATATCATCGCGATCGTCGTAATCCATGATATGGAGCATCCAAAGAAAATCCCAGGCTCGCCATACCGTATTTCTAATCGCCACAATATCGCCAGATCGAGGGTCAACATAAACCCTCAACGAGGGCTCATCGACATCAT
Organism: Luminiphilus sp.; assembly: GCA_965660865.1. Classification (GTDB taxonomy): domain Bacteria; phylum Pseudomonadota; class Gammaproteobacteria; order Pseudomonadales; family Halieaceae; genus Luminiphilus. The sequence continues at coordinate 37,400 of CBFIBL010000034.1, forward strand.
AAGCGCGCCATAACGGTAGCTGCCGCCCCCGATACTCCGCTGCTTCCGATGCTGTGGTTACCCATTCGGTCACATCTGCCGCTATATCTGTCTTATCCCAGACAATCGATATTACCTGCTCTGAGGTAAGCGGTTCTACGGGTACACCTCTCGGGGTAAGCCATTTAGTAACGCCTGTTTTGCCATCCACAACTCCAACAACCAGCTCGCCCTTGAGTCTTGGCTTAACGGTTAGTTGCGAGGTTGCAGTGATAGGCAAATCGAATTGGGATAAATCGATCGCTTGGGTTGGTAACGCTAGGCGATGTGGCTCACCACGAACTTCCTTGATATCGATAAACGCAAAGTAGACGCCGCTTACCGTCCATAGCAAAAGCTGAACGGCGGTAATGATTGCCAGACGCCGATGCCAGACCCGAAGGCGTCGCTGCCACAAAAGCGAGCCGGACTTCATATGAACCCTCGCCGGGGGCTGTGAGGAGGGCTGTGTAGAAGGCTATAAAGAGGACTTTGCATCATAAGAAAGGGAGCCCGAAGCTCCCTCTGATACTGCCGACACTCTATTAATCTTGAAAGGCTGTTGAAGTCTCAGACTTGTAGAGCGACTGTTTGGGCTTTTCGAACACGCGCTGAATCATAGGCTCGAAGAACGATAGTGGATAAGTCTCTGCTTCAGGGTCGAAGGCTGGCGCATCGTATTTCTCGATGAACTCGAGCGTCTGCTCGTAAACGGGATGATCCGCGTAAGCGTCTCGCATATTTTTATCGAGCCCAAGGTACTCAAAGAAGTAATAGCCCTGGAAGATTGCGTGATGCTTGACCATCCAGTGGTTCGCTTCGCTCACATACGGCTGGAGCAACACAGCGGCGATATCTGCGTGGTTTGCTGGACCCAGAGTATCGCCAATGTCATGCAATAGCGCACAGACAACGTATTCCTCGTCTTTGCCATCTTTATGAGCAAGCGTAGCCGTTTGCAGACAGTGCGTCAGACGATCGACGGGAAAACCACCACAATCACCCTCGAGCAACAACAGGTGATCAATGATTCGCTGATACAGTGTCTTGGAGAAAGACTGCACTTCGGCACCGATGATCATCCAATCATCCGCGGTACCGTCCTTCATGTGATGGAACTTTGCACGATCGGGTACAGCTGTATTCATTATTAATTCTCCGCTTTTTATGTTGCGACCCTTGTAGCGACTGTTGTTGCGACCCGCATTGCGACCTGTATCGCGCCAAAACACATCAGCGCGGAGGGGTCGACGCTAGCTTAGCGTGCATTGTAAGATTTCGCACCTTTACTGCAACACCACAGCAACACCACAGCAAAAAAACCTTTTTCAATCACGATTCCAAGGCCAACCTTTGATAAAGCGATTACCTAAACGCCTGTTACAAATCACAACCCTTCTTGTCATTTTTACACTAGGCCTTAGCGGCTGCAGCAGCGATGGTGAAGTCGAGAAAAGCGAGAGGCTCTCGCTAACCGAGTGGTTAGACGAGCAGTACGAGGAACAGCTCATGCGCTCGCCGATGAATCTTACTTATCTGGGCCGCGACGAGCGTAAAGACGAGTTAGATGAATTCACTCTCGAGTCCTATCAGGCAGACCTTGCATGGCAGGCGGCTTCGGTTGACGAAATGGAGCGCCGCTTCAATCGCGCAGAGCTCTCAGAGTCTGAAACGCTATCTTACGATCTCTGGAAATATAGCTACGAGCAGGCTGCTGCCCGCGAGCCTTATTTTTACAGGCGACTCGTTTTCGACCAAATGAACGGCATCCATTCGTTCATACCGACTTTCCTCATCAATTTTCACAAAGTGGAGAACGTCGCAGATTTCGAAGCATTGGTTTCGCGCCTGAATCTGATACGACCCCGAATGAGGGATGCCCTAAACGTTGCTCGTGAGGCATCAAATCGCGGTGTAAACGCACCCTATTTCGCTCTGGAAGGCGTCGCAAGTCAGTCACGCAAAATCATTTCTGGTCAGCCCTTCGATGCTGATGCAGGCACTGATAGCGCGATTTGGTCAGATATACAGCGGAAATTACAGAGCTTACTCGACGAGGAACTTCTTACCGAAGATCAAGCGACTGCACTTAGAGCCGAGGCCAAAACAGCGCTGCTCACATCCTTTGGGCCAGCCTACGAAGCTATTATTGCTTGGGCGGAAGAGGAGCGCCTGACAGCGCCTCAGGTAGCAACCGGTGTCGGTGCACTTGAGGGCGGCAACGCCTACTACGCCCACTTACTTGCCCGGCAGACAACCACGGATTTAAGCGCCGATGAGATCCACGCCATTGGCCTTGAAGAGGTTGCACGCCTGCGAAACGAGATGCTGGTCATCATGGATGAGGTGGATTTTCAAGGCGACCTGCAGGCATTCTTTGAGGAGGTTCGAACCGGCACATGGAACTACTATCCCGATACCGACGAGGGGCGTCAGGCCTATATCGACGACGCAACAGCGGCTATCGAGAACCTCAAGGCTCTGCTTCCGACTTATTTTGGACTGTTACCCAAGGCTGATCTCATCGTCAAACGCGTCGAAGCGTTTCGCGAGCGCGACGGAGCAGCGCAGCACTATTACGCCGGAACGCCCGATGGATCACGCCCCGGTATCTACTATGCGCACCTCTCCGACATGACGGCCATGCCGAAAAACCAGCTGGAAGTGATCGCCTACCACGAGGGTCTTCCGGGTCATCACATGCAAATCTCAATTGCACAGGAGCTCGAGGGGGTTCCCCAATTCCAAACACAGCTGGGGTTCACCGCTTATACCGAGGGTTGGGCTCTTTATGCTGAGAAGCTCGCGAGCGAGATGCCCGGCACATATACCGACGCCTACCAGCAATTTGGTCGTCTAAGCAGCGAGATCTGGCGAGCGATTCGTCTCGTGGTGGACACCGGTCTACACGCGAAGGGCTGGACCGAAGAAGAAGCCATTGAGTACTTTATGATGAACTCGCCTGAACCCTACGAGAGTGTTCGATCCGAAGTCCGTCGGTACATTGTCATGCCAGGCCAAGCGACCACCTACAAAATCGGCATGATCAAGATCTTAGAGTTGCGATCAACCGCGATTGAGGCCCTGGGCCATGACTTCGACATCCGCGCCTTTCACGATACCGTCTTGGGTGCAGGATCACTCCCACTCGACCTGTTAGAGCGACGCGTCATGCATTGGATTGAAGCGGTGAAGGCGAGCTAAGCACGACTCGGATTTTATTGCGTCGTGCGATGCTAAGCCTGCGACTTCGCCTTATGGCGTAATCTGAAACGCTGACCTTAAGCGGCGGCCTGACCCCTGATCATCTGGGATCCCTCAAGCGCTTCAAGTGCTGCGCGATATTTTACGGGAGGAATAAAGCCGAGCTCTTCCCTCACTGTGTCGAGCGGTTCATGGAGACGGTCTTCCCATCGTGTAAATAGCATCCACTGAGCAGCCTGTCCTATTTGTCTCCCCTCTCGCACAAGCGCCTTGAGATCGAGTTCAGGGTTCTCTTTTTGCCCCTTAGTGCGACCCATAAAAATGATGAAGTCGATGCCACGCGAAGGGGTTTGAGCGGTCATGAACGACAATAGACAGAGCTCACCGAGCGTGTCACGACCATAGCCCGTCATCACGTGTTGAAGATCGTGTATGTCCCGAAGGCGATCACCAAGCCAACGCTCGTTACGCCCAATTTTTTCGAACCGCGGCGCTTCTTCACTAGATGCAATCAAGCCATCGGCTGATAAGCCCTCGCGATGCACAAAATCGTAGTATGCGCGACCAATGCTACCCTCGGGCATGGCCAGTAAGGCTTCTCTGTCGTTGAGCGCAGTGACAATAGTGGGTTGCGCTTCCAAAAGGCGCATACCTCGCTCGTCGGCACGCATACGCGCGAGGGCCTTGCCCAAAGAATTCCCTCGGAGCGCCTCCAGTATTTTAAAAACCTGCCCCGTGTCATCCGGATCTCGCAGCAAGCGAGACACCGCCAAACCCGCCTGAATCGGCTTGATGCGGTTTTGTTCGTACCACCGGGAGAGCACTCGTAACATTTTTTTTATCTCTGAACTTGCCAGCACGAAGCGTATCAAACTCTGTAGCACTCGCCCAACCGCACCTCGATCAAACACGCTGGCGTCACTATCGATTTCCACGGACCTTTGTCTGCAGTGCTTGATAAGAGAAACGGCACAGCAGCGGGACGGACCCGCACTCTTCCTCAGCGCTCTTTCTCAACGCTCTTTCAATACTGGCACTCTTTCAATGCTCAAAATTTCAATGCTCAAAATTCACTGCTCAAAACAAGGGCGGTAAGGTCGCGAGAACGACGTCCGCCGACGCATTAAGCGCTATGACTAACTTACGGGGTTAGCGGGACGACCGCCTCAGGATTAGACCAAAGCCCTCCCAGCAGATCGGTTTGAGAAATAACGTACAACGCATCGTTATCCAGAATCACTCGCGTATCACCGTCGACTGAGTACGAGTCGAGCACCACTTCACCCACAGGCACAATGGCGGCTTCAGCAGCCGTGTTTTTATTAGTGATTTCAAATAACGCGATTTTGTCGAACTGCATATATTGCTCGTCCTGCACGCCACCGGCCGCATAGGGCACGGTCAGTCGATCGGTCTCTTCACCCGCGAGGTAAGTAAACGCATAACGATTATATTGCGCCGGGCTGTAGCTCCAATCCATATCAACGCCGAGCTCAACTAAACCCTGTGATACCGGCGACGCCACGTCGCTAACGTTGTAAAGCTCAAGCTTTGGAAACCGCCGTTCAGTGGAGCCTAAGCCGAGTAACAAATCGTCCGACACCTCGTGCAAGAGATCCGAGAATCCCGGCACCTCGAGTTCTCCAAAAATAGAGGGCTGCGACGGGTCCGAGAGGTCGATGACATACAGCGGGTCGATCCGCTCAAAGGTGACCATGTAGGCGCGATCCCCCATGAAACGAACACCGTAGAGGTCTTCATTGGGCTTTCCGATTCGCGACTGCGGATCATCACCCAATGACCCTAGAACATTAAGCTCAGGGGCAGTCTCATCGGGGGACAGCGCGAACAAGCGATGCCAAAACGCGTCTTCTGGGTCCCCGGTCCACTCGGTGGTGACAAGGCGCAACACACCGCCTGACTCACTGATGCGAAAATCCCGGTTTCCACCACTGTAAAGCCCACCTTGGATCGACTCGGAACCCAGGTATTCGAAGCTATCGCGGGCTAGTATATGAACCAAAGTATTCCTTTCCTCTAAATCCCATCGAACGTGAGTCAAAGCAATAAAGGTGCTGCCCATGTAAACACCCGAGACGGGCTCGAAGGTACATGCGGCATCTAATATCTCACCGGTCTCAGCCGAGATAGAGAGAAATGTCGTCAGCGTTGAATCGCTAGAAGTCGGCTCTGCAAGCGGGTGCTCCGGATCAACACGGTAACAGCCATCGAGCGTGAGAGGCTCGACAAGATCCCCATCGATTCGCACCTCAGGCAAAATATCGGCAGAAGTAACTTCCCGAAGTAGCATTTCGTTATTCGCGATCTCCTCCTCGGTCTGAGGGTAAGTCACCAAGCCCTCAATATTGGGTGCATGACGCGAGATGACGACAATCGCATCACCGGCGCGGCGTGATGAGACAAGAGCACCCTCAATGGTCATAGTGCTCACAAGGGAGGGATTCTCAGGATCGGCGATACTGTAATTTAATAGCGAGACCTGCTGATCTCGCCAGCCGTCAGCCGTGCTAAGGCGCTCTCCAAATGCGCCCCACCATGCTGTCGATAACAAAACCTGTAGCTGCGATTCGGATAAATACATACCCTCGGCCGTCTGCCCTTCGTCGAGTAGGATGCTCCCTACCGCAGTCGCTGAGCCCGAGCTAGGATCCGTCTGATAAAGCGCTATTTCAGATGCCGCCTCACCACCTGCCGGTGGTGGCAGGGCATCCGCCACAACAAGCGGTTCAACAATAAAGCAGCACCCGCTGCGACTCGGCGCTACAGCAAGCGTAGCGCCGTTATATTTGACGATATCGTACTCATCAACGTCGGCTTCCAATGTATAGGTAGTTGAATACTCAGCCGCTGCCCCATCTAAAGCCTCTGCAACCGGTAATGCGTCGGATACAGCGAGGCGTGTAGTTCCAAGTCGCGTCAATTTCGCAGTGTAATTCGCCAGACCCGCCCCTGAGGATGCGGCACCACTGCCGCTACTGATCCATAGACCGGTTGGGGGCTCAGGAGGCGACGGCTCTTCGATGAGCGGTGGCGTTGTCGTACCAGATCCCCCACCACCACCGCCACAGGCCGTGACCACTGACACAGCGGTCAACGCCAATGCCAACTTACAAAACCGCATTTTACTCCCTCTCATACCTATGGTGATCGTGCCCGAAAACCGCTAAAACATAACACCCAGTGCGCTAAATTGAAGTGCGCAGTTCACATTATCAAGGCTGCGATAATAAAAAACACAGCTGCGATCAATGCCGAGAGAACCGCGTAAGGGAGTTGCGTTATCGCATGTTCATAAGTATCACAACCCGCGCCCTGCGCCGACAGGACTGTAGAGTCCGAATAGAAGCAAGCGTGACTACCAAAACCACTCGCTGACAACAGTGCGCCAATCACGAGGGGAATGCTAACGCCGTAAGCCTCTGCCAACGGGAAAGCGACGGGCATGGCAATCGCAATAACACCCCAATTTGATCCTGTAGCGAACGAAATAGCAGACATCGTGACAAAAATAATGACCGGTAGCCATGTCGCGGTCATATAGGGTTTTACCCCTTGAATAACGAAGTCAGTGAGTCCAATGCGATCGTTTGCTTCGACAAAAACAAACAGCGCGAGCAACATGGCTAAAACCGGCACCATAATTTTGATGCCATTGGTGCACGTATCGAATAGTTCGGACAGCGGCATGATTCGCAACGAGGCGTAATAAACAACAGTCATGATGATGCCGGCGATCACACCGCGCAACAGATCGACGCTGGGTGATAATGAGAACACCGGAAAAACAGTAAAGAGAAGCAAGGCGGCAATCGGAATAAAAAAGGTAGCCGCACCTCCCGCGCCAAATGTCATATCGTTTGACGGATCTTCAGAAATACCAAGCTCGCCAGTCTCCTCTGCACGCGCTTCTGCTCTGGCCATGGCGCCAATGCGAGGAATGACGCCGAGAACAACGAGTGGTACCACCAGTACGGCGATGATCGGGTAGAACATGTAGGGAATCGATTCAATAAATAAATTAAGCCCTTGCCCGTCGGCAGCAACGGCATTTTTCTCCAACAGACCTGCGAAATAAGCGCCCCAGCTCGATATCGGTATCAATAGACAAAGCGGTGCCGCGGTCGAATCCACCACGTAAGCGAGCATGGCGCGAGACGTCTTAAAGCGGTCGGTTACCGCTTTCATCGTGGCGCCCACTGTCAGAGAGTTCAGATAATCATCGAGGAAAATAACAAGGCCCAAGAGCCAGGTGGTCAGTAGGCTCTGGCCCTTATTCTGAAGCCGGGAAAGCAACAACCTACCAAAGGCCATCGATCCGCCGCTTCGAACCAGAAGCGCAATGAAAACGCCGTAAAGCGCACAAACCAGAATAATCCAAGCGATGTCTTCATCGCGAAGCACAGACAGAGAGACTTCAGCGAGTGTCTCTACGAATCCCATTCCGTCCATGATGAGAAAGGCGAAAATCGCACCGGCAACGACAGACTCGAGCGTTCGCTGTGTTTTTATGGCCAGCGCTAAGACCAGTGCCGTTGGCAGCAAACTGACAATACCGTATTCCATTGCCCCCAAAGCCCCACATAGAAATCGACAGCCTTTGAGTCTACATGGGGCGAGCGTAAAAATTCACCATAGCTTGAGTTTTTTGGTTCGAGACTCCATCCTCGCGCCTCACTGAGGTTCCATGCGCAGGTGCACGCTCTGAATACACCAAAAAACAGTCAAACCCGTATCGCTGTCATAGGCGGTGGCTCCTGGGGTACGACGTTGGCCTCACTGGTCAGCCGCAATGCTCAGGTGACGCTTTGGGCACGTGATGAAGCCGTGGTCGGCGAGATCAATGGCGCGCACACACACAAGCGTTATCTAAATGGTTTAGAACTGAACCCACTACTTGTTGCCACAACGGAGCTCCATCAGGCGCTCACGGACGCCCATGCAGTTTTAGTTGCGATTCCCTCGCACACCTTCAGAGGCGTTTTCGAGCGGGTGGCGCCCCTAGTCCCAGACAACGTGCCAATTGTCAGCATGACCAAGGGGCTCGAGGCGAGCACCCAAAAGCGCATGACTGAGGTGATAAGCGAATACTGTCCTCAACACCCGGTGGGCGTGATAACAGGACCCAACCTCGCTAAAGAAATTCTAGAGGGTAAAGCCGCGGCGAGTGTACTAGCGCTCGATGATCCGTCTGCTCAATGGTTGCAACCGATACTGAATATGGGACTCTTCCGGACCTATCACAACAGCGACGTCATTGGCTGCGAGCTCGGTGGCATTCTTAAGAACATTATCGCGATTGCCGTAGGTCTCGGCGACGGCCTAGGCGCCGGCGATAACACCCGCGCAGCGTTAATCACTCGAGGATTGGCCGAGGTCACTCGATTGGGCACCGCAATGGGCGGACGGCCGGAAACCTTCGCAGGCCTTGCGGGCATGGGCGATATGATTGCCACGTGTAATAGTCCGCAGAGTCGAAACCGGTACGTAGGTTTAGAATTAGCCAAAGGGAAATCGGTCGAGGAAATTACCAGCGCTATGAACATGGTGGCAGAGGGCGTGAAAAGCGCACCGACCGTTGTATCACTCGCCAATAAATTCGATGTTGAAGTACCCATTTGTGCTGAAATCCATCGAATCCTAGAAGGAAAGGCGGACGCTACGTGGGTTTATCGCGGCCTACTCCGTGTTGTTGCTGGCGCCGAATCCGAACCGGGGTGACGAAACGTTCGTTTCTTTTCAAGGTCTCTCTTTTTAGGGTCTCTCTTTTAAAGGTCTTTGTTATCAAAGCCTGTCTTGTCACGGTCTGTATTGTGCCTATGATGGCTAGTTGACTGACCTCTGCTCGGAGCTTTCCATATATGCGTCTCATGAACTTCGCAGCTGCCTTTTTTGTAATCGGTCTCATGACTGCTTGCAGCACCAGCCCTACTGGCAGAAGCCAGTTTCTTATCGTCTCTCCCGAATCTGCGATTCAACAATCACGCGGCGCTTATCGTCAGGCGGTAGCGGCTATTCGAGAAGAGGACCAGATCTCTCAAGATAGATTACTGGAAGCGCGTATCCGACGTGTTGCGGGTAGAGTGGTAACAGCTGCGGTGAGAGATTTTCCACGCTCAGCCAATTGGGAATGGAGCGTCGTCGTCGTTGAGGACGACGATACGGTCAATGCTTGGTGCATGGCAGGTGGACGCATGGCGGTCTACACCGGTCTATTCGAGCAACTCAAACTCACGGACGCCGAGTTTGCGCAGATCATGGGACACGAGATTTCCCACGCGCTGGCCAATCATACGGCGGAGCGCATGTCGCGAGCCATGGCTATTCAACTCGGCCTGATCGCCGTGAGTGCGGCAACGGATGGCAGCCAAAGTGCGGGCGAGGGGGCAGAGCTACTAGCACAGGTAGCGCTTGAATTGCCCAACAGTCGTACAGCAGAGACAGAGGCAGATCGACTCGGGATGCGGTTAGCGACAATAGCGGGTTACGACCCTGAGGCGGCGGTCACGCTGTGGCAGAAGATGTCTGGGCTTGGTGAAAAGCGCCCGCCAGAGTTTTTGAGTACACACCCAGCCCCCAACGATCGACAAGCGCGACTAAACGCCATGATCCCATCGATGAGATCGCTGAACCCGACGGGCAGTAAACTGCCCGCCACGGAAATCACCATCGTGAATTAGGTGCGACGGTGCTGCTCAAACTGTGAAAGCACATCTGCGATGACCTGCGTTTCTGTTAGGCCCCACAAGCAATAGCCGGCAGAACCTGATGCGAGGTGTACCTCGGTCACCGACGTGGACCCTTCAACTGGGAGTGAGGCTTCTTCGCCGTTTGTTTCAGCAGAGGCATCTACAGTTTGCGGCACCAATTTTACCGCATAGGTAAAGGCTGATTCGTCACTATCGACTGTCTCTGCAGTCTCCACAGGCTCAGCACTCTTCGCACTCTCCCCACTCTCCACACTTTCATCACCCACTGCACCTGTGGCGCGCAGCGCAATGGAGCCGTCGGCGTCCGTTTGATCGACGACCTCAGCAACCATGCCATTCTTATTTAGCTCACTCGCGAAGGCTGACAGCGCTGGAAGTACCGTTTCACGTTGAAACTTAACCACCGCGTTGTCCGAGGGCGCCTCGAGCAACGCCCCCAAACGGGACTGCCAATCAATATCCGCATCGGTGTCAAAGCTCGTCGGGGCCTTCCCGAAACTCGACTGCATGTCCGACCGAAGTGACTTCTGCAGCCCCCACAGCGCACCCAATATTATAAGCGAGAAGGGCAATGCGCTCGCGATAGTCGCGGTCTGTAATGCGCCTAAACCACCATTGATCAGCAGTGTCGCCGAGATCGCAGCGATGATCCCCGCCCACAAAACACGCTGGAAAACCGGTGTTTCATCAACGCCACCGGATGCCATCATGTTGAGTACGAGGGCGCCACTGTCGGCCGATGTGACGAAGAAAATCACGATCATCACCAGACTTAACAGCGAGAGGTAGAAGGTACCTGGCAAGTACTCGAGGAATAGGAACAGTGCCAGCGGTTGGTCGTTCGCGACGGCCTCTCCAAACGCTGTCTCACCAGTGTGAATCAACTCGATGGCGCTACCACCGAACACATTCATCCAAAGCACAACGAACAACGTTGGCGCTACCATCACACCAATCAAAAACTCACGAATCGTTCGTCCGCGTGAAATACGTGCGATAAAGATGCCTACAAAAGGCGCCCAACTGATCCACCAGCCCCAGTAGAAAATAGTCCAACCACCCAGCCACTCAGTGTCTTGATAGGTGAAGAGATTGGTTGACGTGGTAATCAGGTTCGCGACGTAAAAACCAAAGTTCTCCAGCGTGCCCCCAAGGATCAAGGCAGTCGGCCCGATAAGCAGTACAAAGCATAAAAGTGCTATCGCAAGGAAGGAGTTAATCTCCGAAAGGCGTTTAATGCCCGTGTCCAAACCAAGCGCTACGGACACGGCTGCCATCGCCATGATGGTGATGGTAATAGCCAGTTTCATACCGCCCGACTCGGGCACATCAAATAGATAATTCAAACCCGTGCTTAGCTGCTCAACACCAATCCCCAAACTCGTTGAAATGCCGAAGGTTGTGCAAACAATGGCGAAGACATCGATGGCGGCACCCAAAGGGCCATAAATGCGATCCCCGAGTATGGGATAAAAGGCAGAGCGCAAAGTCAGTGGTAAACCGCGCCGGAACGAGAAGTAGGCTAACACCAGGGCCATAAGTCCGTAGACTGACCACGCGTTGAAGCCCCAATGAAGCATCGTTAAATTGACCGCTTGGTTCTCTCCGCCGATTGCGGCGCCCTCACCAACAGGTGGTCTCAGGTAGTGCACGACGGGCTCTGCCACACCGTAGAACATGAGCCCGATGCCCACCCCCGCAGCAAACAGCATCGATAACCAAGAAAAGAGGCTGTAATCCGGCGTCGAGTTGTCGGGACCCAACCGAATGTTGCCCACCCTGGAGAAGGCCAGGACACCGGAGGTAACGAGCAGTATCGCCATCACAATTCCGTAGAACCAACTTGCGTTCTCCACGATGGCTGCCTGCAAGGCGCCGAAGGCTTCATTGCTGCCGTCGGGAAATAGAAGAACGATGCAGACGGTGCTCAGCAAAAACACAATAGAGGGGATAAACACAGCGCGGTCAGCTACAAAGCCGCGGTTGGACAAACTCGACATAACTTAGCTCTTATTAGTCTTTGGGTGGAGTGTAACAGTATCTGCGTCCATCGACTTCATACGTACAATGCAAAGGACAAAAAGCATTTACACTGTGGACTAATCACAAAATTTTTAAATAATTTCAATACAATCAATAAATTAGTTGGCAATTATCGCAGGGTGGAGGATTTAAATACTTTGAGCTAGAATCTCTGCACCACTCTACAAAATATGGACGATAATAATGTTTGCAAAACGAAAATTCGGTAGACGACCCCTGTCACTAGCAGTTTCGGCCGCGATCCTCCCAGCACTGTCAGCAACGGCAATAGCGCAAGCTCAGCTGGAAGAAGTCGTGGTAACAGCAACAAAGCGCGCAGCAAGCACGCAGGACATCGCAGTCTCAGTGGAAGCATTGACCAGCGACACGATTGACGACTTTGGCATTAGCAACTTTGAAGATTACCTAATTCAATTGCCGGGCGTCACTGCAGGCGGCAGTGGCCCGGGCCAAAACACGATTTATATTCGAGGCGTTGCATCGACAACACCTAACCTCACTACCGCGGGCGTTGCGGGTATCGCCCCCAACGTGGCACTGTACCTCGACGAACAGCCTCTGGCGCAGCCGGGCAGAAACCTCGACGTATATACGGCAGACTTGAATCGCGTTGAGGTGCTCAAAGGCCCACAGGGAACCCTGTTCGGCGCGAGCTCACAGGCCGGTACCGTTCGCCTGATCACTAACAAACCTGACTTCAGCGAAACCTATGGTAGCGTTGATTTCGATGTATCTAGCACCACCGAGGGTGAGGGCAGCACGCGTTTCGAGGCCATGCTCAACGTACCCATCTCAGATACGGTAGCGGTAAGGGCCGTTGTCTATCGAGATGACCAGGGTGGCTGGGTCGATAATGTACCCGGAACACTGACGCTCGAGGAGAGTGCACGCTGGAGAGATGCAGGAACCATGAGATCAAATGGCGTGCCTGTCTCTGAGAACAGAGCAGGTCTGCAATCAGCGACCTACATCAACAACGTGCCTGATGAAGTCGCCTACACCAGCGCTCGCGTGCCATTTGATCCGAATGACCCAAACTCGCAGGTCGAGTTTAGAGCGGCCAACAATGAAGCCCTTGTTGAAGATGATTTCAACGATACGCTTTACGAGGGCGGTAGAATTGCGCTTTCGGCACAATTGAGTGACGACTGGTCGCTGCTCCTCGGCGCAATGACGCAAGAGATGGAAACCGACGGGACGTTCACCGCGGATCCAACTTTGGGTAAAGACGATCCGAGTATTCAGCGTTACAGCCCAGACCGCTTGAAGGATTCGTTCGACAACTTTAACTGGACGTTGGAAGGCCGTATTGGCGAGCTTGAAGTGATCTACACGGGCGCTTACACCGAGCGTGAGACCGATCAGATCGTAGACTACACAGATTACATGTTCGTAGGACAGTACCTACCCTATTACATCTGTGACGCCTCTGTCAGTTACCCCGAGTACAACTACTATCAGGACGGCGCCCCCGATAACATTGCCTTCGGCACGTGCTATGAGCCAGACCTTTACGCGCTGAGCTACTCCGAGACAGAGGTGCAAACGCACGAATTGCGATTCAGCACCGACCAGTCAAAAGATATTCGCTTAACGGCGGGTGCTTTCTTCAGCGACCTTCAGCTTGAGGAGCGCGTTGACTTTAGTTACCCCAGCGTCAACAAGATTAACTTCTTTGATTTTTATCCAGGACAGTCGATCACAGAAGCGGTTCCCAACTTCCCACACGACGACTCGGTTATCACGCTGGAAGGACCTTATCCACGTGATACGGTATTCCGAAACGATGTTCGCCGAACCGATGAGCAGTACGGTATCTTCGGCGAATTGAGCTACGACTTTACTGACAAGTTCTCGGCGACCTTGGGTGCACGCTACTACGACGTGGAAGTTGACCTCGAGGGCGGTGCAAATGCAACTTTTTGTAACCCCTTCTTTGTTGATGATCAAAACTCGTTCGGCACCAATATCAGCGACCTTTACGATGGTGATGGCTCGCTGCGGTTCGTTGGCGACTGCGGCTTCACACCGCGAGTTGAGTCGGGCGCGACGCTTGATGACTTGATCGCACTATGGGAAGCCAACGATTCCTACAGCCTTGGCCGCGGTGAGTATGTGAATGCTCCTAACGCAGTTAGTGTCGCCGAGTTAGAGGGCTTCCTTCGGGCAATTGACGCACCGGATGTGGCGAGCGCATCAGGTACGATTCTCAAGTTAAGCCTGAGCTATACGCCATCGGATGATGTCCTTCTGTACGCCACGTACTCAGAGGGTTATCGCCCAGGCCTTCTTAATCGTCCTGGTGGCGCTCAGGGCCCCAACGGCTATGAAGTACCTTTCGAACTGGCTACGGACGACGTAACAAACTACGAGTTAGGTTGGAAGGCCGACCTGGCAAATGGCACACTGCGACTTAATGGTAGTGCGTTTTTTGTTGAAGTTGACCGCCTTCAGACAACGATCTTTGATCCAAGCATCGTAAACCTATTCTTCTCTGACAATGCTGCAAATGCGGAAGTGATGGGACTTGAGGGTACGGCAACTTGGTTACCACAATCGGTTCCTGGCCTTGTCATCGGTGCGTCCTACTCGTTGCTCGATAGCGAAATCACTAAGAAGCTATTGCCAACCAATGACGTCCGTGTCGGCGACTCGCTTGCGTTCGCACCCGAAGTACAATTTAACGCAAACGCACGATACAACTGGACGACGGCAGGCGGTATGGATGCACACGTCATGTACAACATCGCATATTCGGATGAGTCGTACAGCGATATCATTACGATAAACCGCGATCGCCTGAATAGCTGGACTATGATGGGCATCACGGCCGGTGTTGAAACTGACACCTGGGCAGCAACCGCATACGTTGAGAACCTGACGGATGAGCGTGCGGAGCTCTCTCGTAACTACGTCAATGACCGTGAACGTGCTACTTATGCGCGTCCACGTACCATTGGCCTGCGGTTGAGCTATAAGTTTTAATCGCCACGCGTAGTTACTGAAAAGCTCCCTACTCGGGAGCTTTTTTTTTGAATCAAAGTAGGAATTAGCATTGGACTCAGGAAAATTTTCCAAAATAAAGCAACTGATCGAGGGCAAGAGTTTTGAAAACGCGCTCTCTTTGCTAAAAGTCGAGGACCAAACAGAGAGTGAAACACTCTATTTGACGGCGATTTGCCTGCGGCGGTTGGGCAATAGAACAGCGGCGCTAGCGACATTAGACTCACTGATCCGTCTATTCCCAAAGCATGGTCGAGCGTTCCAAGAACGAGGACATATACTTCGCGAATTGGGAAAAACGCGAGCAGCTCTGGGCTCCTTCAGCCGCGCCACACAAGAAAACCCGGCCTTACACGCAGCGTGGCGAGCACAAGCCGAAATACTGCTCGCGTCAGGAAGGATCGATGAAGCCAACCGCTTAAAGCCCCAGATAGAGCGGATCATAACAATGCCCAAACCCCTGCTATATGCGCTTGATATGTTGTCGCAGGGTTTTGTTGGGAAGGCTGAATCTGCCTGCAGGGCCTTCTTGGCAGAACACCCTCATCATGTCGAGGGCATGAGACTGCTTGCACAGATAGCCATTCGACTTAATATCTTTGATGAAGCCGAATTTCTCCTTGAAAGTGCCGTTGTTTTCGAGCCGTCAAATGTCGACCTAAAAGTCGACTACATTGGCATCTTACGAAAACGACAAAAACTACCGGAAGCAAGAGACCTGGCCCTCGAGTTGTATCAAAAAGACGTAAGCAATCTCCACTGGAAGAGCCAATACGCGGTTACCTCACTGCAAGTTGGTGACTACGATACTGCGCTCACACTGTTTGATCAGCTGCTCGAAAAAATGCCGGGGGAACCAGTAACACTGACCTCAAAAGGGCATGCGTTAAAAACACTAGGTCGAACTGATGACGCAATCGCGTCTTACAAGGAAGCATGCCGGGACGGTGTGATACATGGGGAAGCGTGGCAATCCCTTGCCAATCTTAAAACCTATCGATTTAACCGCGATGAAATAGCGCAAATGGAAGCGTTAGCCAAACTGCCATCGCTCAAAAGTATGGATCGTGTCTATTTACTATTTGCGCTCGGAAAAGCCTACGAGGACTTCGGAGATTACGATACCGCCTTCATAAAATACCGTGATGGCAACCATCTCAAGCGCTCGGAATCACGTTATATCGCTGAACATATGACAGCGGAGTTTGATGAGCAACGACGCGTTTTTCAGTCGGTGAGGCCCAGCAGTGGAGGCTGTGACGCAGCGGACCCCATTTTCATTGTCGGCATGCCGAGAGCGGGCTCCACACTGCTTGAGCAAATCATCTCGAGTCACTCTCAAGTCGATGGAACACAGGAGTTACCGAATATCCTTGGTATTGTTCAGCGGCTTCGCAATGTTAGGAACAGCTTTGACAGGCTGAATTATCCTAGAGCCATCTTAACGCTGGATGACGCAGAACTGACATCACTGGGCCGAAGCTATATCGATGGCACCAGAACTTACCGAGCAAAAGCCCCGTTTTTCATAGATAAGATGCCAAATAATTTTCGACACATTGGGCTCATTAAGCGCATTCTACCTAATGCAAAAATTATCGACGCCCGACGACACCCATTGTCCTGCTCTTTTAGTTGCTTCAAACAACTTTTTGCGGAAGGCCAAGAATTTTCCTATTCGTTGACGGATCTCGGCGCTTACTACCGAGACTACGTACGCCTCATGGATTTCTGGCATGAAACCTTCCCCGGCCAGATCCTTCACGTGCAGTATGAAGACGTTGTCAATAACCTCGAAAGTCAAGTAACGCGCATCCTCGACTATTGCGGTCTGCCGTTTGAGGACGCCTGTCTACAGTACTGGGAGACGGAGCGTGCTGTTAAGACACCATCCTCAGAGCAGGTAAGGCAACCCATCTTTAAGCAGGGAACCGAGAACTGGCAAAAATTCGAAAGTCATTTAGATGAACTCCGTGAGGCCCTCGAAGACACCCTCGAAAATTATCGTCCTCGGCATTTAGAGTTCGCGTGACCCGGGATGAAATAGCATACGTAGGGTGAGCTACGCCTTTAAGACTTATTAATTATTAGGCAACTCTATATCAACTGAGCAAAGTAATGGCGGCATCAAACACAAAAACTGACCTACCAGACGACGTACTTGTCGCGTTGCGTAAGATAATACGCGCGACGGACCTACACTCGCGCAAATTAGGTAAAAAAACCGGCCTAACGACACCCCAGCTGGTTATCATTCAAGCGGTCGGTAATTTAAAAGACCCGACCGTGTCGGATATTGCTAAAGCCGTCAGCTTGAGCCTGGCAACAGTGACCACGATCCTCAACAGACTCGAGCGCAACGGCATCGTAAACCGTGCCCGCTCAGTCATCGATCGACGACGCGTTATCGTAACGCTGACAGAGGAAGGACACACTCTTCGAGGGTCGGCGCCAAAACCGCTTCAAGATAGCTTTGTTGCTAAATTTAGCCGGCTTGAGACCTGGGAGCAGCACACAATCGTTGCCGCGCTCGAACGCGTCGCTGCGATGATGGACGCCGATGAGCTCGATGCTGCGCCGCTACTGGCGAGCGGCGA
>CBFIBL010000035.1:0-7528 GCA_965660865.1 Luminiphilus sp.
CGTCTGAGGAAAGAGATAAATGGCTCGATATATTGGACCTAAATGTAAGCTTTCGCGTCGCGAAGGTACTGATCTTCAGCTCAAGAGTGGTGTTCGTGCGCTTGAGAGCAAGTGTAAAGCAGAGACTGCGCCTGGTATGCATGGTGCGCGGCGTGGACGTCTGTCAGATTACGGCGTGCAGTTGCGTGAAAAGCAGAAGGTGCGCCGTATCTATGGTGTGCTTGAAAAACAGTTCCGCAACTACTACAAGGAAGCGGCCCGTCTCAAGGGTGCAACAGGTGAAAACCTTCTGCAGCTCCTCGAAAGCCGCTTGGATAATGTTGTTTACCGCATGGGCTTTGGCTCGACGCGCTCTGAGGCGCGGCAGCTAGTCTCGCACAAGGGCATTTTGGTAAATGGTCGAGTGGTCAATATTCCCTCATACCAAGTGGCGCCCGGTGACGTTGTTTCAGTGCGTGAGAAGGCTAAAAAGCAACTGCGTGTTCAGGCGGCAATGGGCTTGGCTGAGCAGCGTCCTGATCCGGAGTGGATCGATATTAATGCCGAAAAGCTTGAGGGTACCTTCAAGTCAAAGCCAGAGCGTCAGGATCTTCCGAGCGAAATTAACGAGAACTTGATCGTCGAGCTGTACTCCAAGTAAGGCTTGAGTGCGTACAGCTATTAAACCGAATTCTTGAACGGGAAACACTATGCAAATTTCAGTGAACGAGTTTCTTACCCCACGCGTTATTAAGGTAGACGAGAAGTCTACGACCCGTGCGCTTGTAACACTTGAGCCACTCGAGCGTGGCTTTGGCCACACGCTTGGTAACGCGTTACGGCGCATCCTTTTGTCATCTATGCCTGGTTGTGCGGTAACTGAGGTAGAGATTGACGGCGTACTTCACGAGTATTCAGCTATCGAAGGCGTGCAGGAAGACGTCATCGAAATTTTGCTTAATCTCAAGGGCGTCGCGCTTGCCATGAATGGCAAGGACGAAGCAGAGCTCACACTCAGTGCGTCAGGTGCGGGTGTTGTGACTGCGGGTGACATTCAGGTTGACCATGACATCGAAATCCGCAACCCGGAGCACGTGATCTGCACAGTCACGGGTGATCAGCCATTGATGATTCGTGTGGTTGCACAGCGAGGCCGTGGCTATTCGCCAGCGGAGTCGCGCATGGACAGCGACGATGAAACGCGCTCCATTGGTCGTTTGCAGCTGGATGCCTCTTTCTCACCGGTTCGTAGAGTGAGCTATGTGGTTGATTCAGCGCGTGTTGAGCAGCGGACTGACCTTGACAAGCTGGTGATTGACCTCGAGACGAACGGGACAATTGACCCTGAAGAAGCCATTCGTCGCGCGGCGACCATTCTTCAGCAGCAGCTTGCGGTGTTCGTCGACCTCGAGGGTCAGACACAGGCTGCTGCAGCCGAAGCCGCAGACGAAGTTGATCCAATTCTTCTCCGTCCAGTAGATGATCTCGAGTTGACGGTTCGTTCTGCAAACTGCCTCAAGGCCGAGAACATCTACTACATTGGTGATCTCGTCCAGCGAACCGAAGTTGAGCTTCTGAAGACCCCTAACTTGGGCAAGAAGTCGCTGACAGAAATCAAAGATGTACTCGCTTCTCGCGGTTTGTCTTTGGGCATGCGCCTGGAGAACTGGCCGCCTGCCAGCCTGAAAGACGACGAGCGTCTTCTCAGCGTTTAAACATTTATTTATTACAGATGATTTAGAGCTCATATTGCAGTGAGCCAGACAGTAAAAGGGAATCGTCATGCGCCATCGTCATAGTGGTCGACAACTAAACCGGAACAGTTCACACCGAAAAGCAATGTTCCGTAACATGACAGTGTCATTGGTTGAGCACGAGCTCATCAAGACGACTGTTGCTAAGGCTAAGGAGCTCCGTGGTTACGCTGAGCCGCTTATCACTTTGGCGAAGAACGACAGCGTTGCAAATCGCCGTCTCGCGTTTGATCGCACTCGTTCAAAGGAAGCGGTTGGTAAACTCTTCACCGAGCTTGGTCCAAGATACCAAGAGCGTCCCGGAGGTTATATCCGCATTCTTAAGTGCGGTTACCGGGCGGGCGACAAAGCGCCAATGGCGTTCGTTGAGCTTGTAGATCGTCCAGCGCCTGAGGTGTACGACGAGGTAGAGGAGATGGACGACGAGTAAGTCGTTGCCTGCTTCTATAGCGACATAGAAAAGCCGCGATCATCGCGGCTTTTTTTATGCCTGTCGGTTGAGACCTTGATGCAGGCTATCGGTTGAGGCTTTGGTGTCTGTGATGATGGCCTGAAGTGAGTGCTGTCATCTATTACTGACCGTGCGACGTGGCTAGCAACACGAACTTCGCGATCGCAAACTAGCGCACTGGGTAAAAGAGGTTGTCTCTCCCTACCTACCCTTATCCGGTCTGGACACAGTGCTTTTGGGGCATAGTGGCGTCTACTCAAACAGCGCGGCAAAAGTTTGAGTCTGACGGGCGTTACCGATAGCTGATATACGCCCACTTGTGACTGCCTCGTTTAGACTCAGCTCGTCTGTCAGTACCGAGATGACCGTTGCTCTGTCGGTACGCCAGTTGCTCGCAACGGCGCGTTCTTCGTCTGCCCAGCTGATGCGGAGTACGTTATTGATAACTCTGAGGTCGTAAACGTCTCCATCGATAAGACCGAGCCGCACCGTTATGTCAATGTTGTCAGCTTGTTCGGCGATAAGTTTGGATCGGAGTCGGCCGAGTAAATCCCCGTCATCGAGCTGGTTGAGTGACTCTGTTAGCGGCCCGCGAAGCATCGTCTTGAAATCGATGCCACCATTTTCTTCGGCCACCAACCCCAGTAAATAGTTTCGTTGGTTAGTGCTGCTCGTCACTTGAGCAAAGCGAATCGAGGCCTGTTGCCGAACTTGCCGTGCCTCCTCATCGTCTTCATTGGTGAGAATGAGATAGGTTGCTAGTCGTGCTGCCCACTGAGGATCGGAAGAGACATTGGCTTGGGCCAATTCAATCACCTTATCCCGACCGCCCAAAGCCGGAACCAAACGTGCGGCCTCGTCATAGGCGTTGTGCGACAGATAATCCATCCAGTCGTCGATGAAGCCAGAACGTTTTATGAAACGTTGTTGCATCATCCACTCCCACCGGTGGTAGTAGGGTTGTAATTGCGGATGCGATGCTATCGCTGGTGGCAAATCTATTGTGTTTAGCAGGTCATCAACGGATCGATTTGACAGATAAAAACGGTCAACTTGATCGATAAGGAATTGAATCGCGTCTCGTGTCAGCGTCATTAGCTCACGAATTTTGGCATGGTCAGTGAGGATCGCGCTATGACCCGGTACAACAACAAGCGGGTCCAGGTCGATGGTCTTTTGCACCGAGGCCATCATCTTGTTGGGGTTCCTCCCCATTTCAAAGCGTGCGGTCTCCACCGCTGGGAAAACACCATGTGGCGGTGCATCGCCGCTGAACAAGATCCGCTCCTCGGGCAGCCAAACCCAAAGGTGCTCTGGAACGTCGCCCTCGGCCGGGAAAATCTCAAGATCGACACCATCTATCGTGACGGCAATTTTTTCAGATACGCGAATCGTCGGCGGGTGGGTAAGCGCATCAAAGCGCTCAAGCCTCGGACTAGGGCCGATGCCATTGCCTATGGTGCCATCTAAACCCTCAGGCAGTGGGACCCCCATTTGCATGAATGCTCGCCGTAAGGTCGCCTTGTGGGTCACGCTTTGCCCCATAGCAATTGTGTCTTCCCAGTCTGCTGGGCCATACACGGGAATGCTACCCGGTTGCTCATTGGGTAGGATCGATTCGATTCCGCCGTAGTGATCCATGTGCAGGTGGGTATAGATCACCGCAAGTACCGGTTTATCCGTCTGTTCCCTGAGGAGTGCGAAGGCATTTGCCGTTGGCGTGGGAAACCACCCTGCGTCCACCGCAATGACGCCGTTGTCGGTTTCAATAAATCCGAAGTTCGAATACCCCATGAACTCGGCCCCGTACACACGCGTCCCCAATTTTTGCAGGCCCGGTATGAGCGTTGCTTGGTGAGCAAGAACAGCTGGGTTGGCCCGTTGGTCAGTGGGTGCTGTCACTGGCTGCGCAAAGGTGTTGCTAACAATCGAGCCCAATAGTGCAGCGATGAGGTATTTCTTCATTGTTGTCTGTTCCGTTGTTGTTTTTATGACTTAAGCATAAGTGTGAATTTGCGCAGTTATTTACGAGCCTATGATGAGTCCGAGATGCCTTTCTCAAAGTTGCAAACTGGCTCAAAGTTTCAAACTGGTGTCTAACGTCATGCTGACCGTTACAAACCCCATGGGCATGCAGGTAAACCAGTTGGAATCACCGCTCAGTATGGACCCATCTCAGGCTGCATCACTTCGCGTGCAGAGTGACCTCCATATGCTCAATGCCGCGCACAAAGTTAGAGAGCACGCGCTTGGGTTCACCCACGACTTCAACATGGCTGTAGCGTCTGAGAATCTCCTCCCAAACGATGCGCAGTTGCATCTCGCCGAGTCGATTACCCATACACCGGTGAATACCAAAACCGAAGGCGAGGTGTTGACGGGGGTTGGCACGATCGATAATGAACTTATCAGCATCCTGAATTGCGGTCTCATCGCGATTCCCCGAGACGTACCACATCACCACCTTGTCGCCTTTTTTGATCTGTTTACCGCCCAGTTCGATGTCACGTGTCGCAATTCGGCGCATATGCATTAATGGGGTTTGCCAGCGGATAATTTCCGGTACGAGGGATTCGACCAGACTGTGATCCGCTTTGAGCTTATCGAATTGATCCGGGTTTTCGTTGAGCGCAAGCACCCCACCAGAGAGGCTATTGCGAGTTGTGTCGTTGCCCCCAACGATCAGCAGCAGCAGGTTACCTAAAAATTCCAATGGGCGATCGATCATACTTTTTGTGTCTGGGTGGTTCGCGAAGGCGGTAATAAAGTCCATGCTATCGGACTGCCCATTCGCCCGCGCATGCCAAAGCTCGGTAAAGTAGGCCAAACACTCAAACATGGCTGCGTTTCGTTCCTCAACACTGGCACCACCGCCCGCAATTTCGGGAATTGCCGCTGCCATATCCGACCAATACGTGAGTTTGGCGCGATCTTCAAAGGGGAAAGCAAAGATTGTAGCGAGCATCTGTGTTGTCAGGTTCACGGATACATGACTAACCCAATCGAAAGGTTTACCAACGGGGAGTGCGTCGAACATCTCCGCAACGCGAGACCGAATAAGCGCTTCCATTTGCGCGAGGTTCTTCGGAGCCACGACAGGTTGAACAACGGCGCGTTGGACGTCGTGCTTAGGCGAATCCATCGCGATGAATTGCTCAACGGGTACGTCATCACCATAGTCACCAATGGTGATTGCAGGTTCCGATGAGAAGGCGTCGTGATTCGAATCGACTGCGACGATGTCTTCGTACCGCGTCACGGACCAGAACCCACCGAACAGCTCATTCTCTGTGTAGTGCACGGGGTCCTCGACGCGCAGTTTGGCAAAGTAAGCGGGCCAAGTATCGTTTAGGTAGATCGTAGGGTCACTGACATCAATCGCTTTCACGTCTGTAAGAGAGACAGCTTGGTTCATGGTATTTATCCGAAACGTTATTATTATCTGCTTGGCTGACGGTGACACCAGAGCTTTTTATTTGCAAGTCGGTCAGGTTTGAATTCGTATTCCTAGGCCTGATGCTTCAGATTTTGTTGTGAAAAAGCACATCGCTCAAACAAGCAAGCACATGATTTTGAGTAAAAAAAAGCCGCTCAATGAGCGGCTTTGTCCTGACTGTTGCATGACTGTTGCATGACTGTTGAATGTACTTAGAATTCGTACGCCAAAGTCAGACCATAGATGGCTGTTGTGCCCGAGTAGATGAAGTGCGAGCCGTTTGCTAAAGGCAAGTCTGCAGCGCCCGTGGCGTATAGCTCGTCAGTGATGTTGCGACCATAGGCCATCACTGTCCAGTTCTCGGTGCGTAAGCCCGTTCTGAAGTTATAAAGCTCCAAGGCATCCTGATAGTCAAGGGGATCCAAGTCACCCGTCATGAAGTAGCCATCAGTGAAGTTAACGTCAACCTGTGTGAACCACATCATGTCCGCCGAGATAGGACGCTCGTACTCGAAGATAAGCGAGCCACTGTAATCAGAGCCAAGCTGACCGCCGCTGATGTCCTGAGCCTGGCCGGCGGCTTTGCCTGTGTCATCGAACAACTGACGACAGCCCTGAGCCGACGTCACGGGCGAATCCGAGTCGATGTCGTCAAACACGTTCGGGTTCTCGCCAAGACCACGCACCGCACTAAGTTGTGCTGCCGTACAGGCTGCGGCTTCGAACTTATCGTACTCCGCATCGAGCAGACCTAACGCCGCGATGACGCGGAACTCGTCGGTCACCTGCCACTGCATATCAACTTCCAAGCCATTCGAGATGGAGCTACCAGCATTCGCAATAACGAAGCCGGTACCCTGGAAGGTTGAGACTTGCTGGTCTTCGTATTCACTGGTGAACAAGTTCCAGTTCAAGGTCATATCACCGTCAAGCAGCGTGTGCTTACCGCCAATCTCAAGCGACCAGCCTGTCTCGTCATCGTACTCAAAACCAACGCCGGGCCGGTCACGAAGCGCAACGCGACCTCCGGTCGGCGTTTCAGCAAACTCGGGATCCTGATCACTGGCCGCGTTGAAGCCACCGCTCTTAAAGCCTTCAGAGTAGGTAACGTAATAACTACTTGTATCGTCCGGCGTCCAAGAAAGCGACAAGCCCGGTAACACCTGATCCGTAGTGCGGCTAGATACCAAATCTGATTCGTATCGGCTCAGCAAGGATCCCACCAAGCTATGGCCCATAAAGGCACCCAGGTTCATCCCTGCACCAATACCGGAGAAGTCGACGGGCGTTGCAATACCACCGCCGTCTGTGATGCCAGCACCGGCGCGACTTTGACTGTCGTAGGTGAGGTCAGTGATTGCAATCACATCCTTGTCCTCTTCTACGTACCGGAGACCGGCGGTCAGATTCAACGTATCGGTAATGTCGTAGCTGACCTGCGCAAAGATCGCGCTTGACTCAGTGTCTTGCTCCCAGTCGAGCAGGGCACCAACTTGGTTAAACATCGTAACACCCAGAAGGCCCGGCGTTACTGGATCGGTAAACCCACCGAGTTGAGCGAGAGAGGCTCCACCAAAGGCAGGTGTATTGATGCCAACACCCGCGTCGATCAGGTTGTCCAGTTGCAGTGGGCTGTAAGCAAAGGCAGTCGGCGCGCTGAGCACTTCAAAGACTGTTGCTGGCTCGCCGAACGTGCCATCAAAGACGGTGAGTCGGTCAATTTCCTGTGTGGATTCTAAGTAGTTGACACCCACCGTCCAGAACAGTTCATCAGAGCCGCCCGCGAAGCGCAATTCGTGAAAGGTTTGATCAAATCTCTGATCATCATTTCTACCGATGAAGGATAACGGTCCCCAGTCAGCATCGAGGCCATCCTCGAACTCATACTCTGAGTAACCTCCTGTGTAG
>CBFIBL010000036.1:0-4729 GCA_965660865.1 Luminiphilus sp.
GTAAAACGGCCCCATCCAGAAATCGAAAAGATCGCCGCCGAGAAGGGTACCCCCCCGGACTCGATACTTTTTCTCAAAGCTCATCATCGACATTGCATACTTCTCCCTTCCGAGCGCTAGGCGCTCCGTTTTCCTGGTCCTTGGTGGCTATTCGGACCGTTTTATCTATCTCCAAGCCCCACAACGCCTGGAGCCACACATAAGTTAAATTCTCATAAAGGCGTAGGGCGCCACGCTGCTTGCCGCCCGTTTTGCCTCTTGCCAACAGTTAAGCTCGTGCTGTCGCACTAACTTCACCCGTTTAATCACTGCCTGCCCCAAAAACCACATGAACATCGTGATAAACAGCAACCTAAACTGCAGGTGCTCCCAAACAGTTTTGCGTTCTGTATTTCGCTTGGTTGTGGTCATTTTTCCTCCCGTCATCGACGTCTGTCGTGCCGTGTTGTTGTAATTTGATTGAGTCATGCGGCCCCCCTCAATTGGAGGTCATGGCTTGCGTCGAGTACGTGTATGGCATTTACCGAATCTGAGGTATCTGCTCTCGCGGCTTCCTCCGCGCTGTCTCGAAGGCGTTTAGCAGCAGAAATCCGAACTAAAACGGGCTGTTCTTCGATGATTTGATCCAGTAGGGCCTGCGCATCATCCAGCCAAGGAAGGCTCGCGCGTGTTGGCGTGGCGATGCTTTGGTCTAGGTCGGTACCAAGCGGCAAAATATTGAAGAGGGCGTCGAATAATGCGTTACACACCTCTTGAATCAGGTAGCAGGCGCCTGCATAGCCCATAAATGGCGTGCCGGTATGCCGACGAATGATCGTTCCCGGAAGCGATGCGGGTATGAACATACTTCGACCGCCAGCTTCAGCGACATACATGCGCTCGTTATATCCACCAAAGACAATCAGTGGCGAAGTTTCGTAAATTGATGCCCGCACATCCTTGTTATTGGGCTTTGCGCCTGCTTTGCGTGAGTAGTGGAATGCACATGGCAGTCCCAAGTCTTCCTCCAAGAAATGCCGCAGGCCACGCGTGTAGGTTTCGGTTGCTACTACGCCGAAGTTGGCTGTGGCAAAGAAATCTTGGGTGACAGATCGCCAAAGGTCCCAGACGGGCTTCAGTGTGGTCATCTTTTCTTGCGCTATAAATGGCTCAGGATCGATGTCGAGTAATTCTCCGAGCTTCCGCAAGAATTTTGTCGTGCTATCGAGCCCGATGGGTGCCTGTAGGTAGGGCTTATCTAGGCTTTCGCATAGCTTTCTACCAAATTCCCGATACATACAGATATTCACTGCAGCGTCATCTAACTTGGGAATGTCGTTGAGATGGCAACCTAGCGGGAATACCATATTGACTTCGACACCCATACCGGCAAGGAGTCGCTGGATCTCAGCAAGATCTGACCATGTGTTGAAGTAACCGTATGCGGGACCAATGATATTGACTGTCTTTGATGGAGCATCAGCGGCCTTTTTGACTTTGCGCTTTTTGCTGGCGCCGTATTGCTCCCAGAGCCATACCAAGGCGCGATCAGCGCTCTGCCACTGGTCTTCATCGATTGTGCGCGGCAGGAAACGTTTTATATTCGTATCCTCGGGCGTAACGCCACCACCGATCATCTCCGCTATGGAGCCCGTCACTACCACTGAAGGCTTCTTTGGATCAAGCGTGTGATGTGCTCGGCGAAGTGCGCCCTCCGTGCCGTGTTGACCCAGTTCCTCTTCCGCGAGGCCAGTAACAACAATAGGCAGTTCGTGCGGAGGGAGGCCGTCTGTATAGTGAAGAACTGAGGTAACGGGGAGATTTTCACATCCTACAGGGCCATCAATAATAACTTGCAGGCCTTTCACCGCTGTGAAAACGTACACGGAACCCCAGTACCCGCCAGCGCGGTCGTGATCAAGTACGAGCATTAGCAGGCACCTCCCACGCCTGTTTTGGCGATAATTTCGGGTGTCCAGACACCACTGGTGGGTCCTTTACCAACACCTTCGAAAAATGACTCCATCGCAATCATGCGTGGCTGGTTAGCCAAGGCGCTATTGATTACCTGCGCTACTGAGCCCGCACCTGCAGCACCCATGAGTGGACGAGCAGAGATGAGATTAGTGAAGTACAAGCTGGGAATAGACCGCTCTTTGGCTTTTTGAACGATCGGCGTCGTGCCAATAACGAGGTCGGGTTGGAAGGTCTCCATTGCGATGAGATCGTCTTCGAGCGAAGCCCGGAATTTGACCGAGACGCCTTTACTTTCAAGCCATTGTGCATCGACAGCAGAAAACTCTGTTTTCGGACAGGCCGAGCCAACGTAGGCAACATCAGCGCCGCTCTCAATGAGCAGTCGAGCAACCAGCAGCTCAGATCCCTCATAGCCTGATAGCGTTATTTTTGCGTCGATGGGGTTGTTATCGAGAGCGGCTCTAATCGCGCTCTTTTGCGTGCTAATTGCCGCATCGACGGACGCTTTGTCAGCACCCAGAACTTCGCCCATGGCCTCTAACCACGCCGCCGTACCCTCAACCCCAACAGGAGCTGAGCCAACGAGAGGCCTACCCGCGGCTCGGAATTGTCGTGCAGTTGCAGCATAGAAGGGGTGAATCATAGCGCCTACTTTGCAGTCGAGTGCGCCGTAGAGCTCGCGCCACTCACGAGTAGGAACCACAGGACCTGCCGCCGCGCCTAACGAGTCCAACAGTCGATCGATGGTAATCGCATCAACCGGGAACATCTCGCCTACGAGTGCTACCGTGGATTTGTCGTTTTGCGATTCGCTTTGAACGGGGCGTGCAACCGGGCCAGCCTCGATTTCACCTCGTGCATACTCAAGCATAGCGCCCGCAAGCACATCTTTCGCTTCGGCGTGAGTAGGGACGCCGAAACCTGGCACATCGATACCGACGATTCGAACGCCGTTAATTTCTTTTGGAAGCAGGTCTAGCGGTACGCCTGACGCTGTCGGTACGCACAAGTTAATAATCACGATGGCGTCGTTCGCCTCGGGGTCTGCGAGATCGTGTGCGGCTTCGCGAATATCCTCGAAAAGCTTACCCGTTACCAAGGATTCGGAGTCAAATGGCACATAACCAACGGTTCGCTTGGCACCGTAGAAATGTGATGTGAAGGTTAAGCCGTAGACGCAGCATGCTGAACCTGACAAAACTGTGGCGGTTCTGCGCATGCGCAGACCAACACGTAATGAACCAAACGCGGGGCACATACTCTGCGGCTGATCGTGAGGGCCCTTCGGGTAGTCCTCAGCGAATCTCGCCATAAGCTCATTTTTACCTGCAGCCGTCGCAGCGGCGGCTAATTGCTCAGCGCTGGCGTGACAGCCAAGATCCTTTGTCTCGATGATGTCAGTCTCAGACATTGTCATAGACGACCTCGAGCGAAGGCTTGTTGAGCGTTTCGACGCTGCAGAGATCAGCAAGCGTCGCGGGCTGTAAAACAACATCCCGACCTACTTCATCACTGTCGAAAAGACCCAGAAGTTCATCTTGTGTCATTGGTGTAGGGCGATGTGGCGCGGCTTCGCCAGCGTTTTGTGCCAAACCGGCAAAAAGCGGTCCCCAATCCCCATCGGGATGTCCAATAATTTCGTAACTCGCACTTTTGCGGCGGATATCTTCATTAGCGGGAATAGATGCCAGCTCAGGAATACCCACGGCCTTGCAGAACGCTTGGGCTTGTCCAGTACCGTCGTCTTTGTTGGTTACCATACCGGCAACGCCCACATTGCCACCCAGTTTTCGGAAGTACTCCACTGCCGAACAGACATTGTTTGCAACGTAGAGAGATTGAAGGTCATTTGAAGCTACAACGATGACTTTTTGGCACATATCGCGTGCGATTGGCAGGCCAAAGCCGCCGCAAACAACGTCGCCCAAAAAGTCGAGCAAGACGTAATCGAAGTCCCAGTCGTGGAAGCCTAGTTTTTCGAGCGTTTCGAAGCCATGAATGATGCCACGGCCGCCGCAACCACGTCCGACTTCGGGACCACCCAACTCCATGGCGTAAACACCATCGCGTTTGAAGCAGACGTCCTCGACGCGGCATTCCTCGCCCGCCGCTTTTTTCGCTGAGGCGGTCTCGATGATGGTGGGGCAGGCTTTGCCGCCGAACAGAAGCGATGTGGTATCACTCTTTGGATCGCAGCCGATCAGCAGTACTTTTTTGCCCTGCTGTGCCATCATGTAGCTCAAATTGGCAAGCGTGAAGCTCTTACCAATGCCACCTTTGCCATATATGGCGATGATTTGTGTGCCTTCGGTGTTATCGGTTGAGGTTGCGAGGAGGTCTGCCCGTTCTCCACTCGCCTCTAAGCCAGGATCATATTCGGTTGCTGATGCAATTGTTGTGCTCATATCGATCTCCAGTCGATGACCATTTTTAGGCAGCTATTGTCATTAAAGGCTCGGCTATAGGCTGACTCGGCTTGCGTGGCCGGCAGCACGTCGGTGATGAGATCCGTAAGATCTAACTTACCGTTCGACGCGAGTTCTGCTGCTTCGTTGAGGTCTTGGGGTTGCCATTCTGCACTCACTAAGAGATTGATTTCCCTCATAAATGCAGGTGGAAAGTCGAAAGTCACAGCCGAGGAGTAAAACCCAGCCATAACAACAGTCGCACCGGGGCGACAACGTGAAATCATTTGATTAAGAGCGTTTGCACTACCGCTTACATCGCAAACAACGCCATAGTCGTGCCGTTCATCGCTCTCGATATCACAGAC
>CBFIBL010000037.1:0-57965 GCA_965660865.1 Luminiphilus sp.
AACATCGAAAGCGTGATTGGAACGCCCGTGCAGACCGCTGTAAAGCGTGTGGACGAGCAGGAGTTCGCGAAACTCAATGCGCAAAACCTCATGTTCTGCGAAGACGCAGCGAGGCGCATCAAGCAGTCATTAGAAGCTATGCCCGATGTCGTAGATTACTGGCTGAAAGTTGATCACCAAGAAAGTCTCCACGCGCACAACGCCGTAGCGATCGATCGTAAGTAGCTGCATTAACGGCTTCGGAGCAATACGGGGCAAGCGACTGAGCAGAATGCCCAACCCGCGTTCACAATCCTTCCGTTCGAGAGTTCGGCAGTAAGCCTAGTCCGCGCCTGACTTTCTCACGCCCGATGTAATGCCCCAGCGATTAACAAGGTCGTTATCCAGATCAAAAAGGTCCAATACGCGTCCCACGCTGTGGTTAATGATGTCGTCCACACTCTCGGGGCGTGTGTACATGGCGGGAAGCGGTGGCGCGATAATCGCCCCCATCTCAGAGAGCGCTGTCATTGTTCTCAAGTGTCCGGTGTGAAACGGTGTCTCGCGTACCATCAATACCAGTTTCCTTCGCTCTTTGAGGACAACATCAGCGGCGCGAGTAAGTAATGATGAAGTAACACCCGTCGCGATCTCAGACATAGTTCGCACAGAACACGGCGCAATCACCATGCCTGCCGTTGGAAATGAACCGCTCGAAACCGCTGCCCCAACATCTTTAACCGGATACCAATGATCCGCGAGGGCTTTGACGTCATCAGCGCGAAGATCACTTTCGTAGCTCAAAGTAAGTTCAGCAGACTTACTCATAACCAAATGCGTTTCCACATTCGATGCACGTAGGGCTTCGAGCATACGGATGCCGTAAATGATGCCGGAGGCGCCACTGATTCCTACGATTAGCTTCTGTTTACTCATTGAGACAACTCTACGCACAATTAAATGGTGTTACGTCTTTTTGCAGAATCGGCCTATTGAAGAGCCGGCTTAAATGTCACCTACCCTCCGCTTTACCTGAACGGGGCCAACGGCGCGTCGTCCTGTCTTAAGACGATTGCGACTCTAACCGGAAATCCCCCGAACCGCCACAGACCGAGCTCTCACCAGTGATCTCAGCTTGGACAGCTTCGCCCGCAATAAATGGGCTATAAAGGACTATGTAATCGGATAAACAGAATGAACCATCGCGGCCAGAAAGATTGCGAAGGGGAGTACAGGCTCTCATCTTATCGCGTTGCTTATGTCGTTGTTGTCCCGTTAAAGCCTGCGCTGCAACGTTTAGGATGTATCGATACCAATTAAATCCGAGCTAGAGCTCTGCCAAACGTGATTGACCCGAGCGCCCATTGCTCCTTATTGTCAGTGTTCAAACGAAATCATCAGAGGCACAGTAAGGTATTTTGGTGAAGGCTGGGGTTTTGACGAAATCGCGATCATTGAATTTGGCGACAACAATATTCTGTTCCTAGTTCCAACCTACACCCAAATCAGAATACTATCGCCACTCCGATTTGAAGGCTTAGACCCAGATGACAACGACGTTTTTGTCGTTAAGTCGCGCGTCCATTTTCGACGCGGGTTTGACGAAACGGGTTATGCGAAAACGATCATGGTGGTCGATGCGCCGGGAGACTGGTTTGGGACCACGAGACTCGATGCACTGAATTATCGCCATGCCCCAATTACTAGCCTTTACCCTTTCGAGGGCAAAACAAAGTAAGGAATGCATCGTCATTTACAGCCTTACTAACAATTATGGATTCAATATTAGCTACGAGGCCCCGCTCTCAGATAACCTATAGAGCGGGATTGTTTAAGGTCCAGTCAAAACTTAATGCGAGTAGTGTATGGATGGCATTCACGATTTGGGCGGCATGCAAGGCTTTGGCCCGGTAATTCGAGAAGAAAACGAGCCGGTTTTTCACGAAGATTGGCAGCGAATTGCTTTTGGCCTCATGATCCTCCCCCAAGCTGCGATCCGCGCTAACAACGCTGACGAATACCGCCATTCAGTCGAGCGCATGCTTCCCGCCCATTACTTACAGTCGCACTATTACGAGCGAGTTTTGACGGGCGCTACCACGCTGCTCGTTGAGAAAGGCCTGGTCAGTCTCGAGGAGCTTGAGGCACGCGCTGGTGGTATCTTCCCACTATCGTCACCCGTATCAGAAGACCCAGTGGTCGACCTACCTGCTCAGCTTGAAGCGCGCTTTGCCGTCGGCGACAGCGTTAGAGTGTTAAACATTCATCCCAGCGGCCACATTCGGGCCCCGGGCTTTTGTCGTGGCAAAGTGGGCAAGGTAATCCACGTCGCACCAACCTTTAGTTTTCCTGACACCTCAGCGCACGGAGGTGAGCGACGTAAAGAGCACACCTACCATGTCGAATTTGAGTCACAAACATTATGGGGAGACGACGGCGCAGAGGGCGATACCGTCATCGTAGATCTCTGGGATAGCTATTTGGAGAGTGCTGAATGAGCGAGCATACAAAGACGGCACCGATCGAGCAGCGTGCTGAAGCCATCAAAGCGGCGATGATTGATAAGGGCCTCGTAACGGCGCAAATGTTCGAGGACGTTGCGCACATGGCCGAAGAATGGAAACCCGAGAACGGTGCGGCGGTGGTGGCAAAAGCGTGGACTGATGCTTCTTTTTTGGCACGACTACGCGCGGATGCAACGGCCGCTTGTGCTGAACTCGGATATGCGGGCCCGCAGGGCGAGTACATCATGGCGTTAGAAAATACAACGAGCTGTCACAACGTAGTTGTTTGCACGCAATGCTCATGCACAGCATGGCCAGTTCTTGGACTACCACCAGACTGGTACAAGAGCCCCGAATATCGCGCACGCGTTGTGCGTGAACCGCGACGGGTGCTGAAGGAAATGGGCCTAGAGGTTCCTCAACAGATTTCAGTCAGAGTCTGGGAAACCAGTGCGGAAACTAGATACATCGTCATTCCTCTGAGACCTCGCGGCACAGAGCATTGGACCGAGGAAGAGCTTGCAAAATTGATCAGCCGTGAAGCGCTGATCGGGGTGGCACTCGCGAGCCAACCCTAATGCAGCTGCCATAAGCCGCTGCGAACCCTTAGCTTAAGCTGGGATTCTTTACACACAAATGGGAGAATTTGGTGGAGCCAGGCGGGATCGAACCGCCGACCTCAACACTGCCAGTGTTGCGCTCTCCCAGCTGAGCTATGGCCCCAAATCGAAGACGGCGAACCTTACGATTCAGCGAGGCTGGTGTCAAGGTAGAATCAGGTTTGCTAAGGTGTGGTTCGCAAATCTGGGAGGCGAAAAATGTTTGGTCAATTACTGTTAGGTGTCACCGGCGCCATTTTCTTCGGTTTGGGTGTCATTAGTGTTTATGACCCCGAAATCCCAGCGGGTTGGTCGGGCTTATTCATTGCCTCTCAGGACGCTTATGCAGAGATCGCAGCAATGTACGGCGGTATGGAGATCGCTGTCGGCTCGATCTTGCTCGCCTCGGCCGTCATCAAGGAATACTTGAAGGCAGGCCTGTGGCTCCTGTTTGTCATTATCTTTTACATTGGCGCAGCACGAGCGTTTACCGTCATCCGTGAGCTCGATTCAACGGTAGAGGTTGCGGGCAGCCAAGTTGGTATTGAGATGACGTCGAGCTTTACCAGCTACACCTGGGGCGTGTTGACTTTTGAAATCGTTGTCGCCGTCCTAGCACTGATCGCGTTACTCAATCGTCCACGCTAACCAAACGTCATATGTAAGCCGCCAGCTTGGCCGCTCTTGTGCGGGTGTTATGCGGGTGTTATACGAGTGTTGCGTACTCTTTCTCCAGTCGCTTTGCCGCTTTCTTGGAGACGCCGCCCAACACGCTAATAGCGTTTCTGAGACGCGCGCGCGTCAGGTCGGGGCCAAGAATCGACATAGAATCAGGTATTGAATAAGCACTCGACTTGCCTGATATCGCCACAAACAGCGGCGCAAACAAAACCTTTGGCTTCAACTCCAACGCTTCGGCAAGGCCTTTTAGTGTCGCAAATATAGCCCCTCGCTCCCAATCTTGCTGTGCTTCAAGTCGCCACAAAACAAATTGTAAACGCTTAAGTAGCTCTTCTTGCGAATCTGCCGTGCCATCAAATGCGTCGGCAGTGACCACCACCTCGCCAGATAACAAATAGGCTGACAAGGGTATAAAGTCCGACATGACATCCATGCGGCCTTGCGCGTGTGGCACGATCTTATCTAATGTCTCGTCATTCCACAGCCATGCTTTGAGACGATCCTTAAGCGCGGCCTCGTCGAATTCTTCCCGTAGCCACACGCCGTTAAGCCACTTGAGTTTCTCTAAGTCAAAGATGGGGCCACCCAATGATACCCGATCGATATCGAAGGCCGCCTGCATTTCATCCAGTGAGAACTTTTCTCGTTCGTCCGGCATCGACCAGCCCATACGACCGAGGTAATTCATCAAAGCCTCCGGTAAGAAGCCCATCCGCTCGTAATAGAGAATGCTGGTCGGATTCTTGCGCTTACTCAATTTCGATTTGTCTGGATTGCGCAGGAGAGGCATATGACACAGCTCGGGCATTTCCCAACCGAAGTACTCGTAAAGCAATTTGTGCTTCGGTGCTGAGTTAAGCCACTCCTCACCGCGCATTACGTGCGTAATTCTCATGAGATGGTCGTCGACGACATTTGCGAGGTGATAGGTAGGAAGCCCGTCAGACTTCAACAATATCTGCGCGTCGACCATACCCCAGTCGAGCGCTATTTCACCTCTCAGGCGATCTTGGATAAGGCAAGTGCCCTCCCCCTCCGGGACACGCATACGAATAACAAAAGGCGCTCCCTCATCCTTTCGCGCCGCCTGCTCAGCCTCACTTAGCTCAAGATCAGAGGGCTTTAAGGCATTGGACAGTCCCTGCTCTCGACGGGCCTCGCGCAAGGCATCAAGCTCTGTCGGCGTCCGATAACAGACAAATGCATCGCCTTGCTCCACTAATTGCCACGCGTATTCCCCGTAAATATCACGGCGCTCACTTTGCCGGTAGGGGCCATACTCTCCGCCAACATCAGGCCCCTCATCCCAATCGAGGCCCAACCAGCGCAACGACTCGAAAATCATCTGCTCTGATGCCTCAGTGCTTCTTGATTGATCCGTATCTTCGATGCGCAAAATAAACTGCCCGCCGTGCGCTTTCGCAAAGCATCGGTTAAACAACGCCATGTAGGCCGTGCCTACGTGAGGATCTCCCGTGGGAGATGGCGCAACGCGTGTTCTGACAGTCATTTTGGTTCTCGTCCGTTACCGACTCATTTAAGCGCGCCATGTTACCAGAACCCAGCCTCAATAAAGTCTCTGAGGCGGGCTTCTCGTAGGACTAATTACGTGAGTTTGTTACACCCCTACCGCAAAATTCGATACGATGGACAAAAGCCCGAAACACAAAAAATCATGCGTCGTTTTCACACTTATTTAACTGTTAGTTTCCTCGCTATGCTCCTCACCGCTTGCGGCAACAGTGAAAGTAATGTGGTGTCGGGAAACCGTGAGAGTGTTCTGCACTACGGCAATGGCGCAGAACCGCAAGGTCTGGATCCTCACGTTGTAACAGGGGTCCCAGAAGCGCACCTCGTACGTGCGCTTTTCGAGGGACTCGCGGTAAAAAATCCCAAAACATTAGAACCCGAACCTGGTGTCGCTGAGCGATGGGATATTAGCGATGACGGCACTGTGTACACTTTCTATATCAATCCCAACGCGAAATGGAGTAACGGAGAACCGATCACTGCCTCTGACTATGTTTGGTCATGGAACCGAGCACTCCATCCTGACACTGGCTCGCTTTACGCTTATATGCTCTATCCAATTGCCAATGCGGAGGCCTATGCAAGGCGCGAAATTAGCGACTTCGACAAGGTTGGCGTAAAAGCAATCGATGACCTCACCTTGGAAGTTACTCTCAACGCACCAACGCCCTATTTTCTTCAGCTAATGGACCACTACAGTAGTTTTGCTGTGCACCCTGAAACGCTGCTGAAATTCGGCAAAATGACGGATCGATTCACACCGTGGACGAGGGTAGGGAACATTGTGAGTAATGGTGCATTCACTCTCGATGAGTGGTCTCTCAATCGCCGCATTATCGTGAAGAAAAATCCGCATTATTGGGATCGAGACAAGGTTGCACTAAACGGCGTCGTCTTTTATCCCACAGAGAATGTCGTCAGCGAGGAGCGGATGTTTCGTGCTGAGCAATTGCATTACACCTCTGTTGTCCCTCTAGATAAGATTCCCGGGTATCGCGACAGTCAAGACCCCAGCTATGTACAGGCTCCGTATTTGGGCACCTATTACTACTTACTGAACACGGATCGACCGCCCGTTAATAACGTTCTAGTTCGCCGCGCGCTGTCCCTGTCACTCGATCGTGACACCCTTACGCAGACGGTGTTAGAAGAGACAGCAATCCCTGCCTACAGCATCACGCCACCTGACACCCTCGGATATTACCCGCCAAAACTTTTTGATTATGACCCGGAAAAAGCGCGACAGTTGCTCGCTGAGGCGGGCTATCCCAATGGTGAGGGCTGGCCGGGGCTTGAGATCATCTACAACACACAGGAAGCACATCGCAAAATTGCCGTGGCGGTCCAGCAGATGTGGAAACGAGAACTCAACATTAATGTGACGATTGCTAATCAAGAGTGGAAGGTTTACTTGGACTCCGTATCACAGCGTAATTTCCAAGTTGCGCGTCGCGGTTGGATTGGCGACTACGTCGATGCCAACAATTTCCTCGATCTATTTATCTCAGAGGGTGGCAACAATAATACCGGCTATGCCAATGACGTCTTCGACGACATCATTCTTAATCGCGCCCCCAGAGCGAAGAGCATTGAAGAGCGCTACAGCTTATTTTACGAGGCTGAGACAATGCTGATGCAGGAGATGCCCATCATTCCAATCTATACCTACACTAGCAAGCACCTCGTGCACCCAAGTGTTGAAGGGATCTACCCCAATCTTATGGATTCACTCAATCTCAAATATGTCAGGCTGCACCCAGAGCGCCGCTTGAATGAGGCCGAGTAAGATGTTGCGCTTCATTTTCTGGCGACTGATTCAAGCCATCCCAGTCATTTTCGTCGTGATTACCGCCACCTTTTTTTTGGTTCGCTCCGCACCCGGTGGTCCCTTTGATAGCGAAAAAGCTGTTCTTCCAGAGGTCAAACGTGCGCTTGAGGCACAGTACAAGCTGGATCTACCCCTGCACGAGCAATACATCGCCTACCTCACAGACCTAAGTCATGGTGATCTAGGACCTTCTTTCAAATATCCCGGGCGCAGCGTGAATGAAATCCTGGGCAGCGGCCTACCTGTCACCGCGGAACTTGGTTTATATGCTTTGAGCTTTGCGCTTCTAATAGGCGTATTCGCTGGTGTCCTTGCCGCTCTCAAGCCCAATACGCGGCAGGACTACATCCCTATGGGACTTGCCATGATAGGTATTTGCATGCCGTCTTTCTTACTGGGTCCGCTATTGGTACTCATATTCGGCATCTACCTCGAGTGGTTACCCATAGCTGGCTGGGGTGATTTACCAGGAGACAAGATTCTGCCCTCCATCACACTCGGATCAGCGTACGCTGCTTACATCGCGCGATTAAGCCGCGCTGGCATGCTCGAAATTCTGTCGCAAGACTATATCCGCACGGCGCGTGCGAAGGGTCTGCCTGAATGGCGAGTTATCACTCGGCACGCACTGCGTGGGGGTTTAATTCCTGTCATTGCCTTTTTGGGACCCGCCTTTGCAGGATTGCTCGCGGGTTCGTTTGTCGTAGAGACTATCTTCCAAATCCCGGGGTTAGGCCGCTTTTACGTGCAGGCTGCTTTTAATCGCGACTACACGATGATTCTGGGCACCACTGTGTTCCTGTCAACACTGATTGTTTCTTTCAATTTGATCAGTGACATCATTGCGGCATGGCTTAATCCGCGTCTCCGCGCACAGCTAAAAGGCACCGGTTGATGAATACCGATCCAATGACCGTGCACTCAAGCGCTGCTCTCAGCGAAGCCGAAGACGGGTCATCGCTTTGGCAAGATGCTTGGCTAAGACTGAAGAAAAATCGGGCAGCGGTAGCAGGTGGTGCGGTCCTTATCATCATGGTGCTCCTCGCACTGCTTACACCATTCATTGCACCCTATAGTTACGAGGCCCAAAACCTT
Source organism: Luminiphilus sp. (assembly GCA_965660865.1). Classification (GTDB taxonomy): domain Bacteria; phylum Pseudomonadota; class Gammaproteobacteria; order Pseudomonadales; family Halieaceae; genus Luminiphilus. Next base: position 8,217 of record CBFIBL010000037.1, read on the forward strand.
GATCTGGGCGCTTCACCACCGTCAGCCGCGCACTGGTTAGGAACTGATATTTTCGGCCGAGACCTGCTGACGCAAATTTTGTACGGGGGGCGCATATCCCTCGCTGTTGGATTTATCGCTACGGCCGTTGCGCTGGTGATCGGTGTAACCTGGGGGGCGGTGGCAGGCTATGTCGGTGGACGCGTTGATGCGGCTATGATGCGCTTCGTCGATATTCTCTACGCCCTACCGTTTATGATTTTCATCATTCTTCTGATGGTGGTTTTCGGTAGAAATATTCTTTTACTTTTCCTCGCAATCGGCGCGGTCGAGTGGCTTACCATGGCGCGCATCATGCGCACACAGGTACAGGCCCTTCGTCAGCAAGAGTTTGTCGAGGCAGCAATTTCGCTCGGCCTCTCGCCCAGTGCAATCATCTTCAAACACATTATTCCGAACGCGATTGGACCCATCATTGTCTACACCACGCTCACCATACCGAGCGTGATGCTGCTGGAGGCTTTCTTAAGTTTCCTTGGACTGGGCATCCAGCCCCCTCAAACAAGCTGGGGGCTACTCATCAGCTACGGTGCAGAAACCATGGAAGAATACCCTTGGCTACTCATCTTTCCTGGCCTAGTTCTAACGATAACGCTCTTCTCACTGAATTTCTTGGGTGACGGCTTGCGCGATGCGCTCGACGTTCGCGGCTCGAAGGATTAATGATATGAGTTTACTGAGCATCAATGACTTGAGTATCAGCTTCGTTACCCGAAACGGCACAACCACCGCCGTGCAAAATGTGAGTTTCTCCGTAGAGCCCAAATCTCTCACCGCCATTATCGGCGAAAGTGGGTCGGGTAAATCGGTCTCCTGCTACGCACTGCTGGGTTTGATTCCTCAACCTCCGGGACGTATTGACTCGGGAAGTGCACACTTTGAAGGTCGAGATTTATTGCAACTCCCAGAGAGCGAGTTACGCGGTATACGCGGAGCAGACATCGCCGTGATCTTTCAGGATCCAATGACTTGTCTGAACCCCTATATGCGCATTGGCGAGCAATTGATCGAGCCTCTACTTGTCCATGGCGTTGCGGATAAGGAAACGGCAACCGCTCGAGCAACTGCATTGCTCGGTGAGGTTGGTATTCGAAACCCCGAATCCGCCATGAACGCCTATCCCTTTGAGTTTTCTGGGGGCATGCGACAACGAGTAATGATTGCCATGGCACTCATTACCGAACCCAAGCTACTCATTGCGGACGAGCCGACCACGGCCCTTGATGTCACTATCCAGGCGCAGATTCTTCAACTGATCAAATCATTGCAAGAGAAACGGGATATTGGCGTCTTGTTCGTTAGTCACGATCTTGCAGTTGTCTCGGATATCGCCGATCACATCGTAGTTATGGAAAAGGGACTTGTCGTCGAGCAAGGCACTCCAGCCGAAATCTTCTCGAACGCCCAACATCCCTACACACAAAAGCTGCTTGCCGCGATTCCAACTGGTGAAGCGCCAGTGTCGGCTTCCTCGCGCAATCCGCTCATCACTGTCGATAACCTAAAGACTTATTTCAGCAGTGAACATAGCGAACAGCCCATCAAGGCAGTGGATGATGTCTCTCTAACCATCAATCGTGGCGAGGTGCTAGGACTCGTCGGGGAATCAGGTAGTGGAAAGTCGACGGTGGGACGCTCCCTGCTACGCCTGACACCGATTACGAGTGGTGCTGTGCAGTTCGATGACCTCAATGTAGGTGAGCTGGATAAAGGCAGTCTTAAAAGACTGCGCCGGCGCATGCAGATGATTTTTCAGGATCCCTATGCATCGTTAAACCCTAGAATGACCGTTTATGACACGCTGGCAGAGCCTTTACTCCTGCACAAGATCGTCAGCCGTGCTGACCTCGATAACGCCATAAAATCGCTGATGGATGACGTCGGTTTAGCGCGTGCTTTCGCAAAGAAATACCCGCACGAGTTCTCTGGTGGTCAACGACAGCGAATTGCGATTGGGCGGGCCTTGGCAACCAAACCGGAATTCATTGTTGCTGATGAGCCGGTTTCTGCACTCGATGTGACCATTCAGGCGCAAATCTTGGATCTTTTGAAAGATCTGAAAGACGAATACGGGTTGACCATGCTTTTCATTTCTCACGACCTCGCCGTCATCCGACAGATCGCGGATCGTGTTGCAGTCCTATATCGCGGAAAACTCGAGGAAGTTGGGGATACTGCATCCGTTTTCAATGACCCGACGAGGGACTACACCAAGCGCTTACTCGCAGCAATCCCGGGTAAGACAGCAGCATAGGTCTCGAGCCCACCTCTGGGATAAAAGTCCTCTCTCTGGCCTTTACGGCGCATGCTGCCTCTTTAAGACAAGCGGCATCGGCAGAGGAAAAAAGATTCACAGTAGGCAATCCAGCGGGAGTTTCTCAGCTAAACGCTTTATCGCCCGCCTTGCATACTATGGGCGTACTCTCGGCGATCGAGTATCTGCTCTCTAAAACCGTGGAGACAAATCGCCACTTAGAGACCGTCTTCTCTGGCGTAAGCTCAATATGAGTCCAGCCTCGACGAGAGGTATCCAAATCATAGAGTTCTTCGCTACTCGCTTTGAGGGCCTCTTGCAGCATTTGCGGTGGCGCAGGAAAGTAAGCTTCCATTCCCGGGCTCGTTATGCCCGGTGTTCCAATCTCAACACCCACTGCATCGCCCTTGCCATCTCGCATATTAAACGCCCAACCATTATGAGTATCACCGGCTAGTACCACCGGGTTTCGTGCAAACTGCTTAAAAACGCTATGTATACGCTCTCGACATACGGGGTATCCATCCCAAGCATCAAGATTTAAAGGAAGTTCGGCCTTTGCAATATCGCGGAAGCCCTCCAATCGCTTGCGATAACGCTCAGATAAGTTCATAACATCGATGGCGTCTTCAGAAATCTTTGGCGCGATAAGCTTTCCCATCAGCACCTGCTGTCCAATGATCTGCCATGTAGCGCCGCGATCTTTTCCTGCTGCCAGCTGAGAGGCCAACCAGTTCTCCTGTTCTGCACCCAAGATACTGCGACTGGGATCCATCAACTTGGTTTTGACAAACGCCTCTGCGCCACCCGCTTTAGGGATATCACGCTCGTAAATTAACTGCTCATCTCGTCCATGCAGTCGCGTATCGAGCATGATGAGATCCGCAAGGTTGCCAATCTGAAACTGGCGATAAATCGGTGCTTGGTCGGTTTGCGCTGCGGTGCGAATTGGCATCCATTCGTGATACACCTTCCGCGCCATTGCGATGCGCTCATCAAAGTCGCCCTCGCCTTCGTTGTGATTTTCCGCTCCAGCCCGCCAAGTGTTATTCATCAACTCGTGGTCGTCCCAGACGCAGATCCAGGGATGCGCTGCGTGTGCCGCTTGGAGGTCTTTATCAGCGCGATACGTGGCGTAGCGAGTGCGATAATCGTCTGTCTTGAGAATCTCGTTCTCGGGCTCGACAGCGCGACCGAGTGTCCGCTCAGCGATTGGATTGACATAGACACCGCGTGCGTATTCGTAAATGTAGTCACCTAGGTGCAGCACGACATCAACGTCGCTCTTTGCAATATCGTCGTAAGCGTGGAAATAACCCTGCGGGTAGTTCGAGCAGGATGCGACAGCAATACGGAAACGCTCCACCTCGCCTCTCGGCAAAGTTTTAGTTTGGCCGGTCGATGAATATTCACCGTTTGCCACAAACCGATAGTAATACCGTTGGCCGGCATTGAGGCCTGTCGCATCCACTTTTACCGTGTAATCACGGTCGGCGGAAGTCCTCGAGATGCCGCTCGCGACTATCTGCCGGAAGGATTTATCCGTTGCAAGCTGCCAAACGATATCATCCACCGAGTTTTCAGCGTTTTTGGGCAGATAGCGTGTCCACAGAATTACGCGATCGGAAAGGGGGTCTCCCGAGGCTATACCGTGGGTGAACCCGTGCGACTTGGTGGAAGCAGCACTGATACGGCTTGCAATCATTGCCGTTGCACCCGCACCGATGGTTATTCCCTTTAAAACTCGTCGACGGTTAATGTTCATAGATTGGCTATCCTTACTCTTGGGTTTATTTCACCCACTTTTCATGGCACCAACTCCATCGGAGGGCGCAATCGGCGTTGTCGTGCTAAAACGGTTAACAGCTAAAGCCCGTCAGGCCGTGTAACTGTGGTGATTCTCTGTGACAGTGTCGTGAAACCTACATGTATTTTTGGTTGCAACGCTAGCTGAATTTGCGGCCAGACCAAATCCATATGCGACAATGTGATAATGAGCACCGAAGATACATTTAACGACGTCTCCCCCTGGCGATTTAGCACCGCTCCCTGCATGGACTGGACAGATCGCCACTGCCGCTATTTTTGGCGATTGCTGAGTCGCCACACGCGGGTGTATACCGAAATGGTTACCACAGGTGCACTCATTCACGGTGATATGGACCGGCACCTGCGCTTCAACGAGGAGGAGCACCCAGTCGCATTACAGTTGGGCGGTTGCTCGCCGAGGGACCTCGCGATAGCCGCCAGAATGGGCGTGAACTATGGCTACGACGAAATCAATTTGAACTGTGGCTGTCCCTCAGATCGCGTGCAAAATGGGGCCTTCGGCGCTTGCCTGATGCGGGAAGCCGAATTAGTTCGCGACTGCGTTAGTGCAATGTGCGAAACCGTCGATGTGCCCGTCACGGTCAAACACCGTTTGGGTATTGATGACGACAATAGCTACGACATTGTCCGAGACTTTGTTGGAACTGTGGCTGAGGGCGGCTGCGAGGTATTCATTGCACATGCGCGAAATGCATGGTTAAAGGGCCTGTCGCCAAAAGAAAATCGCGAGGTGCCACCACTGAAGTACGACTGGGTTTATCAACTAAAACGTGACTTCCCCGAACTTACTATTGTGCTTAACGGAGGGATCACTTCAATTGAAGAGTGCCGCGTGCACCTTGCTCATGTAGACGGGGTCATGTTGGGACGCGAGCCTTATCAGAACCCCTGGCTGCTCAGTGATGTTGATCACTATTTATTTGGCGCCAATGACGCGGACACCTCCGATACGGACGCATCCATTTCATCGGTGAACTGCACACGTATGGAGGTTGCCGAGGCTCTCATCCCCTACCTTGAGAGGGTACTCGCCGAGGGAGGAAGAATTAACCACGTACTGCGTCACGTCCTAGGGTTATATCAGAGACAGCCCGGCGGAAAGCAATTTCGGCGGATTTTGAGCGAGGGCATGCATACCGAGGGCGCGGGCATCGAAGTATTTCAACAAGCAATCGCTCAAACAGAGGATCTGATAGCGAGACGCAGCGCTTAGAAATCCTCGTCCCAGTCTTCGTCTTCAAAGTCAGAAAACGTGTCGACAACCACGCCGTCATTCACGAGCGCCTCTCTACTTTGAAGATAAGCATCTCGGATAAATACATAGCGATCACCGGAAATCAGATCCTCTGCATCGAGCAAATTCGCGCGAGTCTCAAGCGCCCGCCAACCTCGCGACCCCCAGGTGATTACGTCGTCGTCAACGAGATAATCATTGGCCGACATGAAGCTATCAGTGATATCACCTACGCCAGATCGAATGGTGTAAGGGCCCAAAAAAGGCACAACAATGTAAGGCCCCTCGGGTACACCCCACCGCGCAAGCGTATGGCCGAAGTCAGTCTCGTAGCGAGCAATACCCATGTCAGATGCCACGTCGATCGTGCCCAACAAACCGAGCGTTGTATTAATGAGAACGCGTCCCGTACTCTTGACTGCCTTTCCGGGCCTTCCCTGAAATACGGCATTTATCGCGGCGTTGATGTCCGTGAGATTATCGTAGGCGTTAACCAAGGCGCGACGAGCCGGTATCGGCACAGTTTCCGCGTATGCGACTGCAATAGGCCGAAGGATGTCGGTATCAGCCGAATCGTTAAACTCGAGAATTTCACGGTTGATCGACTCAAATGGGTCGTCATTAGCACACGCGAGCATCGGAATGACTAGTAACAGCCCAGTAGCGATCTGCCGAATCAGAATGATAAATGAGTTACGCACAACCTAGCCCTTCTCCTTCCATGCCCGCACTGTAACAAAAAGTCATTTGCTCATCTTGGATTATTCGTCATCCATTGCTCAACGGATTCCCATTGCTGATCCAGCCGTTTAGCAGACACCGGCAATTTGGTACCTAACTGCTGCGCAAATAGCGATACGCGGAACTCCTCGAGCATCCATCTAAATCGAACTGCATCGGGCGATAAAACCTCGAGGCCCGGATAATGACTCATCCCCTTTGCAAGACGGTCAAGTTGCGGCTGAAGCATCGCCATCGACTTATCATCTTTACCCCCTTGAGCTGACAAGCGCTCTGCACGATTTAGGAGTGCTTTAAGGTAACGCGGATAATACGATAGCCAGTCTGCGGGGGTCTCTACCAGAGCCTTAACGTCAAATAAGGCGATGATTTGCCTCTCCATATCCTGTCGTGAGGTCGTGTATTCGTTTGGCTGGTATTTAGCCAACACAGCCCGCACTTCTGCAGCAGTTTTAACAGCAAGAGTCAGATGGTTACCCATCTCGAGAACGTGGGGCACCCAGAGCGTTGTCACCTCACGCTGTATGCGGTTAAACGCTTCAGGTGACCGGGGCAACTCGATGCCATCGAGTAGCTGCCAGAGACCGGCCTCAATCAGTGCGTCAACCAGTGGATCACGCTCCAATTTGGCACCTGCCAGCGCGAGCTTTGCGGCGTTATCAACAAATAACTGCTTCTTGAGGTATTTTGCAGTCTTCAGATCACCTTGAAGCAATAACCCAGCGACTCCGAGCCGGTGCTGACGGTGCGCCTCCGACGCGTAATCGAGTAGCCTCACCGATAACTGCCCTGAACCCTCTTTGATGACTGCGGGGTAAGCCATGACGTCGGTACCTGCGGACTTTCCTCGCCACTCCTCAGGCAGTGCCTCGAAATCCCAGCGTGTAACGTTCACACGCTCTAAATTATTTTTGGTGGTCACAACTTCTACCGGAGAATCGTTGCGAAACTCAGCCACGAGCTTGGCGAGGTCTCGGCCCTCAGCCAGAAGTTTTCGACGATCATCAACGACACGGATGTTCATCTGGTAATAAGGCTCAATCGTTACCTGTGCCCAGTCACTGGCCGATACAACCACACCTCTGAGACTTTTTAGTTCACGCGATAAAGCCAGTGCTAATGGCTCATCACCCACAGTCAATCGACTCAACAAAGCGTCGGCGACATCGGGAGCGGGTACCAACTGTTTTCGCAAACTCTTCGGTAAGCCCTTAATCATTGCGATCAGTTTTTCACGTAAAAGGCCCGGAACGAGCCACTCAAAGCGGTATCGGGGAGTGCGGTTCATCAATGCTCGGGGGATCGTGACCGTGACACCGTCACGGTTACCGCCTGGCTCGAATTGATAGCTGAGCTCAAAACTAATTTCTCCCACCTTAAGCGATTTGGGAAACTGATCCTCGACTTCACTCCCCGGGTCACGCGTCAGTACCTGCTCGCGGCTCATTTTCAGGCTTTTTGGGGCCCGATCGTCTCGTCTGAGCCACTTATCAAGGGCGACACCGCTGGCACAGTCTGAGGGTATTCGCTCGTCGTAAAAACGAAACATCGACTCCTCATCTACGAGCAAATCTCGCCGACGCGTACGGGACTCAAGTTCCATCACATCGCTAACGAGCTTTAAATTATGCTTTAGAAACTCGGGGGGCTGGCGGAAGTTACCCGAGACCAAGCCATCGCGAATCATGATTTCCCGGGACGTTTTCTGATCGATGCCAGCAAAGTGAACCCGTTGCCCATCGCTGATTGTCAAACCAAACAGCGAAACACGCTCCGTGGCCATCACTCGCCCAGAACGCGCATTCCAGGAAGGCTCATAATGGTGACGCTTCAAGAGCTCTGGATTGGTCTCCAGCAACCATGTTGGCTCGATCGCAGCGCATTGCCGAAGGAAAACCTGGGAGGTTTCCACCAGTTCTGCTGCAACGAGCCATTTTGGCGGCTTTTTATACTGACCTGACGCTGGAAATACCTGTGCTTTTCGACTTCGTGCCGCATTGAACTTCCGGCCCTCGTCTTGCTGCGCAACATTCCCCACTAAACCCGTTAGCAAAGCACGATGAATCGCTTCGTATTTGTCATCAGCGGCCTGGACGGGTGTAACCCGAAACTTCATTTGTCGACAGGACAAAACTAATTGATGATGGACCTCACGCCACTCTCGGATTCGCAAATACGACAGGAATTCGCGCTCGCAAAGCTTACGAAGCTGATTTTGACTCAGTGCCAGTCGCTGCGCTTCGACGTACTGCCAGAGATTTACCCAAGCGATAAAGTCAGATTTAACGTTATTGAACCGAGCGTGCTGCTGATCGGCTTGTGCGCGTTTCTCCTGTGGTCGCTCACGCGGATCTTGGATTGAGAGTGCGCTTACAATGACGAGAGCCTCGTTAAGACAATCGCGACTGGCCGCATCCAATAAAATTCGACTGAGTTTTGGATCCACGGGTAGTTTGGCCATCGCCCTGCCCAAGTGTGTCAGCCTAGCGTTAGCGTCGACAGCACCCAACTCAGTTAAAAGCCGAAATCCATCTCTAACCATTTTCGATTCGGGTGCATCTACAAACGGAAATTGCCTGACATCCCCCAGCCCCAACTCGAGCATACGCAATATGACCGAGGCCAAGCTGGTTCGGAGTATTTCCGCGTCCGTAAACTCGGGGCGTGCAAGAAAGTCTTGCTCTGAGTACAGGCGAAAACAAACGCCTTCAGCCACCCGCCCGCAGCGTCCTTTGCGCTGATTCGCACTGGCTTGCGAAATAGGTTCGATAGGTAACCGCTGAAGCCCCGATCGGTGGCTGTAGCGACTCACCCGGGCGTCACCAGGGTCGATCACGTATCTTATACCCGGCACCGTCAGTGAAGTTTCAGCCACGTTAGTGGCGAGAACAACGCGCATGCCAGACCCTGTTCGATTGAATACCCGGTTTTGCTCTGCGTTGCTCAGGCGAGCATATAGCGGCAAGACCTGAATCCGATCGCGTCCACGCAATGACTTTGCCAGGTCACGGATTTGACGCTCCCCCGCGCAAAAGATCAGTACATCCCCGCGCGGTCCGTATTTCTGCGCCTCGATCTCATCAACAAGCTCCGACACCTGCCGCTGAACGCCGCGATCCCGATCCTCCACCGCATCGAGATAGTGCACCTCAACAGGATAAGTTCGCCCCGAAACCTCAATGACAGGTGCGTTATTGAAGTGCTGACTGAAGCGCTCAACGTCAATCGTCGCCGACGTGATGATGACTTTTAGATCGGGACGTGTAGGCAGTAAACGCTTCAAATATCCCAAAACAAAATCAATATTGAGACTGCGCTCGTGCGCCTCGTCGATGATCAGGGTGTCATAGGCCTTGAGCTGCCGATCACGCGACAACTCAGTCAACAAAATACCATCAGTCATAACCTTGACCGCGGTTTTCTCCGAGACTTGATCGTTAAAGCGGACTTGGTAACCCACTAAACCGCCGACATCTGTGCGCAGTTCCTCTGCGATACGACTCGAGACAGCACGCGCAGCTATTCGTCGTGGCTGAGTATGGCCAATACGTTTTTCTCGGCCTCGCCCGAGCTCAAGACACATTTTGGGAAGTTGTGTTGTCTTGCCCGACCCGGTCTCACCAGCGATAACAACCACCTGATTCTCAGCAATCGCGCGCATGATCTCATCTTTGCGCGCAACAACTGGTAACTCCTCAGGGTAGCTAATGGATTGAGGAACTGGCCGCTCTGCACGACCCACATGGCTTTTACTCACTCGCTCCTCAACTCACATACATACGCGTTTGCTAACTAAGCGCGGGCCGCCTCATCGCGAAGCTCGCGTCGAAGAATTTTACCGACGTTTGTTTTGGGCAGATCATCTTTAAATACGATCGATTTCGGCACTTTGTAGGCCGTCACCTGTTCTCGCATATAGGCAATAACGGCCTCTTCGGTAAGCTCAGAATCCGCCTTCACAACATACATGCGAATGCCCTCTCCCGTTGCATCAGAGGCATAACCCACGGCTGCACACTCAAGAACACCTGGATGCTTGGCACAGACATCTTCTAGCTCATTGGGATAGACATTAAAGCCAGAGACAATAATCATGTCTTTGATGCGGTCCACGATTCTCACATATCCATCGGGCTGTATGACTGCGACATCACCCGTTGCGAACCATCCGTCTTCATCAAGCACCTCGGCTGTCGCCTCGGGGCGTTGCCAATATCCCTGCATGACCTGTGGTCCCTTGATGCAGAGCTCTCCAGCCTCATCAAACCCTAGCGCCTCTCCCGCCGCACTCACCGTCTTCACATAGGTCTGAGGCACGGGAATGCCAATCGTACCCAACTGTCGACCGTTTCCCGGATTACTCGTAGCTGTGGGCGATGTCTCAGTGAGCCCATAGCCTTCGTAAACATTACAGCCAGTCACCTCTGCCCAGCGCTCCGCTGCAGCCTGCGTCAATGCCATCCCACCTGACATCGTAAGTTGCAGTTTATTAAATGCCGTCTTCTGAAATCTCTCGTCGTTACACAATGCAACGAACAGGGTATTTAAGCCGCAAAAAACAGTGGGCTGATACTTTTCAAACGCATCAACAACCGACGGGAGGTCTCTAGGATTGGGAATAAAAAGAGTGTGCGCACCCTTGCGTAACGAATACATGGAAACCGTAAAAGCATAAATGTGATAAACCGGCAGTGGCTGCATAAAGACTGCACCCTCACCCTCTATGCCAAAAGTCTCAAAGAACCCATCTAACTGCATGACGTTGGCAACGATGTTGCCATGCGACAGCATTGCGCCCTTTGCAACACCCGTTGTGCCACCGGTGTACTGGAGCATTGCAAGGTCCGATAAATTGAGGTCAACCTGAGTGAATGGCTGCTGTGCACCTCGTTGCAACACATCATTAAATTTGATGACATTCGGTAACTGAACTTTCGGCACCATTCTCTTGATGTGCTTCACCACCGTGTTGAGCAGCCATCGCCTTGGTGCCGGATGTAAGTCGGCGATTTCGGTGAGAACAATACGCTCAATTCCCGTTTTGCTTACGACACGAGATGCTGTCTCTGCAACATTTGCCTGAAGCACCAAGAGACGCGCACCCGAGTCATTCAGCTGGTGCTCTAGCTCTCGCTCTGTGTAAAGCGGATTGGTATTGACCACGACCATTCCTGCACGCAAGGTTCCGAGACAGGCAACCAAATACTGCATTAGATTGGGCATCTGAATCGCGACACGATCACCTTTTTTTAACCCAGAATCGCTTTGCAGCCAGCTAGCGAAATGAGCCGACAAGGTATCGAGTTCAGCATAGGAGATATTGTGACCAACGCTTGAGCAGGCAGGCAGATCCTTGAAACGCAGCATAGCGTCCTCAAATAAGGCGACGATTGAGGGATAGGCTGTGACGTCGACATCCCACTCGATGTTGAGATCTTTGTATCGAGCGGCGATAGCGGCGCTTACATCTGCTTGCATTCAGTTAACCCCATTATTTTGGTTGTGTTATTTTTAAACGTATCTCTGTAGTACTGACGCGAGGATCCCCCATGGAAATCACCAATGTTACCTTTGATGAGCTCGCGATCGGTGATGGTATCGAAGTTAGCCGGTTAGTCACAGCACGAGATGTTGAACTGTTTGCCGTGGTGTCGGGAGACCACAACCCACTGCACCTCGATCCCGAATACGGTGCGACCACACAGTTTGGAGAATGCATTGGTCACGGTATGCTGATTGGTGCCTTCGTTAGCGCCATGATCGGAATGGAATTTATGGGGCCGGGGACGGTTTATTTGGGTCAAAATCTGGAGTTCCGATCGCCGATTTTTCTCGGAGATACGCTGACTCTAGCGCTTACTGTCACCGACAAGCATGCGCGTAAGCCATGGGTGACCATGGCGCTCAAAGTCACAAACCAAGACGGTAAGGAGGTATCTCGTGGGGAATCTAAAGTAATCGCGCCAACTGAGAAACAGACACTAAAAGTTGTAACGCCGCCGCCCGTCGCGTTACTCGATCACGATTCAGCGTCCTCTGATGGCCGCATAAACTGATCGGCATCCATGTACATAAGACCGGCGAGAATCAGAGGCTCATTAGGTGAGGGAGCCATTGTGCACATCAAGACGTTGAGATCATTGGCGTGAACTGTGGCACCCCTCGCACCAATAAGTACCTTGCCAGTCCCCTGTTGAGAAGCGCTCTGCTCCTGGTAGGTCTTCAGCGCGCCCTCCTCCTTCATTATCTCGATGAGGTCCTGAAGCAATGCAACAATACTGTCTCGAAACTTTGAGTAATTGAGCTCGCCACGATACTGTGAGGTATCGAGGTTCATATTGAGCTGGACCGTTTCATCGCCCTCAAATTCAAGCCGGGTGACACTCACCGTTTCGCCTACCTCGAGGCGACGGAACAGTCCCTTGGAGACTGTTCGCTTGGATTCAATAAAGGCTTTGTGCAACAAGTTGGCGGCCAAATTACCCAACTGGTCGTATGTCATCGTAGTATTACCCAAAGCCATATTTGCTCTCCAAAAAACCGTGCAATTAATGATCACCCCAGAATCAGCGACGCCGCGACGCGTCAGTATTTCAGCAATATCGCAACTGATGCGGTCTAGCGCAGAAGCGAGAGCTTATCAGTATGATTGACCGTGGCAACCAAGAATGGCGACTTATGCAGCGCCCGGCAATAAATTTCGAAGGCGGGGCTCCAAGATCAAAAACATTCGATGACGATTATTACTCGCCCGCTGATGGACTCGCAGAAAGTCACTACGTTTACATCGAGGGTGGCGAGGTGATTGAACGAATCTCGGCACTGCAATCTGGCGAGACACTAACAATTTTTGAGCTTGGCATAGGCACTGCTCTTAATCTTGCGCTGCTTATGAACGCGTGGTTAGAACACGCGCCCGCTGGCGCGAATTGTCACTATATCGGGGTAGAAAAATACCCAATGAATCGTTCCCAACTCACAGCGTCGAATGCCCGATGGAGAGCCCTCGCTGACGTAAGTGACCTCATCACAGCGCGCTGGCCTCCGCCATTACCGGGATGTCACCGCAGGGCCGAGATGCTAGAGAGATTTACCGCAGATTTTTGGTGGGGCGACGCAACCGAGGTGCTCACTGATCTCGCCAGTTATCAAACTCCGTGGGTCGATGTTTGGTTCTTAGATGGCTTTACCCCCGCTCGCAATGAGTCAATGTGGAGCGAGCATGTGATCAGCCACTTGCAACATCTCAGCAATAATGGAGCGACAGTGACAACGTTTACTGCCGCGACTCACGTGCGGCGGACCCTCGAGAGCGCCGGGTTTTCCGTTACCAAACGACCCGGTTTTGGCAAAAAAAGAGAGTGTATGACAGCCTCTCTGAAGAATGATACGGGCGCTACACCACGACCCGCTGTGACAGCTTGGGACCAACCCGAGCACACCCCGGAGCCCCAAAATTGCGTGGTCATTGGCGCCGGCCTCGCCGGGTCACATGTCGCCCGCAAACTGGCGGACAAGGGTTGCTACGTGACACTGTTGGAAGCTAAAAGCCTCGCTTCGGGTGGCTCCAGTCAGCCGCAGGGAGTCATCTACACTCGCCCGTCACACAAGCACGGAAAACTCGCTGACTTCTCACTCGCCGCCTACTGCCTGTCTACCGATTACCATCGACAGCTATTTGCAAAAAAACAGCTTTCTCACGGTGTTGATGGTGAGATGACGGGTTATATCCAACTAAGCGAACCCGAAAAGCTCGCGCCTCTCGTCACCGCATTCGACGATGAAGAGAGCCCTGTCAAAGTCGTAACCTCGCAGGAGGCAAGCCGCCTAGCAGGAATACGGCTCGAACGCGGCGGCATGTATTTCCCGGACTCGGGGTGGTTAAATCCAGCCGGTGTTTGTAATCGATTAATTCAACACCCCAACATCAGACTGGTTGAAGGCCTTGGCGCTGTAAAACCAAGGCAATTGGCTTCGGGTGGCTGGGCAGTCGAAAATAATCATGGGCAGATCATCGCCATCGGCGATACCGCAGTGGTGACAACAGCCTGGCAAGCGACTGAGAACCAAGAATTAGATTTTCTGCCCTTACAACCGATTCGAGGTCAAACAACACAACTTGCGTCTGAAGGCGAATTAGCCAAATTACGATGCACTGTCTGCCACGATGGGTATACACCACCAGCGCGTCATGGGCAGCACTGTGTTGGAGCCACCTATGGACTAAACGAGATAACAGTCGAGGAGCGCAAGGAGGATCACAAACTGAATCTGAGGCAACTCGCTGCCAATATTCCCAATTTATCAGCCGCCATTAACTCAATCGCTCTTAATTCCGAGAAACTGACCGGCGTCGCTGCGGTGCGCTGCGCTACGAGCGACTATTTACCCATCACCGGATCCGTGCCTGAAAAAAACGCCTTCAAGAGCGCGTTCGATGGCTTACGTCACGATCGAAAGCGGTTTATCGCTGCACAGCAACCTAATCTAAAGGGGCTTTGGGTCCTGACGGGACTCGGTTCTCGCGGTCTGACATCTTCGCCCATTCTGGCGGAAATGCTAATGTCGATGATGTTTCAAAGACCGCCACCACTGCCGCGCTATTTGCTTCAGGCGGTCTCTCCAGCGCGTTTCTTACGGCGACAGCTTGTCAAGGGTGCATCATGAAGCAAATAAACCGCTACCCGCTCTTAACGCGATTCTTGCTCTTGGCTGGCACCACCTTTTTCACGCTCTCTGCTTGGGCGAATAAGTCTGGCGACACTCCCAGCGCAGTGAGGATCTTTGACGTGCGAGTAATTGAGAGCCGCTCCTACGATCGCCGCGTTTTTACACAGGGGTTTTTCATTGATAGTCAGTATCTTTGGGTAAGCTCTGGCCTCTACGGAGAATCATTTATCGAGCGTAAAGACTGGCCTAGTGGCAAAAATAAGATGCGGCTGGACCTATCCGACAACCTCTTTGCCGAGGGCGTCACCATCCACAAAGGCAAGGTCTATTTACTCAGCTGGAAGTCGCAGCAGATGTTCACCATCGATCCAGAACAACTCAATATCACCGGAACCTATCCACTGCAGGGACAGGGTTGGGGGGTTACCAGTGATGGCGATAGTCTGTGGTTGTCTAATGGAACGGCTCGTCTCAAGCGTTGGCGCGATGGGGCAGTAGAACAGACACTGTCAGTGACGTTAAAAGGTCGGCCGCTACCGAGGCTCAACGAGCTTGAGTGGATTGGTAATGAAATTTGGGCAAATGTATGGATGACCGATCAGATCGTAACAATCGATCCCGACTCGGGGCAGATCACCCGTATTATTGACTTGACCAACCTGCTCCCAAAAAATAAACGCGCCAGAAATACCGATGTCTTAAATGGAATCGCCCAAGATCCCAAAACGGGTGCAATATGGGTGACTGGTAAGCGATGGCCTACTATGTACCGTATCGAGCTAATCGAACGACTACGAGGTAATCGGCGACAGTAGCGAGTGATTGGTCGCGTGAAAAAGCGTCATGCAGATCGCAAGCTAGCCCTCGCCACTCGGAACACCCGCAGGCGGTGCGAATATAGTTGTGAGAAGCGCATTAACACCAACAGATCAATCCAAAGCAGAGTAAACTATCTCCGAAACCGCGCGAGTAGAGAGACCCGCGCTGACGCGAGAATACAAGGAACCTTATGAACGCCGTTTTCAATCTATCGACTCACCCCGCCTTCGACTTAGTACGTAAAGTCCCCATCGAGTCACTCGGTCTTGATGTTCACGAGTACGTGCATCGCACCACAGGCGCACGGCACCTGCACATGGCTACTGAAACGGACGAGAACGTTTTTATGGTGGCTTTAAAAACGGTACCGGAAGATTCGACGGGTGTGGCGCACATCCTAGAGCATACAGTGCTGTGCGGCAGTGAGAGGTACCCGGTACGTGATCCCTTCTTCATGATGCTTCGCAGATCGCTCAATACCTTTATGAACGCTTTCACGAGCTCTGATTGGACTGCCTATCCCTTCGCCACGCAGAATCCAAAAGATTTTGACAACTTGCTATCGGTATATCTTGACGCGGTATTTTTCTCTCGCTTAGACCCCCTCGATTTTGCCCAAGAGGGTCACAGAGTAGAACTCGAGTCGGATGATTCCGATGCGCCACTGGTATACAAGGGTGTCGTTTTCAATGAGATGAAAGGTGCAATGTCATCGATTTCATCTGTGCTTTGGGACCGACTATGCTACGAGCTTTTCCCTACAAACACTTATCACTACAACAGTGGTGGTGATCCCGAGGCGATTCCCGATCTTAGTTATGAGCAACTTATCGCGTTTTACAAAGGACACTATCACCCAAGTAACGCAATCCTCCTCACCTTCGGAAATCTACCTGTCTCGCAACATCATGAGGCGTTTGAAACCCGTGCACTGCATCGGTTTGAAAAATCCGGCGAAACCATTGAAGTGGAGTTGGAGCAACCGTTTGATGCCCCTAAACGCGCAACTCACCGATATGCGCTAGATGACGTAGATGCCACCGAAAAAACGCATCTGATTATGGGCTGGAAATTGGGTGAAAGTGCTGACCTAGACGCCATGCTGGAAGCTCAGCTGTTGTCATCCTTACTGATGGAGAACAGCGCATCACCACTGATGAAATGGCTTGAGACCAACGACCTCGGAACTGCGCCCTCGCCGCTTTGTGGCCTAGAAGAATCGATGCGCGAAATGGTGCTTTGCTGCGGCATTGAGGGTAGCGAGGCCGACCGCGCGGAACAGTTTGAGGCGAATATTCTCGATATCATTCGAAAAACAGCCGCGGAGGGCGTCCCCCTCGAGAGGCTCGAGGCCATTCTCCATCAGATCGAACTCCATCAACGCGAGGTTACGGGCGATGGCATGCCATACGGTCTGAATCTGATGCTTCGCGCACTGGGTGCGGCGACTCATCATGGTGACGCTGTAGCCGCTCTAGATCTGAGTCCAGCCGTCGAGAGATTGCGAGAAAAAATGCATGCTCCTGATTTCATAAGCAGTCGATTGACCGATTTATTGCTCAACAACCCACATCGCGTGACGCTTGTGGTGACACCCGATGCGAACTTGGATCAAGAGCGCAAAAATCGCGAATCATCTCGACTCGCCACGATGCGCGCCTCACTCGATGACAAAGCTATCGATAACATTCGAAAGCTTGCGAGGGACCTAGAGAATCGCCAACAACAAATTGACGATGCCAGCATACTGCCCAAGGTGGGTATCGCTGACATTCCAAAAGAGATTTCGGCACCCACGTTAGAACAACGTGAAATCAGAAATGGTCAACGGCATTTCGTGGGCACGAGCGGTACCAATGGCCTCGTTTATCAGCAGGTAGCCTTGAACCTGCCAAGGCTAAATGAAGAACAGCAATCGAAACTCCCACTCCTGTGCGCACTCGCAACAGAGGTGGGCGTGGGTGATGCCAACTACTTAGAAGTGCAGGATCGACAGTCATCTTCGGTGGGTAGCCTCAGTCTAAGCGTGTCCACCCGCGCATCACGTGAGAATGTTGATGATGCCTCTGGATATCTGGTGACCTCATCTAAAGCATTGGCAAATCGTATTTCTGAGCAGGCTACGCTGATGATGGACACGCTGGTCACCGCTCGTTTTGATGAGACTGACCGGATAAAAGAGCTGATTAGCCAGATGCGCGCACGTCGCGACCAGAGTATATCGGGCGCAGGCCACAGCCTTGCCATGACCGCGGCGAGTGCAGGTATGAGCCCACTCGCCAGCCTTTATCACCGTCAGAGCGGATTAGCCGGAATCGCCAGCCTGCGAGCGCTCGATAACGATCTCGCAGATGCATCTAACCTTGGCAATCTAAGCGAGGAACTCTCATCCCTAAGAGACTATCTGATTCACGCGCCGTCTATAAATCTACTCACGGTGAGTGACTCACAAAGCCTGGATCAGGCGACACAAGCCTTGGCGAATGCAACTAGCACCCTTACTGCAGATGCCGTGGCATCAGTATGGACACCAGGCGATGCACAGGCACAGGCCAATCAAATTTGGGTAGCGAACACACAGGTGAACTTCTGCGCAAAGGCATTCCCAACCGTTTCCAGCGGTCATCCCGATGCACCCACGCTCACCGTGCTTGGGGCCTACTTGCGAAACGGCTTCTTACACCGTGCTATCAGAGAACAAGGCGGTGCTTATGGTGGCGGTGCGAGTCATGACGCCAATGTGGGGGCATTCCGATTCTTTTCGTACCGCGACCCCAGAAACATTGACACACTGACGGATTTCGACGCCTCGGTTGAATGGTTGTTGAGTTCCAAATCCGATGCCGATGCCCTAGAAGAGGCAATCTTGAGTGTTATCTCAAGCTTGGACAAACCCGCCTCCCCCGCGGGCGAGGTCAAGAAGGCCTTTTATGATGCCCTGTACCATCGAACTTCGGAACAAAAGCGACAACTTCGCGAGACTATCATCAGTACCACACACGACGATCTTTGCAGGGTTGCAAGCACCTATCTAAAACCAGAATTCGCCTGCTCGGTCGTACTAACTGATGCAAAGACAGCTGCCAGCAAGGCATTGCATGATCTCAAATGGGAACAACACGACTTGAGCTAGGATTAAAGCCGATCATCGGCAAACAAGACGATACCTCTGTCACCCGTCAGCCATAGGCGCTTCCATGCAGTCCGACCAAGCGTAAGATAACCTCGGGTCGGATCTGCGAGGGACGCCTCATTTTTTTGCCAAGATTGAACAACGGTGAAATGTCCGTTTGCTCCCAGATTGAGCCATGCGATTGCGGGAAACGTGAGGTCTGCAAGCGTTTTTAGTTCCACACGCTCAGCGTGCAATGCAACCCCGTATGCCTCTGCCAATTTTTGAAGCTCGCCAACAGAGTAACCCCCACCTGTTGGCTTAGCGTTACCTCCCCGAAGTAGCAGTGCGCTTGTCTGCTGCAACTCCGGCACACTCACTGCACGCGATCTAAAATGCGAGAGCAGCATAGCGAGGGAGGCCAGCCCACAGTTCTGGGCATTTGATTGTAAAATCAACGGTACCTTTATAGCTGATATAGCTGATATAGCTGATATAGCTGACGTGCCTGACATAGCTGATATAGCTGGCACAGCTCGGTTAGATTCTGCACCCGCGAAACTCACAAACGCCAAGCCCGGTGCGGCGGGCATCAACAGTAAACACAAGAGCGTTGTGCGCGTTATTTTATTGTACGGAGCTTCCATGTCGCCAACGCAATATGAAGACCAAAAAGAGACAACATCACAGCACTCCAGGCTGCAACACTGATCGTGCTGGAATGCAAACTGGAATAAGTGACGCCTATCGCACCCCATGTCACCGTGGGTCCAGCGATTTCACTCAAAAAAACACGATGCCTTTCTTTCTCCATCGCATACCTCGCAAATTTCTGGGCCAGAGCCTCGCGTGCCGATAACATAACTGACTCCTTGCTTTACTCACTCCAAATTCTTAAAAAATGGCCGTGTGATGTGTTTAATAGCTTGCGGTAGTAAGAAAGCTGCCGATGGCAGCTATCACACTAGCTATTTCGCTACAGGCGCTTATTTTTCACTCACCGAGGGAACATAGACTCCGTAAAAATAGGTTTGGAGTGCGAGATCGAGCGCTGCTACACCTAAAATAAATGGCCACACTTCGCCTCGAACTTCTGCAATAGGCGTTTCGAGCACAACCGATTTGTTCAATTCCCCCGGTAGTGAGAGATCGTTGTTAATCAAAGCATCATGCGGCGCTGCTAGGACCGAGCACGACATGGTCATTGCCATAACGAGTATCGCTTTTGTTTGCGTACGCTTCATAGTGACCCTCCTTGGTCTTCTATTTCCCCTGAGATGGGAAGAATAAAATCGCACGAACACACTGAGGAATAGAAGATCGAAACCCTGCAAACATCATCCAACGAGAGCACCTGCGCATCGACAAACTCGGGAGACTTATTCGGTAAAGGAAATCGCCGCAGCGTCACGAGAAACGCGCGTAAGCCGCATTGGGGCGTGCGGTACTAATCGGTCACGGCAAGCTTGAGCACTTGTCCATAGCCGGTGACCATCGGCACACCGTCAAGATGACCTTTTGCTCGAAGCATGGCACGTAACCGCGGGAGGTTATAGCAAGGGACACCAGCCATAAAATGGTGCTCCATGTGAAGGTTCACGTTATTCGGCGCAAACAGAAATCGCTGCCAAAATGGCGCATCCACAGTTCGTGTATTCATGCGCACATCGAGATCGTATAGGTCGGGCACCACGGCATGCTCACCCACTTGCCGAAGACGAACCACCCACATGTAGGACGTTAGAAACGTTCCCATCCAAACAAACCAAGTCCAGCCGATACCCAAAGCAATTAAAACTGCCGCCAGCAAGGCTTGGACCATGGCCTGCCGCACCACCAGGCTCTTCGAACCCATTGTTTCCCGGCTCATTTGACTACCAGCACCGGTCGCTAACGCTACCAATAACTTGAGTCCCGTCTGTCCCGTCAAATCACGTTTCCACTTCCGAATAAGACTGCTCTTGCTAATGGGATATGCGCGATAGTTTGCTAAATCAGGATCCTCGTTGGTCCCTGCAAGCCGATGATGGGCAGCGTGTCCTCGTGCATAGGAAGTCAGATCTCCAAGCGTCGGCAAGGCACAGAGCCACTGCCCCACCCAGTCGTTGAGCTGTTTTGTCCTAAAAAGGCTGCCATGGCCCGCTTCGTGCATCAATACTGCAAGGCTAAGCTGCCGCCCCGGTAGAACAATCCACGCGAGTAGCACCGTAAGAACACTGGGGAAGTACCCAACTAGAAGCAACAATCCGAAGATGAGCAGCCAAGTGCTGAGCACGAGCCACCAGGCACGAAGGTCACTGCGCTGAAGTAACGCCTCTCGCTCTTGCTTGCTTAGTACATCACTTGGTTTCATCGGTCACTCGCTTCGCTTTGGACGTCAACATCGGGCATCGATGTCGGATGTTAATGTGTGAGGAGCCTGTCATCTAAGCGTCGAGTTTACAGGAAATCATGCGGGATCCGTGTTAGCCAAACAGAAGATAAACCGACACTCGAGCTTCGAACGGCATCCCTATTCAATCTGCTGGGAACGACTTTCCTCGTCCCTCGCTACTCTTATCGCAAGTCGTATCGCCGATTGCATCCCCATTAATATCGATACTCATCTCACTCTGAATTACGCATTATTGGCTGCAAATGACGCTCTCGTCGGGGGAAATGGGTGAAATGGAGAGCAATGGAGGGAAAGTTTTCGACTGAATTGGGGCGAGTGTGAATCCGCGCTTAATACCTCGAACATGCACAGGTCACAGTACTCTTCAATCTTTTACCCTACGAGCTCTTACCCTACGAGCCTTTAGCCTACGAAACCCTGAAATACACCGCGTGCAGCATCGCTAAGATACCAACGGTGTAGGTCATAGTAATCGGCAATCCAAAGCGCAGGTAATCGCCGCGGGTATACCCCGCCATGTTCTGCACGATTAAATTGGTCGCGTAGCCATAGGGCGTTAAAAACGAGCCACTTGCAGCAAACGCGACAGCAAGTGCATATGGCATAACATCGAAACCCGAAGCATCAGCCAGTGCATAGGCAATTGGAAACATGAGCGCCGCCGCGGCGTTGTTAGTGATTAGCTCTGTCAGTAAAAGTGTCATCAAGAAAACAGCAACCAGCCCCAGGAATGGTATATCGCCGCTCAACACTGGTAGCGTCGACTGAACCATGACCTCAATTAGATGGCTGTCTGTCACAGCCTCCGCGAGTACCAACGCGGACGACACTAAAATCCAGATATCAAAGGGGAAGCGACGACGCAAATCATCAACACTGACGATATCCGCCGCCCAAAACCCAGTCAGTAATAGCAACAAGCCAAGAGACAGCGAGATCGCACCCGACGCGGCCGTCACAATGACAGCAAGCAGCGCCAAGGTAGCAAGAAAACCGGCCATTGGATTCATCAACCGCACATCAACACTGTCAGATAGAACAATGAAGTTCCGACTGAGATTTTTTCGCTCACCAAAATCCTCGCCCGTAGCAAGCACCAATAAGTCACCTGTCCTGAGTGGGAGCTCTCCAAGTCTGCCTTCAATATGCCTGCCATCGCGCTGCACGGCGACAATTGCCGCGTTGAATCGCGCGCGAAACCCGAGCAACTTAGCGGATCTACCATCGAGAATCGAACCCGGGGCAATCAGCACCTCAGTGAGTTCGCTTTGCATTAGCCCCTGTCGCTTTGCGAACGTACTGAGGCCCGTGATCTGATCGAGTCTCGCAACATCAGAAACATCACCTGTAAACACCAAACGGTCTCCCGAAACCAAGATTTCTGACGGAGCGACAGGTTTTATCGTTCGACCGTTGCGCAAGATTTCTGCTAGATACAATGTCTCCAACGCTCTCAAACCGGCGACTTCAACGGTTTTCCCAACCAGAGCGCCCCCCGCGTCTACTTCAGCTTCCAGCGTGTATTCAGTCTCCGCGTTGTCAAGATTTTCACGGACAGGTAATCCTCTCGCCAGTACTATTAGCAAGCCACTGACCACCAAGACCACGGGCGCAGAGATAGCAAAAAAGTCGCCGAACCCAAGACCCATTCCCCTCTGATCCTCTAAAAAGCTACTGACAATGAGATTGGTAGAGGTGCCAATCAAGGTGAGGGTCCCGCCGAGTATGGCGGCATATGAGAGGGGGAGGAGTAGTCTTGATGAGGCGTGATATTTACTGCGCCGCAATACGTTAGCGAGGCTCGCTACAACCGCTGTATTGTTCAGAACGGCGGACATGGGCGCAGCGATGGCAACAATTTTCGCAACCGAAACGGCTAAATAGGGCGAATCGACCATCCGCGATAACATGCCAAGCCAAGGCAGTCTCTCTAGTGCCACAGCACACAACATAAGAAGCACGAGTATGACCAAGCCTTCATTCGTGGTCTTTGACCAAAAACTATCGATGCTCACCAGACCCGTAACGAGACAAAAAAGCGCTGCCATTAAAAACAGCACGGTGGCGCTGACCCGAGACAGTATCAATGCACCAATCAAGCTGACCAAGGCCAGGCCGGCAAGCCACAGATCCATTACGAGGACACCCCCCACCCAAACACAGTAATATGCGACGTCTGTCTGCGCCCCAGCGCAATTTAGACTCTCGCTAAAGTACCACAACGCGTTAACGAAACAGGAAATAAACATGCTTGGCTATGTCACCCTTGGCACCTCAAACTTAACCAAAGCAACACAGTTCTACGCCGACCTAACGGCCGCCATGGGATGGAAGCAATTAATGGGAACCGATCGGATCGTTTTTTTTGGATCCTCAATGGACCAGGCAGCACTTGCCATTTGCACTCCGTACGATGAACAGGCACCAACTGCCGGTAACGGTACTATGGTGGCTTTTCATGGTGGGAGTTCAGAAGGTGTAAACGCCCTCTACGCAAGGGCCATCGAACTCGGCGCCACTTGCGACGGAGAGCCGGGTGAACGGGTTCCCGGCATTTTTTACGGGGCTTATGTCAGGGATGGCGATGGCAATAAATTGTGCTTCTGCCACTTCACACTCTGAGTCAAAGGACTTAGCTCAATGTTCATCGCGACAGATTATTCAAAACTGCCGTTACCGGACAGCCACTGAACTATCTAGGGTAAGCGCCAGTCAAACTCTTCGGTGCTTGTCATTAATTGGTCAACCGCTGCACCGACACAGTTTGGCTCAACCATGTGCGCCGCATACCAAGTGTGAAGACACCGGATTCTATCCGGCTCTTGAATGCCGCCGATTCCTCGATCGGACAAGGCAGACATCATGCCTCGAGACTTGAGAAAGGTGATTTCCGATTCTGTCAAAAACGCTTGTCGCAAACGCTTATGAGCATCGTGAGCCGACCTCATCTGAGCTTTGATTGCTCCACTCTCGCCAACGGTCTGCTGAAGTTTGGCAATCCAGCCCGCGGCTTCGAGTCGGTCGATCTTTAGCGAAATCTCAGCGTCAACTAGCCAAAACAATGTCGGGAAAGGTTTTCCATCGACAACCGAACTGACCCTGATGACCGCGGGCATACCGTCGGCATTAAAAGCTGACACATCGCAGAAACCGCGCGGCTCCCGACCGAGGCGCTCACTAACAAATTCGCGCCATTGAGCGACGCGTGCCTTGTTTTGCTTGGGAAGGTGCTCAGACATAGTGGCGGTCGTTTACTCGGGCGTTTGCTCGAAAGTTTGAAGCTCCGAACCCTAGCATAAAATTCAATTGACTCGGGCATATCATGGGCGTAAGGTTCGCGCGTCAGGTGCCTACAGGCCGAATTGCCCGGGTAGGTTAAAAGGGAAGTCTGGATAAACCAGCGCTGCCCCCGCAACGGTAAGTGCATGTTGATATGCAAAGCCCGATACCTGCCTGATGATTAAACCCGATGGCGCGGTGGGCTCCAGCAGGGAGTTCGCTTCGTGCTGTTTACGCTGTTGGCCTCACTGCCCGCCTGCTGCTCCGAATAAAAACGGAGCCGTTATGGTCATACTCAAAAGATCTTTAGCCCTCACAGCACCCCTTGTTGTTTTCTCTCATGCGGCATCCGCGGAACGAATGGAAGAGACCGTGGTCGTCGCCGACCGAGTCGAAACCGCTCTCGAATCACTTGCTGTCTCAGTAAATGTGATGGATCGCGAACTGATCTCCGCATTGGGCTCAGCGACATTGCCGCAGTTATTGCGGTCACAGGTTGGTATCTCAACAACCCAAACAGGGGGCATTGGCGCAGTCAGTGGAATTCGAGTCCGAGGTCAAGATGGCTTCAGAACGCGCGTGTTACTCGATGGCATTGACGTGAGTGATCCGTCGTCCCCCCAGATAACACCGCGCATGGAACATATCGTCGCCGGCTCGCTCGAACGCATTGAGGTCCTAAGGGGTACTCAGGGTCTCCTTTGGGGCGCGGACGCTGGCGGCGTCATCTCACTCACCAGTCGACGAGGTGGCGATGAGTCGAGCATAGATATCTATGCGGAGCGTGGCGGCTACGGTTTTGAAACCGAGTCTCTGGTGGCAAGTACCGGGACGACGAGGCTCGGTGAAATCACAGCTGTACTCAACCATGTCGGGATGGATGGTTTCAACGCGCTCAAAAGCGATAACGAACTGGCGGATAAGGATGGCTACGACAACGATAGCGTCCAGCTGAGCTACTCAACCCCTGAGTGGAATGGTTGGTCCGCGACACTAAGCGCGCGCGAGGTCGATGCCACCAGCGATTACGACAGTTGTGGACGATTCGAAGACAGTCCTCCTTACAACTTTATTTCTAGCAACGAATGTTCCGACCAATACGATAACAAAACCCGGGGGGTTATCGTGCGTCATACCGGAGATGGACATTCAACTCAGTTCAGTGTCAACCAGAGTGATAGCGACAGGGCTTACTACACTGACGGTCTTTTTCAGTTCGCATTCAAAGGCTCAACCGAGCAGATGTCGCTGTCACATAATCGCTCGTTGAGTGAAAGCATGGACCTCACTCTTGGCGTCGATCTCGATGAGCAGGGCTACGATGACGGTTTCGGAACAGCAAGAAGCCGTGATAACGAGGCCTTATTCATGAATCTCCGTCGCTCTGGTGATACCTCAACGCTATCGGCTGCTCTACGCAGCGACGATAACGAAGACTTCGGTCGCTATACCTCATGGCGCGTCACCGCTCTGACCGACACAGGATTGAAGGGCGTAGCTTTCAAGGCCGCATACAGCACCGGCTTTAGAGCGCCTTCGCCCTATGAAATAGGATCGCCCTATACGTTCCCCGAGCCGAGGGAGAACCCACTCAACGAGGAGCAAAGCAGAGGTTGGGAAATGGGACTCCGCGGTACCCAGCGAAGCCTCTCCTGGGAACTGACCTATTTCGATCAAGAAGTTAGCGACGCCATCATTTACAGCTATGACCCGAGCCTCTCTGCAGGCGGATATATCCAAGTGCCAGGCACCAGCCAATTCACGGGCGTTGAGGCTATTGCCTCCTGGGCTGTTGCTAAGGACGTAACGCTTGAGGGCTTTGTGACCGATCTTGCTGCCGAAGATGCTTCTGGAAATGACCTTCCGTACAGACCAGAGACGACGGCGCAGATTTCAGCGCGATACAGTGGTGAGAAAACCAGTTGGTTGCTACTTGCCCGCTACACGGGCGATCGCGGCGACGGTTTTGGAACGACATTGAGCGATTACACCGTCATGGACAGTTCCTTCAGTTATGCAGTGACCGAAGGTCTCAAAATTTCTGTGCGCGCGGAGAATCTCACCAATGAGGGCTACTCTGATATCGTCGGCTATCGCAGCCCCGGTAGAGCCCTGTATGTCGGCCTCAACGTATCCATATAGGCAAGAACTATGAGCAAAGACGCGAAACACAAGGCCTCGATGGAAAAGCAAAAAACCAACGTAGATGCCTCCATCGCGGCGGCAGATACTGAAAAAAGCCTTGTCCTGCTTCTTACCGGTAACGGTAAGGGTAAGACCAGCTCAGCGTTTGGCATGGTCATGCGAGCGATGGGGTATGGTCATCGCGTTGGTATCGTCCAGTTCATCAAAGGCGAGCAACTGTCGGGCGAGGAGTTGTTTGCTCGCGCCAACCTTCCTGAATCTGACTTTTACCAGATGGGCACAGGCTTCACTTGGGATACACAGGATCGCCAATCCGATATCGCCGCCGCAGAACGCACATGGAATGAAGCTCGGCGTATGTTGAGTGACCGCGCCTACGATCTGGTCATCCTCGACGAGCTAACTTACATGCTTTCCTTCGACTACCTCGACGAGAGCGCTGTGCTGAATGCGATTCGGCAAAGGCCTGATCAGCAAAGTGTTGTCATCACCGGTCGCGGTGGAGGCTCAGCCTTACACGAACTGGCGGATACCGTCTCCGAGGTGAAGGAAATCAAGCACGCCTTCCGGGCAGGTATCAAAGCGCGTAAAGGCGTGGATTTTTAAATGTCGGACATCACCCACCCGGCACTTAGGCTCCGGCCTTTCATAGGGTACAAAGCAACAAATGCATTTTTTCAAGGGGTCTGGGGCACGGCATATGTGGGCCTGATGACACCGCTGCCGCCAGAGGTATTTTCCGCGGGTGGTATTGGTTTCAGCTTAGGAACATGGCTGGTCGCACTCGGTTACTCCAGATTATTAAATCTCTCTGCCTTCTTCCGGATCTCGCTGGGCGTTGAGCTAATTGCACTCATCAGCGTCCTCGCCATTCTGATCTATCCCGAGGGGTTTGGGCTCGCAGCGGGTATATACCTTGGGTTTCAGCTTGCGCTTATCTTCGGCAGCTATCTAGGCCGATTAGAAACGCTCGTTGTCGCCAAAGATAATCTAAAGCATCTCGATATTGGTAAATCGATAGGTGCTTTATTGGGTCTCGCCTTTGCGGCCGCCTTCTACCAAGTCGCGCGTACTTGGCTGAATACAGATGAATCGACGAGTCTTATTCATTTCATCCACTTTCCGCTGCTTCTCGTGCAGGCAGCGAATGTGGCTTTACTACTTGCCGCTTTTGACCGATCCGTTTTTGACGAGGCGCTCTAAGGCGCGTGCGCTGCACTGCTTCATCATCCGGCTTTTTGCCTGAGACATGCAGTCCTTAAGCGACACTCGCCCAGGTAAGCAGATAACAGCCGGCGCCAAGCCGTATACTGTGCCGAAAACCAGACCTCAGTCTGATGAGACTTTAATGCCAACCCTTAAGCGGCGCTCGATTACTCGAGAAGCTCAGGCTGCTCGCTCAAAATAACGTCAAACAAAGGCTGTCCGCTGAACCAGCCAGCCAATGTATTCCCCACCTGTTTCTGCGTGTGCACTGCCATTTCGTGAGGAATCGGCTTGGTTTCGCCCGCCGCTTCCGCCATTAACTGTGCCTGACATGAACGCTCCATCGTCACGTACCACCAAGCGGCCTCCTCCACCGACTGCCCTACCGTTAGATGTCCATGGTTTTTAAGAATGATGGCTTTTTTATCGCCCAATGTTGCCGCCAAATTTTCACCCTCACTCATGTCCACCACGACGCCTGTGTAATCGTCGAGTAAGGCGTGATCACCGTAAAAGGCACAAGCATCCTGAGTGAGAGGATCGAGCAACCGCCCCAAAGCAGACCACGTTTTGCCGTAAATAGAATGAGCATGAGCTGCGGCCGTTACATCCGGCCGTGCGGCGTGAATTTGACTATGAATCGTGAAAGCAGCGCCGTTCAAAATTCCACTACCTTCGACAATATTTCCATCGTGATCTACGCGAATCAGATCGGAGACGCGCATCATCTTGAAGGAGCGCCCCATGGGGTTTACCCAAAAAGTTTCCGGATCAAGCGGATCGCGCACCGTGATATGCCCCGCAACTCCCTCATCGAATCCGAAGCGTCCAAAGATCCGAAGCGCAGCGGCGAGTCGCTGTTTGCGAAACAGCTGCTCATCGAGTGGGGAGCGCTCTACGTTACCCATATTCTCGTCTGCATTCATTATGAGACTGTTTACTTGCTGATTCATCTTTGCGCTCCTCTCAATTTGGTTTTGCGATGCTCCCCTGCTAATTTAGGCAGTTCCCCATCCGTGGGTATGGGTAACCCATGCTGTTTTAAGTGTGCCACATAATCGTTGAGCTCAGTGCCGTACTTGGGCAATACCTCCTCGGGTTTGAGGGGCTCACTGCACTCGCTACATGTGAGAATCGTCTGACAATGCCGAGCGCAGCCACTATGCCAATAATGAATCGGTGCTCCGTGTTCGTCACTCAACCACTGATCTCCCCACTGACTCAACGTCATTAATACGGGATAAAGGCCCAAGCCTTTTCGCGTGAGTCGATATTCAAAGCGCTCGGGGTTCTTGCTGTAGGCAACCTTGGTTAATACACCCTCCTCAACCAACATCGCTAAGCGCTCTGATAATCTGTGACGAGTAACGCCAAGATTTTTATGAAAACCCTCGAAGCGCCGGGTACCTTTAAACGCATCACGGATTATAAGGAGTGTCCAACGCTCGCCGACAATGGATAGTGCACGCGCGACCGAACAAACCTGCTCATTAATATTTTCCCATTTCATTTTGGAACTTTGCTACCGCCCCCCAAAAAACGCAAGTGACAGGCAAAAAAAAGCCCGATCACTCGACCGGGCACAAACAACGCTTAGCGTGTTCATCCAAATTGATTCATGGTGTTGTCGGCGCCGCCGGCTTTCAGTGCAGCGTCACCGGAGAAGTACTCTTTGTGGTCATCGCCCATATCCGAGCCAGCCATGTTTTGGTGCTTAACACAGGCGATGCCCTGACGAATTTCTTTACGCTGCACGCCTGCTACGTAACCGAGCATACCCGCTTCGCCGAAGTACTCCTTGGCAAGGTTATCGGTGGATAAAGCCGCCGTGTGATAAGTGGGAAGCGTGATGAGGTGGTGGAAAATGCCTGCCTCGCGCGCGGCATCTGCCTGGAAAGACTGAATGCGACGATCCGCTTCTACTCCGAGCTCGCTGCCATCGTACTCAGCTGACATTAGACCGTCACGCACGTAGCCTGATAGATCTCGCCGCTCTTCGGCCCAAGCGTCAAATACCTGTTGGCGGAAGTTAAGCGTCCAGTTGAACGAGGGACTATTGTTGTAAACGAGCTTCGCATTCGGTACCTGCTCTCGAATGCGATTTACCATACCTGCGATCTGGCCGACGTGTGGCTTCTCGGTCTCGATCCACAGAAGGTCCGCACCGTTCTGAAGTGAGGTCACACAATCAAGCACGACGCGGTCCTCACCCGTATTGGGCTTAAAACGGAATAGACCTGACGCAAGACGCTTAGGACGTAGCAGTTGACCATTGGCTTTCACGACGACGTCGCCGTTTGCCAGATCATCAGCGCTTTGAATAACGTCGCCATCGAGGAAACTATTGTACTGATCACCGAGATCACCTGGCTCATTCGTTACAGCGATCTGCTTGGTGAGACCCGCACCCAGCGAATCAGTTCGAGCGACAATAATACCGTTCTCAACACCCAGTTCGATGAAGGCGTAGCGCACAGCGCGAATCTTCGCTAGGAAGTCAGCATGAGGCACCGTGACTTTACCGTCCTGGTGACCACACTGCTTCTCGTCAGATACCTGATTTTCGATCTGGATGGCGCAGGCGCCCGCTTCAATCATTTTCTTTGCTAGAAGGTAAGTGGCTTCCTCATTGCCAAAGCCCGCATCGATATCAGCGATGATCGGCACAACGTGGGTTTGGAAGTTGTCAATTTGGTTAATAACAGCACGCTCTTTCACTTCGTCGTTCGCGGCTCTCGCTGCATCCAACTCACGGAATAACCCGCCCATTTCGCGGGCATCTGCCTGACGAAGGAAGGTGTAAAGCTCCTCGATCAGCGCAGGTACGGACGATTTTTCATGCATGGACTGATCAGGGAGAGGACCAAATTCTGAGCGGAGCGCCGCAATCATCCAACCCGAGAGGTACAAATAGCGACGCTTGGTATCACCGAAGTGTTTCTTGATTGCGATCATCTTCTGCTGACCGATAAAGCCATGCCAACAGCCGAGCGACTGGGTGTACTGAGAGGGATCTTCCTCATAGTTATCGATGTCGCGACGCATGATATCCGCCGTATACTTGGCGACATCTAAGCCAGTCTTGAACTGGTTTTGTAATCGCATACGCACCGCGTGTTCAGCGCTGACGCCATTCGCAGCCGTTTCGATTCCGACTAATTTTTCGACTTGCTCAAGATAATTGCTCATATTACACCTCCGCGTGTGGCGGCTTTTGTTTCGACGGTGCAACTATGATGTAACGCGTATTATTTTTAAAATAAATGAGTTATATTTTTCTCATAATTAAAATGAATATATGGTCGCTAAGCGCATTTTCCTCTAGATTTTCGTCTTTTTATTTTTACGCTTTTTCTCTGATTTTTTTATGTGAGACACCATACGACGTCTACGCTGCACTTGACGTTCTGTAAGTTTGTTACGGCGTCCTGCATAAGGGTTATCGCCGGTCCGCAACTCGATGCGAATAGGCGTCCCCGAAAGATCTAATTCTCGACGAAAACTGTTTTCAAGATAACGAACATAACTTTGAGGTAAGTTTTCCGTCGAGTTACCGTGGATCACTATTCGCGGAGGGTTGTGTCCACCCATGTGCGCATAACGCAACTTAACTCGCCTACCGCTAACCATAGGCGGTGGATGGCTCGCAATGATGTCCTCCAGTAGTTTCGTCAGGCGAGGTGTTGTCAACTTCCGCGTCGCAGATTCGTAGGCACCATGGATGGACTCGTAGAGGTGTCCAACACCGGTGCCATGTAGCGCGGAGATAAAATGAATATCCGCGTAGTCGACAAATAACAGTCTTCGCTCTAGCTCAGCCTTTACACGATCGCGCTCGTCAACCTCCATGCCATCCCACTTATTCAGTGCAACAACTAGGCCACGCCCGGCCTCAATGCATTGCCCTAGCAGGTGAAGGTCCTGCTCCACCACGCCCTCGCGCGCGTCCATTAGCAGAATGACGACATTCGACTGATCAATCGCCTTGAGTGTTTTTACAATGGAGAACTTTTCGACTATCTCTTTGACATTTTTGCGACGCCTAACGCCGGCGGTATCGATTAGCGTGTAGCTCTCACCGTGGCGCTCGAAATCGATAAAGACGCTGTCACGCGTTGTGCCTGGTTGGTCGAAAACAACAACGCGCTCTTCTCCAAGCAGGCGGTTCACCAAGGTAGACTTGCCGACGTTGGGCCGCCCTACAATGGCAACACGAATGCCTCCACTGAGCTCAAAAGGGTCCTCGGAGGAGCCGCTAAATGGATCGAGCACCTCAGTAATCATAGCGCGCACACCACGATTGTGCGTCGCGGCAATTGTATGAAGAGCCCCAACACCTAGGCTATGAAAGTCACTTGCGGCAACGTCTTCGCCAACACCGTCAATTTTGTTAACAACGAGTTCGAAGGGTTTATTGCGCTCGCGAAGCAGACGAACCAATGCTTGATCACCCACCTGCAGCCCTGCACGGCCGTCAACCATCAACAGAACGATATCTGCCTCATCTATGGCTGCAAGGGATTGCGCCGCCATAGCTGCGTCTATCCCTACCTCCTCACCTGTGATGCCACCGGTATCGATGACCATGAACCTTTGTTCACCCAGCTTCCCCTCACCATATTTACGGTCACGGGTTAAACCGGAGAGGTCTGCAACCAATGCATCGCGTGACTTGGTTAGCTGGTTAAACAGCGTCGACTTCCCCACATTCGGGCGTCCAACCAAAGCGATGACAGGCAACATGGAATTAGTCCGAACTTTCCAGCTCGAACGCAGAGAGCTTGCCCTGATCGTCTAGAACAAATAATCGACCATTAGCAGCGATCATATCGGCCCGTGCAGGCCCACCCGCTATTTTGGATCGACCGACAATATTCCCGTCGACCTGCGAGAGCAGATGTAGATAGCCTTCTAGATCGACAGTCGCGACGTAGCTACTCACGGGTATCGGTCGGGATAGTTGACGGTACCCGAGTTCAATATTTTGCCAGCGAGCGCCTTGGCCGTTTCTTAAGAACGCACTCACCGTACCATCCACATCTGCAACGTATACGTTACCAAAGCCCACAGATGTTCCAGTCACTGATGATACGTTCTGTTGCCACAAACGCCTCCCGGTTCGAACATCGATGGCAGCGACACGGCCCTGATAGCTCGAGACAAAAAGTTCGATTCCTTGCACCGTCATTACTCCATCAATATCGACGATACGATCGATTTCAGACCCTCCCTGAGGAATCCCAATCCGGGTTTCCCACGAGGTGTTACCCGACTCAACATCAATGGCAACAACCTTTCCATCGGCAAACCCTGCAACCGCGTCGCCCCCAATAAGCATAGGCGTTGAGGTCCCTCTCAATGTCAGAACGGGCACATCACTGGTGTAGGTCCAAGTCGGCGTCTCAGCGCCCGCCTTAAAGCCAAGCAATTTACCGTCATACGTTTGAACGATAACCCAATCATCTGATACCGCCGGCGCCGCCAGTACCTCGCCAGAGACCGCGGCCTCCCATAGCACACTCCCGTCGTCCGCAGACAATTGAATGACAGAGCCATCGGCACCACCCAGATACAAACTGCCGGCGTGGTAACCCACTCCACCAGAGATCGGTCGCTCTAACGAGGTGCGCCAGCGCGCGTCGCCATCCGCAGCATCGATAGCGGCAACCTCACCCTCACTAGATGCAACATACAAAACACCATTGTCCAACACGGGATTAATTCGGAAAAATCCATCGCCCTGACCGTCACCAATGGAAGTAGACCAACGCCTTTTGACCTCTACCAATTCATCGAAGCGCTCTAGCTCAACAGGCGCAGTAAGATCCTCATCATCGGAATCGAACCAATCGCCAACGCCGCTGAGCGTACTGCACCCGGTAACCATTGCCCCAAGCGAGACTATCCATAAAAAGCGCAAGACCTTCATTGTGTCGTGTCCTCAGGCGTAGCCTGTTCGCTGCGTAAAGATAGTCCACTGACTTTCAAGTCAATCAAGCCTGGCTGCCCTCCGAGCGCAAGAGCGGCCGTTTGCGCCGTTTGATAGGCCTCAAGCGCAGCCGTTTCTCGGCCGGCGGCCAGATGAATATCGCCCAATGCCTGTGCATAACTCACCGGGAATGAATCACTACCCAGCTCAAGAATTGCGATCGCCTCGTCTTCCTGACCCAGGGCGGCTTTCACTTTAGCAAGCCGAAGTTGCGCTAACTGACCCAGCGTAGAATCAAGCGCTACAGCCGCCATGACTTTCTCAAGCTCGGCTTTGGCAAGCTCAAAATTACCTCCCTCGACAGCAGCTGCAGCGACCTGAAGCGCCCCAAACTCAGCAAATGCTACAGAGCCGTTTTCGTCACGGATTGACTGAGCGAGTACCGCGAGCTGATCTGCGGACTCACCCGCCTCACGCTCAAGCAACACAGCATCGTAGGCATCAGCAGCAGCGATCGCATTTTCAGAGGTGTAATCCTGATATTGCGACCATCCAAATGAACCGCCGAGAGTCAGGACGACCGCGCCAATGACCGAAACTCTGTTCTCCTGCCACCACTGCTTTATTGCGTCCAGTTGCTCTTCTTCTTGAAGATGATCTGCCACACCTTACTCCTCAACATCTCGTACCCGAGCTTCCAGCTCAGACAAAAACTTATTCAATCCTTCACGGTCGAGCGTCATCTGCTCATCCTGAGATCTAAGCGGCTTCAAGGTAACAGTACCTTGAGCGATTTCATCATCGCCAAATACCATAGCCCATGAAGCGCCACTCTTGTCAGCGCGCTTGAACTGACTTTTAAAGCTTCCGCCCCCGAGATGTTGGACAACACCGAGCGCGGGAAATTCGCTGCGTATTCTATCTGCCTCGAGCATCGATTTGCCAAGTGCATTTTCATCACCACTGATGATATAGATGTCAGGCTCGGCTGACGCCTTGATCTCGAGTGTTTGCAACAGCAAGATTAAGCGCTCCAGCCCTGCAGCAAATCCGCACCCCGCTGTATCGCGACCACCAAACTGTCGCACCATACCGTCATAGCGTCCACCACCACAAACTGTCGCCTGCGCGCCCAGACGGTCGGTGGTCCACTCGAAAACCGTCTTGTTGTAGTAGTCCAAGCCTCGGACAAGATTGGGGTTCGCCACAAAATTAAGGCCTGCGAGGCTCAATAACTCACAGAGTCTATCGTGGTGAGCACGCGACTCATCGTCGATAAAGGCCACCATCAAGGGCGCTCCGGTTAGCACTTCTTGCGTAGAAGCAGATTTACTGTCGAGAATCCGTAACGGGTTTGTGTCAAGACGACGTTGACTATCCTCATCCAGTGCATCGAAATGCCCACGCAAGTAATTAGATAAAGCGGTCTTATACTGTTCGCGAGCCTCACTACTCCCTATCGAATTGAGCTCGAGCGTAAGCACATCATCGATGCCCAATCGCTTCCACCACTGCCGGCACATCAGCAACAACTCCGCGTCCAGATCAGGCGTGGCAATTCCGAAGGCTTCTACACCTAATTGATGGAATTGGCGCTGACGGCCTTTTTGCGGGCGCTCGTAACGGAACATGGGCCCCATGTACCAAACGCGCTGAGGCGACTGAATTAAATTGTGCTGCACCATGGCGCGGACCGTACTTGCCGTGCCCTCGGGACGCAGCGAAAGGCTCTCATCGTTGCGGTCGGGAAAGGAATACATCTCCTTTTCAACAATATCGGTGACTTCACCAATGGAACGCGCGAACAAATCGGTGCTCTCTACAACCGGCGTTCGAATCTCAGCATACCCATGCGCAGCCAACACATCACCCGCTGTCTGCTCCAGCATCTGCCACAACGGGGTCTCGTCGGGGAGAATGTCCACCATCCCCCGAATCGCTCGATATTGACTCATGAACCTCTTGTCCTAGTGACTACTGGAAATAATCTCCGCTTCTTCACGGGCGCGCTGTGATTCCAGGTTTTCAGCACGCTTCCTGATCGTAGCCTCCAAATGATCAACAAAGTTGTTGTTACTCACTTTGTGATCCGGCTCGCCATCAAGATAGATCAAATTATTGGGCGTAGCACCGGTCATCCCCACATCTGCCTCGCGGGCTTCACCGGGGCCATTGACAATGCAGCCTATAACAGCGACGTCCATCGGCGTTCGAATGTCCTCAAGCCGGCGCTCTAGCTCATTCATTGTACCGATGACATCAAAATTTTGCCGAGAACAACTTGGGCAAGCGATGAAATTTATACCATTGGTACGCAGTTTAAGGCTTTTTAGGATCTCAAAGCCGACCTTGACCTCCTCAACTGGGTCTGCCGCGAGTGAGACCCGCATCGTGTCGCCTATGCCCTCCATGAGTAGCATACCTAGCCCCACGGCGGACTTAACGGTACCCCCACGCAGCGCACCGGCCTCGGTAATACCCAAGTGCAACGGCTGTTCGATCTGAGAAGCCAACCCACGATAAGCAGCAACTGCCATAAAGACCTCAGATGCCTTTACACTGACCTTAAAATCTGGAAAGTCGTGTCTATCGAGAATATCAACGTTCTTCAGCGCCGACTCGATAAGCGCTTCGGACGTAGGCTCAGGGTATTTCCGCATTAACTCTTTGCCTAAAGAGCCAGCGTTTACACCGATTCTGATCGGTATGCCTTGATCCTTGCAGGCCGCTATAACCTCGCGCACCTTTTGTTCCTTACCGATGTTCCCCGGGTTAATGCGCAGACAGTCAACACCGTAGTCAGCCACTTTCAGCGCAATTTTGTGGTCAAAGTGAATATCTGCCACCAGCGGTACGGGGGATGCTTTTCGGATTTCTTTGAAGGCTTCCGCCGCCTCCATGCTGGGGACAGAGACGCGGACGATGTCGGCCCCAGCTTCGGCAATTGCGCTAATTTGCGCGACTGTCGCCTGCACGTCACAGGTCTCAGTGTTCGTCATACTTTGCACGCTTAT
This sequence comes from Luminiphilus sp., assembly GCA_965660865.1. Taxonomy (GTDB): domain Bacteria; phylum Pseudomonadota; class Gammaproteobacteria; order Pseudomonadales; family Halieaceae; genus Luminiphilus. The sequence continues at coordinate 44,884 of CBFIBL010000037.1, forward strand.
GGGTGCATCTCCACCCACGGGCACGCTGCCAACCATTATCTGACGACTTTTACGGCGTTTAATGGGCGAAGCCTGACTCATGGCAAATTCCCCTAAATTTTTTATCGTGTTATCGCTGTTCCAACTGCGTCGCTTTCCACACCTTGTATATAGGCGCCTCGGCATGGAGATTCCTGAGTGTCAGCAGGTTGCTCGCCTCCAAGTCTGCATCATTTGAGAGGCGCGCTATCTCTACCCCGAGTATCAGCGCCTTCGCACTTTGGCTACGAACACTCTGACGGTATCGTCCATAATAACCACTCGCAGCCGTGACATCACCCTCGGTTAACGAAATCTGTGTTAATTCTAGCAAGGCGGTGGGATTGCGGCCGTCCATCAACAAACTTCGTAAGAAGGCGTTGCGCGCCTCGTCAATCTTGCCAACCTGCAAAAGCCCGAGACCTAAATTAACAAAAGCGCTCGGTCGGCCGCTGTAAAGCGTATCAGCAGTTACTTTTTTGAATTCGATAACCGCTTGCTCGTATCGCCCCTGTGAAAACAGGAACGCGGCAAAATTATTGCGCGCACGCGATCCAGCACCCAACCTCAGAGCACGCTCGAAATTGGCTTGGGCCAATTCGAACTCACCCGTGCTTTGAAAAACGAGCGCGAAAGCCTCGAGTACTTCTGGGTTGTTCTCATCTATCTGAGCGGCGAGATCTAAATTGCGTTTAGCATTCTCCCAATCACCCGCACCTATGTATTGCCGGGCCAAAGCAACGCGCTGAGAAATCGCCTGCTCTGGATCAACGACAACAGGTTCGGGGCCTTGTGTTTCAGTGACACAGCCCATCGCGAAGACAAGTAAGAAAACGATCGGTAGCGCTCTCATCTCGTGTGTCACCCCTCTGCTCAATCTGACTATTCTATCTCTTCGTATTGTGCACGATAACGCGCAGATCGCCGTGTCCTGTCATTGACATCACCCACCAACTGTCCGCAGGCAGCGTCGATATCGTCGCCGCGAGTAGTTCTCACAGTGACGATAAATCCCGCTTCCATCAAGACCTTCCAGAACCGCGACACGGCGTTACCGCTTGGACGCTGGAATCCTGAATTCGGAAAGTCGTTAAAAGGTATCAAGTTAATTTTGCAGGGAAAGTCTTTTAAAAGCACCGCCAATTCATGCGCATGCTCTACTTGATCGTTAACCCCGGCAAGCAGCGTATATTCAATTGTCACAACACGCTTTCGATCGGTCTGCGCATCGATATAGGCCCGAGCAGAGGCCAGAAGCTTAGCGATAGGATATCGTCGGTTGATGGGAACGATTTCATTGCGAATCGCATCGTTTGGCGCGTGCAGCGATACAGCAAGGCTCACGTCGGATAGCTCCGCAAGACGATCTAATGCGGGCACCACACCCGAGGTCGATAGTGTGACCTTGCGCTTTGACAAGCCGTAGGCAAGGTCATCACACATAAGCTCCATGGAACTGACAACATTCTCGAAGTTGAGAAGCGGCTCGCCCATTCCCATCATAACAACGTTGGTGACAACGCGACCTTTACCTGCCTGCCACCCATCATATGAGTTAATGGCCAACCACACCTGACCAATGATCTCTGCAGCGGTTAGATCGCGCTGAAACCCCTGCTTCCCCGTTGAGCAAAATTTACAGTCAAGACTGCATCCAACTTGAGAGGAAACGCAGAGTGTTGCGCGATCCCCCTCGGGAATAAGCACCGCCTCAACAAGGGCACCATCATCGACTTTAATCGCCCACTTGCGGGTGCCATCGGCAGAGTCCTGTTGGCTCTCGATTTGGGGAGGGGTTATCTCGGCACAGGATTCGAGTCGGTCCCTGAGCGCCTTGCCGAGATTGGTCATGGCCTGAAAGTCACGAACACCTTGATGATGCATCCATTTCATCACCTGCTGTGCACGGAACTTTTTCTCGCCGATGTCACAAAAAAAGGCTTCAAGCTGGGCACGAGTCATGCCCAGCAAGTTTACTTTGCTGGCCGGATTGGACGTTGCTATTAACGCTTCCGGCATCGTCGCTAGCGTTTAGCGGCTACAAAGATCGCTAGCAGCAAAGAAGTAGGCAATTTCGCGCGCAGCCGACGTCGGCGAATCAGAGCCGTGGACTGCATTGGCGTCGATTGAATTCGCGAAGTCAGCACGGATTGTGCCAGCATCTGCTTCAGCGGGGTTTGTTGCACCCATAAGCTCACGGTTCTTGAGGATTGCGCCTTCGCCTTCCAACACCTGAACAACAACAGGCCCGGAGGTCATGAAAGCTACTAGATCCGTATAAAAAGGACGCTCTTTATGCTCCGCGTAAAAACCGCCGGCAACCGCATCTGAAAGGCGCACCATTTTCTGTGCAACGATCTGCAAGCCAGCAGCTTCAAAACGCGCGTTGATCTGACCTGTCACGTTTTTCGCAACAGCATCGGGCTTGATAATTGAGAGTGTTTGTTCAACGGACATGATCATCTCCTGAGGATCGAAAGAATGAGAGGGCCGCTTTTTATCGCTGGGCCGCTAGCGCGCGCGGAGTATACGGACTTTGGCTCACCCTGTCATTGCACCTAAAGTGTGCTTATTAATGCTTCTCTGACGCGTGATTGATGGTGTACCGGGGAATTTCAACCACGAGGGGCTCGGCACCTACGATCGCTTGGCAGGAAAGTCGAGACTCCGGCTCAAGACCCCATGCCTTATCAAGATAGTCTTCCTCTAATTCATCGGCTTCGCTCAGCGAGTCAAAGCCCTCTCGCACGATGACATGACAGGTTGTACATGCACATGACATCTCGCAGGCATGCTCAATATCAATATCGTTGGACAACAGCACCTCGCAAACGCTCTGCCCACTCTCTGCCTCGACAGCAGCACCCTCGGGGCAGAAATCATGATGGGGTAATACAATGATCTGGGGCATTGGAATTCTCTCTACTCTGAGGACTCGAGCTCTGACACGGCGACGCCGCTCAAAGCACTCTTAATACTTCTATCCATCCGACGCTCGGCGAAAGCCAATGAGGCCTGTCCAAGTTCGTCGGTACGTTCGCGAATTGACTCGATGTCATCGCCTTCGATCACTGTAACCAGCTCTCCTGCGACTGACTCAAGATCGGCGCGTTCTTCAGCGCTCAATAAATCACCATCAGCATCCAGGGCGCCCGCAAGGCCATGCAATAGCGCCTCGGCCTCCACCTTGGCTTCTCTCAATTGCCGCGCCTGCATGTCCTCTGCCGCATTTCTCTGGCTCGAGCGCAGCATATGGGCTACTTCCTCATCCGATAAGCCAAACGAGGGCTTAACAACCAAACTCGTTTCCGTACCTGTCGTCTCTTCACGAGCCGAGACTTCTAACAAACCATCCGCATCGACTTTAAAGGTGACAAGTATTCGCGCAGCGCCTGCGACCATCGGAGGAATTCCGCCCAACTCGAACCGTGCAAGCGATCGACAATCTTCTACCCGTTCACGCTCTCCTTGCAGGACATGAACAACAAGGCCTGTCTGGCCGTCTTTTGCAGTCGTGAACTCCTGAGCCTTTGCAACCGGAAGCACCGAGTTTCGGGGAATAATCTTCTCAATGAGTCCGCCGTAAGTTTCTAAACCTAACGACAGTGGGATGACATCCAGCAAAAGTGCTTCATCACCCTCGCCGTTACCCACCAAGACATGGGCTTGCATTGCAGCACCTAGAGCGACCACTTGATCGGGATCCAGCGTGCAAAGTGGCTCACACCCGAAAAAGCGGGCGACCTCAGCTGCGATGACCGGCATACGTGTCGAACCGCCTACCAACACAACCTTGGCTACTTCGGCGATGCCAGCATCTGACATTGCCCGAGCACAAGCGTTGAGGGTCTTCTCAACGAGCGTCTGAGTCAGGTCATTGAACTGATCTCGACTGAATGTCAGTGATGAGCAATCACCACAGAACGAGAGCGGTTCAATCGCGATTTCCGAGGAATGAGTCAATGACTCTTTGACTTCACGCGCCAGTGCTTCCAACTGACGGTGCTCAGCGTGACCTACGCTATCCAGCTTCCAGGCATCAGAGAGCCAATTGACGATACATTCGTCAAAATCATCGCCTCCCAGCGCGCTATCCCCACCGGTTGCCAGCACGCGTAATAAACCACGCTCCATCCGTAGTATCGAGATATCGAAAGTGCCACCGCCCAAATCGTACACCGCAACCACACTTGACTCTTCGATCGACTCATCAAGCCCATAAGCAACTGCGGCCGCGGTAGGTTCATTCAATAGTCTTAATACATTCAAGCCTACCAACTCGGCCGCCTGCCGCGTTGCTTGACGTTGACTATCATCAAAATAAGCAGGAACAGTAATAACGACACCGTCCGCCTCAGCGCCATCGCTTTGAGCTCTTTGCGCAAGTGCACGCAGGATTTCAGCAGACACCTCCACCGGTGTCTTTGCGCCATAGTCAGTGTCGAAGGCAAGACGCTCAGAGTCCGCCAGTCCTCGCGTCTGAGCCTCGGTAAGGTCATCACTAGAACGCCCCATCAAACGCTTGGCCGACACAATCGTATTTTTAGGATCCGTGCTTGCAGTGGTCTTTGCCTCGTAGCCTACCGTTACCTGGTCCGAAAAATGAACGACAGAGGGAAGCAAGGCGTTGCCTTGATCATCGGGAATAACGGTCACCCCTGAAGACGTTTTAACAGCCACCAAACTATTAGTCGTGCCAAGGTCAATCCCAAGCCCGCGTTTGCGCTCTCGCTGAACTGACTGTCCGCTATCGGGTTCTGAAATTTGCAATAACAAAGCGCCTATCCCCTATGATTGCGCACGTGCTAACTCATCGCTGAGCTTTTGCTGAAAATGAAACTCAACCCAAGCGGCCGATGCTGCGGCGATATCACCCGCCTCATAGTGCGCTACAAATTTTGCTTGGGTACTGACGTACGCCGCCTCGATCTCGGATGTGATTTCAGTTGCGTCGTTATCGCTCAGATCGCCGTATTCTTGGACTTTCTCACGCAACATCATTTGCGCGAATAAAAACTCGGGATCGGCAGGTTGACGTTCTAAGGCCGGCAAATCGACGCCAGCAAGTTGCAGTAAATGACCTGCGCGACTCACTGGTTCCTTAAGCACATTGAAGGCCTCGTTGATGTCAGCTGCGCGCTTTGCTGCCGCGCGTTGCTCAAATGCGGGCGCCGATGCAAAACGATCGGGATGACAGATGGTCATCATTTGCTCATATCGCTGTTCAAGCACCGACAAATCAATATCGAATGCGGGATCAAGATCAAATGACAAAAAATGATTGGTCACACGACCTCGCTTGGACTTACTGGTAACCGGTATTAGACCGTGAAGCTCTCGCCGCAGCCGCATTCACCGGCGACATTTGGATTCCGAAACTCCAGCCCTTCATTCAGCCCTTCGCGCGCAAAATCAACAATGGTGCCGTCAAGGTAAACCAAACTCTTGGGGTCAACGAAGACGCGCACACCATCCGTTTCAAAAACAGTATCGGCGGGATCCTTGTCATCCACGAACTCCAGCACGTACGCGAGTCCAGAGCATCCCGAGGTTTTAACTCCAATACGGATGCCCTCGCCTCGACCGCGGGCGGCAAGCTGCTTGCCAACGTGCTCGGCGGCAGCGGATGTGACACTGATGGCCATTATTCGCCTCGCTTGTCTCGGAAGTTCTTCACTGCCGCCTTGATCGCATCTTCTGCAAGTACAGAACAGTGAATCTTAACGGGAGGTAACGCGAGCTCTTGCGCAATCTCGGTATTCTTAATCGCCTCAGCTTCCTCGAGCTTCTTCCCTTTCACCCACTCGGTCAGCAGAGAGCTCGATGCAATTGCTGAGCCGCAACCGTATGTCTTGAACTTGGCGTCCTCAATAACACCTTCGTCGTTGACCTGAATCTGGAGACGCATAACGTCGCCACATGCAGGCGCCCCGACCATACCAGTCCCAACGCTCTCGCTATCCGCGTCGAGCTTTCCTACGTTGCGAGGGTTTTCGTAGTGATCAATTACTTTTTCGCTGTAAGCCATAACCTACTCCTGTAAGCGCGAACCGCCGATTAATGCGCTGCCCATTCAATGGTGTCGAGATCAATGCCGTCTTGATACATATCCCAAAGCGGCGAGAGCTCACGTAATTTGTCGACCGCATGCCGCACGCTCTGTGCTGCCTGATCAACATCGTCTTCTGTCGTAAATCGTCCAAAACTAAAGCGCAAAGAACTGTGTGCAAGCTCATCGTTGAGTCCCAACGCTCTCAGCACATACGAAGGCTCAAGGCTTGCGGAAGTACAGGCCGAACCACTTGAAATCGCGAGGTCCTTTAGCGACATGAGCAGAGACTCGCCCTCAACGAAGGCAAAACTCACGTTCAAAGCGCCTGGCAGACGATGGTCTCGAGAGCCGTTCATGTGCACCTCGGGAATATCGTTAATGGCATCCCAGAAGCGCTGGCGAAGCGCCTTTAAACGATCGCCCTCTGACTGCATTTCCTCATTAGCGATGCGCGCCGCCTCGCCAAGACCCACGATTTGATGCGTTGCCAGTGTGCCCGAGCGCATGCCACGCTCGTGGCCGCCGCCGTGCATCTGCGCCTCAATGCGCACGCGCGGCTTACGACGCACATAGAGCGCACCGATGCCTTTAGGGCCGTACATCTTATGAGCCGAAATCGAGAGGAGATCAACTTTCATGGCCTCCATATCAAGCGGCAATTTACCCGTGCTTTGTGCGGCATCGACGTGATAAATCACCCCACGCTCGCGACACACTTCGCCAATACCCGCGATATCGTTGACGACACCAATTTCGTTGTTAGCGTGCATGACGCTTACTACCGAGGTGTCCTCACGCATAGCAGCCGCAATCATTTCGGGCGTGGTAAGACCATCTTCATTCGGCTCTAAGTAAGTAACATCGAAGCCCTCACGTTCGAGCTGGCGGCAGGTATCCAAAACCGCCTTGTGCTCGATCTTGGAGGTAATAACATGCTTGCCCTTGCGCTGGTAAAAGTGCGCAGCGCCTTTAATCGCGAGATTGTCAGACTCCGTCGCGCCCGAAGTCCAGACGATTTCGCGGGGGTCGGCATTAATGAGTTCAGCAACCTGACATCGTGCATTCTCAATCGCCTCCTCCGCCTTCCAGCCATACTGGTGTGACCGAGAAGCCGGGTTACCAAAAACTCCGTCCATCGATAAACACTGTGTCATTGCATCAACAACACGCGGATCGACGGGCGTCGTTGATAGGTAATCTAGGTAAATGGGCACATTGATCGTTTCGGCCTTCCCCATAACACTCTTTTCCTCAGACTCGCAGGTCTATTGATCTCTGATGGTCAATGGCTGCGCATCAACAATGCCTGCCATATAACTACTTGTCCTAAATCCACCTCGCTTGACGAGGTCTTCCAAACTGATTCCACTCAAAAAGCCATGGATCTGGTCTGAGAGGTCTTGCCATAAATGGTGGGTCAAACACACCTCACCGTGATTACAGTCGCCTCTGCCCTGGCAGTTGGTGGCGTCAATCGACTCGTCAACTGAATCGATGATTTGCGCGACAAAAATCGACTCAAAGCCCCGGGCCAGCTGGTAACCACCGCCCGGACCTCTGATACTGCGAACCAAATCTTCCCTGCGTAACTTTGAGAACAGCTGCTCAAGATATGACAGCGAAATTTCTTGTCGCTGAGATATATCAGCAAGCGTGATGGGCTGTCTCTCACCGTGAATGGCAAGATCAAGCATCGCTGTTACCGCATAGCGGCCCCGTGTGGTCAGTTTCATTCGTTTCGCATAACGCTCTTACGTAATACCCAAGTAGTTTAGTCAAGAATTACCTGCGCTACCAGTAAAACGCTCTATTTCGTGCGATTTTCCCGAATTACCCGGCGAGTTTCCTTCAAGATCCCGCGCAGTATCTGCACTTCCATGTCATCGAGGCGCACTCGGTTGTAAAGTCGACGAAGCCGCGTCATTAGCTGCCTCGGTGCGCTTGGATCGAGAAACTCAAGATCGATCAAAGTTTCCTCGAGATGTTCATAAAAATATTCCATATCTTGCGATGTCGCGAAGGGGTTTTCCCAATGCGAATCCTCTTCCGGAGGCAGGGTACCCTCGAGCTCCGCCATACGAATCTCGTAGCAAACGATTTGAACGGCCATGGACAAGTTGAGGGACTCGTAGTCAGGGTGTGTCGGTATATGGCAATGAAGATTGCATCGCCGCAATTCTTCATTGTTCAACCCACTGTCCTCACGACCAAAAAGAATCGATACCTTTTCATTCATTGAGTGCTCGACAATGCGACCCGCGGTCAAGCGAGCGTCCTGCACTGGCCAAGGTATCCGTCGTTCACGCGCACTGGTACCCACAACAAACTGGCTTTCGCCAATGGCCTCGTCGAGCGATGGAACAACCCGGGCGCTCTGGATAATGTCTAGCGCTGATGCTGCACGCCACTCCGCCTCGGGGGCAGGAAATTTGCGAGGATCAACCAGAACAAGATGGCGAAGACCCATATTTTTCATGGCTCGAGCGACTGCACCAATGTTGCCGGGATGCGATGGATTCACCAATACGACTTGGATGTTGTCAGTATTCATGGAAGTACCTGTAATAATGCGCGCCGAGTGTACCAAAACCTGACGGGAGCCGGCGCTTCTTGCTATGATCGCGCCCCGACAAATGCCCGGACACAATCATGGAACCAATGGTCAAAATCGCGCTCCGCGCCGCAAGAAAAGCGGGCAATCTGATTGTCCGAGCATCAGATGACCTGAGCCGTCTGCGTTTCGAGGCAAAAGGCAAAGCCGACTTCGTAACCGAGGTTGACCTCGCCGCCGAGCGAGAACTGATTTACCAGCTCCAAAGCACCTACCCAGATCACGCGTTCATCTGCGAAGAAAGTGGACGGACAGGGCCTGATGATGCGGAACATGTCTGGGTTATCGATCCATTAGATGGCACCAGCAATTTCATGAGAGGCATACCGCATTACGCGATAAGCATGGCATGCATAAAGGGCGGAAAGCTCGAGCATGCCGTGATTGTCGACCCCGTTAAACAGGAAGAGTTCACCGCGTCACGTGGTAGAGGTGCTCAAGTGAATGGTCGACGCATACGAGTTTCCGACCGAACCGATATGCGTGAATGCCTTTTTGGCACAGGCGCACCGTGGTTGGGTAACTGCGACGACCGTATGGATTGGTATGTCCAAAGTCTGGCAAAGGTCGCAGGCAGCTCAATGGGTATTCGGCGCGCCGGCGCCGCGGCATTAGATCTTGCCTACGTCGCCGCCGGTCGCCTCGATGGCTTCTGGGAGGCAGGGTTAAAACCCTGGGATATTGCTGCTGGCACTCTTTTGATTCGCGAATCAGGCGGCCTAGTAACAGACTTTCAAGGCAGCGATGATGTGATGGGTGGGACGGGCGATATCGTTTGTGCTAATCCAAAATTACTCAAGCAACTCGCGGCGGCTATTCGCTAGAGAATTAGCCGATTGCCTACGCGCGACCGGTTTTGATAGTAGAGCAGCCGTTCTGCTTCCGCCTGCCCATCAATACCTGCCCATCAATAGAAGATGAAAGCCAAACGCGATACTACGGGACGATCGTGTCCTGGTCCTCACCTTCTTTAACGGGAATAGCGACGTCGTCCTTGGTCACACCCAAGGCCAGCAGTGAGGTAGAAGCGACATAAATTGAGGAATAAGTACCAATTGTCACGCCGACCAACAGTGCGATAGCGAAGCCAAAGATCATATCACCACCAAGCAGCGCGAGGGATGTGAGTACTAGCAATGTCGTCAATGACGTCACCAATGTACGTCCAAGAGTTTCATTCAGCGACACATCGATGACTCCCAGGGGATCCATCTTTCGGATCTTACGCAAATTTTCCCGAATACGGTCTGAGACAACGATGGTGTCATTAAGCGAGTAGCCAATGACCGCCAGGATCGCTGCCAATACGGACAGATCAAACTCTAACCGCGTGACCGAGAAGAAACCCAAAATAATGAGCACGTCATGAGCCAAGGCAATTACCGCACCCAAGGCAAATTTGACTTGGAAACGAAAGCCCACGTAAACGAGCACTAGTGCCAGTGCCAGCAGCATTGCAAGGCCGCCCTGCTCGCGAAGCTCGTCACCCACCTGAGGACCAACAAACTCCATGCGCTGCAGCGTGATGTCTTGCGAGGTTGATTCCCGCAGTACATCAACCATACGCGCGCCCTCAGCATCCGAGTAACTAATAGGTAATCGGACCAGGACATCGCGATCGGTCCCAAAACTCACAACCATTGCGCCCTCAAAACCACTGACCGACAGCTTCTCTCTGATGGCACCTAAATCGGCGCTTTGCTCATAATTAAGCTCGATAAGCGTGCCGCCAGTAAAATCGAGACCCCAGTTGAGCTGCTGAGTTGCCAAGGACACAACCGTGGCCAACAGTAAAAGCCCGGAGACGGCTGCCGCGACAAAGCGGCCTCGCATAAAGGCAATAGATCTCATGCGGAAGCTCCCCCAGCTTTTGCGTTCGGTTTCATCGTAACTCGGCCAATGCTTAACGATTGAACCCGCCTTCCGCCGTACACCAGGTTGACCAAGGCCCGCGTGCCCATAATCGCCGTAAACATCGAGGTGATGATGCCAACCGACAATGTGACTGCAAAGCCCTTGATGGGGCCTGTGCCGACAGCGTATAGGATGACAGCCACAATTAATGTAGTGATATTGGCATCCAAAATAGTGGTGACAGCACGTTCGAAACCACGGTGAATAGCAAGCTGGTTAGACGTCCCGGCAGCTAACTCCTCGCGAATTCGAGCAAAAATAAGCACGTTTGCGTCTACCGCCATACCTACCGTTAATACAATCCCAGCGATGCCGGGCAGCGTTAGCGTCGCACCCAATAGTGACATGACGGCCACAAGCAGTACCAAGTTAGCCGTTAGAGCCACTACCGCAATCACACCAAAGACCCGGTAATACGCAATCATGAACAATACGACGAGTGCCAGACCCAACTGCAGCGATTTCACTCCGAGCTCAATATTCTCAGCACCCAGCGACGGACCGACCGTGCGCTCCTCAACGAAGCTTATCGGTGCGGCAAGCGCACCGGCACGAAGCATCAGAGCGAGCTCCGACGATTCAGCAGGGCTGTCGAGCCCCGTAATTTGGAACTGTGCGCCGAGCGCTGATTGAATTACCGGCGCGGTAAGCACCTTCTTCTCGTCGTAGGGCTTACGAATCACCACTGTCTCGCCGTTGTCGTCGACGTCGTATTGCGTTCGGAATTTACGTTCAATGAACAGCACGCCCATGCGCCGCTTCACATTGGCGCGTGTCGCGCGCGACATCAACATGCCACCCTCACCATCGAGTGTTATTTGAACGTTGGGCTGGCCGTTTTGGTCAAAGCTCGCAGCCGCATTTGATACCCGCTCGCCCGTAATAATGATGTCGCGCTCGAGCCACTCGGTCATGCCTTGGCGTGTCTCGCCACGGTATTCAAACTTCTGACGCTCCGAGAGCGGCGCGTTTGTCTCCGCCACAAGCCGGAACTCTAAGTTCGCAACTTTGCCCAGGATTCGCTTGGCTTCCGCGGTGTCCTGAATGCCGGGGAGTTCTACGACAATTCGGTTGCTACCCTGCCGCTGGACTAAGGGCTCAGAAACACCCAATTCGTTCACTCGGTTGCGAAGTGTTGTCAGGTTCTGCGCGACTGCGTATTCCACCGTCTCCGCGATGGTGGTCTCGGTCACCTCAGCAAACAACTGAGGACCATTCTCGTCAACGCGATCGAGCAATAACTCTGGGTATAAATCTCTTACCTGAGAACGCGCCTCCTCTCGATCCTCGACTGACCGGAAAGTAATGCCAACGCGCGTACCTTGAAGGACCACGCGTCCGCGTATGCGCTCCTCTCGGAGTCGACGCTTGATACCGTTCTCGTATTGCTCGAGCTTTCTCGATGTCGCCGCGTCGACGTCTACCTCGAGTTTGAAATGGACGCCGCCACTGAGGTCTAAACCTAACTTCATGGGCTGTGCGGCACCGCGAACCAACCAATCAGGTGTTGTTGGGGCAAGGTTCAACGCAACAATGAAGCCATCACCCAGTTCTCGCTGGAGGGCTGCCTGTGCCTTTAACTGCTGCTCGCGGCTTTCGAGTCTTATTAGGCCTGTTTTGCCGGACTGCTGAACTTCTTGCCCGAAATGGCCGATACCTGCATCCGAGAGAGCGGCGCTTGCGCGCTCTAACAAGGCTTCATCGACACCCTGCGAACCACTCGAGCCACCGATCTGAAGAGCGGGATCAGGCGCATAAATGTTTGGGGCCGCGTAATAGAAGCCCATAGCAACCACGAGCGCTATAAACAAATTTTTCCACAAGGAATAACGATTCAGCATTGATGCTCCAATTCACCCAGCTGCTAGGCCGCACGGCCAAGCGGCGCGCAGTTTAGCGCGTGACGCTCGTTTCTGCTAATGCTCACCACGGTTAGTTGACCCAAACCCTCGCATTACGGAACAAACGCATCCAACCTGAATCCTCAGGCCAATCGCTTGGCGCCCACGACATTTGTACGGTTCTAAAAACGCGCTCGGGGTGCGGCATCATGATGTTGACGCTTCCATCTGCATTGCAAAGGCCAGTAATGCCGTTGGGAGAACCGTTTGGATTCGCGGGAAAAGCCTGAGTTTGTTGCCCGTAGTTATCGACATAGCGCAGCGAGACGCGATCAGACGTCTCAATAGCCGTAATCGCACCCGAGTCAACAAATTGGGCGCGTCCCTCGCCATGAGCAACCACGATAGGAAGTTCCGAGCCCTCCATGCCGGCCATCAAAATACTCGATGACTTTTCAATGCGGACACGCACAAGTCGCGCCTCGTACTGCTCCGAAAGATTACGAGCAAACCGAGGCCAATGCTCAGTCCCCGGGATAAGCGGCGCCAGCGCTGATAGCATCTGGCAACCGTTGCAAACGCCTAGAGCAAAACTGTCATCCCGCTCAAAAAAGGCTTGGAATTGATCACTCATCGACGGATCGAA
>CBFIBL010000038.1:0-35438 GCA_965660865.1 Luminiphilus sp.
CTCTCGGACATGAGCGCCGCTGCCACTTCTTCGGCAGCAAGAATACCACTCTTCATTGCGGTGTGATTGCCCTTAATTTTGACAGCATTCAATGTGCCCGCATCGCAACCAATGATCAGACCACCTGGGAAATTCATCTTAGGTAACGAATTGAGACCACCTTTCGCCAATGCGCGAGCGCCGTATGCGAGACGTTCTGCACCCTCGAGGTACTTAGCTGTCTTTGGGTGAGTTTTCCAACGTTGAAATTCCTCAAAAGGACTCACATGCGGGTTTGAGTAGTTCAGATCGGTAATGAGGCCCAAGTAAACCTCATTGTTCTCTGCGTGATACATAAACGCACCGCCAGATGAGCCGCTCTCTGCGAGAGGCCAACCCAGCCCGTGAATAACTTTGCCTTCCTCGTGAAGCTCGGGTTTGATTTGCCAAACTTCTTTGATGCCAATCCCGTAGTGCTGAGGATCTTTACCCTCATCAAGGCCAAAATGCGAAATGAGCTGTTTGCCGAGGTGGCCACGACAGCCTTCGGCAAATAGTGTGTACTTGGCGTGCAGCTCCATACCTGGCATGTAAGAGTCTTTCTGCTCGCCTTCAGCGCTAATACCCATATCGCCGGTAGCAACGCCTTTAACAGAGCCATCGTCATTGAAAAGAACCTCGGCTGCTGCGAACCCTGGATAGACCTCGATGCCCATGTTCTCAGCCTGCTCTGCGAGCCAGCGGCAGACATTACCCATAGAGACAATGTAGTTACCGTCGTTGTGAACAGGCGCTGGCAAGAAGAGATTGGGGATCTGAAACGCTGACTTGCCAGACGTGTAGTAGTAGAAAACGTCTTCTTTCACTTCAGTCGTCAGTGGCGAGCCCATTGACCGCCAATCCGGCAGTAATTCGTCAAGAGCAGAGGTCTCGAAAACAGCACCTGACAGGATATGCGCACCCACCTCAGAGCCTTTTTCTACAACGCAGATGCTGACTTCCTGTTCCTGCTCCTGCGCTAACTGACTTAGTTTGATGGCCGCTGAAAGCCCTGCAGGGCCTGCACCGACAACTACCACATCGAATTCCATTGATTCGCGTTCCACGACTTACCTCCAATTAACAGTCGCAATAGGCCGTATCTACATAAAATATGCGTCGACAATCGCTTTTTTGAACTTTCAGTATGTTAAAGTATCGCGCCTCGTAGGTGTAGTAACGCGAGCAATAATTTGATCATTGATCATTGAGAAATTTATACACGTTAACTTTCAGTGGAGATGCTATGAAAGTACTCGTCGCAGTGAAGCGCGTTGTTGATTACAACGTCAAGGTTCGCGCCAAAGCAGACGGCTCTGATGTAGAGCTAAACAATGTCAAAATGGCGATCAACCCATTCTGTGAAATCGCGGTAGAGGAAGCGGTTCGCCTCAAAGAAGCGGGCACAGCGTCTGAAGTTGTTGTTGCTTCTATAGGTGACAAGAGCTGTCAGGAGCAAATCCGCACGGCTTTGGCACTTGGTGCAGATCGCGGGATTCATGTTGAAGCCGATGGTCGTCCAGAGCCGCTGGAAGTGGCGAAGTTGCTTAAAGGTGTTGTTGCTGCTGAGTCTCCGGATCTCGTTATTCTGGGCAAGCAGTCTATCGATGGCGATAACAACCAAACTGGTCAGATGCTCGCAGCATTGACAGGCATGGGGCAGGGCACTTTTGCCTCCGAAGTAAACGTCGGTGACGGCACAGTCCAAGTGACACGTGAAATCGATGGTGGTCTTCAAACGGTTGAGTTAAAAATGCCGGCTGTTGTAACAACTGACCTTCGCTTGAACGAGCCACGTTATGCATCACTGCCTAACATCATGAAGGCGAAGAAAAAGCCACTCGAGACAATGTCTCCAGCGGATCTGGGTGTTGATATTCAATCTCACGTTGCGCTCGTTGGTGTTAAGCCACCCGCTGAGCGTTCGGCAGGTATCAAAGTTGAATCAGTAGAGCAGTTGGTAGACAAGCTCAAGAACGAAGCAAAGGTGATCTAATGAAGACATTAATTGTTGCTGAACACGATAACCAAACTCTCAAGGCGGCGACGCTTAACGCTGTAGCGGCTGCGCAGCAGCTTGGTGGTGATGTCGATATTCTCGTTGTTGGAAGCGGCTGTGAAGGCGCGGCAAACGCAGCGGCGGCAGTGGCTGGCGTGGGTACTGTGCTTTGTGCGGATAATGCAGCCTACGAACATCAGCTCGCTGAAAACGTAAGTCTCGCAGTGGCCGATGCGGCAGCAAGCTACGATTGCGTGATGGCGCCTGCCACTGCAAACGGCAAAAACGTTATGCCCCGCGTTGCGGCGCTTCTTGATGTTGCACAGATCTCAGACATTACGGCAGTTATCGACGCGGACACTTTTGAGCGTCCCATCTACGCCGGTAACGTCATCGCTACGGTTAAAAGCTCAGACAGTAAGAAGGTCATTACTGTTCGAACCACTGCATTTGATGCGGTTCCTGCAGAGGGCGGTAGTGCGTCAGTACAAGCTGTTGAAGGCGCTCATGATGCGGGTGTCTCAAGCTTTATCGGTGAAGAGGTGGCAGTTTCGGATCGTCCAGAGCTAACTTCTGCATCGGTGGTGGTCTCTGGCGGCCGTGGTATGCAAAACGGCGATAATTTCTCAATGCTTGAAGGTATTGCGGACAAGCTAAATGCTGCGATTGGTGCATCACGCGCTGCAGTGGACGCAGGCTTTGTTCCTAACGACTACCAGGTAGGCCAGACAGGTAAGATTGTCGCACCGGACTTGTACATTGCCGTCGGCATTTCAGGTGCTATTCAGCATCTTGCTGGCATGAAGGACAGTAAAGTAATCGTTGCTATCAATAAGGACGAAGACGCGCCTATTTTCCAGGTGGCGGACTATGGTCTCGTTGCGGACTTGTTTTCGGCACTACCGGAGCTAGAAACGGCGCTGTAAAGCGCCGTATATCAACACAATTCGATCGGTCGTTAGGGGGATATGATGGCTAAAAGTAATTTAGATGACAGCACGGCAGACGCAATTGTTGCCGTTGTGGTGGTCGCGGTTGCCGTACTTGCAGTCGTGCAGTGGTTGTCAGGCTTGTCTGCCTAAGCAGTTACTAGCTGTACAACTGTCATTACCGTCGCAATAAACAAGGCGGTGAAAATAATGCCGGCAGCGATAAACGTGCCGGCGTTTCCTTCTTGAAAGTCGCGTTCGCGGTTTTTTTTGCTCTGAACTCCAATGGCGGCCGCTAGAGTACTTTGAATAATGCGATACGTTTTTGTGCTCATTACATATCTCCAATAAGAATATCGTTATTCTATTTTGTAATTTAACAATTGCAAGTCATTGCTACAAACCCATGCGGTTCTGGTACTCTTGCACTGTCCAAACGGGGAGACAATTATGGTGACAATAACCGAATCGGCGCGAGAGTATCTGAAGGAGCTGCTTGAGAAGCAGGCAGACGCGCTTGGTGTAAGAGTTTTCATTAACAACCCTGGTACTCCCCGAGCTGAGACATGCATAGCCTACTGTCGCGAAGGTGACATGCAGGCAAGCGATGTTTCACAAGACTACGAGTTATTCACTGCTTGGATCGAGGAGCGCAGCATTCCATTTTTAGAGGATGCCGTGGTTGATTACGCGAAAGACCGGATGGGCGGCCAGCTTACGATCAAGGCGCCGAACGCTAAAATGCCGCGCGTTGATGCGGATAGCTCAATCGAAGACCGAATCAACTATGTGCTCTATAACGAGGTTAACCCCTCTTTGGCCGCGCACGGTGGTGATGTGTCCTTGGTCGAGGTCACAGACGACCAGTTTGCCATCCTTCAGTTTGGTGGTGGTTGTCAGGGGTGCAGCGCTGTTAGCATCACGCTCAAGGATGGTGTTGAAAAAACGCTTATCGAGCAGATACCCGAGCTAGCAGGTGTGCGTGACATGACCGACCACACTGATCGTAGTAACGCGTTTTATTGAGACCTTACTGCATAATTTATCGAGGTAGTTCAGGGTATACCCGCGCGCCCAAAACACGAACCCGCTAACGCGCAAGCCTCAACTATTGCGTGAGTGCAGTGCGCCGCGGACGCTGTCCGCAACCTCTCGCAGCGTCGTTTCCGTCGTTTCCCAGTCAATACAAGCGTCGGTAACCGACACACCGTAGGCTAAATCAGCAAGGTTTTCGGGAATGTTCTGGCGCCCAGCGTGCAAGTGACTCTCAAGCATTAAACCTATAATGGACTTGTTCCCCTTAACGACTTGATTGGCGACATCACGTGCTACGAGGGGCTGGACATTGTGGTCCTTGCTTGAGTTTGCATGACTGCAATCCACCATGATGTTGGTTGGTAATCCCGCTGCCTCGAGTGCGGTTTCACACATCGCGATATTCACACTATCGTAATTGGGTCCGTTACTCCCTCCACGAAGCACAACGTGTCCATAGGGATTCCCTTTCGTTTCAAATACAGATACGACGCCTTCAGAATTTAGGCCAAGAAAACGATGGGGGTGCTGCACAGATTTCAATGCGTTGATCGCTACGTCCAAACTACCGTCGGTACCATTTTTAAAACCAACAGCGGAGGAGAGGCCACTGGCCATTTCACGGTGTGTTTGCGACTCCGTTGTTCTTGCGCCAATGGCGGACCAACAAATCAGATCTTGCAAGTACTGCGGTGTAATTGGGTCAAGCGCCTCTGTGGCAGTCGGTAGCCCCATCGCCAATAGGTCTCTAAGTAGGGTCCTACCGATTTTCAATCCTTTCTCGATGTCGAAAGAATCATCCATGTGGGGGTCATTAATAAGGCCTTTCCACCCAGTTGTGGTTCGGGGCTTTTCAAAGTAGACCCGCATGACGATATACAGTGAATCGCTCAACTCTTCAGCCAGGGGCCTGAGGCGGCGGGCATACTCGATAGCGGCATCACGATCGTGAATAGAGCATGGACCAATCACAACGATGAGGCGGGGGTCCTTGCGATCGAGAATATTACTGATCGTTGATCGTGAGTTGCTCACAAAATCAAAAGTGGCATTTTCTACAGGAACCGAATCCCTCAGCGCATTGGGTGCGATAAGCGTTGTTTGCGCCGCTACGTTGACGTTGTGTACCGATGATTGAGTCATGTTTAGGACTATTTGTGTGAAAGAGGGCTGAGGATACCGTGTCCTAATTCGCGAGTCATGACGCTGATCGCCTTTAATGCGAATTTATTCGACTGTCGCCTTGCTGTATAAGTGAATAATGACCTTACCCGCAGTAAACAGCCTGCCTTCGATCGAGACGATTAATGCGACTTTGGATCGTGGTGGGGTGGTAATCACGGCCACCCAGCGCTTGGCACGGCATCTAGTACAACAGGTATCCCTCCAAAATGAGGAAGTTAGCGAGAAGCCTGCAATTCTCTCGATTGAGTCCTGGTTGATAGCAATCTGGTCCAGTATCGAAGAAAGATATGAGCGTCCGCGCAGATTACTCTCGATGGCGGAATCTAGCGAGTTGTGGCGTCGTGTTATCGAAGACCACAGCGCCACTCATACGACCTTCAGCCTGCTCCAATCAGAGTCCGCAGCGCAATTGGCGGCGAGATGCCGTGTAGCCCTTAAAATCCACCAAGTCTCAATGGCTTACGAGGAAAATCGAAGACGGTTTCAGTCCGAAGTCGACACCAAAAACTTCTTGGCTTGGCTTGACGCGTTCGACGCAAAGCTCGTACGCGAGCGTTGGATACTGTTGGAAGATACCTATGAGATCATTGCCAAAGGTGTTGAAGAAAAAGCGTCTGAGGTGCTATTTCTATCGGAGGAAGCCCCGGGACCGGCTCTTTCAGAGGTCTTAACCCAGTGCTTCAGTAAATGCACTTGGCATCACTCAAAATCGCTCGAAACACAGGTTGAGACGCATGCCTATGAGACTCGATCCGACGAATTAGCAGCCGCGGCGCGTTGGGGCAAATTAGCCTACGATGCGGGCCAGTCTGCCGTTATTGTTCTCATCGACTATCAACAAGATAGAGCTGAGCTCGAGCAGTGTTTGAGGCGCCAGTTTGACGTTGACGGACAGGCCTTCACACAGCTGCCAGTGAACTTCAGCCGAGGCGTAGAGCTTTCCAAGACGCCGATATACCGTGATCTTATTTTGGTTCTGCGCCTGCTTTCGGGAAGTGTTTCACGCGAGGACATACTCGCGTTAATTCGATCGCCTTTTTTTTATTGGAACAATGGTGCCGATAAGGTGAAGCTCATACGCGCACTATTTTTGACGGAGGAAAAACGTTTTTCCCTCGCACAGGCGCTTTCAAAGCTCAATCTCGTCACACCAGATTCGGGTCTGACCGAGGCGCTGAATTGGGCGCGAACTGAGAGATTATCCTCATCGAAGTTCACTTCGCTGAAGTGGTGTGAGTTGTTTGCTGAGTTCGCGAGTAAAGCGGGGTGGCCAGGTGCGGCGGCCTTGGACTCTGTTGAGTATCAGCAATATGAGCAGTTTTCAGATGTCCTAGAAACCATCCAAGTGAATCCACTAGATAACGAGGCTTTCAGCTTACTGAGATTCGTCGAAAAGCTGAACTATTCTCTCTCGCAGAGAATATTCCAGCCTCAGACCGCATCATCTCCCTTGCAGGTCATGTTTCTTCGCGACACCTTTGGACTGTCGTTCGACTCTGCAAGGGTGGTAGGGGCCGCTTCAGAGTCGCTACCAGGACCACCTCAGCTTCTCAGCTTGATTCCCTGGCAAATTTGCCGCGACTACAATATCCGATCAGTCTTTGAGCACGAGTCTGAAGCCATCAGCAGACGACTGCTTGGACGCCTGAATGATGAGGCCGCCTTAACGCTTTCATTCCACGAGGCCATAGATGGATTAGAGGCGCTACCAAGCCGGTTTTGTGCTGAGCCAGTTCAGGTGATTGCCCCAGAGGAGGAAAATTTCGAGGGTGTAAGTCCGACGGTAGAGGAGTTGGTGGATGATATCGGTCATGAAGCGATAACGCCTTCACCGCAAACAGGTGGCGTTGGTCTTCTCGAAGATCAAGCGATGTGTCCGTTGAAGGCCCATTTAAAACACCGTTTGGGTATTTCTGCGCTTCGAGAGGCGCAGATTGGTTTATCGGCGGCAGAACGTGGCGCACTGTTACACGCAACACTGTTCCATACCTTTGAAGAACTCAGTGGTTCCGAGCACTTGTTGAAAATAGGAGCGCATCAACAAGTAGTCATTGTTAATCACTCAGTTGATAAAGCGTTGGCATCCATGAAGACCCATACTCGCGACCGGGTTGGGCTCGAGGTCATCGATCTTGAACGCAAAAGGCTCCAGACGGCTGTGGTGAAGTGGCTTGAGATCGAAAGAAAGAGAACGATCCCATTCGAAGTCCGCGGCCGCGAAGTTTCGTATGAGTGGGAGGTTCGAGGCCTATCTCTGTCTTTCAAGGTCGATCGTGTCGATCAGCTTGCCGACGGCGGGAGGGTCGTCATCGACTATAAATCAAAGACGAGCAATAGCTTAGGTGACTGGACTCGGGTACCCATTAAGGCCCCTCAATTACCCTGCTACAGCGAGGTCATTGACGATGTCATCGCAGTGGCCGTCGCGTCGGTGACGAGTGACAAGCCGGGCTATCGACCTCTTGGTGCGGCGATAGGGGTAGGTAAGAGCGATGCGGCGTCTCACAGAGAATTAGAAGAGAAGGCTGAGTTGAGCTGGCCCGAATTAAGGGGGCAGTGGCGAGGTGAACTTGACCGATTGGTGGCTGACTTTATCCGAGGTGTCGTGGTGGCAACGCCTTCAGCCCGGGCGTGTCGTTATTGCGATTACGCCGCAATTTGCCGATCAAAAGTACAAGATGGTAGCGATGATGCCGAGGAAGCGGACGTGACAGCTCATGACTGATCAAGCGATTCGCAAAGAGGTACTGTCTGTTGACCAAAGCTTCTGTGTCACGGCGCCAGCTGGGTCGGGTAAGACAAGCCTTCTGACTCAACGAATACTTGCCTTATTGTCCCGCGTTGAACGGCCTGAACAAATCCTTGCGATTACGTTCACCAGAAAAGCAGCGGCTGAGATGCGAAGTCGTGTGCTCTTAACACTCGAGCGAGCTAAACAGGGGGTTACTGCGACCACTGAACACGAGGCTCTGAGCCTGCAATTGGCACAGAACGCACTCGAGCATGCTGAGACAATGGATTGGTCGCTGAATGCCGAAAAGCTGAACATCAGAACGATTGATGGTTTATCCGCTCAATTGAATCGCTCAATGCCCGTGACGAGTGGACTAGGTGGTGGAGCGCTGATTGCTGATGACGCATCCTGGCTGTATGCGGAGGCAGTTGATGATCTCTATGGTTTGCTGGGAGAGGACTCTCAGCGCGGTGAGGCCCTCAGGGAACTGCTCTTGCTAATGGAAAATAACTGGCAGCGCTGCAGTGAATTACTCGTCTCGCTCTTAGCGCAGAGGGGCGATTGGTTGTCAGCGCTTGGACAGCATGAAGCCCCGGAGGCCGCCGCCGAGCTTGCGCTTGAAACGCTCGAGAAAATTGTTTCAGATCGCCTCGCTCGAGCCCTCGATCGGCTCCCAAGTCAGTGGCGATCTGATGTCGTTGAAGCAGCGAATCAAGCAAAGCAAAGGCTACAGTTATCGCTTGCAGACGGTTCTGTAGAGGAAGGGAAGGCAAGCACATTCGAGGGTAATGCCTTGCAATTGAGCGGTGATTTGTCGTCCTTAGCCCATTGGAAGTGGTTCGTTGGCTTTGTACTGATAAAGGAGGGCACACCTCGCAAGAGCTTTGATAAGAATTGGGGCTTCAGAGCCAAGCTGGATACGGAGATCAAAAAACAGCTGATTGACCGAGTAGCCGAGATTGGAAACCAATCCGAGTGCATAGAAATTCTGAGGGAAATCGCCGTACTCCCGACGCTTAGTCTGGCCTCGGAAGAGTGGGAAGGCGTGCTGCGGCTGTCCCGGGTCCTACCGGTGCTCGCAGCGCAATTGCTTGCGGTTTTTCAGACTCGCGGCATGGTCGACCACACTCATATGGCTATGGCTGCGGATATCGCGCTAGGTGATGACACTGAACCTACTGATTTAGCACTGCGCCTTGACTATCAACTCCAGCACATTCTGGTTGACGAATTTCAAGATACCTCGCTTACCCAGTTTCAACTGCTGGAAAAGCTATGCCGCGGTTGGTCTGAGTACAACTTTGTGAATCCGCAGGCGCCTCGAACCTTATTCATTGTCGGTGATGCGATGCAGAGCATTTACGGTTTTCGCTACGCGGACGTAGGTTTGTTTTTAAAAGCGAGTAGTGAAGGTATTGCCGGAGTAGCTCTTGAATCCCGGGCTCTCACCCAAAACTTTAGAACTCAGGGAAACGTGGTTTCTTGGGTTAATCGACAGTTCAAGGCATTGATTCCCGACAATGGCGATTCTCGACTAGGTGTCGTTCCATTGACCCACGCTGAGGCGGTTAATCCGGCATTAGAGGGGCAATCGGTTGCCGTTCATGTGTTTCCTGATGATGAGGACCGAGAGGCAGCATTTGTCGTCGAGAAAATTGCACGCATACAGATGAATGAACGGGGCGCGAGTATTGCTGTACTGGGTAAAAGTCGAACAGCGATAACCCCGACGAGCCTTGCTCTCACCCAGGCCGGTATCGATGTTGTTGGATCTGATTTAACGCCTTATAGCCAACGCTCAGCAGTCTCGGACCTAATGTCGTTGGTGCGTTGGCTTGCAAACCCCGCCGATACCGTTGCGTTGATTGCGCTCTTAAGAACGCCCATGGTGGGGGTTACCTTCAGAGACATTGGACTTCTCGCATCCACCATACTTGAGCAGTCGGTTTCAGATCTCGCTGAATTGCTTCAAAGGGGAGCCACTGAAATTTCTGATGATGGCCGTGCTCGCACTCTCCACATGCTTGACGCCCTGATATGGGCGGAGTCAAAGCGCGACAGAGTCGATTTGACGGTCTGGGTCGAACAGACTTGGCGTAGGTTGGGAGGGTACTTGGCTTACTCGTCTTCTGAGGCGCACGATACCAAGGCACTTTTCGAGCAGATCCGAGCGCAAGAAATCTCTTCAAATCGGCTTGATGTGTCTGCACTGAACGATTGGTTCATGCGGGGATACTCAAGAGCGGAGTCGACAACTGCAACTGTAGAATTGATGACCTTGCACAAGAGTAAAGGTCTTGAGTTTGATCACGTTTTTATCGTCGGCGCCGCCAAAACGGGACGCTCTGGAGACTCGCCGTTGCTGCGATGGTATCGGGACGGAAACAAAGGCTTGATGATTGCTGCTAAGCCCCAAGCCCAAACGCAAGGTTCGGTCTATACGTACCTCGCCTATTTGAACAAAGCACAAGAGCAGCAGGAGCTTATTCGTCTCTTTTACGTTGGGGTTACACGCGCCAAATGCTCTTGCACCATTACTGCAACTCAGAAATCTGACAAGGCGTGGCCACCGACGAGAACAAACGCGTTCTGGTCACGATTCTGTGAGGCGGCGGGCACTTCCGTCGGATATGAGCCCGTACCGACAATCCCTGACACTGGCTCAAACGAGACCCCGGGAGCCGTGCGAACCTTGCGTCGCGTTAAGAGCATGCTTGCGCCCAAGGGGCCGGTTGACGCCAACGTCGCCTCATCGACGAAAACCGTGACAACGCCGGTCGGAAACCTTAATCAAAGGCGATACGGTGTTGCGCTTCATCGAGCTATGGAGCTGCTCTCTAACCTGCCCGAAGTGCCCGATTCCTGTCCTTTGGAGATACTGGCAGCCGCACGCTTTCAGCTTGTCAATGCGGGTATTTCCGAGAATGCCCTTGCGACACAGATGAATAGCATCGAACAAGACCTAAATCGATTGCTTCGTGATGGACGTGGACGCTGGCTCGTTTCGAGCGAACATTACGACGCCAAAAGCGAGCTCTCACTGTGGCATCGAGAAACACAACGCGAGCTCATAATTGATCGCACGTTTATCGAGAGCAACTCGAGAACGCGATGGGTTATCGACTACAAATCCAGCCAACCAACAGAGGACGAACCTCTCGATCAATTTATTGGGAGAGAGTCTCAAAAATACAAAGAGCAACTGCAAACCTACTGCTCGCTCATCAAAACCTACGATGAGCAAAACGGGCTGAAGGTTGTCGCCACTAAAGCCGCGCTCTATTTTCCCGCGATAGCTGTTTTCGTTGAAGTTTCCATCTAGCTGAAGTTTCCATCTAGCTGAAGTTTCCATCTAGAAGGGGCCCAGCGGCACGATTCCTGTTGGATTAATACTTGCGTGGCTCCCGTAATAGTGTTGCTTGATGTGCGTTTGATTGATGGTTCCTGAGACGCCGGGTATAGCGGATAGACGCGCTACGTAATCACTGATTGCCGAAAATTCTGAGAGCTTTTGCCGGTTCAATTTGAAGTGCCCGTGATATACCGAGTCGAAGCGCACAAGCGTGGTAAAGAGCCGCCAGTCCGCCTCTGTACATTGCCCCCCTACGGCATAGTGAGACTTGGAAAGTCGTTCTTCGAGCCAGTCTAGGGCATTAAAGACACGACTGAACTCCTCTTCATATACATCCTGTGTTGTCGCAAAGCCCGCTTTGTATACGCCGTTGTTGATATCGTGATAAACACGCTCGTTGAAGGTGTCGATTTCCGCCCGTAAATGCTCGGGGTAAAAATCCTCAGCGTTGCCGGTGAGCCCGTTAAACGCCGTATTGAACATTCTGATGATGTCAGCGCTTTCGTTGTTAACGATGGTGGCCTCCTTCTTATCCCACAGCACAGGCACCGTTACACGACCTTCGTAGCCGATGTTTGCCGCCAGGTAAACCTCATACATGCGCCGACAACCCATGAGGGGTTCTGGTTCTGAAAATACCCAACCTTCCGACAGCATCAGTGGATCGACCACACTGACGGAAATATGATTTTCGAGTTGCTTTAATGAGCGAAAAATTAGGGTGCGGTGAGCCCAGGGGCAGGCGAGCGACACGTACAGATGGTAACGCCCTGATTCCGCTGCGAAGCGCCCGTCATCCGCACCAACCCAATCACGAAAAGCGCTGTTTTGTCGCTCAAAGCGCCCACCGGATTTTTCCGTGTCGTACCATTGGTCGACCCAATTGCCATCAATAATGAGACCCACCGTAATTCTCCTTAAGCTCTTCTGGCGATTGCGTCGATGCTTAATCGACCGCTGCCAGCTATGGTTAAGTAGGCACTCATAGCAGTTAACGCCAAAGCAAACTCATACCCATTGGCACTGACAAAAAAGCCATTTGACCAATGGACTGAGGTAAGGGCAATCAGCATCAGCAGAGTTGAAAGCAAAGCCACTGGCCGCGTCAGCGCGCCAAGAATGAGTGCAATGCCACCAAAGAACTCTATACTGCCTGCCAACATCGCCATTAGAAGTCCTGGCTCTAACCCGATGGAACCCATCCACTGACCGGTAGCCTCCAATCCGTAGCCGCCCCACCAGCCGAATAACTTCTGTGCACCGTGAGCGACGAATATTGCACCGAAAGCAATGCGGATGGGTATATCAGCTATTCTGTTATTGCCCGCAAATAATGTGTTCATGTGTTCTCCCGTTTGATCTGAATGAAGTTGATGTCCCTCGACGAGACGGGGCACATTTTATGGGTGTCAAATATTAAAAAAATACTGTAGATTTATAAATAATATTCAAATTTTTTGAAATGTCATGATCTCACTAGAACTTATTCGACTCCTGAGACAGATTAGGGATGTTGGAACACTGAACAAGGCGGCCGCTCTCAGTGGCAAAGCCGCCTCAGCCCTTACCTATCAAATAGACAAGTATGAAAATTCCCTTGGCATTACATTACTGCGTCCACAAGGGCGGACGGTCCGCCTCACAGAAGCTGCATTACATATTTGCGATGAAGGCGGCGATATCTTGAGCTCTGTTGAATCACTTGAGGCGCAAGCAATAGCCATTGGAACAGGCGTTGAACCGAAGATCCGGGTCGCGGTCGATACATGGATATCGACTGATGCGGTGATGGGCGTGATTTCGGAGTTCTTGGATGAATACCCTCAAGTGGAACTTCATCTCGAAAATCAAGTACTGCAGGGGACGTGGGAGGCTCTTACTTCAAATCGGGTAGATTTGATTGTAGGTGCGGTTGCACCCAAGCCCCCAGAGCTCGGACTACAGACCTTATGCCTCGGAAAGGCAAAAAATGTTTTGGCAATAAGTCCAAAACACAATCTGGCTAAACGACGGCACTCACTGACGAATAGTGAACTCGAGAGTGCTCGCTGGATCGTGGTAAAAGATTCTTCCTCTACGTCTCCAAAACGAAACCTCGTCACAATTAACCCTAAACGTACGTTGTTGGTAGACTCTTTAGAGTCCAAGGTTGCCGCGCAAATTCAAGGGCTCGGGATAGGTTTCCTACCCCCGCAAGTCGCATTGCCCCACATTCAAGCGGGGCAACTAATCGCGATAGAGGCAGACAGCGAACCTCCGGATGTCGACATGCTGCTGGCTTGGCGCACAGACAGTAGGGGTGAAGGGCTGATCAGGCTTATTGAAAAGTTTAATGATGCTAAGTTATTGCCTCAGAGCTAGCCCTCATCCTTCCACCCCCTGACTGCACCAAAGATGTCGGAAGGCGAATCGCCTCTGTGGCGACCTTCTTGCTTGAGTTGGCTCGCGATGGCAGAGGATCGCCAGCGCAGAAATGGATTAATGCGCAGTTCCTGCTCGATAGTTGAGGGAACCGTCGGTAAGTCATCGCCACGTCTCTGCTCGCACGTTTCAATATGTGCCAGTAAGTCAGCATTCGTAGGTTCAACTTTCTTAGCAAACGCAAGATTCGCGAGCGTATACTCATGAGTGCAATAGACCGCCGTTTCGGGGGGAAGTCCAGCAAGTTTCGCGAGTGACGCCTGCATCATTGGGAAAGTACCTTCGAAGACACGACCACAGCCGCCAACAAACAGTGTATCTCCACAAAACAGCACGGATTCACCGCTACAATGCAATGCAATGTGATCCAGCGTATGCCCAGGAACCTCCAATACAGCCAAGTCGTAACCCAGCACACGAGCCACATCACCATCGACAAGCACCTCATCGATACCCTCAATTTTCGGGTTGTCTGGTCCAACCACCCGGCAGTTGGTCGCAGCCTTGAGCGCCTTTACACCGCCAGTGTGATCGAAGTGGTGGTGGGTGATGATGATGGTATCAAGTGTCACGCCGCGTTCTGTAAGGACCGCTAGTACCGGATTGGCATCACCCGGGTCGACAACGGCTACCCGGCCCTCTCGCTCGATCATCCAAATGTAGTTATCAGAAAAAGCAGGAATTGGAACAATATTCATAAATCAGCGCTCAATTAGTACAGAGTGTTTGCAGGGGCTCGGGGAAAAGATACCCTTGCACAATGGGAAAGCAAACTACAATTCAAATGCGTCGCAGTACAAAAGATTACCTCACAGGCTGGTATGCCGACACGGCAGTCGGCAAGCGCCTTTATCACCAGATTATCAACGAACTCGACAGCCAACTCGAGCGACTATTTGGTTACCACACTTTATTTTTGGGTGTTCCGCCGAGCGTGTCGGTTGAGGAGCTTGCTCATTCGCAGACCAAGCTCATAGCAACACCTGATGGCGCGACGGTGAAAGGCGCACAAAGCGTTATCTGTTCAGACGAGAGTCTTCCTTTTGATACCGAGTCCATTGATACGGTTGTTGTATTCCATGGGCTTGAGGTATGCGAGGAGCCCCATCAAGCCCTACGAGAGGCGCATCGAGTACTGGTGGCCAATGGAAACCTTATTATCGTGGGATTCAATCCAGAGACCGTGTTTGGTCTAGGGTGGTTGATAAACAGGTTCGTTTTCCCCGCAAAATGGCGTGGTCTGAAGCTAGAACGGATCCCAAGATTGATGGACTGGTTATCACTGCTGAATTTTCAAGTTGATAAGCCTCGTCATAAATTAATCATCCGGCCTATCGGCAATGGGCGGTTATTCAGGTGGATGGCGCGCTTTGACGATTGGCTGGTCGAGCATCGAGTGCCTATGGGTGGTGCTTTCGTTCTACACGCCCGGAAACAAGTAGGAGCTGGTATCAAAGGGATTCAGCGGCAAAAAGTCAGACCAAAGTTGGTACCAATATCAGTATCGAGGCCAGCAGTGGGCTCTGAAACCCATCAGAGGAATGATCCAGTTAAATGAAGCGAGTTGAGGTGTTCACTGACGGGGGATGCCGAGGCAACCCCGGCCCTGGAGGATGGGGGGCGATTCTACGCTTTGGTGATCGCGAGCGAGAATTATCGGGCGCTGAGCCTGAGACGACCAACAATCGCATGGAATTACTTGCCGCGATTAGTGCTTTAGAGGCACTCAGTGAACCCTGCATTGTTGAACTCACGACCGACTCCACGTATGTCAAAGACGGCATCACAAAGTGGATAAAAAACTGGAAAGCGAATGGCTGGCGGACTGCTGCCAAAAAGCCAGTCAAAAATCGAGATCTTTGGCAGTCACTCGACGCGCAATGTAGCCATCACCAGGTGGAATGGCGTTGGGTGAAAGGTCATGCTGGGCACTCCGAAAACGAACGCGCCGATGCGCTCGCGAACACAGCCATGGACTTTCTAGAGCGAGGTTAATGTGCGACAGGTTGTATTAGATACAGAGACAACGGGTCTAGAGGTAAGCCAAGGCCACCGTATCATCGAGATAGGCTGTGTCGAAATTGTTGATCGGAAATTGACTGGACGTCATTACCACCAGTACATCAACCCTCAGCGACCTATCGATCAGGGCGCTTTGGAGGTGCACGGGATTACTGAAGAATTTCTGGCAGACAAGCCTGTGTTCGCGCGCGTGGCAGATGAATTTCTCGACTTTATACGAGGGGCTGAACTGGTCATCCACAACGCGCCATTTGACATCGGTTTTATGGAGGCAGAATTCAAATTACTGGACGCTAATAGCGCATCGATCTCGTCTATCTGCAAAATCACTGACAGTCTGCAACTCGCGCGTAATAAACACCCGGGTCAGCGGAATAATCTAGATGCGCTGTGCCAACGATACGCTGTAGACAACAGTAACCGCACCTTACACGGCGCGTTGCTTGATGCAGAAATTCTTGCCGACGTTTACCTGTTAATGACAGGTGGTCAAACGAGTTTAGGCCTGTCAGCGGATGAGGAGGTTGAAGGTTCCGGTGCGACCAGCGCATCCGCCATCAGGCGACTACAGCAAGGACGACCCAGGCTTAAAGTGATCAAGCCCTCTGAGAGTGAGCTAGCGGCCCATGAGGCGCGCCTTGATGTGCTCAGCCAGCGTTGCGAGGAGGGTGCCATATGGCGCCGATAGGGCACCATATGACGTTTAAGTGGAAGGCACCACCCACACTTACAGGGCGTAAATAACCGCCGTTAAGCCCACTGCAGTCAGTACGATTGTGTAGGGCAATGCCATGATCACCATTCGTCCGTAAGAGAGACGTATGAGCGGTGCGAGCGCCGACGTAAGCAAGAACAAAAACGCGGCCTGACCGTTGGGTGTTGCCACAGACGGGAGATTTGTACCTGTGTTAATTGCGACCGCCAGTTGATCGAATTCGGCTCTCGAAATCACACCGTTGTCTAGCGCTGTCTTGACTTCCGAGATGTATACCGTGGCGACGAAAACGTTGTCTGAGATCATCGACAAAATGCCGTTAGCCAGGAAGAACATCGCAGGTCGAACGCTGCTTTCCATCGCAAGCACCGCCTCAATTACAGGCGAGAACAGGTGCTGCTCGTGAATCACGGCGACAATTGCAAAAAAGACAACTAAGAGCGCTGTAAAGGGCAGGGCCTCCTCGAAGGCATGCCCTAGTTTATGCTCCTCTACAATCCCATTGAATGCTGTAAGCAGGACAATAATCATCAACCCAATCAGACCAACGGCCGCTAGGTGAAGCGCCAAACCAATAACGAGCACTACAGCAACCAACGCTTGTATAACAAGCCTGGCATTCGAAACGGGGGTTGCTTTTGCATTCTCTTGGGCCTGAAACTCCTCTAGGACAGTTCGAACCTTCGGTGGGAGTTGAGCGCCATAACCGAACATGCCTGTCTGCTCAAGAATCAAGCACGTAAGCAGTCCCGCAACCAAAACAGGCATCGTGATCGGTGCCATAAGCAAGAAGAATTCAACGAAGTCCCAGTCAGCCACTGTTGCGATCAACAAATTTTGTGGCTCGCCGACAAGGGTGCAGACACCGCCTAGCGCAGTACCCACGGCGCCATGCATCAGAAGACTTCGCAGAAATGCTCTGAACTGTTCGAGGTCGGCCTCATTCTCCGCTTTCACGGTGTCGTCAGTTGTATGGTCGTGCTGCGAATCGTCGAACTCAGCGCCCGACGCCACTTTGTGGTAAACGGTAAAGAAGCCAACGCCCACGCTGATCAATACCGCGGTTACGGTAAGCGCATCAAGAAATGCGGATAAGATCGCGGCAACGAGTGAAAACAGTAGGGACAACACTTTTTTCGATTTAACGCGGAGCAGAATCTTTGTAAAGATGAAGAGCAGAAGCTCTTTCATGAAGTAGATACCAGCCACCATAAACATTAGCAGCAAGATCACCTCAAAATTAGCTTCTGCCTCGTGAAATACGGTGTGGGGATCGGCCATGCCAATCGCGATAGCCTCGATGGCCAATAGACCACCCGGTTGAAGTGGGTAGCACTGCAGCGCCAACGCCAGCGTAAAGATAAACTGGCCGATCAAAACCCATCCCGTAACAAACGGTCCGACGGTGTTAAAAAGTATTGGGTTGATAATCAAGAAAGCAATAATTGTTTTCTTATACCAATCGGGCGATGACCCGAGAAAATTGTGCCAGTAGGGATTGGCTACCGCGGTATTCATACAGCTGTGTCCTTTTATAGTAAGTTTCCAAGCGCCCAGAACGCCGAGGATATACGTTGCGAAATTCGGGTTGGACCCGCATGGGGTGCTCCAGATTAAACGAAGGGAGATATCCTTGGAAGGTACTTTCGGTCTCAGTAAGCCCCAGCATTCGACAATACTTGAGCAGGAGGTGCTCTGGACCTAGTATGGGCGCCCGAGGAGAAGTACATGCTGAATTTTTTAAGACCCACCGCGCCTGCGAGTCAAGACAGTCTTGTGTGGGCATTTCATGGCAGGAATCTGGTTAGCGAGTTCATGGGGAGTCAGGGCGCTCCTATTAGGCTGGGCAATTTGCAGGCAGATTTCGACGAAGTGAGAGACCTGACCTCTGTGGGCTATCTAGACGATCAACCAGTTTACGCCTGCATGGTCGAGACGGCACAGATAGATGTCATGAAGTATACGAGTGGTAATCTCTTTGCCTTACTGGGGCGCACAAGCCAGGCGTATTTCGATACCATCGGCCGCGCCTATCAATTACTCAATTGGGAGCGTGACCACCGACATTGCGGACGGTGCGGTGCGGCGACCGTGCTTGCCGACAAGGGACAGAGTCGACACTGTGAACCGTGCCGATTAAGTGTTTACCCACGTTTGTCGCCCTGTGTCATTGTATTGGTGTCTCGCGGTGACGAGATGCTGCTCGCCGCAGGTGCGGGCTCCAATCGGCGCTTTTATAGCTGCCTGGCAGGTTTTGTAGAGCCCGGCGAGACCTGTGAGCAAGCGGTTCAACGGGAAGTTATGGAAGAAGTCGGTCTTGAGGTCGACAGCATTCAATATCACGGCTCTCAGCCGTGGCCTTTCCCAGGGCAATTAATGTTGGGATTCACAGCTAAATGGAAGTCAGGCGAAATCAATATTGATCCAGAAGAAATCGATGAGGCTCTTTGGTGTAAGCCAGACAACCTGCCACCCGTACCACCGCCTTTCTCGATTGCGGGTCAGTTGATTACAAGCTTCTTAGATGCATATAACGGCTAAGCCATAGGACAACACAGTGGAATTTTTATACGAACTCGGGCTTTTTGCTGCGCAAACACTACTGATTGTCTTGGCTGTCATTGCGATCATTTTGGTCATCGCCTTCGCCGCGGGTCAAAAAAATAAGAACCCGGACGATGGCTATATTGAAGTCAAGTCGATTAATGACCGATTCGATGCCTACACCGCTGCGATTCGTGATCTTGCGGAAACCGATGGAGCCGCTAAGTTGCGGGCAAAACAAGATAAAAAATTGGCAAAAGCTAAGGCTAAGGCCGAAAAGGCGCGACTAAAGACCGCGGAAAAGGAATCCGGAGAAGATCCTAAGATTCCGAGCGAGCGTCCGAGGACGTTTGTTCTTGACTTCGAGGGTGACGTGATGGCCTCCCAAGTCGACGCCTTACGCGAGGAGATCTCGGCAATTTTACCCAATGCCCAGCGTGGAGATGAGGTGGTTATTCGGCTTGAGAGCCCGGGCGGGGTGGTCCACGGCTATGGACTCGCCGCGAGCCAATTATCACGGGTCAAAGATGCGGGGGTTGCCCTTGTTATTGCTGTGGACAAAGTAGCGGCAAGCGGTGGCTACATGATGGCCTGCGTGGGCGATCGTATTCTCGCGGCGCCCTTCGCGATTCTGGGTTCGATCGGTGTCGTTGCCCAACTGCCTAATTTCCACCGTCTGCTCAAGAAAAACGATGTCGATTTTGAGCAGTTCACAGCGGGGGAATACAAGCGCACAGTAACCATGTTTGGTGAAAATACCGATAAAGGGCGACGTAAGTTTGAAAATGAACTTGAGGAGACCCATGGCCTCTTTAAGCAATTTGTTGCCACCAACAGACCCTCTGTGGACGTGGATAAAGTCGCTACCGGCGAGGTCTGGTACGGATCTCAGGCGCTTGATGAGGGCCTAATAGATTCAATATCTACATCAGACAGCTATCTCCAGTCGCAGGCGAGTGAGCGCGATCTTTTCGAAGTTCGTTATCGGCGCAAACAGAAGCTTGCTGAAAGAATAGGCTTTGCGGCTGATTTAACTTTGGATCGAATCCTGAATAGAGCATGGCGGCGACTCGCTGAGTCACGCTACCTGCGGTAACCAAAGTGAATGACCTCAATGGGCAGAGACATCGAGCCTCGGCACCAAAGACCAATGCACTCATGACACTTTAAAAAAGAAGAATCGCCCAAATACTTTTATTTGGGAGCAAAAAAGGGGTAATAATGTACCGCCACAGTCCCAAGTCTCAGGCATTAGCAGGTCGTCTCAGCACGTTTATGGACGAGCATATCTATCCGAATGAGGAGGCTTATGCGGCACAGCTGCGCGCGGCAGAAAATAGGTTTGCTCCTTTGCACTTGATGGATGAGCTTAAAGAAAAAGCCAAGGAGGCAGGTCTGTGGAACCTGTTTGTTCCTGAAGAGCACGCTGAATATTGTGAGCATGGAGGTTTGTCATTTTTTGATTACGCGCCGCTCGCCGAAATTATGGGTCGCGTTATCTGGTCTCCTGAAGTCTTCAACTGTAATGCGCCCGATACGGGTAATATGGAAGTGTTCATGCATTATGCCACCGATGCCCAGCGTGAGCGGTGGTTAAGGCCCCTGCTGGCAGGGGAGATTCGCTCTTCTTATGCCATGACCGAGCCACAAGTTGCTTCCAGTGACGCAACAAACGTAGAACTTAGGATCACAAAAGAGGGCAATGAATGGGTCCTCAATGGTCACAAATGGTTCATTACCAACGCCATGTATGAGCGAACCAAGATCCTAATCGTGATGGGCAAGTCTGATCCTGAAAACCCAAGCCGGCACCTGCAGCAGTCGCAAATTTTGGTTCCCAAGGATACCCCCGGGGTAAAGCTAGTAAGGCCGCTCACCACGCTAGGCTATGACGATGCGCCAATTGGACACGCGGAAATTATTTTTGACGACGTTCGTGTGCCGCTCGAGAACATTTTGTTGGGTGAGGGCAGGGGGTTTGAAATTGCCCAGGGACGTTTAGGGCCGGGCCGCATGCATCACTGCATGCGCTTGATTGGCGCAGCACAGCGCTCGCTTGAACTAGCGTGTAAGCGGGCTAATAGCCGAACGACTTTCGGTCGGTTATTAAGTAAGCATCAAAGCGTTAGAGAAGATATTTCAAAGTGCTTTTCTGAGATTGAAATGGCTCGCTTACTGCTCCTAAAGGCATGTCACAAGATCGATACCCAAGGCGTTCCCGCCTCGGTCGATATGATCGCTGCCACCAAAACGACAATCCCATTCCTCGTGCAAAAGGTGATCGACCGTTGCATGCAAATCCATGGGGCAGGGGGCCTGACTGAGGACTACATGATGGCTGAAGCCTACAACTATGCCCGCTGGTGCCGACAGGCGGATGGGCCCGACCAAGTACACCAAATGGCGCTTGGAAAGCAGATAATCGATCGTTATTCGACGCTAGACTGAGCCAGAGGTTTCCTACGACATGACTCAGGCTGAGACTCTGGCTAAGTCAGCACCTCAGACACCGCTTTGTGGTGTGTAAGAAACACATCCCCCGATAGGGACGACAAAAAGTTTGTCGTGGCCAATTTATCCATCACCGGCCCTTTGACCTCACTAAGATGTAACCTGGCGCCCCGGCTTTTAAGTGCAAGGTTAATATTCTCGAGCGCATGCAAGGCGGTTACGTCAATTTCGTTGACCGCTGAACACATCAAGATCACATCGGTAACTTTTTCGGTCTCCTCGATTTTGTTTTCTACATATGTTTCTAAAAAGCCCGCGTTTGCGAAGTAGAGACTTTCGTCAACCCGAAGGCTTAAAACACTAGGATGAGTGACGACCGTGTGACGGTTAACATTGCGGTAGTGCTCTGTTCCTTCAACTAAACCCACCTCCGCCACATGAGGTACGCTAGTTTTGTATAGATGAAGCCCGATAGAGCAGGCGATACCACCTGCAACGCCCGCTTCAACACCGAAAATCAGTGTGGCCAGAATAGTCAGGGTAATGGTGAGAAAGTCTGCGCGGGATAAGGCTTGCGCAGCGGTGATGTCTTTAAAGTTAATTAGGCCGGTAACCGCAATGATGATCGTTGCAGCGAGTGTTGCGTGGGGGAGATGGTAAAGTGCTGGCGTTAAGTAAAGGGCAACAAGGGCGATACCAAAAGCCGTAAATACCGACGCCATCTGGGTTTGCGCGCCGGCATCGAAGTTGACCACGGAGCGACTGAAGCCGCCAGTGACAGGAAAGCCACCACTCACGGCCGAGGCAATATTTGCCGCGCCTAAACCGAGTAGCTCTCTATCCTCGGAAATACGTTCCCTCCGTTTGGCGCCCAATGTGCGCCCAACCGATACGGATTCTACAAATCCAACCAACGCAATGACGAAAGCAGGGACAAGAAGGGCACTCATCAACTCCAACGATAATAGCGGCGCGTTGAATTCTGGTAGTCCGCTTGGGATCTCTCCCACAACCGAAACGCCCGCAGCGGCAAGATCGAGTTGTTGGCTGACGATGATCGTCAGGATGACGGCAAGCATTGGTGCAGATTTTGACATCATAGCGGCGTATCTGGTGGAACAGCCCAGTCGACTGAGGAGCAGACAAAGTTCTGATCGACAAAATACCAGAAATGTAAGCACCGCCGATCCCAGTAATAGAGTGGTTAGGTGGATGCTATCCCATTGCGCTGTAAATCCGCTGAGTAACTCAGGCAGCGAATCACCGTGTAATGGAATGCCAAAAATGTGCTTTAACTGACTGAAAGCAATCAGAATTCCTGAAGCGGTGATAAAGCCCGACACAACTGAGTGCGAAAGGAAGTTAGCAACAAAACCCATCTTCAAAAAACCAAGGGTCATCATCAACAAGCCGCCGAGTAGGGCGAGCATTATGGCCGCGCTTATGGGGTCCGCGATGCCTGCCTCGGTCACAGCACCAATGGCTGAGGCAGTCATTAGCGACGCAACCGCGACCGGCCCGACGGAGAGAGTTCTGCTAGAGCCAAACGCCGCATATAGCAACAATGGGCCAATCGAGGCGTACAGCCCCATCTCAGGTGGCAAGCCTGCAAGCAGCGCGTAAGCGAGCGATTGAGGAACCAGCAATACGGTTACTGTGACCGCCGCAACCGCGTCCTGCGCTAAGGTTGTTTTAGTATAGTTCAAAAGAGTCTGAGGCTTATGATCAATAACGTGTGACTAATAAGAGACCCGTTAGGCCTGCGCCTCTGTCTTTACCAACCACTCGCGCCCTTTCAACATCGCATTCCAGTATATCCAAGGCAACATGACGGCTTTTAATAGCCATGCGGCGCGGGTAGGGCGCTTACCATTCAGGAGTGCAGTCGGTAGACTTGGAATGATTTTTCCACCGTAGCCAAACTCCGCGAGGACGATTTTGCCGCGCTCAACAGTGAGTGGGCAGGAGCCATACCCATTGTATTGAGCCTTTTGCGCGCCAAGGCCAAGTGCCGCAATGACATTCATGGCAACAATTGGGGCCTGCGCACGGGCTGCCGCCGCTGTTTTCGCGTTCGGCGTATTAGTACAGTCGCCTAGTCCCCAAATATTGTCATATCGGGTGTGCTGTAGTGTGTGTTGATCGACCTCAAGCCAGCCGTTGTCATCGGCCAGGGGCGAGGCTTTGATGAAGTCAGGCGCAGTCTGAGGCGGGCAGACGTGCAACAAGTCAAACTGCTTAACCACTTCGCTTCCCTCTGGGTCTCTGAACGTCGCCGTTTTGCTGGTTCCGTCAACTGATATCAGCGTGTGCTGAAAATTGAGCACTGCGCGATATTTTTCGACGTATTCCATAAGCGCAGGAACGTAGTCAGCGACACCGAATAAACCAGGTGTTGAAGTGCAGAATTCGATATTAATATTTCCAAGCACACCGGTCCTAAACCAATGATCTCCAGATAGGTACATGGCTTTCTGCGGAGCACCCGCGCACTTAATGGGCATCGGTGGCTGCGTAAAGATCGCGTGTCCACTTTTTAGATTCTGTACAAGGTCCCAAGTGTAGGGCGCAAGGTCATAGCGGTAATTAGACGTCACCCCATTTTTACCCAACGTCTCTTCTAGACCTGGAATTGCGGCAAAATCGAGCTTCAATCCCGCGGCAACGACTAACTGCGAGTACGTCAATCGCTCTCCATTATCCAACTCAACGCAGTTGGTCTCGGGAAAAAAGGTCGTGACTGAATTGCGAATCCAGCTTACTCCCGCCGGGATGAGAGAATGCATGGGCCTGCGGGTGCTTTTCTGCTCGAAAATGCCTCCACCCACCATGGTCCAACCGGGCTGGTAATCGTGTGTTTCTGATGGGTCGACCACTGCAATGCGGATGTTTTTATTACGCTTTAACAAGCTTGAGGCCGCGGCTAGACCACCCGCGCCCGCACCAACGACAACAACGTCAGATATTAAGTTCATAAAAACCCCAATTAGTTATTGATTTTCAACAATATTTTTTAAATCATCGCCGCCAAAAGCGTTTAGCGGCATGGTAATAAATGGTTTCCCAGTAACTGGGTGCACGGGCAGAGCACCGGCACGTATATTTACCTGCAAAGAGGGCAGAATAAGCTTTGGCATGGACAACTCCGCATCACGACTTTCCCGGAGCGAAACAAATTCAGCCTCGCTAATCGAAGCCCGCGCATGGATGTTCTGCGTTTTTTGCTCGCCAATGGTTGTTTCAAACGAAAGTTCACGCCCATTGGGCTGGTAGTCGTGGCAGACGAAGACGCGCGTTTCATCTGGCAACTCAAACAACCGCTGAATGCTTTGATGAAGGGTCCGTGCATCACCACCTGGGAAATCGCAGCGAGCAGTACCAGAGTCAGGCATAAAGAGCGTATCGCCAACAAACAGTGCATCTGCAATCAGATAGGCCATGCATGCAGGTGTGTGGCCGGGAACGTGCATTGCCGTGATGGAAAACGACCCAAATTCGAGTGTGTCGCCGTCGCGCAGTAAAACGTCAAATTGTGTGCCATTTACGGCGAAGGATTCAGGCTCCGAATAGATGTCTGCAAATACTCGTTGAATTTCTGTGATCTCGCCACCGATTACCGTTGCGCTGCCAAGCTCGTTCTTTAGGTAGTGCGCAGCGGTTAAATGGTCTGCATGGGCGTGAGTTTCGAGCACAAAGGAGCAGGTCAACCCGTTCTCGTTTATGTAGTCACGAATACGCCGGGCGCTGCCGGTTCGAATGCTTCCAGCCGCTTCCTCGATGTCGAGGCAGGGATCTATGACCAAACAACGCTTCGTGGATTGGTCGGTAACTACATAGCTAAATGTCGAGCTCTGTTCGTGGAAGAACATTTGAATGTGTGGTGTATTTTTGGTTTCTGGGTTTTGTACGCTCATGTTGTCATTGCCCATATCGCTCAAGCGAGTAGTTTACGGTATTGCTAAATGATATAACGTTATAACCAAATGTAAACCTCAATGCGCATAATGTATATTATGTTAAATTATACGGATGCATAATGTGCTGAGATGAAAGAGTCCGACCAAGTGTCGCTTTCGTATCTGTGGTATCGCCCCTATTTGCGCTAGGCTTACCCCAAAGCAGATAGTTAGCCTTTCGCACACTATCAATCGTCCGATCGTTCAGTAATGGAATACCTCTGATGCGCCCTCAACCTATCTTTACGTTCTTTGGATTTTTATTGTCGATGTACGTGGCGTCTTCTCAGGCCGCTCTGGAGACGACACGTGAACAGGCTTGGACGATGAGAGCACTTGTCACGGAACTTGAAGACACTCACTTTGTCGATAAGCGCTACAACGACAACATGTCTAGGGCTCACCTTGAAAGTTATTTGGAGAGTTTAGATCCGAGCCGACTATATTTTAGCCAAAGCGACATTGATGCCTTCTCTAACTACGAAACAACACTAGATGACCTTAGTCGGCAAGGGGAACTCTCCCCTGCTGTAGACATCTATGAGCGATATCGCGAGATTGCAACAGCGCGCCTTCGGAAGGTCATCGATGAGATGGAGTCCATAGTTGCTGGCTTTGATTTTGAGCGCGAGGAGTTTATCGAACGCGATCCCACTGCGCGTGAATGGGTGAAAACCCCATTTGGCGTCTCTGAGCGCTGGAGAAAGCGAATCAAAAGCCAAGTGCTGAGCCTTAAACTCGCAAATAAAGAACCCTCTGAAATAGCGCCTACGCTCAAAAAACGATACGAAAACCAGTTAAAACGACTTGAGCAATATAACGCACAGGATATTTTTAGCGTATACGCTAATGCACTCACCTCTCAGTTCGATCCACATACGAGTTATTTTTCGCCTCGTAGGGCCGAAAACTTCGACATCGATATGCGGCTTAGTCTCGAGGGCATCGGAGCCGTGCTTCAAAACGAAGATGAGTACGTGAAAGTTGTGCGCGTTGTGCCTGCTGGACCTGCGGATCAACAAAGTGATTTAAAAGCTGCCGAATTAATCATTGGCGTTGGCCAGGGTGCTGAGGGCCCAATGACCGATGTCATCGGCTGGCGTCTAGACGATGTCGTTGACCTCGTGAGGGGCAAAAAAGGCACTGTTGTACGCTTAGATGTGATTCCTTCCGCAGGACGGGCAGACGAAGTACGACGCCTGGCAATAACGAGGAACGAAGTGCGCCTCGAGGAACAGGCAGCACAATCAAAAGTGATTGAAGTCAATGACTTAGATGGCGTTCCTCGAAAAATTGGTGTGATTGATGTGCCGGCTTTTTATCTTGATTTTGACGCTTACCGCAAAGGAGATCCTGACTTTCGGTCTACAACTCGAGATGTGGCGAAGCTCGTACGCGAGTTAGATGAGTCCGGTGTTGATGGCTTAGTCATTGATTTACGTGGGAATGGTGGGGGGTCGTTGAGAGAAGCGAACGAATTGACGGGGCTATTTATCGAGTACGGACCAACCGTTCAGATCAAAGGCACGGGTTCTCGCGTCTGGCGCGACGGTAAACGTCGTAGGGGGCCTTTCTACGAGGGACCACTTGCCATCATGATTGATCGTTTAAGTGCATCTGCCTCTGAGATTTTTGCCGGCGCTTTGCAGGACTATGGCCGCGCCATCATCGTCGGAGACCGGAGCTTTGGTAAGGGAACGGTGCAGACCTTACTTGATCTGCCAGAGGGTCAGT
The DNA here is from genome assembly GCA_965660865.1 of Luminiphilus sp. Taxonomy (GTDB): domain Bacteria; phylum Pseudomonadota; class Gammaproteobacteria; order Pseudomonadales; family Halieaceae; genus Luminiphilus. The sequence goes on from CBFIBL010000038.1 coordinate 27,096, forward strand.
TGAAGATTACGGAAAGCAAGTTTTACCGCATATCTGGTGAAAGTACACAACATAGAGGGGTGATTCCGGATATCCGTTTCCCCTCCCTACTCCAACATGATGAGATTGGGGAAAGCGCGCTCGATAACGCGCTTGATTGGGACCGTATTGCGCCCGTGAGGCACAAGAATTACGCGGCTGTTGATTCGATGCTACCGACACTCGTTATGAAGCACTCAGAAAGAGCAAACAGCAATGCTGACTTCCAATACATTTGGGATCAGAAGGCTTTAGCTGAAACTCTCAAGGCTACAACAGAAGTATCGCTTAATGAGAGCGTGCGAATCGAGCAGCGGCAGCGTCAAGAGGCACAGTACCTCGCAATTGAAAACGCTCGAAGAAAAGCCAAAGGGCTTGATGAATTGGCTTCGTTAGACGATATGTTTGATTCAGATGATGACGAGGAGTCTCCGGACCCGACAACACGGTCTGACTCTGACGCACCGCTCAAGAAGGATGAGGAGGATGCGCTCATTAGTGAGACAGCACGCATCATTGTCGACGCAATTAACTTAGCTGGCCCGGTAATGGCGAAAGCGAATGTGATGTGAGCTGTTGTGAAATTAAATTTTCCGCGAGTCGTTGCGATCAGAACTCAAGAATAGACGGCCAGTTGCTTTAGGCACTATAACTCTCGCTCGGCCAGGCTTACCTAAACCGCGTAGAGTTCGATTTTATCGCTGCCCATGTAAGCCGATATGGCGCTCGGCAAGGCAATGGATCCATCAGCCTGCTGACCATTCTCAATGACGGCCACCAGCGTTCTGCCGACTGCAAGACCCGAGCCATTTAAAGTGTGAAGAAGCTCAGGCTTGCCGGTGTCAGGGTTTCGCCATCTTGCTTGCATTCTGCGCGCTTGGTAGTCGCGAAAGTTAGAGCAACTGGAAATCTCTCGGTAAGTACCCTGCCCCGGCAACCAAACTTCTAAGTCGTAAGTAAGGGCCGCTGAGAAGCCCAAATCGCCACCACACAAGCGCACCTTTCGATATGGCAACTCGAGTGCTCGCAGGATCGCCTCTGCGTGTCCTGTCAGTGCTTCTAGCGCCTCGTCAGATTGCATCGGCCTCACCGCTTGAACTAATTCGACTTTTTCAAACTGATGTTGGCGAATGAGGCCTCGGGTATCTCGCCCATAGCTTCCAGCTTCACTGCGGAAACAGGGTGTATGCGCCGTGTACCTAAGACCACCCTCACCCAGCTCTGAGTCCTCGATGATGCGGTCTCGCAGCATATTGGTCACTGGGACTTCCGCCGTCGGAATCAAGTAGTAGCCGGAATCGCCTTCTAATTTAAATGAATCCTCAGCAAATTTGGGTAGTTGTCCGGTTCCGTACAGCGAATCAGAGTTCACAATGAACGGCACATAAACCTCGGTATATCCATGGGTCTGCGTATGCATATCGAGCATAAACTGCGTTAGAGCGCGCTGTAGCCTTGCCAGTGGCCCTTGCATAACAGCGAAGCGACTCCCAGTGATTTTTCCAGCCATTTCGAAGTCGAGTTGCCCCAACAGCTCTCCCAGGTCGGCGTGATCTTTTGGCTCAAAAGACAACTCAGCAGGCACTCCCCACTTCGACACCTCCTCGTTATCTTCCTCGTCTCGCCCTTCAGGAACGGCTGCATCAGGAATATTCGGTGTTTGCATCATCAGATCATCAAGCGCTTGCTGAATTTCCTTGGCACGAGCTACCGCCGTATCAAGCTCAGCGGAAATGCGATTGAGGATCTCATCAACCTCAGCTTTTGCCTCGTCGACCGACTTGCCCGACGCAATCAGGGCCCCGATCTGCTTGGAGGCTTTTTTGCGCTCCGCAAGAAGCTCTTGCGAGCGAATGTCAGCCTCCTTGCGCTCTGCGTCAAGGGCGACAAATTGAGAGACCGGGAAGTCATAATTCTTCTTCTCTAAAAGAGTTGCAACGGCTTCAGGGTCTTTACGAACAAGCTTCAGATCTAGCATGAGAAAACGGGAACTAACCTATAACGTAAGGGGCGCTAGTGTAACGCCTAAATCGAATTAGTCGATGACTGAACGTGCCATCACCATACCTGCGTAACAGGCAAGCAAGCAAAAAAGTACAGAGGAAGCTGCGTATATCGTGGGCCTCAAAACATTCCCAACTTCTAGGTCATTAACAAGCTCAAGGGAGAAAGTCGAAAAGGTGGTAAACGCGCCAAGAAAACCCACCATCAGGCCCAATCGTAACGCCTCAGAGACGCTGAAACGTTCAAAGAACACAAAGCAACAACCGATGGCAAAAGAGCCCGCTACATTGACAGTCAACGTCGAAAAACCAAGCCCGTTCATGCCACTAGCAACCATATGTTGGTGAACGAGGTACCTACTTATCGCGCCGAGCGCCCCACCCATGGCAATCCAAAGGGCAATCATTCAACGCTCACCTCAATCACTGTCGACCTTTGAGTGCGCTCATCAAAATAGTCAATTCCTTCGGGGATATTTGGCTGAAACAACATAGCCGCTGGCGCCTCCGTTGACTCAATATTGAGCGTAAATCGTGTCGCACGGCCAAGGGCGTCAACAATACGCATTTCAAGAGTGGTTGGGCTTAATACCTTGAGGTCAAACCCGCTGATTGCTTCTATTTCGCCCGCAGCGACTTTATCTGAGAATCGCTGAAGTTCTGGCTGCTCTCGCCAAATATAAGCAAGAGGCAGCTGAGCGGCGTCAGGAACATCACGAACGATCGCGACTTCAAGGTCGAAATCGATCTGCCAAAATCCGTCTGGATTAACCAGCAGCACCTGCCGATCCGGTGATTGTATTTCCCAGAGGTAGTGATCAGGTTTGAGGCTCGAGAATTGGCCTCTGCTGCTGATTATCTCACCGGAGCTAGAGCCTTGGGTTTCACTTAAAAAGGTGCCGGACACCCCATTTAAACGCTCTAGTGGCCAGGGCTGAGCGCTCTCCGCCCATCCATTAAGCGCAGTACCCAACAGTAAGAGGCATAAGACGGCGCGGATCAATCCTCGCCTCCGGGTGGTGGTGGCGCAAGAACCTCCCGCTGACCATTACTCCCCATGGGTGAGATCACTCCGGCGGCTTCCATTGTCTCGATCAGACGTGCCGCCCGGTTGTAGCCAATTCGGAGTTTACGTTGTACTGAGGAAATAGACGCGCGACGGCTGCTGCATACGTAATGCACCGCCTCGTCATAGAGTGCGTCACTCTCTGGGTCTTCCTCAGATGATGCGGCAGATTGTAATTCCTGTGCAGTAACAGGCGTTTGCCCGCCCTCATCGAGCAACCCATCGATGTAATCCGGCGTGCCTCGACGACACCAATCGGCGACGACTCGGTGAACCTCCTCATCCGAGCAAAATGCACCGTGAACTCGCGTAGGCATATTCGAGCCCGAGGGGAGGTATAACATATCGCCGTAACCCAGAAGCTGCTCTGCACCACCTTGATCAAGAATGGTGCGTGAATCGATTTTCGATGATACTGAAAATGCGACTCTGGAGGGTATATTTGCCTTGATGAGGCCAGTAATAACGTCCACAGAGGGCCGCTGTGTGGCGAGCACTAAGTGGATACCCGCGGCTCGCGCCTTTTGCGCAATTCTGGCTATGAGTTCCTCTACTTTTTTGCCGACGATCATCATCATATCGGCGAATTCATCGATCACCACGACAATACTCGGAAGTGTCTCAAGCGCGGGGGCTGACTGTTCTTCATCGGTCAATTCAAGGACAGGGTCGGGAACCCACAATGGATCATCTATCGGAGTGCCAGCTTTCTCGGCCTCCCGCACCTTACGGTTGTAACCCGCGAGGTTTCGAACTCCCATCAATGACATCAGCTTATATCGCCGCTCCATCTCCGCAACACACCACCGTAAGCCGTTGGCGGCATCTTTCATGTCGGTGATAACCGGCGTGAGCAAATGCGGAATGCCATCATAGACCGAGAGTTCGAGCATCTTGGGGTCTATCAGAATCAATCTCAGATCTTCGGGAGTCGCCTTGTAAAGGAGGCTCACAAGCATACAGTTCACGCCAACCGACTTACCTGAGCCGGTGGTTCCCGCCACCAGCACGTGGGGCATTTTGCCAAGATCTGCGACCACTGGAGAGCCTGCAATATCGTGCCCTAATGCAATTGTCAGCGGCGACTTTGCGTCATCAAACTCCGCAGAACTCAGGACATCCCGGAAGTTCACGGTTTGTCTGTCTGCGTTGGGAATTTCAATCCCAACAACACTTTTACCCTGAATTACCTCAACTACTCGCACTGAAATGACTGCTAGTGACCTCGCAAGGTCCTTAGCCAAGTTGGAAATACGGCTAACTTTCACGCCTGCCGCAGGCTGTATTTCAAAGCGCGTAACCACTGGTCCTGGATATACCGAGACAACTTCAGCGGTGATACCAAAATCAGCTAGCTTTAGCTCCAGCAGACGAGAGAGCGACTCGAGTTCAGACGACGAGAAGCCGCGTGGCCCGGACTGCGTCGGTGCGTCGAGTAATTCCAGAGGCGGCATGGGCAATACATCAGCGGCTTCAAAGAGGTGTTGCTGCTTTTCACGCGCCGCTCTTTTCCCCGTATTTTCAAGTAGCTGTGGTGCTTTGATCTTAGGCGGTGTACGCGTCCTTTCCTTTTCGACGTGCGCCGCAATCTTGACGCTGCGCTTGGCTTTTTCTCGCTGTATCTTCCGACGATCATTGAGGTCGTCGATGCGACTCCGCACCCAATTTACCGCGTTGAGCGTCAGGCCTCCCACCCTTTCGGAAACCCGTATCCAATCGATATCAAAAGCGAGCGTGCCCCCTAGCAAGGTACAAAAGCTGAGTAATAATCTAGCGCCGAAGTCAGAGAATGCGGCGGTAAACCAAGAAGCAACGCCGTGCCCAGCAATACCGCCAGTACCCTGCGGTAGGAAATCGTCTTGAAGCATTGTTAATTGAATCAAACCTGCGCTGGCAGATAGGAACGTTACCCACCCCAATATAGCAATAGCGCGATCGGTGGGGGAGTTTGCACCACCATCCAATGGGCGAATTGCCCGGTAGGCCAACCACAACAGCACAATGGGAATCCCCAATGCTAAGTAACCCACGAGTGAGTAAGCAAAATCGGATAGATAGGCGCCAACAACGCCCCCCTGATTACTAATAGCCCCCCCAGCCCCGCTCGCGCTCCAACTAGGGTCGGTGGAGCTGAAGGTCAGAAGGCTCACAAGGCTAAACGAGGCTGCTGCCAACCCGGCAATGAAACCTACACTGGCCATCGCCCCAGGTACGTTCGCCTCGCTTTCCGTTTGCGGAGCCTTTGACGAAGTCGTCTTAGTCGGCAATTGTTAACCCCCCAGCGATTTGTACTATCATAACACAAACGTTGATCTCCAATTTCCTGAAATTTAACGCGACTTTTCAGTCACTTAAAGCTTAATTCGTGCAGCCGATGCTCTCCGAATATTTCGCTACCGGCCGTAATGCTGTAGGCTCACGCCACGTTTTTTTGACCATGGAAAACTCGGCCGAATGAGTACCTCTAATCACCACCGTTTAATAATTTTAGGCTCAGGCCCCGCTGGCTATACGGCTGCGGTTTACGCCGCGAGAGCCAATTTAAATCCAGTTGTCATTACCGGCATGCAGCAAGGTGGACAGCTAACCACGACAACAGAGGTTGAAAACTGGCCGGGTGGGCCCGAGGGTTTACAGGGCCCCGCTTTGATGCAGCAAATGCAAGAACATGTCGAACGCTACGAAGCAGCGATTGTCTTTGATCACATCGAAAGTGTTGATTTAAGCCAGCGCCCCTTCACCCTCTCTGGGAGTAATTCCTACACCTGCGACGCACTTATCATCGCTACTGGAGCGTCCGCACAGTACCTCGGACTACCCAGCGAGACTGCGTTCATGGGTAAAGGTGTGAGCGCCTGCGCCACCTGTGACGGATTCTTCTACCGCAATAAAGAAGTTGTCGTCGTCGGCGGTGGTAACACGGCAGTTGAGGAGGCGCTTTACCTCTCAAACCTATGCAGCAAGGTTCATCTGGTTCATCGTCGTGACGAACTAAGGGCAGAAAAAGTACTGCAAGACCGCCTGTTCTCCCGTGCTGACGAGGGTCGGATCACGCTTAACTGGCATCGACAGCTAGATGAAGTCTTAGGCGATGACACGGGCGTTACAGGTGTTCGTCTGGCGTCTGCGAAAGGCGAAGAGTCCGTTGAGATAGCGGTAGACGGTGTTTTCATCGCAATCGGCCATAAACCAAATACCGACATGTTTGTCGGCCAGCTCGAGATGAATGACGGTTACATCAAAACCTCATCAGGACTCGATGGCAATGCAACGCTCACTTCGGTTGAAGGCGTCTTTGCGGCCGGCGATGTGTCTGACCATATCTACCGCCAAGCGATTACATCGGCCGGTTTTGGTTGTATGGCCGCTTTAGATGCTGAGAAGTATCTAGACGCGCAGTAGTCAGCATCTCGACATGATCGAGCCCTTCCCTCCCACTGAGAACGCGCTATCTGATCCTAATGGGTTGCTAGCTGTTGGGGGGGATTTGAGTGCAGAGCGGTTATTACATGCGTATCAGCGGGGCATATTTCCCTGGTATGAGGAGGGAGAACCCATTTTGTGGTGGACACCCGATCCCCGCGCGGTGCTCTTTCCCGGTGAGATACACATCTCGCGATCGCTACAAAAGTTTCTAAAGAAGTGTACTTGGACGGTATCCGTCAATCGATGCTTTGAAGAGGTTGTCGCTGCCTGTGCTGAGCTAACTGAGGAACGATCAGCAACGTGGATAAGCAGCGACATCGCAATGGCCTATACCAACCTGCACCGCATGGGCTACGCACAAAGTATCGAGGTCTTCGACGGTAACGAGCTGGTAGGTGGGCTATACGGGGTGACACTCGGGCGCGTGTTTTTCGGTGAGTCGATGTTCTCGAGGCAACCAAACGCCTCTAAGGTTGCACTTAACTACTTGTGCTCGAAAGCGCCCTTCCCCGACTTAGCACTTATCGACTGCCAAATGCCCAATCCGCATCTGGAATCATTAGGAATGACGCTCATCCCAAGGCTTGAGTTTGAACGTCTCTTGCGAGAGCACTTGGTCCCTGAATAACCCTATCGACAAGGATGGCGCTCTGTATTCAGTCGGGCGTTTAACTAAGCAGGAAGATGGCATGCAGAGCGGTTGCCTCACCGCGAGTGGCAGGGCTGATCACCCTTGGGACATAGCTCCGTGAGAGCTCGAACCTAAAAGGTGGGACCGAGGGACTCAACCACTTACGTGCTCTACTTCACGGCTTGCTTGTTAAACCATGAATGGGCCACTAAGGCGATATAGATCGGAATACCCAATTCGAGTACCTCCTCGAGCGCACCAAAAAAGGCGTTTATTTCCGCGCTAACTTCAATGCCAAATGGCTGTAATTTACGCGGCAGTCCGTCGATTGATTTCGAAAACGCAAGCAGGAAAAACACAATTGCAACGCCGATTGCCTCAGGTGTTTTCTCGCGCAAGTCCGATAAAAACGGAGCGAAGTGCTTAGACAAGATCTTGTAGACCGACCAGATCAGAATCGATATGACGACAAAGCCAGCAAGTTTTTCACCCAGCGGCACGTCGGGGCTTACAAAAAAACGGGATTTTAAAATGCCGATGGTCGTAAAGGCCTTGTCAAAATCGAGCTCGCGACAACCAAATAAAGTCACCAAAACCAGGAAGTAACCCCGAGTGCGGATGAACTCACTTCCACCTTTAGCCATCATATACAACGCACAAGCGAAGTATCCGAGGGCTGAGGCTCTCTCAATCAGGCCTGTTTCCGTCAGTAATATATCTTCGACAGACTCTCTAAAGCCCAGAACAATGCCTGCCAGAACCGCGAGACCTAGTGCTACGAACCCGTAGTATCGAAAGTATTGTGTTCCACGCTCACTCATTACTGACCTCATGTGTTTTTTCATCTCGGGAGTAGGCTTGCCCTACTCCAACAGCGTCTATATTAGTGTGGAAGCCAACACGTGCACTCGGAGTGTAACAGGCGAATGCAGGTCGTATAACACATCACTTCAGCGCTATAAATAGGGCTTCAAGTGGCCATAAAGAGACTCAGCTCCCGTATCTTTTTTCCACACCCCGCTTTGCCAAAACGAAAGATCTGACTACACTGGACACCAAAAAGGGGCTTTGCGCAGATGTCACAAAAGCCGTTCGGTAAAAACAAAACAAGCGATCGATGCAGTGACGGCTAACCTCCGAGAAATAAAGGTTTTCACCACGTTCCCACACCGGTGTTCCTACCTTCCTGAAAAGGAGGC
>CBFIBL010000039.1:0-131793 GCA_965660865.1 Luminiphilus sp.
CGCTCATTGGCGTAACGGAATACTTCAGCAAAATTTGTGGCCGGATAGCCCGCCTCAGGTCCGCCCAAACCCAGAGCTACAACACCCATTTCTCGAATTCTTGGATCGCAAGCCCATTTAACAATCTGAGACGCTGGCGCAGGTCGGCTGCGAACAAGGTCAGGAATCCAGCGCATTTCAATTTGCGCCGTTTCGCGCCAATGGCTGCGTGCCGCATTCATCGCAGCGAGAATTTCGATTAAGGGTACCTTGCGGTTGAGATAAAACTGCGGGGTCCAAGTGATTTCAGCGTAGGCGATGTTTTGTTCATGTAGACTTCGCCCCATATCCATTACCACATCGTAAAAATCTTGTGGTCTTTGCAAGCTCGCCACGCCCAGTAATAGCACCCGTGAAAAGTCATCGAAGCTGTTGTAGTTATACAAACGCCTAATTGCCCCAGGATTATCCGTGGGAGGCTTCGTGCCCGCGCGTTCGTGAAACTCTATTATCCGTTCAGGACTGATAGAGCCCTCAAGATGCAAATGTAACTCGACCTTGGGCAATGCCTTTAACTGGGAGATGGATATTGGATTATTTGGACCACGTCTGGAGGCAGTAGTATGATTTTCGGTCTTCATTATTTGTATCCGCGCCCCCAGCTTATATCACCCTCTATACATGTTAGCGCACGAAACCTTGTACACAGCACCGAGCTGCCAAGTAAAAAGCTGCTGAGTATCTAGCTGCTTAGTACCGGGGAAACCTGATATCACTCGGCCAAGCAATTGATCAGGACTAGCATCATGCTAATCGTGATAATCTCGTAGCGGAAGACTTATGATGCTAAAAACGCATCCAGTAGCAAGCCTGTGCGAGCCTTGAAATAAATATGCCGAAACTAAAGCTTCTGAACCTTATAAAGGTCCGCTTTCTGCGTGGCGCCTTGAACGGCATCAATCAATCCTCAGTGATAGCCTCCTTCGAAGCTGACTCCGATGGCATACCTCTGCCGCCCGCTCATGCTCCTCTCGTAGCGACAGAACTCTCTGTGCACCTCGATGATCTCATATCAGATGATAGCGTGACGCCGTCGCGAGTCGACATCATCCTAGGTGTTCTAAGGCTGACACGAGAAATACTGATCGACAATAAGCACATATCTGAACAAGAGCCCCAAATTCTGACAGTGGCCGAAAAGGGGGATTCTGTCGTTAAGGTCCGCTCACAGTTGGCTTGCCTATCCGAGGCTAGCTTTATCGCAGCGCTAAAAATATCAGATGCGATACTGCACCATCATTTGACAACTGGAGAGACCGTAAGCTTGCAGAGTCCTGCTTTCCAGCAGCAAAACCTGACCCTTAGAAAATTTGCACCTGCCGGTTTTAATACCTCGTTTATTTTGAAAGAAGCTCAGCGCAAAGGGGTTCCTTGGTGCCATATTGCAGGCAATGTCTATCAACTCGGTGTTGGTATAAAAGCGCGACTATTCAATAGCTCAGAAACTGACCAAACGTCGAGCATAGGTACAAAGCTCGCAACCAATAAACTTTATGCTCAAGAATTTTTGCGAAAATCCGGATTCCCCGTGGTTCCTTCGTTAAGTATCCAGAATTCTCAGGATGCCAAGCGTGCTGCACTGCAAATCGGCTTTCCGGTCGTTGTAAAACCGCAAAGCGCTGAGGGAGGAAAGGGCGTTGCAGCGCTTCTCGACTCTGAGGCCGAGGTAGAAAAAGCATTCAACGCTGCGAAGAAATTTTCTAACTCTGTGCTGGTGGAGAAGCACTTCGCTGGTAACGACTATCGGATACACGTGGTGATGGGAGTGGTTCAAGGCATTATCCATCGAAATCCCGCAAGCATCGTGGCCGATGGGAAGCATACAATCGCAGAACTCGTAGCAATGGAAAATGAGGATCGTCGCATCGCTACCGATGACCGAAAATATTTACATGCGATCACCATCAATCAGGAAGCCGAGCGTTTGTTGAAAAGACAAAACCTGACTGTAGACAGTACGCCACAAAAGGGAATGAACGTTGCGCTCAGAGCTGCCGCCAGCATTGCTACAGGGGGCGAGCCCACACAAATCGAGCCAAGCCTTATCCACCCTGACAATGAAAAGTTGTGCGTTGATGTTTGTCGTCTCTTCCGCCTCGATATTGCTGGCGTTGATCTTCTGATTCCGGATATCCAAGAAAGCTGGAAAACAAGTGGGGCACATATTTGTGAGGTAAATCATAAACCGCAAATGTTTACGACGCTTTTTGCACCGATGCTCGATCAGTTCTTTGATAAAACGGCGGGGCGGATCCCTCTGTGGATCGTTATGGAACCACCGAACGGATATCCGTTAAGCCATCAAGCACTCAAATTGCTGAGGGCCGAGCATGCCACCGTCTGCTGGGTTTCTGCAGAAAAGCGTCAGGTGAACGGCATCAATTTATCCACTGCAGGGTCTACCTTAGAGGCTGCGCAACAGGCGGTGCTTGATACATCGGTAGAGGCTTTAGTCGTAACGATAAACGCGGCCTGTGACTTATCTGATGGATGGCCCTTCTCCTACTGTGATCGTTTTATTGAAGCTCACGAGAACAACTGGCAAAACGAAGGGAAGTTAGAAAGACAGCGCCTAAGGCGCGAGATTATTAGCACCTTAAATCCAAGCGAGATACAAGTCATAGACGCCCAGCAAGGCGAATGAAGTCCGAACGCATCCTCTGGGTTGCCCCAGTAATACCGATCAACTGAGCTGAGCGTCCCTATGGCGACAACATTGGTTCTCTCACCCAAGACACAGGCAGGATTAATTGGGAAAGATAGGAAACGCAAAATGCGCTACCCCTAAAGTGATTTTGTTCGATAGCTCAGCGCTATTTTTTCTACAGCTATCAGGTAAGCGGCTAAACGAAGATCATCGACTCGCTCATCTTCATGCCACTTTGCCCGCATTGCCTTGAGTGCCTCTCGCATGGTGTCGTCCAAGCCGGAGCGCACAAGCTGCAACTCGTCAGCGCCCCGCAGATAACGGGCTCTGAATTGGTCGGTAGGTGACCAAGTGCCCTCTCCTATTAAGTGGCTCAAGCGCTCGAGCTCGCCCAGCATCATTTCGTTAGTTGCTTCCTGTGCGCGTCTCTCCATTCGTCCGAAACGGATATGACTCAGATTCTTGACCCACTCAAAGTAGGAGACAGTGACACCACCAGCGTTCGCATATAAATCGGGAATGATTACGGTGCCGCGCTGACGGAGAATTTCATCAGCCTCCGCAGTAATTGGGCCGTTGGCAGCTTCTACAATTAGCCTGGCTTGAATGCGGTGCGCATTTTCAACATCAATAACGCCCTCCAAGGCAGCGGGAATCAAAATATCGCAGTCAGTCTCTAGCGCCTCCTCTCCCGACGCAGAGAAAATTGCATCCGGATAATCCCTTACGCCGCCCGTCTCCTGTCGCCAGGCTTTGACCTGCTCGACATCCAAGCCCTGTTCGGAGAACACCGCACCGTCGCGTTCGATAATGCCAATAACCTTTGCGCCATCTTCTTCTGATAAAAATTTAGCTGCGTGAAATCCCACATTACCCAAGCCTTGGACGATGATTCGCTGGCCATCGAGCGAACCGGACAAATTTGCACGCTTCATGTCTAAAGGTTCACGGAAGAATTCTCGCAACGCGTATTGAATCCCGCGCCCCGTCGCCTCAACACGTCCTTCAATACCCGCCATATGAACGGGCTTGCCAGTAACACAGGCTAGGGCGTCGATTTCGGTAGGATTCAGCTTTTGATATTCGTCCGCAATCCACGCCATCTCCCGACCCGAGGTACCCATATCGGGTGCGGGCACATTTTGACTGGGGTGAATGAGGTCGCGCTTTATCAGCTCGTACCCAAAGCGACGAGTAATAAGCTCAAGTTCATGCTCGTCATAGTCGCGGGGATTGATACACAGGCCGCCCTTTGACCCACCATAGGGCACATCGACAACTGCGCATTTGTAGCTCATCAGCGCAGCGAGCGCCTCGACTTCATCCTGATTAACCGCAAGTGAATAACGAATGCCACCTTTTACCGGTGATACATGATCCGAGTGTACAGAGCGATAACCGGTAAAGACGCGAATTTCACCGCGAAGGCGAACACCAAAACGTACAGTGTAGGTCGCATTGCAGGTTTGAATCTGTTGACAGAGACCCGCCGGGAGTTCAAGAAGGCTAGCAGCACGCGCGAATTGTCGATCGACGTTCTCGGTAAAACTAAGACCGGTTAATGACATCGTGCTCCCCCTACTCGATATCAACGGGCAATTAACCTGCGCCTGTACCCTAATGCGCGAGGTTTGTGAGCACCAAAAGGTCGCGCCCTAGGCCATCAAAGCGCGTCTACCAGTGCGCCTTGCGCCTTTAGGATCGGCTTCATCTGGCGGTATGCCTCAGGTGTCCGAACCAGAGGTATCCGCGGATACAGATGGTGAATGACATGATACTGCATGCCGGATGACCCAATATTTCCAAAGATCGATTTAAAGCTTTTGGTATCACTGTAACGATCCGTACCACAATCCGGGTTATGGGGCGCCCACGCCAGATAAAAGTGGATGTAAGTGATAGCGATGTGCCAGGGGAGCCACCACAACAGAGCGGCCTCAATCGCCAAGCCATTGAGCGCCATGCCACACAATATGGTGAGGTAAACCAGACGATAAGCAACAGAGTGAAGTATCAGATTTTCCTGTCCAATACGCTGCAAGCAAGTCATATAGGAATGTGGCTTGCCGTCAGGCATTGGTTGACGCCACTGAATACTCCGCCAAACAGCACCCCATGGTGTATCGGCGTGAAGACTGTAATCGGGGTCGAGCTCAGGGTTATTAGCATGCTTGTGGTGCTCAATATGAGTCGCTTTGAGTACTTTGAAAGGCAACACTAGCGGGAGGGGGCTGATATGACCCACGAGCTCATTAAGCCATCGCATCTTTTTACCTGGCATCGCAAAAATCGAATGCTGTGCCTCATGCGACGGCAAGTAGGAGGCAGATATATTAACCGTGGCGATAATAAAACCCAGCCACAAGGGCATCGCACCTGTGAGACACAAGTACCACACGACAAGCCAGCAGATAAAGTTGCCCAGCCCCCAAACCAGCGAGAGGTAGGGGAACTTATCAAGATGTTGTTTTGCGATCTCACGCTCCATAGCGCGAAGCTCAAGCGCTGTCTTTCCTGTTAAATCCATCGTCCCTTCCATGTCGCAAAGCCGCCCCAGCCGCCAAAGAGAACAAGCGCAATTGGCCAAATATCGAGCCCACCAATCGCAGTGATATCAAAACTTGCCATCACCTGCACAGCGAGAGGCGCTAAAAACGCCAACCCAAAAAAAAGCGGCAACGCACCTAAAAACAATTCCAATAGTTTTGCCAACATTGCGTGTGCCCGAGATCAAAACACCATACTAACAGTACCATTGGCTAAAGCCTTAGTACCAGTCGACACCCGCTAAATTATGTCACTCAAGCCATCGCCTTTTGAATCCGCTCGATCGGTATCGACCGACTGAGCAATTTATTCGCAGCAAACGCTCGTTGTGGCAGCGCACCCAAGCGAGAAGCATGCGCCATTGCACGCTCCGAAAGGACATTGGGCGCCACGACCTCATCCAAAAAACCTGCCTCGCACGCCGACTCGGGTGAGTGTATTTTTGCCGCAACAATCGATTCAAATCGATGGTCCTCTGCGAGCCTGTAAACGGCTGGCTCATACGCAAAGGCAGGCAACTCCATGTCAATCGCCGTTTCATTCAAGCCGTATTTAAACTCACCCTCGATACCAATACGTTTATCGGCACAAACCAGCATCACAGAACCGAGCGCCAAACTGTGGCCGGTCACTGCGCAAACCACGGGAAGGGGGAAGGTAAAAATACGGAGCGCCAACTCACCCCCCGCCTTTACCATCGCGACTGCGGCGTCGGCATCGCCACTCGTCATCACCTTCAAATCAAAGCCTGCAGAGAAACATCCGTCTCGTCCAGTCCACACCAGCGCTGCTTTTTTCGCTTCCACTTCGTCAAGCGCGAGGTTGAAGTCCCGTATGATATCCGGTGAAAACACATTTAGCTTCCCATCGTCGTGTGTCAGCATGGCAACGTTCTCGTGAAAATCTAATGTGAGTGACATAACAACTCCTCAAATATTGCGTGTTAATGGGCTGGCTTTGTGTAAATCGTATTGAGCCCCTATTAAAGCAAAAACGCGATATTACAACAGCACAGCGGCTGCGTTCCTATTGCCGGTGATAAACCCAACTCGATTGATCCCTCTTTCGGTATCAAGTCGCTTAGAGGGTAGTATCCATCGGATGAAATACCGTACCGGGCAGAGTCACTAGGCCACACGCTAGGTAGTAGGGTGCATTAGCGACACGGATTCACTCAAAATTGAATGAAATTACCGCCATTGCGTTAAGCTGAGCGATTCGAAAAACAAGCAAACCCAACCAGGAGCGTGGGATGGATTTATTTTCAGGAAAAACAGTGGTGGTATCTGGCGGTGCGGAGGGTATTGGCTTTGCAGTGGCACAAGCAGTTGGACGTGAGGGTATGAACGTCGTTATCACCGACATCTCGACTGACATGCTTGAAAGAGCAGAGTCTGCGCTCTCGGCTCAGGGCATTGCCGTACTTGCGATCACAGCAGATGCACGAAAAGAGCACGAGTGGGAGCATGTGGCCGCCAAAGCCCTTGAGAAATTTGGAGCCATTCACGCCGTCATGAATAACGCCGGTGTTGGCGGTGGCGGCTCAAGCGGACCGATCGAGGAGCAGTCAGCGGAGGACTGGCGCTGGACCATAGACGTCAATTTAATGGGGGTAGTCTTTGGTGTTAAAACTATGGTGCCGCATATCAAAGCAGCTGGCGGCGGTTGGATTGTAAACGTTGCGTCCATGGCGGGTATGAACGGTTTCCCCTACGGCGGCGCCTACAACGCCACCAAACTAGCAGTGGCCGGTCTGTCTGAAGGATGGGCAATGGAACTAGCCCCTTATGACATTCATGTCGCGGCGCTCTGCCCCGGTTTTGTAAAAACACGTATTTATCTATCAGATCGCGTGCGACCCGAAGATTACGATTCAAGTCACAGGGATCTCGTACGATCAGATGAGGACCTCAACCCAGATAACATGTCTGCCGGCATTTCTAATGAGGTCAAAAACGGGATCGATCCCGATGTACTGGCAGCGCGAGTCTTAGAGTCGCTCAGGGCAAAAGATACCTACATCTTCACACACCCCTCTTTTAGAGGCGGTGTCAAGGAGCGCTACGCGATGATTGATCGATGCTTTGAGAGCGCCGCAAAAAGTGCAATCGTAAGTGGTGTTACATCGAGTGTCACAAACCCAGACGTATTCAAATAAAGGGCTCTTTTCACGATTCTTGCCGTGATGGCGGTGAGTTAAAGAACCGTTTTTTACCCACCGCCTCTGCCGCACGTTACAGGCTTCTTTTCAAGAAAACATCTGATTGACAGGCTCGGTGTGCGCCTGTCATGCCGTCCGCGAACGTTAACTCGTTTAACTCATGGACGCGCGCAAACTCGCTAATTTCGCATCGAGTGCGTCCATAACGTCAAAAAAGGCCTCCTTGACCTCTTGCTCGGTGCCATCGACCCTCGAAGGGTCTGGCATCCCCCAATGCAGCTGGGGAGTCTCGTCCATCCAAAGAGGGCAGACTTCGTTTGCCGCACTGTCGCAGACAGTGATGACCAGATCCAACCCCTCGTCTGCGAAATCGTCCCAAGACTGACTTTGAAGTCCCTCGGCCGGGAGCCCACGCGCCTCCAGATAACGAAGTGTCAGCGGGTGCACTTGCCCAGCAGGCGCACTACCGGCGCTGTAAGCTTGAAAAAAATCACCGTGCTTGGTGTTTGCAATCACCTCGCCCAAGACGCTTCGGCAGCGATTGTGCGTGCAAACAAATAAAATCTTTGAGCGTTTTTTCACCTAGCTGTACTCTTCCCAACCTTCTTAGCCAAAGGTAACGCGCGCGTGTTACACATATTCGATCGTCAACACCGATGTTAACAATTCCAATTCGCCGGATCCTTGTCTTTGGCTTCCTCGCTTTTTTACTCATTGGGCTTGAGCAGGGAATTTTAGGGCTGTTCGTTGCCGAGCTCGGGTCGCAGTTGCAGCGCTCGCCTGAAGAGTTGGGACTTTTCTTCGCACTCCATGGTGTTGGCTCAGCCATCGTCACAGGCTCAGCATTAATTGGCTGGCTCGAAAGGCGCAATAGCAAACGCATCGCTATCGCGAGTCTTTGCTTGGGTGTCGGTGGAGTCTTGGTCGTATTGGGTCATTCGTGGTGGCTTAAGTTAGTTGCCGCACCCTTACTTGGCATTGGTTTTGGTGGACTCTCCATGTCCTTCAATACACTCTTCGTAACCCACTTCTCTCAAAAGAACGCGGGCCTGCTCAATGTCCTAAATGCAACCTATGGGTTGGGGGCGGTGGCCGCACCTTGGGTCGTAAGTACGGGGCTTTACTCGGGTATGGAGGTTTTCCTCGCTGTTGCTGCACTCTCTTTTGTCGTGATGATCGGCGCATGGGGGATCGACGATCGTATTCCCAGCAACCTCTCCAAAGTAGAAGCACAGCGCGGCAATGAAGTGATTGTCCTGCCACTATTGGCAATCGCTTTTCTTATGCTCTTCCTAGAAGCCGGCCTCACCTACTGGATGCCGTCGCTATTAACGAATACCACCGATGACGAGCTGATCGCCGCCAACTACATGGCGGCCTTTTTCGCGTGGTTTGTGGTTGTTCGGCTGGGCGCAGCAACGCTTGCGACTTGGATTTCCACACTGGGTTTTGCGCTCATCGGTCTCATTGGCGTTTTCGCCTCGCTATTACTCGTCAGCACTGGCCTCGTTCCATTAGCAGAAACAACTTTTCTTGGCGCCTTCATGGGACTCATTTTCCCCAACGCTTATGCATGGATGCTGATGACAGGCCACGGCGGTACCGCCCTCGGTGCAAAGATTCTGTTAAGCGCTATTACCGGTGGAACAATCGGACCGTGGGTTTTGGGTTGGGTATGGCCCACGTTCGGGGACAATGCGGTACTACTCGCGTTAGCCTGTATTAGCGCGATCGCGGTAATCGTTATGCTCGGCACACACTCAAGAGCGAAAAAAATTTCGGTTATTAACTAGCCATATGATGTCTCCAGAAATGATCCGTGGTTAGATAATGGCAACATTAAAAAAACAGGCTGGGATACTTACTTAATGGATACATCAACGCTTTTTTCTTTAAAAGGTCGGACCGCGCTAGTCACGGGGGGCTCCCGTGGTATCGGCAAAATGATCGCTGCAGGCTTTATCGCCCAAGGTGCAAAAGTATATATCTCGTCGCGCAAAGCCGATGTATGTGACGCTGTCGCTGAGGAATTGGGTCCCAATTGTATCTCGCTGCCTCAGGATGTCAGCACAGTTGCTGGTTGCCAGATGCTTGCCGATAACTACTTTAAGCAC
Source organism: Luminiphilus sp. (assembly GCA_965660865.1). Lineage (GTDB taxonomy): Bacteria > Pseudomonadota > Gammaproteobacteria > Pseudomonadales > Halieaceae > Luminiphilus. The sequence goes on from CBFIBL010000039.1 coordinate 9,509, forward strand.
GAAAAGTCGCTCGACATTTTGGTTAATAACGCAGGTGCAGCCTGGGGGGAAGACTTCGCTACTTTCCCTGAAAGCGGCTGGGACAAGGTCATGGACCTGAATGTGAAGTCGCTGTTTTTTTTGACGCAGGCACTTTACGGCCCACTGAAAGCGGCGGCATCTGACGAACAGCCCGGTAAGGTGATCAATATCGCATCCATCGATGGCATCCGAATTAACCCTTGGGAAACGTATAGCTACCAAGCCTCAAAGGCAGCGGTTATTCAGCTAACCCGACGTATGGCAACGCGGTTAATCAAAGACCGCATTAATGTGACAGCCATTGCACCCGGTGCCTTCGCATCGGAGATGAACAAAGCGGCCCGCGACTTCGGTGATGCAGTAGGAGATAGTGTCCCCGCGGGTCGAATAGGTCGCGATGAGGACATGGCAGCGGTTGCGATTTATCTCGCAGCGCGGAGCGGGGATTACGTGGTTGGAGAGACGATCGCCGTTGATGGCGGTGTCGTCTACGGCTACGCCGCGGAGACAATCAGCCCCTAAACTGTTGCTGCGAGGAAGAGAGCCAAACGGCCAGAAACGAGAAACGAAGAACGAAAAAAAAGCCCTGATCAATTTGATTGGGGCTTTTTAATATCGAGGTTTTACTGCTAAGCAAGAGGGGCCTCAAGTCGCCCAAAATGCCTCTTTGAACTGTGCTTATTGCGGCTGCGCTTTTTGCTGGTTATACAACGGCTCCATCATCTGATCGACATTAAACGAAGCGGGGCGCTGTCGCGGCGGGAACTCGGCAAGACTCTTCAAAAACTTCTGGAGCTCGATGCGCGCTATACCGATGTAAGGTGGCATTTTTCGAATCCACCAGTCTTCATAGTTATCTGCATTCTCGTCAGCCCGCTCGAATGGATCGCGACGCAAGTGGAAGAGCTTAGGGATGCGCTGCGAGTGGAATTCCTCACGCCATACGGCAAAGCCCTTAGCCCGCTGTTCAGCAAAAACCACTTTCCAGTCGCCGACTCTCATGCCGGTGAGTAGACCGTCATCACTCCAATAGAAAAACGTATTTCGGGGCCCCAGATCAGTCTCACCTGTAAGCAGAGGCAAGAAGTTGAAGCCGTCTAGATGGTTTTTGTAGGGTTTGCCATCAATAGTAACGCCCGCCATGAGCTCCGCCTTGACGTTGGGACGACCCGCTGCAGCGAGTAAGGTGGGCACCCAATCTTCGTGGGACATAATTTCATTGATGATCTGTCCCTCTTTGATCCTACCGGGCCAACGCACCATGGCAGGCACACGAAAACCGCCTTCCCAGTTGGTATTTTTCTCACTCCTGAAGGGGGTGATTGCGGCGTCTGGCCAAGTATTGTAGTGCGGACCATTGTCTGTGGAGTACATCACGATGGTGTTGTCGGCGACCCCTAATTTGTCGAGGTGATCGAGCAACTCACCAACCATCATGTCGTGTCCAACCATAGCATCGTTGTAAAAGCCCTGCCCTGACAGACCGCGCTCATCATCAGCGGTATGGGTGAAAAAGTGCATCCGTGTCGTGTTGTACCAGACAAAGAATGGCTTACCTTGGTCAACAGCGCGGGTCATGAAATCGAGGGCAGCAAGCTTAAACTCACGATCAACGGTCTTCATTCGCTCACGGGTTAGCGCACCGGTATCGACAATATCGCCATCTGCGAAGCTGTGAATCACACCGCGTGGTGAGAAAAGCTTTACGAATAATTCGTTATCGTGCGGGTAATCCGGATCCTCTGGTTCTTCCTCGGCGTTTAAGTGATAAAGATTGCCAAAAAATTCGTCGAACCCGTGATTTGTCGGAAGGAACTCGTCTTTGTCACCGAGATGATTTTTTCCAAATTGCGCGGTGACATAGCCTTCATCTTTTAACAGTGACGCGAGCGTCACATCCTCGGGTCGAATACCGATGTCTGCACCGGGGATACCGACTTTTGTAAGCCCCGTCCGGATAGGTGACTGACCAAGAATGAAGGCAGATCGACCTGCTGTGCAACTCTGTTGCCCGTAATAATCGGTGAACTTTGCGCCTTCGTTGGCAATGCGATCTATATTGGGTGTTTCATACCCCATCATCCCCATGTTGTTGGTGGACAGGTTCCAAAAACCGATGTCGTCTCCCCAGATAATGAGCATATTAGGCTTTTCTTGAGCCACTGCCTGACCGGCAAAAATAAGGCTTAAGACAAGGTTTAAAACAAGAATAACCACCCGCATTTTGATACCACCATTTATTATTGAAGTCGGGAAAGGGTAATACCTGAGAGCGCCGTTGGCGAGATGCGTTTGGTAATTTAGTAACGTAAGTCGTCGGTGTTTTGCAGCGTATTTGGCTCACCCTACTGACTCTCTCTATAGAGAATGAGTCTTCCCACCTTTGATACTTCTTAGACGTGAGAGTTCGAATAGCCTCGCTGACAAAACCTTTCTTTAGTGGAACAATCGATGTATCAATCAGCAGCAGTGGTCCCAATTTAGATGACATCAGTCTTCTTCAATAATCGCACCTTACGACCGAACAAGATTATTTGTGTGGGGAAGAACTACGCGGCGCATATCGATGAAATGAAAAGTGTGCCATCGGAACACATGACGGTCTTCGTGAAACCAGCAACCTCGATCACAACGAGACTGATAGCTTTCCGCGAGGAGCCAGTTCATTTTGAGAGCGAGATCTGCCTTCTCATCGATGATGGTTGTGTGTCAGGCGTTGGCCTCGGCCTGGATCTGACAAAGAGACGGCTGCAGGCGAAACTCAAAGAGGCGGGACTACCATGGGAGCGCGCGAAGGCTTTCGATGGGGCGGCACTCTTTAGTGCATTTGTCCCAGCGCCAAAGAACTTAAATAGCCTTGAAGTGGAGCTCTTCATTGATAAAGAGCTCCGCCAAAAAGGTGGCGCGCAACAGATGCTATATCCACCCACTGTCATTCTTAGCGAGCTCGCGTCCTTCATGACGCTGGAAGATGGCGATATCATCATGACAGGCACACCATCCGGCGTTGGCCCCATCCCAGTGGGAAGCCACTTTCAGGGGCGCATTTTGCATGACGATAAAGTACTGACCTCGGCGTCGTGGATCGCAGAGTAACCCCGCCAGCAGAATCCATCCATGACTGCGACGGTGTACACGACTATACCCAAGGCACGACCATACCCAAGGCACGACTATACCCAAGGCACGACTACACCCAAGGAGAGTAGAGTAAATCTGTTGCTCCACAGCCGTGGGCTCTTTATCAACCAACGCAGTAACTCATGACTCCGTTTTTGCCGGCGCGATGATGTCTACAGTGGCTGGAGCTTGTCACGACCTTCTGTGAGGCTCCGCGGGTCGAGTCTAAAGGCAAATTCGGTTTATAGATCGACACCAAAACTATCAACGCTGATGGGAATTGTATTCCTTGCCACAAGACGTTAGCTTTATACAAAGGATCGGATGTAGCCATGCAAGCAATCCTAAAATTGGATGTGGCGGGGCAACCTCGGGGCTGGTTAAGTCTGCAGGAAGCTATCTCTGCCTACGCGCGAGACGATGTCGTCTACGGCATCGGCGATACGTTACCCACCGTATTTGGTGGCACACAACGACTCACTGGTATTCGGTCATCACTCACATTGCAACCCATCATTGCGGTCTATGGACGTGTCTTCGACGAGTTCACACCACCACTGAGCAACCGAACGCTGTTCCGACGCGACGATCACCGATGCCTTTACTGTGGGCAGCAATTTCCTCGTCAGGAGCTTACCCGCGATCACGTAGTGCCCGCATCGCGAGGCGGTAAAAACGAGTGGGAAAATGTGGTTGCCGCCTGCAAGCGCTGCAACTGGCTAAAAGATTGCAAAACACCAGAAGAAGCGAGTATGCCCCTACTTGCAGTCCCTTTCAGACCGAATGCCTATGAATGGCACTTCCTGGCAAAGGATCGCGTCTTGGCCGATCAAATGGAATATCTCTCGTCTCAGTTCCGAGCTGATCGTCAATGGGCGCATTGATGACTTATCGCCATAGTAAACACGGACTTTGCCGCGAAGAGAGGCTGCGATAGGCGTTCATAAGCGCTTTCGGGCAATTGACGTTTAACGGCGCCTGAAATAACGCTGGGGCAACATAGGTAAGGAGACCACCTCCAAATCAACCAACTTACCGCGTAAATCTGCTTTGAGCAGGGTGCCCTCGATAGATGCACTGGGGTGCACATACGCCATAGCAATTGGGCCACCCACGCTGGCACCGAAAGCATCAGAACAAATACTCCCCACCTCATCACCCTCGGCGTTAAGCAATACCTGCCCGGATCTTACCGGTCGGCGTCCCTGAACTTTCAGACCGATGCGCACTCGGTCCACACCCCCGCGCATCTGCTCGCCAATGATCGAAGCGCCAGGATAACCATTACCTCTTTCATTGCCGGGCCGCCTTGCGTGCGCAATTGCCCACTGTAGGCCTGCTTCTATCGGGGTTATCTCCGGTGACAGCTCGTGGCCGTGCAAACACAATCCGACCTCGAGCCTAAGAGAGTCGCGCGCACCCAATCCAATGGGCGCAACCTCGCTCTCGAGTAGCAGTAGCTTTGCCACCCGCTCTGCCTGAGCAGCATCAACCGAGATCTCAAAACCATCCTCCCCCGTGTAGCCACAGCAGGTAATCAAACAGGGGATACCCCTGAGACTGCAGTCCGCGGCAGTCATGAAGTCGAGCTCATCGATACCGTCTGTAAACCGTGAGATTACTTGTCTCGCTTTGGGGCCTTGCAGTGCTATCAGCGCCTTATCGTCTAGCAAATCAAAGTTTAAATCGGGGAGTTCCTGTTTGAGATAATCGAGATCGCTGTGTTTATTCGCCGCATTCAAGACTAGGAAGAAAGTATCCTCGTCCAATCGTGTAACAATGAGGTCGTCGCGCACGCCGCCGGATTCGTCAGTTAACAACGCGTAGCTGCTCTGCATCATATCGAGGTTCAGTAAATCTGCGGGCATGACACATTCGAGCGAGCGTGCTACGCCCCGTCCACAAACAAGCACTTGACCCATGTGGGAAACATCGAACAAACCGGCGCTTTCGCGCGTGTGCTGATGTTCTGCGATAATGCCGCCCGGATAGCTGATTGGCATCGTGTAACCGGCAAATGGCACCATTCTCGCGCCCAGTTCTATGTGCAAATCGGTCAGGGGTGTTGTAAGCGACATCGACGCCTCCCAGCGTATATACAACGGGCATCCTGCGAACAATCGATGCGGGAGTGCCAGAACAAGTGAAGTCTAACGAGAGTATGAAGGACATCGCCATGACGAGTCATGCGACAAGTGTAATCAGTTTAATAGGAATGCCTGGAAGTGGAAAAAGCACGGTTGGCGTCCTACTCGCAAAAAGATTGGGGCTCGCGTTTGTTGACACGGACCTCTTAATACAGGAGCAAGAGCAGGCCACGCTCGCGGAAATAATAGCCGCCAAAGGCCACGAGGCACTTCGAGATATTGAAGAGCGAGTTTTACTGGATATGGATATTCATCCGGCCATTTTTTCAACCGGAGGGTCCGTTGTGTACAGCGACGCCATTATGGAGCGACTGGTTAAGGCCTCCACAGTGGTATATCTCAGAGCAACATTGGACACTGTTGATTACCGAATCTCGCTAGCACCGGACCGCGGCATAGCCTCCCCGGGCAACCATACACTCGAGGACGTTTACAACGAGCGCGTGCCCCTATACGAGCGACACGCAGACCTGACGGTAGATGTTGATTCACACACCCCCGAAGGTATTGCCGGACACATAGTGACGTTGATGGACGCCCTGTAACCCGCGATGGACGCGTCCACGCAGCGGCTCCACCTCGATAGAACCCGCGCTGGGTGGCAGCACAACGCCGAATAAAGCGAAAATGACGGGACTTTTTTCTGAAAAAATCTATTTGGCATGCTCGTTGCAAGATCTCCCTCGCTCCCGTTGATCAGAATGGATGCTGAAGGACTACAGGGAAGTAGCAACGGGAGCAGCTTCGATCTCGGGCTATCGTGAGTATTTGGATGAGCAGACAACGTGTCGCGCAATGGATGCACCAAAAAAACTTGCAAAACTCGACGACTAAGTTGAGAGTCACGAAGACGGATGTAGATATAAACGTTGTACCTTTAGTTTTCTGGAGGTGTTCATGCAGCCAAGTACCACTGACAGCCGTAACCACACACCTGAGGATGATTTCGATGACGTCTTTTTTAATGATGAAGGCGAGCTGGGAATCGACCCTGCACCGACCATGGCAAAGCCGCTCGTTTCTCCCAAAGAGTTGTTAGCACGACGTCGACGGGCCGAGGATCTCTTGGAAGCAAAGCGGTTAAGGGAAGAGTTGGGCGATGACTCTTTCAGCTTTTAGTGAGTGATGACGAGGGGGCGATCTCAGACTCCTGGCGCCACGAAACAACGTTACGCTCAATAACAAAGAACGCGAATAACCACAGCACAGCGTCCCAAAAGTCGAGGAAGTCACCCTCAAACCCCCAGTAGATAGCCGCAATGAAGAGCACGCCGTATAACCCCCATTTTGCGCGCCCGATGCTCCGGCCGAGCAGTGGTGTAGCTCGTGCCGACGCCAATACCGAACGCACCTCTACCTCCAAGACGATGACAACCAAGATCCACGCTGCAGCATTTACAAAATCCACCGCCGCGAGAAAAACAGCGCTTTGATAAGCATCAACAGATGCGATAACACGTTCATAGTTGCTCAAAACCAGCCATTCACCGCTACCGCAAGGGTCTGTCTGCAAGGTGTCAAATTGGTCTAGATCGACCAAAACGGACCAGCTGCTGTCGATAGATGAACAGGCAGATGCGGTCACAGGCTCGCTCGCCAACAATCCTGCAAACTCTGCAAAGTAACCCCAACAGGCAATGGAGATTGTCGCCAAACACAAAAGTCGCACAACGTGTATCAGCTTGCCTAGACCCCCGCGCAGACTTCGATCGGATAGCACGTAGGTCTCAAGTTCAAAAAAGAGCAGCAGAACCAGCCAAGCGGCTGTATCGATGGTTGTGGAAAAAATCTGAAAAAAACTGGCGATGCCGGTTACCGACGTATTCAGTGCGCCGGCTGAATCAATTTCCTCAACAAGAAAAAGAAATACATTAGCCAACAAAGCGAGATACACGCTGTATTTTACGAATTGATAAGCGGCTGATCTGCCCTCAGTACCCAGTGAAATCATAAAGAACCGCGCTACCCTCTCTGATCACCCGCTCTGATCACCCGCTCTGATCACCCGCCACTCAGACTTGCAAAAGCAAATGTTCGCGCTCCCAAGAGCTGATGACGCGATTAAACTCTTCAAACTCATCGAGCTTTACCGCGGCATAAGCTTTCAGGAATAAGTCTCCCATCACCTCTGCGAGCTCCTCACTGCGATTAAGTCGGCGAACGGCCTCCTCCAGCGAGCGCGCAACCTCGACACTCTCATCATTAGCCGTGCCTTGGTGCGGCGCCGTAGGCTGTAGCTTTCGCTCCAGACCTAGGAGCCCACTCGCCAACGACGCGGCAATCGCGAGATAGGGATTGGCATCCGCACCGGGAAAACGATTTTCTACTCGGCGATTTTCAGGTCTGCTGTCGGGAACTCTAAAGGCGGTCGTGCGATTGTCGTACCCCCAGCTCAAATTGATCGGCGCAGATATGTCTGGCGCCAGGCGCCGGTATGAATTGACATTTGGCGCATAAAAGCTGATGAGATCCGGGGTATAGCGCTGCAGGCCGCCAATGTAATTCATAAGCGCCTGTGTAGGTTCGTCACCCTCGCTATTAAAAATATTTCCCCCTGTTTCAAGCGAATGAACACTCTGATGAATATGTAGCGCAGAACCGGGCTCTTTTTGCATGGGCTTTGCCATAAACGTAGCGTACATATTGTGGCGCTGAGCGGTCTCTCTCACGGTCCGCTTAAAAACGAAAACTTGATCCGCCATGTCCAGGGGATCGCCATGATTGAAGTTTATCTCCAGTTGGGCAGCGCCATTTTCATGGATGAGGGTGTCAACACTTAAGGCTTGCGCATCTGCAAAGTCGTACATGTCTTCTACGAAATCCTCAAATTCGGCCACAGCATCAATGCTGAACGACATGCGGGCCGCCTCTCGACGTCCAGAGCGACCTTTTGGCGGCATCAACTCATAATCTGGGTCGGTATTCTTGCTAACCAGATAGAACTCAACTTCGGGCGCGACTTCAACGCGCAGGCCCGCACGTTCGTAAAGCGTCAACACATGCTTCAATACATTGCGCGAGGCGAGCGGATGAGGCCCCCCAGATGCTTTGTAACAATCGGCAATTACTTGCGCGGTTGGCTCTCTGGCCCACGGAACTTTTCTCAACGTTCGCGGGTCTGCAACCAGTAACATGTCAGTATCAGTCGGCTCTACGAAGTCCCAGTGGTCGTCGGTGTACTCGCCGGTAACCGTTTGTACCATAATGGACTCGGGCAGCTTAAGGTCCGATTGCGATAGAAATTGGTGTGCAGGAATAAATTTACCCCGCGCATTTCCGGTCATATCGGGAACGAGACATTCCACCTCTGAGATGTTGTGCTCGCTCAACCACTGCCGGATGCCCGGGTCATGCTCACTACTGTTAATACCAACCTCGACCTCTGGGGTGTAAACGATGGTCGTATTATCATCAGATAGCTGATCCTTTGATGCGCTCATAAAACCTTCTTGCTGCCTCGAAGTATGCAGTATGGTGTGGCGCCACACCTCCCGCAAGCGGCATACTTACACCCATGCCTTCAACCACCTTTTTTGATTACCCCGATAGTTGGTATCGAGCCTCGACCGAGTTGTTACCTACGCATCACTCTTTGCACGGTACGGTGCAGACCGATGTGTGTGTTATTGGTGCGGGGTACACGGGGCTCTCGGCCGCACTGCATCTTGCGAAGTCAGGAAAACGTGTCGTCGTACTCGATGCGGCACGGGTGGGCTGGGGCGCTTCAGGTCGAAACGGTGGGCACGTGGGAACAGGACAACGCGCTGACCAATTCGCGCTCGAGAAGTGGTACGGCAAGTCAACCGCCAAAACGCTGTGGCAACTCAGTCTTGATGCGGTGGCATTGGTTGAATCTCTCGTTGAGGAGCACGCAATCGACTGCGAATTTGGTCGTGGAAACATTCACTTTGCCGCAAAGCCATCCCATGTGCGTGACCTGCAAAACGAAATGGAGCATCTGGCGGCAACCTACGATTACCATCAACTTAGAGGGGTAGAAAAATCAGCGCTCGAGTCATTGGGTTCAGCTCGTGGTTTTCATTATGCATTGGTAGACGACGGTGCTCGGCATTTGCACCCACTTAAGTACTGTTTGGGCCTAGCACGCGCTGCAGCGGCGGTCGGGGCCGTCATCTACGAACAAACCAAGGCTACCCAAATCACCGTTAATACCGGTGGCGTTGCGATAGCGACTCCATCGGGCTTAGTGCAGGCAGATAAGGTTGTGCTCGCCTGCAATGGGTATTTGGACAATCTGTATCCACCGATTGCGAGTCACATCATGCCTATCAATAATTTCATCGTTGCGACTGAGAGATTGAGCGATGACATGGCTGCGCGAATCAACCCCCTTGATGCATCGCTCTCAGACAGCTTATTTGTCATTAATTACTGGAAGCTTAGCGCCGATAGGCGGTTGATTTTTGGTGGCGGAGAGACCTACAGCGACCAATTCCCCACCAACATAAAGGATTTTGTCCGCCCACAACTCCTCCGCATCTATCCAGAGCTTGCGGACACGCGGCTCGATTTTGGTTGGGGCGGAACGCTTGCAATCACCCGTAATCGCATGCCCGATATCGGTGTTAAGCAAGGAGCAATTTACTACGCTCAGGGATTTTCAGGTCACGGCGTTCCGACAGCAACGATGGCAGGAAAGCTCATCGCGCTCGCAATGACGAAGGGCAGCGAAGAATTTGACCTTATGCAGAATTTAAAAACCCTTAAATTTCCCGGCGGCCGATGGCTTCGAAGACCAAGCCTTGTGGCGGGTATGCTTTTTTACAGTTTGCTCGACAAGTTCGGGCGCTGATGCCTGCTTCCCCATCAGGCTTTTGGTGTCATTGCTTTTGGTATCAATATAAGCGCAGTAGCATTGCGAGCTCGGCTCTGAGACTTGCAATAATTGACCAACGTACTATGTTGTAACTCTCAACCACTGCCTTGAGCGAGCAATGGGAACCTCTGAGAAGAAACAACGCGCACTTGTCGTCGTTTCGGACGCCTTTTTAGCCAAGCAACTCACGGATGCGTTGCACGTACTGGGTTACAAAACGGTTCGAGCCGTGCTTGCACGAGATTGTTACTCAGCCTGGTCTTCACCTGACCGCTTTTCTCTGTGTCTTATAGACCAGCACCTTACAGATCAGTCGGGTGAGGTAGTAGCAAAATACCTTGCTGATAACCACGCGCGAAACGTCGTGATTTTCGGAGCACTTAACAGCGCAGAAGCACGACTCGCGCTGTACCAAGCTGGGGTGTCACTGATTCTTAGAGATCCTGGGGGTACCGCAGAGATCATCGCGGCAATATCGGCACTCGCGATGCCACTCCCTGCAGATAACCACCGCCGTGCCTCAGTGGTTAATTTTCCACTGGACTCAGTAGGTATGGCGGGCAAGGTTCCATGGCAAGTCAAAGCGTTGGAACGCGAACTGATACTGCCCAGTGGTCAGGTTATTGCTTTGACTCGCAATGAGGTAAAAGTATGCTTGGCCCTAGCGGACTCGCCGACCGCGCCCACGAATCGCGAGCACTTAACTAGCGCTTTGTACGGCCGCTTCGATGGGTCAGCGAATCGCGCCCTCGACGCGGTCATTAAGCGCCTCAGACAAAAGATTGTCGCCAAAGCAGGTTCGGTTGACCCCATCACGACACATTATGGTGAGGGTCACCGTTTTACGGCACCCATTGTTGCCGTTCAGCAATAGTGGCTACCTTAGGCTCCTGATAGTCATCATCATTGATCTCGGTCAAAAGGCCCTGAGATCGGCACCATCGCTCGAAATCTACTGCGGTTGGCGCAAATTCGGACGAACGCACTATTGAGCTTGACTGTAAAATCGGCTGAGGACGCTTCGATGATGTGCACTTTAGTAATTGCGCATTGAAATTCGCTTTCATATCACCCTCCAAATTTAGAAGACATCATTACCCGCGTTAACAACGGAAGGACAGGCCACGCGTCATATTATATAAGCCCCACATGCACCAAATCGGCATTCGAACAACACAAACCGCTCATCGATGAGCTTAGGCTGTGTCTGGTGATTAAAGACTTTCATTACCACACCTCGCTTGTTGATCATTACATTACCAAGACTCGAGGGTAGCGTCTGTTCATTTTTGCAATTTAGTTCTTAAAATGCGAATCAATTCTCAAAAATGGAATGAATACTTCACGTAACGAAGAGCAACAAAAATCGTCCTCGATGGCATACGCTTGCTAAACTTTCTGCAACGTCTTCTGCGACATCAGATCTCGCCTCGGATCAGCGATGTCTGTCGGAGGAGCAAACCCACGCACTGCAAAACAACAGACTTTAGAACACGCGACAGCGCAAGGAGGATTCATGGCGTTTAAATGGCTTACACGACTGGCACAGCAGTCGCCCGCTGAAGACCAGGACTCGAGTGATCTCCGACGTGCCATTGCCGTTCTTATGTTGGAAGTGGCGCAAAGCGACTTCGATGAGAGCGAGGAAGAAACAAAGATTTTAGTGGCGAGACTTACCGAGCATATTTCAGAGGAGGGAGAAACTACGGAAAGTCTGATAGCCAACGCGCGCTCCGATAAAGCAAATTCAGCTGGCCTCTATCAATTCACGCGCCTAGCCTGTAACGAAATGAGCGTCGCAGAAAGGTGCCATCTTGTTGAGCAGTTGTGGGAGATCGCCTACGCCGATGGTGTTATCGATAAATATGAGGAGGCCGCCATTCGCAAAGTGTCCGAGTTACTCTACGTGCCTCATGCAGATTTTATAAAAGCCAAGCTAACGGCCGGCGCACGCGCGAACGAAGCGTACCGGTAACAGAAATACATATGCAAGGCACGGCATATTTTTCCGATTGTGGCCGCTATCGATACGCGCTCACCCGCCATTGGGACACAGGTCCAACCTGCACTTTTGTAGGTCTCAACCCGTCTAACGCCGACGCCAAAAAGGACGATGCAACAGTAAGGAAGTGCGTGCGCTTTGCGCAGACTTGGGGGTACGCAGGCATGTCTCTTGTGAACTTGTTTGCACGCAGGTGTCGTTACCCACAAGCATTAAAAACAAGCGCAGACCCCGTTGGACCGGACAATGATCGCTGGCTGGCCTCGGTACTTGACGACGCACCCCTCGGCATAGCGATGTGGGGAAATCCGGGTTTGCGTGCCTATGGCGATGTAAGCCGGAGAGACCTCACGGTACTCGCACGCCACAACCATTGGCTATGCTTCGGCCTAACCCGTCAGGGTGCACCAAAACATCCTTTATACCTACCCAGTACCACCGCTCTTTGCCCCTTTAACCACGATTGCATTCAGCGCACATAAAACCACCCTCCATACCAGTCCTCCATACCTGCCAACCCTTAAGGGCGCCACTGTTGCCTGCGAACGCTTTTGCCTTCGAACCCTTTTGCCTTCGAACCCTTTTGCCTGCGAACCCTTTGCCCTATGCTCAAGTTCACGCTTTCAAGCGCCTTGGAGGCCCCGGGAGACAGAGATGGCAAACAGATTCATTCACCTAACAACGACTGAGGGTGTCAGTGTGCTGACGCTAAATAGGCCTGAAGCCAACAACGCGCTCAGCCGTTCGCTTACACTCGAACTCATCGACGCCATTACAACATTGGATACGAGCGCGGAAACCTCCGTGATCATCATTACGGGTGCGGGAAAAGCGTTCTGCGCCGGCGTGGACCTAGCCGAACTAAACCATGACAGTAGCGTTCTCACGGACAAGGGATTAGGAACAGAATCGCCACTATCAAAAGCGATGCGAACATGCGCAACGCCAATCATTGCAGCGGTAAATGGTGCGGCTGTCACCGGCGGCTTCGAATTGGCCCTTAGCTGTGACTTTATTTATGCCAGTGAGTACGCAAGGTTCGCAGATACACATGTCCGCGTTGGCATCCTGCCCGGGTGGGGTCTATCGAAAAAGCTGTCGCGACTTGTCGGACTAGGAAAGGCTAAGGAACTAAGCCTTTCCGGGAATTTCGTGTCAGCTGAAGAAGCACTGCAACTCGGACTCGTAAACAAAGTGTGCGCCGCAAGTGATCTTATCGACGAAACAATAAAAGTCGCGCGACAAATTGCAGAATCGGACCGCGCCATGGTGTCAGCATACAAGGCGCTCATCGATGATGGTTATGACCAGGCATTCGGAGAAGCGCTCAAACTCGAGGATGAGCGATCGACGCGCTGGGCTCAGGACGTGGATTATAGCGTTATGGCTGAACGTCTTAATCAATTGCGTAAGCGGGCTAGCAGGCAACGCTAAACTAAGCCAAAGGCCATAAGAAAATAATGACGGGCACCAGCCGATCGGTCATTCGACCGATGGGGGCGACCTCACCTGCTCCTAGACACATGCGATCCGTGTTTTTTAAAACCTATTGGTCAGAGGATCGCGTCAGAAATGCAACGATCCGCGATATCAAATCACCAGCACGGTACAATCAAGGCTCACAACGCAGGTACGGCAGCAAATACAGGACAGAAGACCTATGAGCGACCGCCCATCATCAGTGCAAGTACTACCCTGTCGTGGTTGCACCGAGCAATGCCCTAACAGAGACAAGTGCCTAGGTGCACCCTGGCGCAAAGTCCCCGAGTCAGGCGGTGATGTTCGATTGGGTGATACCCGAAAAAAAACGCGACCTTGAACGCGACTGCGGCCTCAATCGCGGCCTCAATCTATGGGGCTAGACAATGAAGGCATCTCCACAGCGACGCCGACGGGTACTGTGTCGATCACTGCAAGCCAGATCAGCGCCCAAAAGCCACTAGTAAACACCCGCCATTTTTGCGAGCACCTGGCTTAGCAGGGAAAAGCCGGTCACTACAGAAACCAGCAAAACCACAAGCAATATAGGGCGAAACGGCTTTTTCTCTGTAGCGTTAACACCCGTGCTGATAAATCGGTCAACTCGCGCCTGGTCCTCAACTGACAAGGTTCGGACGTCTTCCCGGTTATCGTTGCTATCTTTCTCGCTCATCGCTTGCTCTAGGTGTTGCCATCCGGGCCTAAGGCCCTACGAATATTCCAGCTTACGCTTTCTAGTCTAGCAGGTCGATCGGCATCCTAAGACACCAGTGATGTTTTTGGAGTATTACGAACTCGAGACAATTACCCATAAGACTATTTACTTGGGCGACTGTTTTGAGCCATGGCAAACAGCACTGCATAGATCGAATACTCACGACGATACTGCAACCGAAATGCGCGCTTTGCGATCGACATCACCGTTTGTCATCGAGGCTTTGCTCCGACTGTAAGGTAGCTATGCAGGCCGCTCGCATCCGGCGTCATCAACTAAACCTCCTGCTACGAAAGTTGAGTATGGCTACCCACTCTCAAGGAGAAAAAAGTGAGCATGCACTGAAACCCTTACCCTACAACTCAGCCCGTAAAGTGACCGCCCTGAATCATCTTGTCTCTGTATTTCACTACCGAGGACCGGTCACTGAGCTCATAACGCGCTGGAAGTACCGCGGTATGATCGAGCTGACCGACTACATTGCCACGCAAATGTTGGATTCAAAAGCGTCGCTTCCGCCTTATGATCTCGTAACGATAATTCCCTGCCACTGGCAACGCCGATTGGTCCGCGGCTTTGACCACATGTGGCTACTGGCAAATGCGTTAGCTGACAGAGGAATCGTCGACCGCCCAGTACCGCTTATAAAACAGTCTAGAAACCTTGGTTTTCAACACCTTAAACCCCAGAACGAAAGACAAATCAGTCCATTGCAATTTCAGGTCAAGCGGCCCCTGAAGCCAACCCGTATTATCCTGATCGACGATGTTGTCACCACGGGATCAACTTTAAATGCCGCGGCGGCAGCTCTAAAAGCTGCAGGTGCGAGCACTGTCACCGGCCTGACGATCGCCTCAGCAATCAGTCAGCCTACTGCTCACGTCTGAAGCGGGGAAAAACCGCGCTGAGAAGCCAGCGCCAAGTGGTGTTCTTACTCAGTATGACCTCGTCGAGGTGGCGAAAATAAGCCATGGTTTCAACGGGATCGTTGAACATGTCCTCTCGTGTATAGCGCGTCGTATTTTCATCCAGCTCCCGGACCACTACCGCCGGGTTCCCCGCGACAATCACGTTTGCAGGCACATCTTTTGTAACGACTGAACCCGCAGCAACGATACTGTTGTCACCAATACTGACCCCTTTGAGCACCGTAGAACGATCCCCAAGCCAAACATTATTACCCAGACGAACAGGCTTAACTGCATCATCGCGGTTTACACGGTCATAAATACCGTGCCAATCCGAGTCCGTGATATAGCTACCATGAGCCATCATACAGCCGTTACCCAGCACGATTTCATCGCTAGCAGAAATACGGGCACCGGGGCTCATCAAACAGGCGTTACCTATCTCGACTCGACCCTTACCAAAATCTCGACCCCATACACCAATCTGTACAGGATGGTGCATCTCACCAATCGCGGTGAAGGAGTGGCCGATCCTTATGTTAGGCCCTGATATACTGACGAACCAAGGAGACATGATGGTGGCGTGCGGGCCGAGGGACTCACAACGCGGCACGAGAAACCACCATATCCACAACGCTCGTAGACGAAGGTATAGTCGCTTGACCCAAAACGGCCGCAGATCTCGTCTCATGTTGGTCCCTACCGCAGACAATTTACAGTCATCATGTCAGCACCTTCGAGTGACATCAATTGGTAGAGCGGTAGCGACTGAGGGGGACTAAAACGAATGGGCGATAAACGGATATCGAGTGTTTACTCCAATCAGGAGGGCGTGCACGAGGACCTCGTCGAAAGCATCAACAAGCACCTACAAAGCCCATGGCGACAACCCACTCCTGACCACACACAGAAAGCCGCCATCGAGATCATTGAGCTCATTGATCAACACAGAGGTCCGCTTATTCTAGATTCATTTTGTGGCACCGGCATGAGCACAGCCGCCCTCGCAGAGCTTTTTCCTGACTCGCTTGTCATTGGCATCGATAAATCACTTAATCGACTGTCAAAGCATGTACCGGGCGCGTCCCGCAACTACCACCTTTTCCGAGCAAGTTGCGAGCACGTCTGGGCAGCCCTAGCAAAAGAAGAAATTTGCGTAGACCGGCACTACTTACTGTACCCAAATCCTTGGCCTAAGAAAGCACATCTCAAGCGGCGCATTCACGGGCACCCAGCATTTCCCCTCCTCAGAACCCTAGGCGGTGTCGTGCAACTGCGAAGTAACTGGCTCACCTACGTCGAGGAATTTGCGTTCGGCATGCAGCTTTTACATTTTCACAGTCAGATAAGCGAGGTACACACCACTGATCCACTCACCCTGTTCGAACGAAAGTACAGCGAAAATAAAGAGAATCTGTGGCAGTGCGAGTCGATTCCACTGAAAGAAGCTGGAGCCGACCACGATGACTGCGGTACTGTGTGAGTAGACGGATGGAGAAGATGATGTCGCTTCAGGCACTACCTAGTACGAAAGAAGAGCACGCCAAAGATCCGATTTGGCTTCAAATATGCAGTGAAGTTGAGGCATTAGCGCGAAATGAGCCCATGATGGCGGACTTTTTGAATGCCTCGATACTCAACCACGCAAGTCTCGAGAGCGCGCTTAGTTCCCAACTCGGTCATCATGTCGACTGCTCAACGGTTCCGGCGCGGGTTCTGTGTAACGTTATTTCTGACGCCTTTGCCACCAATGATGACATTCGAAGTGCAATGCGCGCGGATCTCACGGCTGTCGTGGAACGCGACTCAGCCTGCGAAGCACTTCACCTACCATTACTCTTTTTCAAAGGCTTCCATGCCTTGCAACTTCATCGGGTTGCACACTCGCTGTGGAACCAAAATCGCAAATCTCTGGCACTATTAATGCAAAGCCGAGCATCTATGAAGTTTGGAGTAGACATTCATCCTGCGGCCTCCTTCGGCAGTGGCATTATGCTCGATCACGCAACCGGCTTAGTGGTGGGCGAAACCGCCGTTGTGGGCAATAAGGTGTCCATTCTCCAGAGCGTCACACTAGGTGGCACCGGAAAAGAGCATGGTGATCGGCATCCGAAAATCGGTGACGGCGTCTTGATCAGTGCCGGCGCAAAGATCTTAGGCAATATCCATGTGGGTGAAGGGGCCAAAGTTGGCGCGGGCAGCGTTGTCCTGAAAGATGTGCCAGCTCATACAACAGTGGCGGGAGTACCCGCAAAGGTCGTGGGCAGACCTGATTCAGAGCTGCCTGCCCTTAACATGAATCACGATCTTACCGATTACGAATGGTAGGCAGGCGATAGTTCAATCACTGCGTCGACCATAGCGCCCACGCACTCAGGGTCGATCCCCGGCGTAATACCGTGGCCAAGGTTGAAAACATGGCCCGTGCCACTGCCATAACCCGCGAGTATTTTGGCAACTTCTTCGCGGATACGCTCGGGATTAGCATTGAGCATGGCAGGGTCCATATTTCCCTGCAGGGCAACTTTGTCGCCCACTCGTGCTCGTGCGCTACCAATATCGGTCGTCCAGTCGAGTCCCACGGCGTCTGCACCGCAATCAGCAATTTGCTCTAACCACTGGCCACCGCCTTTCGTGAAGACGATGATGGGCACGCGATGTCCATCAGCCTCGCGAGGCAACCTCTCAATCACCGCCTGCATATAACGCAGCGAAAATTCTTGATAGGCCTCGTGACTCAGTGAACCACCCCATGTATCGAAGATTTGCAACGCCTGCGCGCCTTGCTCGACCTGCGTTCTTAGATATACGGCTACCGCATCAGCAAGCTTATCGAGCAATTGATGCATTGCTTTGGGGTTGTTGAACGCGAGAGATTTGGTCTTGGCAAAATCTTTAGATGAACCACCCTCCACCATATAGGTTGCGAGCGTCCAAGGAGAACCAGAAAATCCAATGAGTGGCACCTTTCCATTCAATTCCTTGCGAATGAGCGCCACCGCGTCCATGACGTAACCGAGCTCATCACGTGCCTTATTAGGCTCAAGTGCGGCGATGTCAGCCTCGGAAGACAGCGGTCTCTCGAACCGTGGACCTTCACCCTCGGTGAAATAGAGCCCTAAACCCATCGCATCGGGAATGGTCAGAATATCGGAGAACAGAATTGCCGCGTCCATATCGTACCGTCGCAACGGTTGCATGGTGACCTCGCAAGCGAGCTCTGGCTGGGTGCAAAGTCCCATAAAACTGCCGGCTTGCGCACGCGTGGCACGGTACTCTGGTAGGTAACGCCCCGCTTGGCGCATCATCCATAGCGGAGTTCGGTCTACGGGCTCACGTAAAAGCGCCCGCAAAAATCTATCATTTTGCAGTGTTGCCATATCGGCAGGATCCCCCGAGCGGCCGCCTCTGTGTGCAACTCGCTCTGATCTTTTTATGTTTAGACCGCTAGGTAATCCAAAATACCTTCTGCAGCCTGCCTACCTTCCCAAATGGCGGTAACCACAAGGTCAGACCCGCGTACCATATCACCACCAGCAAATACTTTGGGATTTGATGTTTGAAACTTGAACGTTTGATGCTCGGGCGCAATCACGCCCTGCCAATTGTTTAGAGCAATTTCCATGTCTGCCATCCAGTCGGTTGGGCTTGGCTGGAAACCAAAAGCCATGATGACAGCATCAGCCTCAAGGACTTGTTCAGACCCCTCAACATGTTCGGGGCGTCGGCGACCATCGGGTCCCGGTTCACCAAGCCGCGTCTCTACAACTTTAACGCCACCAGCCTCGCCAAAATAATCAACGACTCCGATCGGTTGACGATTAAATAGAAATTTAACTCCTTCCTCTCGTGCATTCTGCACCTCGCGACGGGAGCCTGGCATGTTCTCTTCGTCTCGGCGGTATACGCAGAATACCTGCTCCGCCTGCTGGCGAACGGCGGTACGGACACAGTCCATTGCCGTATCACCACCACCCAGCACCACTACTGTTTTGCCTCTGAGGTCTATAAACTGCTCAGGAGCCTGCGCATAGCCCATCTTTTCGTTAACGTTCCCGATGAGATAATCCAATGCCTTGTGAACTCCAGGAAGATCCTCGCCTACGAAACCGCCCTGCATAGCTTTGTAGGTACCCATGCCCAAAAAAACAGCATCGAATTCTTCCAAAAGGTCGTCTGCGTCGATATCAACACCGATCTCGGTATTTAATCTGAATTCAATCCCCATACCCTCGAAGACTTCTCGCCGGCGCTCCATTACCTGCTTCTCTAGTTTGAACTGGGGAATACCAAAGGTGAGCAAGCCACCAATTTCGGGATATCGATCGAAGACGACGGGCTTAACGCCATTTCTCGCCAAAACATCTGCACAACCCAAGCCTGCGGGGCCTGCGCCTACGATTGCAACACGCTTACCTGTGGGAATAACATCGCTGAGATCAGGCCGCCAGCCCATGGCCAGTGCGGTATCGGTAATGTACTTTTCCGCATTACCAATTGTGACAGCACCAAAGCCATCATGGAGTGTACACGCGCCTTCACACAAACGGTCCTGCGGGCAAACTCTGCCGCAGACCTCAGGCAATGTATTGGTTTGATGGCTCAGCTCAGCTGCCTCAAACAACCGCCCTTCTGACAATAGTTTGAGCCAGTTTGGAATTAAATTGTGAACAGGACACTTCCACTCACAATAAGGGTTGCCACATTCAAGGCAGCGATGAGATTGCTCTGCTGCCGTCTGCTCAGTAAACGGGTCATAAATCTCAACGAATTCTTCCGTGCGAGACTCCATGGAGCGTTTATTCGGGTCTTGACGCTCAACATCAAGAAACTGAAATGGATTTGCTAAACGTTCAGTCATTGGATAACTCTCAATCTGTGTAGCGGTAGCGCGCCACCAACTGGTTAAAGTCGGACGCTTTCGGCTTCACTAACCAAAACTTTCCTACGTAGTCTGAGAAATTATCGAGAATGTGCTGACCCCACGTGGAACCGGTCTCCGCAACAAACTCCTCAATATTATCCCGCAAGAAGTGCCTGTGGGCCTCTGCCGCCTCACCGCTGATACGGTGTATATCAACAAGCTCATGGTTATAGCGATCCGGGAAAGCACGCGTCTCATCAAGAACAAACGCGACACCTCCAGTCATACCCGCCCCAAAATTAAGGCCTGTTGCACCCAAGACAGTGACGCAACCGCCCGTCATGTATTCACAGCAGTGATCACCTGCACCTTCAATGACCGCGTGTGCACCTGAGTTTCGGACCGCGAATCGCTCACCGGCGCATCCCGATGCAAATAGTCGTCCACCAGTCGCACCGTACAAGCAGGTGTTACCTATAATGCTCGCGTTACGACTTTCGAACTGACTTCCCTGAGGCGGATACACAACCAGCTTACCGCCAGCCATTCCTTTACCAACATAGTCGTTACAATCCCCCGCCAGATGCATATGAAGACCGCCGGCGTTCCAGACGCCAAAACTTTGCCCTGCAGTCCCCTGCAATCTCAGAGTAATCGGTGCATCCTCCATGCCCGCATTGCCGTAGCGCTTAGCGATTTCACCAGAAATTCGCGCACCAATGGATCGATCGCAATTCGTGATGGAGAAACTGAATTCACCGCCCCGTTTCGCTTCAATAGCCGGCAGCACCTCAGCGAGAATCGTTGCTGCTTTGTCACCCTGATCGAATGGTGGGTTTCTATCGACCTCACAAAATTGCGGCTGATCAGCGGAACTCTCGTCTACCCACGTAATGGGCTGGAGATTCAGTGCACCTTGCTTATCCGTCGTGCCATCAAGATGCTCGAGCAGGTCAACGCGTCCAATCAAATCTTCAAGCTTGGAAACACCAAGCGACGCCATCCACTCGCGTGTCTCTTCAGCGACGAAACGGAAGAAATTCACCACGCGCTCAACGTCGCCGACAAAGTGATCTTCACGCAACTGATCGTTCTGGGTCGCAACGCCAGTGGCGCAGTTATTCAAGTGACAAATTCGGAGATACTTACAGCCCATGGCAATCATCGGTGCCGTACCAAAACCAAAGCTCTCAGCGCCCAAAATTGCAGCTTTGACGACATCCAAACCAGTCTTCATACCCCCGTCTGCCTGCAGGCGGATCTTCCCGCGCAAACGATTACCCCTGAGGGTTTGATGCACCTCAGCAAGCCCCAACTCCCACGGCGATCCTGCGTGACGAATCGAGGTTAGCGGACTGGCCGCCGTTCCACCGTCGTAACCCGAGATGGTAATAAGGTCTGCATACGCCTTCGCTACGCCTGCAGCGATGGTGCCCACACCCGGCTCAGATACGAGCTTCACCGAGACCAGGGCATCCGGGTTAACCTCTTTGAGATCAAAAATGAGCTGCGCCAGATCTTCAATGGAATAAATATCGTGGTGAGGTGGTGGCGAGATCAGTGTTACACCGGGAACCGAGTAACGTAGGCGCGCAATGAGGTCGTTGACCTTGCCTCCGGGTAGCTGCCCACCCTCACCGGGCTTGGCACCCTGCGCCACTTTAATCTGAAGCACTTCCGCATTCACCAAATAGTGCGGCGTTACACCAAATCGGCCTGAGGCAATTTGCTTAATCTTTGATACACGGTTTGTTCCATAACGTGCGGGATCCTCACCACCCTCGCCGCTATTTGACCGGGCTCCAATTGTATTCATCCCCATCGCTAGGGACTCGTGCGCCTCTGGAGAGAGTGCGCCGAGTGACATTCCCGCCGAATCGAAACGCTTCAAGATGGAATCAACCGGCTCAACGTCATCAATTGGGATGGGCTGCGGACTCGGCTTTAAATCCAATAAATCCCGAAGTGCGGCAACGGGTCTATCGTTACAATGGCCCGCATACAACCGGTAGTCGGAACTATTATTACTCACAACCGCGCGCTGCAAGCTCATGACCACGTCGGGGTTGTATGCGTGGTACTCACCACCATGCACGTACTTTAGCAAGCCACCCGCGGTGACAGCCTTACGTTTCAGACGTGCCGAGCGCGCAAGCTGCAGTTGATCAAATTCCAAATGGGCGAAGCCAGCACCCGCTATGCGAGAAGAGACGCCCTTAAAAGCAACCTCGACAACCTCTGCATCCAATCCGACCGCCTCGAATAATTGGGCGCCTCGATAACTATTAACCGCCGATATGCCCATTTTGGACATAATTTTGAGCAAGCCTTTGTTAATACCTTTTCGATAATTTTTGTAGCAAGCGGTCGGCGCGCCTAAAATCTCGCCGGTAGCAAGCTGTTGCGCGAGCACACTGTAGGCCAGATAGGGGTAAATAGCTGTCGCGCCAAAGCCAAGCAAACAAGCAAACTGGTGCGAATCACGCGCACTACCAGACTCGACAATCAAATTTGAATCTGCACGAAGACCATTGGATATCAGGTGGTTGTGAACCGCACCAGTTGCAAGGAGACTGTGAATGGGCACACGCTCCTCACCTAACTCTCGGTCGGATAGCACCAACACGGTGGCGCCACCCGCTACATGAGCGCCCGCCTCTCGGCAAAGCCCAGTAACAGCCTCTCGTAATGTTGTATCTGCAGGGTTGTATGTAGCGTCTAATACCTGAACCTTGAGTCCAACCTCGTCCAGCGCCAGGATCGACTCAAACTTCCCTTGGGACAAAACAGGCGACGTGAGACTCACTCGCCGCGCATGAGCCTCGGTCTCTGCAAAAAGATTGGCTTCCCCTCCCAAGTCAACTTCCAGTGACATCACTATCGCTTCTCGAAGCGGATCAATCGGGGGATTGGTGACTTGCGCAAACTTTTGTCTGAAATAGTCGTAAAGCGAACGTTCTCGGGAGGATAGAACTGCCATGGGCGTATCGTCGCCCATCGAACCTACCGCCTCATTACCTGACTCAGCAAGCGGCTTTAGCACCTGATCACGTTCTTCCAGCGTCACTTGAAACATCTTCTGATAAACGTCAAGCGCCTCACCCTGAATAGGTGCCGTGACCGTGGTGTCGTAAGCCGCCTCGATATGACGCGAGTTGTCCCGCAGCCACTGTTTGTAGGGCTGGCTCTTTTTTAGCTTGTTATCGATATCTTTCGTGTGGAGCACTTCACCTGTCACAGTATCAATAACCAGTATCTGACCGGGACCAACCCGCCCCTTTGCAGTCACCGTTTCGGGCTCGTAGTGGTATGTCCCGACCTCCGATGCAAGGGTGATAAACCCATCGGTGGTCGTAACCCACCTCGCAGGGCGCAGACCATTTCTGTCCAGCAAACAACAGGCATACCGGCCATCCGTCAAGACGATACCGGCGGGGCCATCCCACGGCTCCATGTGCATGGCGTGATACTGGTAAAACGCCTTTAAATCAGGATCGATGTCTTCAATGTTCTGCCACGCAGGTGGGATCAACATGCGAAGCGCTTTCGGTAAATCGACCCCGCCTGTCACTAAGAGCTCCAACATGTTGTCTAGGCTCGATGAATCCGAGCCGTGTTCATTAACGAGTGGCGCGACACTGTGCAGGTCGGGTAAGAAAGGCGATGACAGCTTAGGGGTGCGCGCGCGCGACCAACTGCGGTTTCCTTGGATAGTGTTGATCTCACCGTTGTGCGCCAGCATCCTAAAGGGCTGCGCTAAAGGCCATTTAGGCAAGGTGTTTGTCGAGAAGCGCTGGTGGAAGACACAGATCGCAGTCTCGAGGTTCTCATCACCCAAGTCAGGGTAGAAGTGCCCAAGGTCTGCAGGCATTACCAGCCCTTTGTAGGAAATGACACGATCCGAAAGGCTGCAGATGTAAAAATCCGGCTCATCCGCCATCGCAATCTCAACACGGCGACGAATCATAAAGAGCTTAGCCGCTAACTCCTCATGACTGACATCTTCTATTTCGAGGAAAATTTGTTCTATCTGCGGCAGCTGCTCCAATGCAATTTCGCCGCAGACATCTGGCTGCGTAGGCACCTCACGCCAGACGGCAACACCGACACCAAACTCATTCGCAGCCGTCGCAAATACCTCACGAACTCGCTCCTGCACATCGGCAATTCGCGGCATGAAAACCATACCGACTGCAAACGTCTCGGAGAGTTCTCGCCCGATCAAAGCTCGCGCCGCCGACCGCATAAACTGTGTCGGCATTTGCAAAAGGAGACCGCAGCCGTCGCCTGTTTTTCCATCGGCGGCAATACCGCCTCGGTGTGTCATACAAGTCAGCGATTCTATAGCCGTCTGCAGCAGCTTGTGGCTCGGCACGCCTTGCTGGTGAGCGATCATTCCGAAACCGCAATTGTCTCGAAACTCTTCTGGATTGTATAAACCGCGTGGCTCATCTTTAGGGCCAACGGACGCGTTCACGATGTCTACTGACTTCATGTCTGAACTTGCTCGCTTGATCTAACGGACCTGCACGCCAACGCCGGCGGCAGACAAAAAGGCCGCATAGTTTACACTTTCCTAACCTTGACTACAATTTCGCGACCGGGCTCTATGTCGAGAGAGATGGCTCTTTGGGCGATTTAGATAGGCAGGCCGAAATTTCGGTTTCGCTGACATCGTCAACAATAAGGCCCTCACCCAAAGCGGCGAGAAGGACGTAGCGAATTTTCCCAGATTTGACTTTCTTATCCCCCTGCATGGCATCCAGAAAAATACCCGTTGTCATGGATGGAGGCGGCGCTATCGGCAAGTCAAACACCTGTAAGAACCGTGATAATTCACTCAGGGTCTGCTCATCGAGCTTACCGCGCAAGACAGAAATTTTTGTCGCCATCATCATACCGGCTGCAACCGCCTCTCCATGAAGCCACCCACCAAACCCTTGCTCTTTCTCGATGGCGTGACCAAACGTATGGCCAAAATTGAGTATCGCTCGGACACCACCTTCCCGCTCATCTCGACCGACCACATCGGCTTTAATGGCGCAGCAACGGGCAATAACATGGGCTAAAACGTCAGGATCGCGCTGTTTAAGCGCCGCCGCATTATCGATGAGATAATCAAAAAAGACGTTATCGGCAATCAAGCCGTACTTGATGACCTCCGCGACGCCCGCCGCAAATTCTCTATCGGGAAGAGTCGCTAATGCTGTTGTGTCACACAGGACGGCAATTGGCTGATGAAATGCACCGATTAGATTTTTACCCATCGCATGATTGACGCCCGTCTTACCACCAACTGATGAATCGACTTGTGCCAGCAATGTCGTAGGCATTTGTATAAAGTCAGCGCCGCGAAGGAATGTGGCTGCAGCAAAACCCGTGATATCCCCGATAACTCCACCTCCAAGAGCAATAAAAACAGTACTCCGCTCGTGTTTTTCGTCTAACGCCGCGCTCAGAACCTCCTCGTAGGTCTCCAGCGTTTTGTATTGCTCTCCATCACGAAGAGTGACTGTCGTTACTTTGCGCTCCGAGCCAAGTGCTGCTTCCACGCCTTGGAGGAAGAGTTTGCTGACTGTCTCGTTGGTGACCAGACAAACACTTCGATCGGTTAGCAGTGCCTCCAACAGCTCACTGTTGCCGAGCAGGTTCTCGGCAATATAAATCGGGTAGGCGCGATCGGTATTGCCTTCAGCAAGCGCGACCGTAACGGTCGATGAAAGTTTGTTCACGCTATTGTTCTCCGGTCTCAGCGAACGCTTCAATTTTACAGACAATACTTGCTGCCAATTTCTTCGCAGATCTCCCGGTGGACTCCACAGTGATGTCGGCTACCTCTTCGTAGAGCGGTCCTCGCACAGCAAGCATCTGCTCAAGAATGGGGCGCGGATCCTTACCTGCCAAAAGAGGGCGCTTTGTTTTCCCCTCCGTTCGCGCCACTAAGGTATCCAGCGAAGCTGACAGGTAGACAACGGTACAATTTGTCCTCATCGCAGTACGATTAGCCTCACGAATAATCACACCACCACCGGTAGCCACAACGACATCTTCTTCTTTAGAGAAATCAGCGACGGCTAATTCCTCGCGATCACGGAAGCCCCTCTCGCCCTCAACATCAAAGATCCAGGGAATATTCGCGCCAGCTCGGGTCTCTATCACCTGATCGAGATCGACAAAGCGCGCGCTCAGATATTCGGCCAGAAACCTGCCAACAGTCGTTTTTCCGCAACCCGGTGGACCAACCAAAAAGACGCGCATCCTATTCCTCGCCCATATCGGGGCTAAAGCTTAATCGAGTAGCACTTCAGAGAGAATACGCGGTGTAATGAAGATCAGCGTTTCGACCTTTTGGTTGGTGCTCGCTGTGCTTCGGAATAAAGACCCAACTCCCGGTAAATCACCGAGGACAGGAACCTTTTGAGTTTGCTGCGTTTCCTCGTTACGGAAAACCCCACCAAGTACGACCGTCTCCCCGTTACCGACTAAGACCTGTGTCGTCAATTCCGTAGTGTCAATTGAGGGCACTAAACCACCATTGGCGCTTGGGACAAGCTCACCCACCGAGTCTTGATTCACCACGAGATCCAACAGAATACGATCGTCTGGCGTGATGTTAGGCGTTACCGTTAACTGAAGGACCGCCTCCTTGAACTGAGTGGTCGTAGCGCCGGAGGCAGCGCCTTCTTGATAGGGAATTTCCGTGCCCGACTTGATGGTTGCCTGCTGCTTATCCCCGGTAATTACTTTCGGCTGCGATACAACCTCGCCCTCACCGGCAGCTTCCAACGCCGATAGCTCAGCAGACAAAAGAAGATCATCCGACGTGAAACCCACGGCAAAACCACTAGTACCACTTGCAATCCCGAGATCGATCAACGGCGTTGTTGGCGCTGTGGGTACCGTCCCGCCAATGATCGCCTGATTTATCGCGTTAGTTGCCTCGATGTTCCGAGCCACCGAGATCACAGAATCGGCATCGCTTTCGACATAGCCTCCTCCCCAGCGAATACCTAGTTGCTCATCAACGTCGGAGGACGCAATAACAATTCGGGCCTCGATCATAACCTGTCGAATCGGCACATCAACGTTGGCGATAAGCGCACGAATTTCATCAAGCTTAGCGGCAGTGTCAGTCACGATAATGGAATTGGTTCTCTCATCCACCACCACCGAACCACGTTCAGAAACAAGCGATCCACCCTGCTCTGAGCCCGCTTCGAATAAGGTCACAACATTTGCAGCCTTCGCGTAGCGAATTTGAATAAATTCAGACTTAAGTGGCGCAAGCTCGGCCAGCTGCTTATTCGCCTCGATCTCTTGACGCTCTCGCTCCGCTATCTCAGCAGCAGGTGCCACCATCAAAACATTGCCAATTTGACGACTGTCTAAACCCTTTGTCTTGAGAACCAATTCCATCGCCTGATCCCAAGGAACATTTTGCAGGCGTAAGGTGATGCTTCCGGATACGGTATCGGAGGCAACCAAGTTGAGCCCCGTGAAGTCTGCAATCAGCTGAAGCACCGCGCGAACCTCAATATTTTGAAAATTCAACGAGATGCGGTCACCCACATAACTGAATTCGCTAAGGCGTTCCTCGCGCTCCGCTTCCGTCACAGGTTGAACACTGACAACGTACTGATCGCCCTGCTGATAGGCCAAATAATCATAAAAGCCAGAGGCCTTCAACACGACTCGTGTGCCACGGCTCGAGGGCGTCACCTCTATCTCTGAAACTGGGGTCGCAAAGTCGGTCACATCGTATCGGCGACTTAACGCCTCGGGCACGTCAACATCTAGCAGTTCAAGACTGATACGACTTCCCTCACTGAACACATTTACGTCGACATTGGCGTCGCTCAGCGACAGGATCAATTGCCCCTCGCCCTGGGCAGAACGCCTGAATTCAACGTCGGATACAGCCACAGCGCGAGACGGCTGTTTGACGGCCGACGTCAGATTTGACGAGGCGGTCAGACTGGGAACCGCGTAGGAACCACCGGTATCGCCGTCGACCTCAAGTGTGAAGCGGTTACCTTCAAATTTTGTTTGGAATTGGCCCAAGTTGCCAAGACTTACGATTAAGCGGCTGCGGTCCCCCGCCGCGAGTACCACGACATTCGAAGCATTGCCCTCTGGGAGGGAGTATCGTTTTTGCGATAGCAGGCTTTGTGTATTTGGGAAGTCAATAACGATGCGAGCCGGATCTTCGATCGTGTAACTTGAAAATTCTCGAGATTCAATCTCCTGAAACTCCAAGCCGATGGCTAGACGACCATCAGGCAGCGCATTGAATGTGATATCAGAAATACTCTGCTGCGCCACAGCTGTCGCCGAGAGCAAGGGTGCAATAACTGAGATTGCAAAGATCATCCCCGCTCTAACAAGCCGACTGATCAGTATCATTTTCATAGAACCCACCCTTTACAGTGCTTCGTATTCCAGTGTCCGTGGACGCTCAACCCATCCGTCAGAAGTGCCATCAGTGACGATTTCCATTATCGCGAGGTAACCGTCCCCTACATCGACAATCTTCCCATGATCAGGACCCACATAATTACCCTCGCGTACTCGATGAATACCCCCGCTGGGATCTTGTAATAAGGCCCACTCAATTCCCTGTCGCTCGAGCTTACCAACCAGCATCAAATCATCTACCTGAAACTGCTCTAGGAATTCTTTCGCACGCGTCCGGTCAGGTGCGACAGTCGATCTGAGACGAAGTGCGGCAAGTTGAACCACTTCAACGGGTCGATCAAAAGGTGATCGCATGCTTTGAGCCGAATAAGCAAAGGCTTCATAGGCGGTAAAGGGAGGAATAGGCTCGATAAAACCGCCAGGCTGCTCCGTTTTATCCTTCACAAAACGCTCTAGATCATCAAGCTTGGACCCACCGCAGGCGGCCAGCGAGAGCACAGCACTTAGGACAAGCAGACGCTTCGGCAATAAAGTTAGCTCAGCCATCGTCACCCTCATCTCGGTACCGATAGGTCTTTGCCGTAATTTCCATACTCAAATTGGTGCTGTCGTCCCCTGACATCGCAATATCAAAATCGTGAAGCGTCACAATACGCGGTAAACCAGCCATCCCGGAAATAAAGGCTCCCAGATCATGAAAAGAGCCGTTGGCCTCAATCGCAATGGGCAGCTCGACATAAAATTCTTTACTCACTTCAGGAAGAAGGTCGATGGATTCGATGCTCAATCCATTTAACTCCCCCTTGGCAGAGATGTCCTCGAGCAAGCCGGGGACCTCGGTATCAGACGGTAGCTGACTCACCAAAGCGCCAAAATTATCTCTCATCTCTTGGAGCTGAGCGCGGTAGGCATCGAGATTTTTTGCCTCAAAGGCCTTGCGCTCGAAGTCGCGACGCAAATCCAATTCCTTATTTTGTAATGCAGACCAGCGATTTATGTGGTCATCCAAGTGAACGTAATAGCCCACTCCAACGACTGCCATGAAAAGGATCAAAAAAACCAAACTGCGAGCTGCAACCGGCCACGTACCCATACTTTCCAGATCGATATTGTTGAGATCGATCTCGTTAAGTTCTCTCAAGCGATCAACCCAACTCATTGCTGACCCACGCTCCGCACATTAGGTGCTTCAATCTGCACCGACAGGCTAAAGTCCATCGCAGAATCACCCAATTCGTCAGCAGCACTGACCACATCCAGCGAGGGCTCCTGGAGCCAATCTGATGCGTCTAGGCGACGCATCAAACTGGAAACACGATTATTAGACTCGGCGATTCCCTCGATGAAGAGTGTCTCGTCTGATGCCGTCAGATTCTGATAATAAACGCCGTCCGGAACAGTCTTAACAAGCTGGTCAAGCACTCGCACAATGATGGGCCGATTCCCTTGCAACTCTTGGATGACACGCATTCGCTCAAGCAACAAATTGCGCTGTGACCGCAAGTCGCGTATCTCGGCAACTTTCTGATCCACAATCGCAATATTCTCGGTGAGAAACTGGTTGCGTGCGTTCTGGTTGCTGATAGTAGCGTCGACAATTTGGTCCGCTAGCACCAATGCGAGCACTCCCAGCACAACGGACAAGCCAAGAGAGGATATGAAGGCCCGCTTGCGTTCGGCGCGAAGCTCCTCGCGCCAGGGTAGCAGGTTAATGTTAGCCATTTGTAATCCCCCTAAGCGCAAGACCCGCAACAACCATGGCAGCAGGTGCATCACTGCTCATCGCCACTGCATTCACTCCGGGAGATAAGGTCATATTTTTAATGGGGTTCGCAATGGTCGTCGGCGTTGCCAGCCGGTCTTCAGCAAGTGTCACCAGGCCTTCTGTCACCGCCACACCGCCAGCCAAGAAAATATGATCAACCGCGTTAAAACTGCTGGAAGAATAGAAAAATTGAAGCGCCCTACCAATCTGTTGGACCACTGCTTCTTTGAACGGCAGCAGCACATCCTCCTCATAACCGTCAGGTAGTCCACCTTGCTTTTTAGCAAGGCCAGCGTCACTCAAGGAAAAGCCATAACGGCGCATGATTTCATCAGTCAGTTGTTTGCCGCCGAAAGTCTGCTCACGAGTGTAGACATTGCTCCCTTGATCGAGCACTGAGAGCGTCGTCATGGTGGCACCTATGTCGACGATGGCGACGGTTGCAGATGGGTCGACACCCGCTTGCTGACGCACCAACTCGTAAGCCCGCTCCATGGCATAAGCCTCAACATCGATCACCTTGGGCGTTAATCCTGCCATCTCCAGCGCCTCGATGCGTGCATTTATCGTCTCGCGGCGGCAGGCAGCCAGCAACACGTCCACCTGATCCTCCTTTCCCTCCGTCTGACCCTGCACCTCAAAGTCCAGCGCCACCTCATTCAACGGATAGGGGATATATTGATCGGCCTCGAGCGCGATTTGAGTTTCCATTTCATCATCAGTGAGACCCGCTGGCATCGAAATGGTCTTGTTGATAACCGATGAGCCGCAGACGGCAGCAATGACTTCCGTTGCTTTAGTTCGGCTCTGACGCACCACGCTCTCAATCGCACTGGCTACCGCGTCGACATCATTGATATTTTTTTCAACCACAGCTCCGGCGGGTAGTGAGACAACCGAGTACGCTTCCACGTGCAATCCACCATTAGATTCAGACAACTCGAGTAGCTTTACAGTCGTCGAACTAATGTCGATGCCGACTCGTGTACGGGGTTTACCCTTAAAAAACCTGTCTAAATTAACCATGCACTAATCTCAGCGCCCTTAACCATGTCATCATGCGCCCTCGATGGCGCAGGGACAACCATCCGATTCCACCACAGATTGAATTATAGTGCTAACTAAGGTGTAGGATGTGGGGAACTTGACGGTGTTACCCTACATTATTTGCCATAATGTCGGAGAGTTTTAATTGGGCGTTGCAAAGAGGACTTTACGCTTCGTTGCGTTGATGGCTGTTGCCGCCATTTGGTGGCTGGCCGGCCTGTATCTTTACCTCAGCCCAAAACTCCCTGCGGCAGCGGCACTTCAAGATATAAAATTACAGACCCCACTTCGCATATTAAGTGCTGACGGCCAGCTTATCGGTCAGTTCGGCGAACAAAAACGCATCCCCGCGCGGTATGACGACCTTCCGGAAACCTTTATCAACGCGTTGCTCGCAGCGGAAGACGATGGCTTTTTTGAGCATGCAGGTATCGACTTTTTAGGTCTCGCGCGCGCGGCTTCGGAACTTGTCGCAACCGGTAGCAAGCAGAGCGGCGGCTCCACTATCACAATGCAGGTTGCCCGAAACTTCTTCTTGACGCTTGACCAAACGTTTATCCGTAAATTCACAGAAATCCTACTCGCGCTCGAGATAGAGCAGCGCCTTTCCAAAGACCAAATTCTCGAGCTGTATGTTAATCGGGTATTTCTCGGCCACCGCAGTTACGGCTTTGAGACAGCAGCGCAAACCTACTACGGAAAATCTCTCGCAGAATTAACGCTCGCGGAGCACGCAATGCTTGCCGGCGTGCCTCAGGCACCTTCTCGCAACAACCCACTTAGTAACCCAGCGCGAAGTGAATTACGGCGCAATTGGATTCTGGGGCGAATGCTCACATTGGGCATGATCGATCAAGCCGACTACGACGACGCCGTGAACAGTGCGGATGTCGCATCATTCTATGGGCTCAAAGTAGAAATCGACGCGGATTATGTTGCAGAAATGGCGCGACAAGTTGCTGTTGAGAAGTTGGGGGATGCCGCCTACACCGATGGTTATGTGGTTCACACCACGGTCAATGGAAATCTTCAACAGGCGGCACGAGACGCTGTCATTGATGGGCTGATCACCTACGACAAGCGTCACGGTTGGCGAGGGCCAGAGCAACGGCAT
Organism: Luminiphilus sp.; assembly: GCA_965660865.1. Classification (GTDB taxonomy): domain Bacteria; phylum Pseudomonadota; class Gammaproteobacteria; order Pseudomonadales; family Halieaceae; genus Luminiphilus. The sequence goes on from CBFIBL010000039.1 coordinate 41,943, forward strand.
CCTCCGCTTGACAATGAAACCTCGGACGCACTCACCTCGCGCTGGGAGCTCGCGCTTAGAGCCATGCCGGTGATCGCTGATCTTCTACCCGCGATTGTCACTGCCATCGATTCAGAGGGCGCAGATATCCTCATCAGAGACGGCGCTCAAGGACGACTGTCGTGGCAAGATGACCTAAAAACCATTCGACGATATGTCACCGAGGACCGCCGGACAGCTCGGCCAACCGATACCGCTGATCTACTGGCGATTGGAGACCTCATTCGAGTCAGTCAAGAAGCTGATCTCTACAAACTTGCGCAGGTTCCAAGGGTTCAGGGTGCGCTGGTATCCCTCGATCCCAATGATGGATCCATACAGGCCCTAGTGGGCGGTATGGGCTTCGTCTTGTCTAAATTCAACAGAGCAACCCAGGCAAAACGTCAGCCCGGCTCCAACTTTAAGGCGTTTCTCTACGCAGCAGCCATAGAGAATGGAATTCATCCGGCGACTCTCATTAACGACGCACCGGTGGTTGTGGGCAACCTTACCGACGAGGATTTGTGGCGTCCGGAAAATGACAGTGGACGCTTTTATGGCCCAACACGAGTGAGAGAGGCACTGACGTTCTCAAGAAACCTTGTCTCTATTCGTGTTCTCCAACAACTTGGGGTGAGAAAGCTCATCGAGATGGCCGATCGCACAGGTTTCGATGTGGAGGATATGCATCCCAATTTAACTCTGGCATTGGGCACACACGCCTTTACCCCCCTTGATATAGCAAGGGGCTATACCGCGATTGCAAACGGCGGTTTCCGGGTTGAACCCTGGCTTATTGATCGAATTGAAGACGTAGACGGCAACGTCATTTTTCAAGCCGACCCCTTAATTATCTGTCGAGAATGCGAGAACCCGTCAAGCGAGGATGAAAACGCCGAGATATCACGAATTGAGGATTTGTTTGAGCCGAGCGCACCTGAGTTTCGGGCGGCGCCACGCATCATTGATGAACGCGTCACCTATGTGCTTACGTCCATGCTGGAGGATGTCATTAGGCGAGGCACAGGACGCAGAGCGCGAGTCTTGGAACGCGACGATCTTGCAGGCAAAACAGGCACTACCAACGGACCCAGAGATGCGTGGTTCTCCGGTTACAATAGAGATCTCGTTACCACAACCTGGGTAGGTTTTGATGACTACAGCCTGTTAGGTCGTCGAGAGTTCGGGGGCACGGCAGCTTTGCCTATTTGGATTGACTACATGCGGGTTGCACTCCCTGCTGAAGAAGCCGCAGCGGAAATGCCGGCGGGGGTTGTGCGACTTCGAATAGACAAAGAATCGGGTGAACGAACCAATTCACAAACCTCGTCGATCTGGGAGGTATTCCTGCAAGAATTCACTCCATCTGGGGAAAGAGAGCGAAATACAGACAACGAGAGTGAAGATTTCGACGGGCTTTTTTAGGTCTGTTTACTTCTCGAGCAAATGTCATTTAGCCAAGGCATAAAAAAACCGGCCATACAGCCGGTTTTTTTGAGCAAGTACGTGACCAACCTATTTACTTGCGCAAGCTTCTACCCGCAAAGCGCTTGTTAAAGCGATCGACACGGCCGCCTGAATCGACAATCTTTTGCTTGCCAGTGAAGAAAGGGTGACACCGACTGCAGACATCAACGGTGATATCCTGAGCAAGCGTAGAGCGCGTTTTAATTTCGTTGCCGCAGCTGCAGCGAGCTGTAATTTCTTCGTAACGCGGATGAATATCTGCTTTCATGTTGCCCTCAACCTTGCGGGTCCAGTGAAAAAGAGCGCGGATGATACCAGAGACAAACACCAATTCAAGTCTTATCGTATGGGAGATTGCGGTACCCGTTCCTCTCCACAAGACGTTTGAATACTTGCCGCCATCAAATGCTACCCCACCCGCAGCAGGCGCGCGCGTACAGGTTCCCTTTGCAGGTCGTGAGTCAATCGGTATCTTTATCCAAACTAGGCCTTCAGCCATTGAGCATGCGCAAAAATTAAAGCGTGTTTCTAGCGTTCTAGAGTGCCATAGCTTATTCGATCAGCATCAACTCACACTTCTGAATTGGGTGTCAGACTACTATCTCATCCCGGCGGGCGAAGCTCTTTTGTTGGGTCTGGCCCCGCAAGAGCGCAAAGGCAAAAACACTTGGCGCCCGCAGCTAGACGCCGTTACGAGAGTGCCCTCATCGCAAGACCCAGAGCAGGTCTTAGCGCGAGCACCTCAACAGCGAAAAGCACTTCGATACATTGAAGACAAAACACGCCGACTCGACGAGCTTGAAGCGCAAGGAATTTCAAGGTCGACGATTAACGCTTTACTAAAAACACCCTTCGTTGAAAAAGTCAGCACACCAATAAAGCGTGAGAACGCCACACTGGACCCACAGCGGCTTTCAAGTAATCAACAGCGCATTGTGGATAAAATCAGCGAGTCTAATAACGCTTTCTCAACACATCTTGTGGATGGCGTTACCGGCAGTGGGAAAACGGCAATTTACATTGAATGCATCCGACGCGTTATTAATTCGGGTCAACAGGCATTGGTTGTGGTACCGGAAATTGGCCTCACACCACAAACTCAGTCACGCTTTGAGAATGCTCTTGGTATCCGGGTGCCAGTGATTCACTCGGGGGTATCTGAAACAGTGCGGGGCCAAGCTTGGTCGATGGCACGCTCGGGTGACGCGCCCGTCATTTTAGGGACACGCTCAAGTGTCTTTTGCAGCTTCCAGTCACTGGGCCTTATCGTTGTTGACGAGGAGCACGATAGTTCGCTCCGCCAGCAAGACAGTCCCCGTTATTCAGCGCGAGATATCGCCGTCAAAAGAGCCCAAATATGTGGCTGTCCAGTGGTGCTTGGAAGTGCCACACCATCCTTAGAAACTCTTGCAAATGCGCTTACCCATCGCTACCAACATCATCGACTAACAGAACGCGCGACCAACGCGAAATTACCCGCAATACGGTTAGTAGATACTCGAGGGCTTGCGCTCTCCGCCGGCCTCAGTGAAAGGGCGCTTACTCATATCAAGCAAACGGTGGCGCGGGGTGAGCAAGTACTTTTATTTCTTAACAAGCGTGGTTTTGCGCGCTCAATACGATGTGAAGACTGCGGGTGGACCGCAGAATGCAATCACTGTGACAGCGTCATGGCGCTTCACAAAACCGCACCTCAACTGCGTTGTCACCACTGCCTATCCAATCGTCCGGCACCCGGATCGTGCACAGATTGCGGAAGTATTCGCTTGACCAGCAAAGGCGTGGGGACCGAACAACTAGAACTATTTTTAAAGCGGGAGATAGCCGATACGCGGCTCTTTCGGATTGACAGCGATAATGTCGCGAACCTGACGGCGCTCAATGCCGTGTTGGACAGCGTAAAGCAGACCCCATCAGCTATTCTGCTTGGCACACAAATGCTCTCTAAGGGCCACCATTTCCCGCGGGTGACCTGTGTGGTTGTCGTCGATGCGGACGGCCTACTTTTTAGCCCTGACTTCCGAGCAGAAGAGCGATTATTTCAACTACTGACACAAGTTGCGGGTCGTTCGGGGCGTGCTGAACTGCCCGGCGAGGTCTTGATTCAGACGCGAAATCCAGATCACCCAATAATGGAGCGTATTGTAGACACCCCCTACTTTGAGATCGCGAGCATGCTACTGGCTCGAAGACGTACACTCGGGCTGCCGCCTCATGGCGCATTGGGCATCATCCGGACAGACACCAAAGATGAACGAAATGCGATCGAATTCCTCTCACAATTAAAGGAAGCACTGCTTCAAAATCCAGCATATCGCTTGCTCGGACCCATGCCAGCACTCATGACACGACGCGCTGGCCTATTCAGATATCACCTAGTCGTCCACAGCCCATCGCGTAAAACAGTTCATGAGACCTTGCAGCGGGCAATCGACGTGGGGTCAACACTAAAAATTGGGCGAAAAATGACGTGGTTTGTCGAAATCGACCCGACTGACATCGTGTAAAGAGATACAATCAATGTGCGGAAGGCAAACGTCCGCCATTCAGCAACGTGGTTGCCGTGTTATTTGCAGAGAGAACGCCCCCTACATGAAAGAACAAGTAGTCGCATTAATCGACAATGCTCTGTCGCAACTCACCACCGACGGTCTATTAGATGAAGGCGATCTTCCAACAGTACAGGTTGATCACACGCGCGATCCCAGTCACGGGGATCTTGCGACCAATATCGCCATGGTGCTCTCCAAACGTGCAGCCATGAAACCACGCGATCTTGCTACTGAGATTATCGATCGAATTCCAAGTAATGAGATCATTTCCAGAATTGATATCGCCGGACCCGGTTTTATTAACCTCCATATTTCTCAAGCTAGCAACTTGGAAATCGTCAGCAAAATTCTCGATGCAGGCAAGCACTTCGGACGCACGAATGAAGGCGCGGGCAAACGCGTCCAAGTGGAATTCGTCTCTGCGAATCCAACGGGGCCGTTGCACGTAGGGCACGGTCGCGGTGCAGCCATTGGCGATGCCCTCTGCCGGTTACTCGATAATGCGGGCTGGTCTGTGCACAGCGAGTTCTACTACAACGATGCAGGTCAGCAGATAAGCAATCTTGCATTGTCAGTTAAAGCGCGTTTGGACGGAATTGAACCCGATGACGATCGCTGGCCAAAGGATGGCTACCAGGGCGACTACATCCGTGAGGTGGCTCGCGCTTACGAAAATGGCGAGACAGTTGCTGCTGCAGACAGAACCATTTCAGCCTCGCGTGATACGGACAACCTCGAGGACATTCAAGCATTTGCAGTTGCCTGGCTGCGTCGCGAGCAGGACGAGGACCTGAAGGCTTTTGATGTTAATTTCGACTGCTACTTTTTGGAGTCATCACTGTACGAATCCAGCGCTGTGGAGGATACCGTTCAGTCACTCATAGCCAACGGCCACACCTATGAGCAGGACAGTGCGCTATGGCTGCGAACAACTGACTTCGGTGACGACAAGGATCGTGTTATGCGCAAGCGCGAGGGTGGTTATACCTACTTCGTGCCTGACGTGGCCTATCACCTCAACAAATGGGAACGTGGCTTCGAACGCGTCATCAATGAGCAAGGCGCCGACCATCACAGCACGATTACCCGCGTACGTGCAGGCCTGCAAGGGCTTAATAAGAACATTCCTGAGGGCTGGCCAGACTATGTCCTGCACCAGATGGTGACTGTAATGCGCGATGGCGAGGAGGTGAAACTGTCTAAGCGTGCAGGTAGTTATGTCACGCTACGGGATCTCATCGATGAAGTTGGGCGAGACGCGACTCGCTTCTTTTTAACCGCTAGAGCAGCGAGCTCTCAACTCACCTTCGATATTGATCTAGCCCTCTCCAAGAGTAATGAGAACCCTGTCTATTACATTCAGTATGCGCATGCGCGTATCTGCAGCGTTCAACGAAAGGCGATGGAGCAATTTGACGCCTGGTCCGCCAAGGATGGCCTCGATTTTCTCGGTAAATTAACGCAGGAAGAAGAGCAAGCATTAGCGCTTACCTTGAGTAAGTATCCAGACGTCGTGGCGGGAGCGACGAAGCGGCTGGAGCCCCATTCGGTTGCCAACTATTTGCGTGATGTGGCCGCGGGCTTCCATTCTTTTTACAACGCACACAAAATTATCGACGACGATCCGTCGGTAAGTTTGGCCCGATTAGCACTCGCCACTGCGACACAGCAGGTAATCGCGAATGGTTTACATATTCTTGGTGTTTCGGCCCCTGAAGTCATGTAAGAGGTCACGTCACCTATGCCCACGACACCTCAAAAGAGTAAGCAACGGCGGCCGTCGGCAAAGCGAGCCGCGACGAGCCCTGTAACGCGGCGAACGAGCTCGGCGAAGCGAGCAGATACTGCGCCTCCACTTTTTAACGGATCACATGTCAGCGGCTTTGTCGTCGGCTTGATTGTCGGTGTCATTGCGAGTTGGGGTGTTGTCGCAGGCGTCAATCCCACGGCGCTTCCCGAAACACTGCCAAAAGCACCTGATAACGGTACCGCGAGTGACCCTCAACCCAGTTTTACATTTTTTACGACGCTTGAAGACGAGTCGCTATCAATGGGAGAAACGCTGCAAGCTGCACCAAGCGAATCAGCATATACCCAGTATGTGCTTCAAGCGGGTTCTTTTAGAGCGTCGGAAGACGCCGATCGCCGGCGTGGCGAATTGGCTCTACTGGGTCTCGAGGCGAGCGTTGAGGAAATTGATACCGACACGGGCAAATGGCACCGTGTTTATATTGGTCCTTTCAAAAGCCGATCTCTGATGGCCAAAGCAAGGAGCCTCACCGCACAAAGTGATATCGACACACTGCTCTTAAAGCGCTCGCAATAACGGTTAGATAAAGCTTCGGTTCTCAGAATATGACTCAACATACCCCCGAATCTTTGAAGTACAGACGCTCAGACCGCACACTCGAAATTTGCTTTCCGGGTGAAGCAGCGGTCGATCTGTCAGCAGAATTACTTCGGGTATTATCACCTTCCGCAGAGGTTCAAGGACACGGACCGGGGCAAGAAGTCCTACAAACCGGTAAAGCCAACGTCGGAATAACGGCTATCGAGCCAATTGGCCATTACGCGGTACAAATAAGTTTTGACGACGGACACAGCTCCGGGTTGTACACTTGGGCGTATTTAGCGCAACTAGCGCGCGAGAAGCAGGCTCTCTGGCAGCGCTATTTGGAGAAACTAGACGAGGCTGGCGCGTCTCGCGATCCATCGACTGACGTCGTCAAGTTCATTGGTTAGCAAAGACGGGTTAGCAAAGACGGGTTAGCAAAGACGGGTTAGCAAAGACGGGTTAGCAAACGCGCCGGTAATAGGGACTTTCATGAGCACACAGGAAAACGCGACAGACGAAACCACTGACTTTGGTTTTGAGCGCGTCAAAAAAGAGGAAAAAGCGGGACGTGTCAGAGAGGTCTTCGACTCCGTAGCGGCTCAATACGACCTCATGAACGACCTGATGTCAGGTGGGCTACACCGACTCTGGAAGCGATTTACGATCGAGCTGAGCGCTGTTCGACCGGGCCATACAGTATTGGATATTGCGGGCGGCACGGGCGATCTCGCAGCGAAGTTTTCGAAGCTTGTGGGAAAAGAGGGGCATGTCATGCTGGCAGACATCAACGCTGCCATGCTCGCTGTTGGACGCGACCGTCTCATCGACAAAGGTGCGCTTAATAACATTAGCGTCGTGCAGGCTGACGCTCAGTTTCTCCCTTTTGAAGATAATAGTATTGACTGCATTACCATTGCATTTGGTCTTCGCAACGTGACCGATAAAGCCAAAGCACTTGCGTCAATGAATCGCGTCCTAAAGCCGGGTGGAAGACTGTTAGTGCTGGAATTCTCCAAGCCCGTATCACCCTTATTGTCCAAGATCTATGACGCCTACTCATTCTCCGCGCTACCCGCTATGGGCAAAATCATCACTAACGATGCCGATAGTTATCGATATCTTGCCGAGTCGATAAGGAAGCATCCAGATCAAAACACATTGCTCGAGATGGTTGAAGATGCAGGATTTGTAGACTGTCGCTATCACAATATGACAGGCGGTATTGTCGCGGTACACAGAGGCATTAAGGGGTAATTCGGTGGAGCATGATCCTGCCGTTATAGCCGGCGTTTGCCTTGTCGCAGAGACCACTATCATGCGCGCGGTTGATCTTTCCCCTGGCACCCGCAACCAGCTAAAACAGCTCTACCCACTCAGTCTACAGGTAAATTGTTTGCGCCCATCGATTGATTTCTTCGTGTCCATCGATGCAGAGGGTTCTATCAGCGTTGCGAGTTATCGCGAAGAGGTGGCGACGGTTACACTGGCGGGTAGCTGGCGGGATTTCTTGGCGGTTGCCACTGCCAACGACCCCGCATCTGCGCTTATCAATGGCAACATCAGAATATCGGGTGACACCGCGCCACTGTTAAAACTTCAGAGTATCGTGGGTGATTTGGATATTGACTGGGAAGCACCACTGGTAAAGGCTTTGGGGCCCATTGCAGGCCATCAATTAGCGAATGTCATTCGCGCTGTCACGAAAACATCTCAAAGCACGCATCAGCGACTTAAACGTCAGCTCAGTGAATTCATCCTCGAAGAGGGGCGCCTGTCCCCGCCGCAAGCCGAGCAAAATGCCTTTTTCTCCGCCGTCGATGATCTCGTACTTCGTGTCGACCGGGCAGATTCTCGTCTGAAGCGCATCAAAAAACGGCTTGCCGGGATCGGCTGATGATCAGAGCTTTAAAATTCGTATCGACCGCTAGAAGATACCGGCTCGGCGAACTCATCCCCGAAAATGGGAGAGGTAGCCGCTTTTTGAGGTGGGCCCTAGCCGGACAGAGCGCGGGAAAAATAAGCACAAACAATTCTTTAGCGAACGATTCTCCGCGCGGTCAGCGACTGCGGCTAGCACTGCAGGAATTAGGACCTGTTTCAATCAAGTTTGGTCAACTGCTATCTACCCGACGCGACTTGTTACCCGAAGATATCGCGGACGAACTTTCGCTGCTTCAGGACAAAGTAACGCCCTTTGATGCCGGCGACGCTGTTGCCGCCATAGAACGTGAATTAGGAAAGCCGGTTAATGAGCTATTCAAAGTGTTCGACTCCGAGCCGCTTGCTGCGGCATCGGTAGCCCAAGTACACGGCGTGACACTCACCGACGGTGAATCAGCCGTAGTTAAGGTGCTTAGGCCCGACATAGAAAAACAAATCGCTGCAGATATTCGTCTCCTAAAGCGATTGGCAAAAATCATCGATGGCATGACTAACGATTTGACGCGATTGCGATTACCGGAGGTCATCGAAGACTATGAAGCCACCATCACGGCAGAACTTGACCTTCGTAGGGAAGCCGCTAACGCGTCGTTGCTGAAAAAAAACACGAGCAAACGCAAGCTCGTATATGTGCCCACTGTATTCTGGGACTTCAGCTCACCCAGGGTGATGGTCTCGGAGAGAATTTCAGGCATCCCGATCGGCGATATTTCAGCGCTGCATAAGGCGGGAGTCGATATGAAAGTTCTCGCCGAGAGAGGCGTAGAAATTTTCTTCTCTCAGGTTTTTGACGATTGTTTCTTCCATGCGGACATGCACCCCGGCAATATTTTTGTCGATGCGACGCACCCTGAAGAACCCACTTATATTGCGATCGATTGCGCGATTGTTGGTCAGCTCTCCAGAGAAGATCAGTATTACGTAGCGCGAAACTTGCTCGCGATACTGCAGCGAAACTATAGACTGGTCGCTGAACTTCACATCGAAAGTGGCTGGGTACCAGCTGCGACTCGAGTGCAGGATTTTGAATCGACCATTCGAATGCTATGCGAACCTATTTTTGACCGCCCACTCCACGAGATCTCGCTCGGTCATATGCTTGTTAATTTATTCCGTGCAGCTGCTAGCTTTGATATGCGCGTACAGCCACAACTCGTATTGCTCCAGAAAACGTTGCTCAATATCGAGGGACTGGGGCGCCAGCTCTACCCCGAACTTAACTTATGGGACACCGCGAAACCCTTTCTCGAGGATTGGTTGAAGCGGCAATACAGTCCGATGAATATTGTTAGACAACTGCAGCGTGACGCGCCCGCCGTTGTTCATCACGCATCCCAGCTACCTGAGGTCATCCCGCAATTTTTGGCCATGCAGCGCAGAGGCCTCAGGGAAAATCAACCCGAGTATCGGGCATCAAGGCTGCCCAATCTTTTAATCGGTGCTGGATTTGCTGCAAGCGCTATTGGCGTTATTGCGCTTCCCCACATTCCTCTTTTAGCCATGCTCGGCATTGCTACCACAGCAACTGGACTCCTTCTATCGAGACGATAAGCAGCCTTGCCGGTACCATTTGTCACACGATCACAATGAATGCAGACGCAAGAAGTGGCATACTTTGGGTATGACCGCATCGACAGACGAAAAAACGCCTCAAAGCATTAGCCCGAAATGGAATGCTGATGGTCTATTGCCTGCCATTGCTCAAGATATCCACACAGGTGAAGTTCTTATGATGGCGTGGATGAACGAAGAATCGCTAGCCCTTACGCTTGAGCGAAAACAGGCTATTTATTGGTCCCGCTCACGACAGACACTTTGGCGAAAAGGTGAGTCATCAGGAAATTTGCAAACCGTCGTCGATGCGCGTCTTGATTGCGATGGTGACACCCTGCTTTTGAAAGTAGATCAAGCGGGTGTTGGCGCCTGCCACACAGGGCGTCGAACCTGTTTTTTTTATGCTCCTCGATCAGGCCAGTGGTTATTGGAGGACGAGTAACATGTCTGACGTACTCGACGCCATCGCGTCCGTCATCGTAGACAGGCGCGCAGCGGACCCTGGCGAATCCTACGTGGCAAGCCTTAATGCAAAAGGCCTGAATAAAATTCTCGAGAAAGTAGGAGAAGAAGCCACAGAGGTCATTCTCGCCGCTAAAGATGTGAAGGAAGGAGATACGCCAAGCAAAGAGGTTATCAACGAAGTCGCCGACCTCATATTTCACACGCTGGTAATGCTTGATCGACTCGGAATAAGTCATAATGATGTGCTCGATGTATTAGCCGCGAGACAGGGACTATCGGGACTCAAAGAGAAAGCCTCAAGGAATCAATAGGCGCGTGAATACGTGTCTGCAACGTAGAGTGAATAGATATGGGATTTAGTGGTATTGGAATTTGGCAGCTACTGATCATTCTCGCCATCGTCATCTTAATTTTTGGCACAAAACGGCTCCCGGGTGCGGCAAAAGATCTCGGCAGCGCCATTACTAACTTCCGTGAAGGTATGAAGCGGGATAGTGGTGAAGCGGCAAAAATAGAAGACGTGAAGGACGACGACTCAAAATAAGCGCGAGCCATCATGTTAGATATTGGTTTTGCTGAGCTTCTGGTTGTCAGTGCGGTTGCCTTATTCGTCGTAGGTCCAGATCGCTTGCCGAGCGCCATCCGCGCTATTTCTCTATGGCTGGGAAGAGTGAGACGTGGCTTCGAAGAAATAAAGGCCGACGTCAGCCGAGAGCTTCACAATGAAGAGGTGATGCGCGCATTACGTGAGAGTCGCGATGAGGTGCAAGACCTCACGAGCGTCGAGGAAGCTCTATCTCTTGACCCTTTGGTTAACGAGAAGGAAGCACCAGATATCGAGGAGGCTTCAGCGGCGAAGCGCAGCACAAACGAAGAGCCAAGCGCTGCCGACTTACAAGCACGCAGCGAGAGCCAGAACCAGTGACCAGTGACGAACCCATGCCTTTGGTTGCGCACCTGCGGGAGCTGCGCGATCGGTTTCGCAATGCACTCATCGCTGTCTTGGTTGCCTTCATTGCGTTGTTCCCATTTGCAAACGAACTCTATACCTACATCTCTGAGCCCTTGAGAAGCCTATTGCCCGAGGGCTCTTCGATGATTGCGACCGAGGTAACCTCACCCTTTCTAACGCCCTTCAAACTGTCTATTGTCCTCGCCGTTTTTCTGGCCATGCCCGTGATTTTGGCGCAGGTTTGGGGTTTCATCGCGCCTGGTTTGTATAAGTCAGAGCGACGTATCGCGATTCCGCTTCTCACCTCTAGTGTTGTTTTATTTTACGGTGGCGTGGCATTCGCTTACTTTGTCGTTTTTCCATTGCTGTTTGGCTTTTTTACCACGGTTGGGCCTGGCGATATCTCGGTGATGACCGATATTAATCGCTATCTCGACTTTGTTCTAAAATTATTCTTTGCTTTTGGACTTGCTTTCGAGGTACCCATCGCAGCGGTGATTCTTATTCTCACCGGTGTTGTTACAGCAGACCAGCTAGCGAGTAACCGCTCATATGTCATCGTTGGGTGCTTCGTTGTCGGCATGCTTTTAACGCCTCCCGATGTTATCTCTCAAACGCTATTGGCACTCCCAATGTGGTTGTTGTTTGAGCTGGGATTAATCATGGGCCGAGTGCTCAAAAGAGGCGGAAATACAGATGACCAATAATGCGATAACAGCCGCCGATGACGCCCCAGCTTCCAAAGCGAAGTCGCTCAAACCATTGCGCGAGCTCTTGCAGTTTTTATGGCCCCATAAATCCAGACTGATCGCCGCCTCTGCAGCACTCGTCTTTACTGCCATGGCTCAATTGTCGCTCGGCTATGGCATTCAAATATTGATTGACCAGGGCTTTACGAATCAATCGCAAGCGGGGTTACGTAAGGCCGTTGTCTTCATGATTATCGTAGGGTTTGCCATGGCAAGTGGCGCCTTTATCCGCTTTTATCTCGTGTCCTGGTTGGGGGAGCGCGTCAGCGCAGACCTAAGACAGAAGGTGTTTGATAACCTGCTGACGGTTCACCCCGGATTTTATGAAAAAAACCATGCAGGCGAGATCATGTCTCGCATTACCACCGATACCACACTGCTACAGACATTGATTGGCTCATCGGTGAGCCTCGCTGCGCGCAGTGCACTGACATTAATGGGTGCACTGATTTTGATGTCGCTAACGAACTTAAAATTAACACTGATTATGCTAATTGGTGTCCCGTTGACCTTACTTCCCGTCCTATATCTCGGTCGTCGAGTTAGAAATCTGTCGAACAAGAGTCAAGCAAGCATAGCTAGTGTTGGCAACCGTGCCGGCGAGGTGTTGCAGTCGATAAAAATTGTTCAAAGCTTTCAGCGAGAATCTATGGAGCGGGACGTATTCAGCGGGGAGGTTGACACTGCATTCCAAATCGCACGAAAACGTATTCAACAGCGAGCATGGCTGATGGCCTGTGCCATTTTCCTCTTCCTCGGAGGTATGGTGGGCATGATGTGGACCGGCGGGCAAGATGTGCTCGCGGGCAGGATGAGCGGCGGCGACTTAGGCGCGTTCGTTTTTTATGCGGTTATGCTGGGCTCAGCTTTCGCCACACTGTCGGAGGTCTGGGGCGATTTACAGCGCGCGGCCGGTGCTGCAGAGCGACTGGTGGAACTTCTTCACCAAAATAGCGATATCGAGGATGAGGGACGAGAGACGATCACTCATGGTCAAGCAATATTGGCGATCGATCTCACATTTACCTATCCCTCACGACCCAACACACCGGCCTTGAGTGGCTTTAACCTGACGATCCCTCCAGGCAAAACCCTTGCGCTCGTTGGGCCTTCTGGTGCTGGAAAGTCGACGATTTTTGAGCTTCTGCAGCGGTTTTACGACCCAACCGACGGTGCGCTGACATACGGCGGCAAACCGATCAGTGACTATCCGCTGGCTCAATGGCGGCAAAAGTTAGCACTAGTGCCGCAATCACCTATCCTGTTTTCGGGCAACATTAACTACAACATTGGATACGGAAGTTCCGATGCGGCGCAGGAACAAATCGAGGCCGCGGCAGAGGCAGCCTACGCGAAGGAATTTATTGAACGTCTGCCCGATGGTTTTTTGAGCGAGATCGGCGCTCAGGGTGTACAGCTATCTGGTGGACAGCGGCAACGCATTGCGCTGGCGCGTGCCATTCTCAAAAATCCTGAAATTCTGCTATTGGATGAGGCGACCAGTGCCTTAGATACCGAGAGCGAGCACTATGTCCAATTGGCGCTGGGTGAATTAACCCGGGGGAGAACAACCATTATAATTGCGCATCGTATCTCTACCATCATCAATGCTGACGCGATTGCTGTCATGGACCACGGCAAAGTCGTTGATGTGGGAACTCACAGCGAGCTTTTGAACCGTTGTTCACTTTATCAGCGTCTCGCAAGCATGCAGTTTAAAGAGCCTTCAGATCCGAGCGTTGATGACATCAGTGATGCCACAGCCGTTGGTGCAATCCCCGAAATAGCGTGACTCGGCGTCAGCGACGACGAAGATTTGAAGCGATCCTTAGCCAAATTGGGCCTGCCTCAGCGACTTGTCGCCACCCCTCCAGAGTGTTTGTAAGCGCGCTGGATAAAAAAAAGGCGCTGTAAACAGCGCCCTCTAATCTAGCTTCCGACTTAGGAAAACTCTCGAACCAGGCCACCGATTGACTCTTTGGCGTCGCCAAACAGCATACGTGTGTTGTCTTTATAGAACAGCGGATTCTCGATGCCGGCAAAACCCGAAGCCATTGAACGCTTCAAAACAAACACCGTGCGTGCGTCCGCTACGTTGATCACGGGCATGCCATAAATGGGCGAGGACTCTACCTCGCGCGCGGCAGGGTTCACAACATCGTTTGCACCAATAACGATGGCAACATCCACAGTCTCCATCCTCGGGTTTATGTCGTCCATCTCAAGTAACTGGTCGTAAGGTACATCAGCCTCAGCCAAGAGAACGTTCATGTGACCGGGCATACGACCCGCAACCGGGTGGATACCGTAGTTCACTTCGCAACCGTTGGATTCAAGCAGCTCCATAAGCTCTTTTACAACGTGCTGCGCCTGTGCCACAGCCATGCCGTAGCCCGGAATAATCGCAACGTTCGTCGCAGCTTCAAGCACGTAGTAAGCATCCTCTACCGAGATTGGCTTTATCTCGCCTTCCACTTCCGTGACGGTTGTCGAAACACTTGCAAAGCCTGAGAACAGGACATTGCTCAACGACCGATTCATCGCCTTGCACATGATCTGCGTGAGGATGATACCTGAGGCGCCGACGAGTGAGCCCGCAACGATGAGTACGTTGTTGTCAACCGCGAAGCCGGCCGCACAAGCCGCCAACCCCGAGTAAGAGTTCAACAGGGAAATCACAACGGGCATGTCCGCGCCGCCAATCGGGATTACGACCATAACGCCAAACAGAAGCGACAAGCCCACGACGGTATACAGCATCGTCGTGTTTGATGGATCCATGACAAACATGACGGCGCTCGCCAAAATACCAATAACAATCAGACCGTTAACAAACTTTTGCCCACCAAATGTCAATGCTCCGCTACCGATCGTCTCAGACAATTTGCCGTAGGCGACTAGCGACCCTGTGAAAGTCACACCACCAATCAAAATCGAAAGAATGATAGTGATGTATGTGAAACTACCATCAGCAATGGACAAAGCCGCAACGCCGACGAGACCTGATGCGGCGCCGCCAACACCATTAAATAACGCAACCATTTCCGGCATTGAAGTCATCGCGACCGTGCGGGCAGCAACGGCACCGATAGCGCCGCCGACAATCATTCCGCCCAGAATGTACTGGTACTGAACAATGCCTTGATCGAGTAGCGCGACAACGATCGCAACTAGCATACCAACGGCCGAAATAACGTTACCTTTGCGTGCAGAGTCAGGAGATCCCAGCATTTTCAGGCCAAAAATAAATAGACCCGCCGCGATGACATAACCTAACTGAATCACTAGATCGATGCTCATGCTCAGCCCTCCTTCTTCTTAAAGAAGCCAAGCATGCGGTCAGTTACCATGTAACCACCGACCACATTCACCGTTGCAAGTGCAACTGCGCCTGCGCCCAGCCATTGCGCCAAATCGGCCTCACCACTTCCTGCCAGCGCCACTGCACCCACAACTGTGATACCCGAGATCGCGTTGGCACCCGACATCAGAGGTGTGTGCAACGTTGCAGGTACCTTATTGATTAGCTCGAAGCCCAAAAATACAGAGAGCATCAATATGAATAAAATTGTCACTTCCATCTTATCCTTCCCCTTCCATTAGGTTCTTAATGGTGGGGTGAACCACCGCTCCGCCGTGCGTGATTACACAGCCCGGCAAAATATCGTTTTCCATGTCGAGTACAAATGCCTTCGCCTCGGTGTCCCAGGTGTCCTCAACCAGATTAAAGAGATTACTTGCGTACATTTGCGAGGCATCTCGAGCGACTTCATTCGCTAAGTTAGCCGTGCCGACGATTGTGACGCCGTCAACCACAACCGTGTCGTCAGGCACGGAGCCCTCAACGTTACCACCGGTCTCAGCGGCCATATCGACGACCACGGATCCGGGCGCCATACCTTCAATCATGTCTTTCGTTACCAGCACCGGGGGTTTGCGCCCAAATACCTGTGCTGTCGTAATTACTACGTCAGAGTCAGCGATTACATCTTTTTGCGCTTGACGCTGAATCTCCACCTGCTCAGGCGTCAACTCCTTGGCATAACCGTCGGCGGTTTGGCCCGTATCACCGAGATCGATCTCTAGGAACTTGCCGCCGAGAGATTGAACCTGTTCAGCAACGACAGGGCGTGTATCGAAGGCCGTCACGCGTGCACCCAAACGCTTAGCTGTTGCAATCGCTTGAAGTCCGGCAACGCCAGCACCAATGATGAATACCTTGGCGGGCTTCAGCGTTCCAGCAGGCGTCATCAACATGGGAAAAATGCGAGGCAATTGTGCAGCGGCCAACATGACAGCGACATAGCCTGCAAGGTTTGCTTGCGAACTCAATGCATCCATTTTCTGACTGCGGGTCGACCGGGGAATCATTTCCATACTGATGGCAGTGATGCCCTTCTCAGCTAGCGTTTTTATTAAATCACGCTCATTAAAGGGATCGAGATAAGATACGTGTATACAGCCCGACTTCATCATATCGATCTCGTCTGGCTCCGGTTTGCGCAAACGCAACACGATATCGGCAGAACCGAAAAGTGCCGCTCTGTCGGAGACAATCTCTGCACCCAGTTCGGAGTAAATACTGTCATCGAAGCCAACAGCGGCACCCGCCCCTGACTCAATGGCAACTTCAGCTCCGAGGCGGATCATTTTTTTTACAGTTTCCGGAGTTGCAGAGGTGCGACGCTCGCCCGCTACAGACTCGCGAGGAATAACAATACGCATGGATAATGCTCGCTTTTAAAGTTTGGTGAGGTGTACGTTAATGTTCGCCGAGAGGATCTCAATGTGTCTACCCAATTCCTGCGAAACGCCGCAATAGTGCACATACAGCGAACAAATCGCTTTTGCTCTCGCACCGAAATGACTATCGCTCGTTAATATGTGTGGCTCAGGCTGCTCGTCGAACCCATGCAAGTGGCTCAAACAGGCGCGATAATGCAGCGGGCGCTACTTCAGCCCACTCGCAACTGGAGTATTGGACTCAGCAGGCGGTGATGCCAACGAGTGAATCGGAGCGGTGACTCCAGTACTGCAAGACAAATACAGTCGCCACCCGCTATCGCTGCGGGAGCGTGTTCATCACCCGCTTCACGCGTGATGAAATCACCGGCGTGATAAGTCCCAGTCTCATCGGAAAAGCCACCGCGTAAAACAAGCGTCATTTCCGTGCCAGAGTGGCTGTGCTGCGGAATGCTGCCGCCCTCTGAAATGTGATAAAGCGAAAATTCAGCAGCGCCATCAATCGTGCCTAAGTCAGCAATCCTGAGCGTCTTGGTGACCTTTCGCCAATTCAAGCCATCGAGATTTCCAGCGCGCACCTGCTTAACGGTCCAGGCTAAATCAGAGGCATTTGCATCATTGGCCGCCGGGCCTTCCTCTACTTCACCGAGCTTCGAGAAAACCACATCAAGCAAAGACGCATCCACCTCAACCGGCTCGACACTTTCTAACAAAGCGCCGCCGATACACTCAAGCTCTGCTAAACGATGTCGACATACATCGCATGCCTCTAGGTGCGTGGCAACGACCACGCTTTGCGCAGACAATAAAGCGTTGGCCGAAAATTCGGTAAGCGTATTGGTATCCGGATGGTACGTAATCATAATCTCTTCTAGCCCTGCCCTTACAGCTTTCGATCGGCCCTTCATCTCGAGAGTTTCTCAGACTCTCCCTGACACCCACACTAGGCCAGATGTGGCCTTCGCGCGTTAAGTTGCCATACGACCGACTGTAACCGCCGGTTCAGCACCCGCAAACTCTGGGTCAGTATATGCTAATTAATACCGATTTTAAGCAACGCGGATCACTCCTCTGATCCAGCCTCCATAAAAACTTGTAATTTTTGAATCGCCAGCCGCACTCTCGACTTAACGGTCCCCAAAGGCAACCCCAACTCCGCCGCGGTCTCTGAGTGTGACTTTCCCTCCATATAGACCTTCGCAAGAATCTGCGCTTGATCCTGAGGCAGATCGCCTATTAATTGTTTCACCTTTATTGCTCCGCGCGACGCGTGGAGCGCCATGGTCGGCTCACCGCTCTCGAGTTCGAAACCGACATCTTCCGCCTCTAACTGCGTGTCAAATTTTTGTAATCGCCTGAACATATCGGTTCGGCAGTTTCGTGCAATGGTATACACCCAAGTACTCGCCGCTGCTTTTTCGGGATTGAACCCAGCCGCCTTCTGCCAGACCTTTAACATTACCTCCTGCACCAACTCGTCAGCGTGCGCCGCGGACAGCGAAGATCCTGACAAGGCGAACGCTTTGATCAGTGGCGCGAAGTGCGCGAAAAACTTTGCAAAAGCCGCTCGATCTCGGTGCTCAGCGATTTGTACTACGCACAGACTCCACTCATCGGTCCGGCGCCCCTCGGGTACCGACCAAGCAGAGGTCGCGGGCTGTCCGCGGGCGCCTTCTCCCTGCTTGTCCACCATCCGCCATTCCTTTTTGAGCGTATCTCCGGAAAGAATACACACTTTCCAATTAACTTGACACTAATTTGTGTATATTAAAATGTACACATTGACACCACGAATTCCGTGTTGGGTCGTTCGCCTGCACAGGTATAGAAGGTATGAAATGACAACCGCCATCATTGGTTCAGGGATATCGGGCTTGGGTTGCGCCTATCGACTTGCGAAAGGTGGTGAACCTGTGACCGTTTTTGAAGCCGCCGACGTCCTTGGTGGACACACCGCCACCAAGCAGGTAAGCGTGGCAAGCGGCGACTACGACGTAGACACTGGCTTTATTGTCTACAACGACTGGACCTACCCGCAATTTATTTCACTAATGGACGAATTGGGCGTCGCAAACCAGCCGACAACGATGGGCTTTTCTGTGTCCGATGATGTGAGCGGCCTAGAATACGCCGGGAACAACCTCAACACGCTTTTTGCTCAGCGGCGAAATCTTTTGTCCCCAGCGTTTATCGGCATGGTGCGGGATATCTTGCGTTTCAACAAGGTTGCTGTCGCTGACTTAGAAGCTGGACTGTTGCAAAACGGCGAGACGCTTCAAGATTACTTAGAGCGCCATCAGTTCAATGATTTTTTCCGGCGGAACTACCTCATCAGTATGGCCTCCGCGATTTGGTCTGCAAATTTTGAAGAAAGTCTAAATTTTCCCGCTGAATTCTTCGTAAGATTCTTCAAAAATCACGGACTGCTGCAGGTTAAAAACCGCCCGCAATGGCGTGTATTGAAAGGTGGAAGCCAACAATATTTATCACCACTTTGCGCGCCGTTTGTGAATAACATCCGCACTGCCTGTGAAGTGGTCTCGATCCAGCGCAAACCGGATACGACACCACAACTTCGCACGCGCGACGGTGAGGAACTCGTTTTTGACGACATTGTAATCGCGACGCATGCCGATCAGGCGATTCGATTACTCAGCGACGTCGATAACAACGAATCCGCAATACTGTCTGCGCTCCCCTATTCAGACAACGAAGTCGTGCTTCACACCGACACGCGGCTACTGCCCAAGCGGCAACTAGCTTGGTCAAGCTGGAACTATCGACTAAAGAATAGCAATGACCAAGCAACGCTCACCTACAATATGAATATCTTGCAGGGCATAAAAAGCCCAGAAACGTTCTGCGTAACTCTGAATGACACTGCGTCTATTGACCCCAAAAAAATACTCGGCGAGTACCGCTACGCACACCCACAGTTCACGATAGAAGGCATCTGTGCTCAACAACGCTGGAAAGAAATTAACGGGCCTCGAAATACCTGGTTTTGCGGTGCCTACTGGCGCAATGGCTTTCATGAGGACGGTCTATTCAGCGGCAACCGGGTTGCCGATGCCATACTCACAAAGCGCGGGCTAGCCTGCGGGGGATTGGCAGCTTGAATACGGCTTTCTATGTCGGTCGCCTGAGTCATGCGCGGTTAACACCAAAGCCGCATCGCTTCAGTTACCCGGTATTTATGCCCTTTGTTGACGTCGACCACGTTGAACACATTACCGATCACGTCCCGTTATGGGGAAAGAGTCGACGCGCAGTTGCGCGATTTGTCCGGAGTGACTTTATAGGCGATGAGAACGTTGCTATTTCAGACGCAATCAAGACTCGGATTTATGACGCAACTCAACAGGTCTTTTCGGGCCGAATATTTTTGTTAGCCAATTGGCGATATTTCGGCCTGCAAAATAATCCAATCGCTTGCTATTTCTGCATTGGTGCTGACAGCAAAAAACTTGACTATATCGTCGCCGAGGTCACCAACACGCCATGGGGCGAACGCCACAGCTATGTACTCCCGATCAGTGATACTAGGGAGCCATTCCAAACAGAGTTTGCAAAAGAACTGCACGTTTCGCCTTTTCACGGTATGAACCAGCGATACCGATGGCTTTCGACAACTCCGTCAGAATCTTTGGCTATAAAGCTCACGAACATCGAGCAAGATGAGCGCGTATTTCACGCTGTGCTGCAACTACGTCGAGTACCGGTCTCGGCAAGGGCGGGGGTCACACTTCTTATCA
The DNA here is from genome assembly GCA_965660865.1 of Luminiphilus sp. Lineage (GTDB taxonomy): Bacteria > Pseudomonadota > Gammaproteobacteria > Pseudomonadales > Halieaceae > Luminiphilus. The sequence continues at coordinate 62,474 of CBFIBL010000039.1, forward strand.
AATTTCCTCTGGAAACTGCAAAAGTCACCTTGAGCATTTACTGGCAAGCGCTTGTCCTGTTCTTGCGGCGTGTGCCTCTTTACTCGCACCCCAAAAATAACTCCGCGCATTAGGAGAACCCTATGTCTACTCATAACATCGATATAAAACGAATTGCTAAATTACCTTCGATTCAAAGTTGGAAAAGTGTTGAGCTCACAAAACGAATGGCCTTTCGCCTATTCAGCAACCTAAAGCACGGTGAATTAATTTTACGCGACGGCGATGAGACGCATCGCTTCGGTGGTCAAGATCTCTCGATTGCGCCCAGTGTTACAGTGACCATCGTAGACCCGCGCGCTTATTCCAGAATTGTCATGGGCGGCACCATAGGCGCTGGCGAAGCCTTTATTGATGGTGACTGGACAACCGAGCAACTCACCGATGTAACACGCGTATTCAGTGCCAATATGCCACTGTTAGAGGCGATGAAAGATCAGCAAAACTGGCTGGTAAAAGCGATCTTAAAACTGGCTCACAGTGCACGTCGCAACTCACAAACTGGATCGCGCGAGAACATTGCAGCGCACTACGATTTGGGCAACGACTTTTTTTCATTGTTTCTCGATCCCACCCTGATGTACTCATCAGCCGTTTTTCCCGACGGCTGCGACAATTTGAGTGATGCCTCTCAGCACAAGCTTCGATTGATCTGTGAAGATCTCGAGCTAAAACCCTCAGACCACCTGATTGAAATTGGAACCGGATGGGGTGGCATGGCAATTTTTGCGGCGGAGAATTATGGCTGCCGGGTGACCACTACGACAATCTCACGCGAACAGCTCGCATACGCGCAAAAAGAAGTTAAAGCGCGGGGCTTGGAAGACAAGATCACCCTCCTCTTCGAGGACTACAGGGACCTTAGAGGAAGCTTTGATAAGCTAGTTTCAGTCGAAATGATCGAAGCGGTCGGACACGAGTATTTCGACACCTATTTCGACTGCGTCAGTAAGCTCCTGAAACCCGATGGAAAAGCGGTGATTCAAGCTATTACCATCAATAAACAGCGCTACGATGAATATCGTCGGTCGGTTGATTTCATCAAACGCTATATTTTTCCGGGTGGATGCCTTCCCTCGCTGGATGTGATTGGCAGCGCACTGACGCGTAAAACCGACATGCAAATGGTGGGTCTTCGCGATATTGCTCTGGACTATGCCGAGACACTGAAACACTGGCATGAAGCATTTTTAGCAGAGCTTGATGCGGTAAGGTCGATGGGGTTTGACGAAAAATTCATTCGAATGTGGCGGTTTTATCTCAGCTACTGTGAAGGTGGCTTCCGTGAACGTATTATTGGTACCTATCAGATAACAATGGCGAAGCCGTACTACCGGCCTACATAACCTATGCTTTTATCGTTTGCTCCGATTGCCCTGCTTGTTCTCCTCCTTTTTTCGGCGGTGCAACTATTCGGAGCTGATGCCTCCTACGGACCTAATCAGGTCGCGCTACTGATTGCATCCGCCTGCGCAGGCCTGGTGGGAATGTCCCGCGGCATGAGCTGGGCCGAGGTGCAGGACAGCATGGTCGACGGTATCAAAGTGGGCCTGGGTCCTATTCTCATCCTGCTAGCAGTGGGAGGTTTGATCGGTAGTTGGATGATCGCAGGAACAGTACCTGCGATGATTTATTACGGTGTTTCTATTCTTGATCCCGATATTTTCTTTGCAGCAGCGGCCATCATTTGCGCGCTGGCATCGATCAGTATTGGCAGTTCCTGGACTGTCGCAGGAACGCTCGGTATTGGCCTCATTGGCATTGCCGATAGCTATGGACTGCCACCGGCTGTTGCTGCAGGTGCCATCATTAGCGGCGCCTATTTTGGTGACAAGTTATCGCCCTTATCTGATACAACCAATCTGGCGGCCGCTTGTACGAGTGTCGATCTCTTTGCGCACATCAGGCATATGCTTTGGACAACCGTTCCCGCCTTCTGTGTTGCACTCTTGTTCTTTTCCTTTATCGACTCAAGCAGCGCTGCAGCCCCCGCGCAGATTGCCGAGCTACGTGCTGCCATTCGCGGTGAATTTAATGTGGGTGTAGGGGTTCTAGTTCCTCTAGCAATCATGCTCTTTCTCATCTGGCAGAAAGTCCCTGCCTATCCAGCGATTTTGGTGGCTACCATTGCCGGCATCCTTACCGCGTTAACCCTGCAAGCTGATGTGGTTACAAAATACGCATTGGCAGCAAACCCAAACACCACCATGCCCATGGTCGAGGGCCTGTGGCGCACGCTCTTCGCAGGCTTTGAAGGCACAACCTCAAACGATTCACTCAACAGTCTAATTAGTAAGGGCGGTATCGCGAGCATGCTCAACACCGTTTGGCTCATTGTGAGCGCTCTGGCGTTTGGCGGTGTACTGGAGAGAACAGGAATTTTGAAGCAAATTCTCGATGCCGTGCTTAAGACCGTAAAATCAACTGGCGACTTGGTTTTGGCCACCGTGACCGGTGGCTTTATCACTAATATTCTCGCTGCCGATCAGTTCCTCGGGATTGCCTTACCGGGCAGGCTTTTTGCGAATACCTATGACGACTTCAACTTAAGCCGCGAAAATTTATCTCGCACGCTCGAAGATTCAGCGACCATGACCTCCGCACTTATTCCCTGGAATACCTGTGGAGCGTACATGGCCGCTACACTGGGTGTGGCAACCTTCGATTATGCGCCCTACGCTATCTTTAACATTGCCTGTCCTTTGATAGCGATTGTCTTTGGCTACCTACTGATAAAACAAAAGCCTGCGGCGGCTCAGCCCGCATGACGTGGGATTACCCGAAACCCTTCACACGCAAAGTAACGGTGCTGCCCGAGCACATCGACGCGCTGGACCATACAAACAACACCCAATACGTGAACTGGTGCAACGAAACCGCATGGGCACACACGACCGAGCTGGGCCTAGGAGCAGATGTCTACAGAGCACTCGATCGCGCTATGGCCTTAACCCAAGCCGAGTACCAGTACTTGCAAGCGACCCGCCTTGGAGAGGAACTCGAGGTTGGCACGTGGATTACAACCTGGGAACGACGAATGCTCATGGAGAGGCGCATGCAGATTAAATCCATACTCACGGGAGAAACTGTTTTGCGCGCTAGGCTCCAATTCGTGTGTATAGAGATATCATCGGGCAAGCCAAAACGGCCACCCAAGCCTTTCATCGACGGATACACACCGGTGTTAGTTGGCTAGGCGCGGTCCCAATTAAACGGCATCACCTCAGCAATTGAGGATCGCCCCAACACTAACATCAATAGGCGATCAAAACCCAAAGCAACCCCAGAGCAGTCAGGCAGTCCAGCCTCCAAGGCACCGAGCAAACGTTTATCGGGTGCAAGCTGCTTGCGCCCACACAATGCTCGTTTGGCATTATCGTCAGAAAAACGAGTCGCCAGGACATCGGCCTGAGCCTCCTCCCAATATCCATTGGCCAGTTCAACTCCACCAAAATAAGCCTCAAATCTTGCAGCGACTTTATTTTTCCCGCGAGTAATAACTCTCGCTAAGGCAGATTGCTCGGGCAGGAAGTCGATGACGAAAACTAGGCCCCAACCCTCGATGCAAGGCTCAATAGTGTGGGTCATCAGTAAATCGAGAAAATCGAGGCGGGAGAGTGGTGCATCGATCACAATACCTTCTTGCTCAGCTTTGCTGTTAAGGACCTCTTTGGATGCAGTAAAGACATCAATATTTAAGATCTCTGCAAAAAGCTCTGCGTATGACCAAACCTGCCAACTACTAACGGGTAAGACATTAGCGATCAATGTCGCCACTTCACGAATCAGTTCGTGGTGGCTCAAACCTGTTCGATACCACTCTAGGAGCGTGAACTCGGGGTTGTGCCGAGAGCCGATCTCACCTAGGCGAAAGGCTCTCCCAAGCTGGTAGATATCGCCTATTCCCTCGGCGAGCAGGCGCTTCATTGCGTGCTCGGGGGAGCTCTGTAGAAACCGAGTTTCGTTATCGAGGGAGACTGTGAAAAGCTCAATGTTGGGGTCGGTCACACCGCTTCGCGATAGAAGCGGCGTATCGACTTCTAAAACGCCCCGCTCAGAGAAAAACCCTCGAACGGCTGCAAGTAACTCAGCGCGCGCACGGAGGTCCTCAACACCTCCGCTCGGCCGCCAATCTGACATATGAATTAGCCGCTAGTAACTTACGACTTAGCCGCGCGGCTTACATATTCGCCGCTGCGTGTGTCAACGCGAATAACCTCACCCTCTGATAAGAACAGGGGTACGCGCACCACGGCGCCAGTGCTCAAGGTTGCAGGCTTACTGCCACCCTGAGCCGTATCGCCCTTCAAACCAGGATCGGTTTCGGTGATTTCTAACTCGATAAAGTTTGGCGGCGTTACTGCCAACGGCGCCCCATTGAATAGCGTGACCTCGTACTTCTCTTGCTCCTTCAGCCACTTCTCAGCGTCGTCTACCGCTGCTCGATCCGCCGAGTGCTGCTCAAAAGTAATGGGATCCATGAAGTACCAAAACTCGCCGTCTGTATAGGAATACTCGAGATCGATATCCATTACATCGGCACCTTCAAGCGAATCACCCGACTTGAAGGTTTTCTCCAGAACACGTCCAGAGCGCAAGTTGCGAAGTTTTACACGATTAAAGGCCTGGCCTTTTCCTGGCTTTACGTACTCATTCTCAAGAATAGAGCAGGGCTCGTTCTCGAGCATCACCTTGAGGCCAGGTTTAAATTCGTTAGTAGAGAAGTTAGGCATGAAGCGAACCCCGAAAAGATGTTGAGGCGCGATCATAGCAAAGTAGAGGTCTCGCGAGCGAGCGGCGCGATAGCAGCACCGTTAATCAGTGGCGCGCTCATCACCCTTATTTAAAAATACTATCGGCTTGGTGTATACACCGACAGGGTTGCTGTTTAGCCCATCAGATAAAGCGCGCCTTCCAGCCCTACATGGGTGACCTGATACCTCGCTTGCTCACGAACAACGGGCTTTGCTCTGAAAGCCACCCCAATACCCGCTGTTTTCAGCATCTTTAAATCATTCGCCCCGTCACCCACCGCCATCGTCTGTGACAAATCAATCGACATACTGTCTGCGATAGATATTAATCGCGCCTGTTTGACATCTGCATTAACGATTGGCGGGACAGCACGACCCGTGAGTTTGTTGTCCGCTATCTCAAGTGTATTGGCTACGAAATCATCCATCCCCAAAACATTGACGACGCTCTCGGCAAAAACGTCGAAGCCGCCGGAAAGAATGACAGTTCTGATGCCGCGAGCGCGCAGGGTTAGCATCAATTCATGCGCCCCATCGCTAAACGGCAGCGACGCGGCTATTTCTCGGACCACGGGGGCATCCAAACCGCGCAACAAACCCAGTCGCTCAGTAAAAGATTCATTGAAATCGAGCTCACCGCGCATAGCACGCTCTGTCACTTCAGCAACGCGATCCCCAACGCCCGCGTATTTCGCTAGCTCATCGATAACCTCGCATTGGATGAGGGTCGAGTCCATATCAAATACGGCGAGCTTGATGTCGACCGCTCGCTCCTCGGAACTTTGAAGGTTTGCATCCACGCCATCTTCGAGCCCACGTAAAACCACTGCGCGGGGATCAAGCTGATCGACACTACCCGCCAAACTCAGTCGCACGCCGGAGCGACGATCTGCCAGGGACTTGGGAATCGGTACAGGCGTTTTCTCAATGACCCTCGCACCGCTGTTCTCAAGCAACCTCTCCAATGACGTCAATGGGGGTATCGCTTTGGAATTAGCCAAAATGGTAAGTTGCATGTGTATCACAGTCAGCTCAAATTAGAGTTAGCATGATACCCTGATCCTTCATTGAATCTGGCAGAGACCGATCAAAAATGCGTTGCTTGAGAGGTAAAAATCCGTGAGATTCTGGGATCGCGTCGATTTTGGTCAACGCGCAGGCTCTGTTGCTGTGGTTGCCGTCATCATTGCAACGCAAATTACCCTTGCACTCTCACTCACCTCCCAGAAAAGTAGCGATGAAAACGAGCGCGCGGCTTATGCGAAGGTGATCCTCGACTCCGTTGCCTCCAGAACCTCAGGACTGATCGCCTCGGGTGATCTGCTCACTGTGGCGAGTGAGCTCAACCGACTGGTGGCAAACGAAGTAGTCTCGGGAGCGACTGTTTTAGATGTTGATGGGGTGCCACTAGTGAGTGTGGGGGTATCGACCGGTAGCATCCAATTTCAGGGCCCACTCAAAATTGGACCCGATCTAGCCGGCACACTGTCGATAACGTTAGATATCCCGAAAAACGACAGCGCCCTTCGATGGACGATCACAGGTCTGAGCCTTGTTATAGCCGCTTTTAGTTTTGGTATAACGGCATCGCTATACCGAGGACATGCGAATCGCCTTTGGTCATTAGTAGCTAGGTTGTCTCAACAAGACGCAAAAGAGCGAAATCGTGACCCTCTGGAAGCACTTGATGCGGCTCTATCAGCACTTCCTCTGGACTTGATCGATACCTCAGGCTCAGGAGAGATCGACGAATCGGCATTGCGCTCGATGTCCATCGCCACACTAAGCCTCGACCATTTGCCAAGGTATATTGATACGCTCGATGAACTGACCTTGTTCAGCTATGTCGCAACCTACGAAGCCTTGACAAAAGCTGTTGCAAAAATGCTGGGAGGTACAACCCAAACCAACCGACCACAAAGTATGTCAATGAATTTCGAAGGTCAGTGGCGAGGCATGTCAGCAGCGCTACGTGCAACGGTGGCCGCCGCACTGCTGCAGCATCTGCTACCAGTCGCCGAGCGCAGCCGTCGCCTGAAATTTTGTGGCGGCATTGGCGTCAGTTACAGCGATCTAAGTCGAGGAGAACAGTCGTCAGCTTATGCTGAATTGTACATTCAGACGGCGTTGGATGAAGCGCATACCCTGGCGCAACGTGCAGGGACCGCGGTCAAGATGGCAAACTCTCTTCGTGATTTTACTGAAATCGCAGAGCTGTTTGACGTCGTAGAAACAGCGGATGGCGATTGCCAACTTGGCGCGCCAACAACAACCTTTTTACCGGAGCTGGAGAAGCAAAGCCGCTTACTCCAGCGCCGACTGTTCCCTGATGTGGGCGATCAGGCCGATCTTCCTTTTTAGTAGCGGGGCTGACCGCCCCTCGCTCAATCTGCGATGACTAAACCGCTGACCTTCTGGAAGCCCTTGGGCAGGCGGTTACCGCGCCGTCCGCGCTCACCACGATAGTGCTCTAAATCTGAAAGCCGGAGTTTCAAGTGCTGTCGTCCCGAGTTAACCTGCAGAACATCATCGTCTCCAAATACCAGCAAACCAACAAGCAGCTCTTCTCTCGCCTGGGCTCTGGCCGTCGGAATACCGATGATTTTATTGCCTTTGCCTTTGGCGAGCTCGGGCAGATCCGTCAAGGGATAGATCAACAAGCGTCCCTCTGACGTCGCCGCAGCCACCAGTAAATTCTGACGCTCGGGAACAATTACCGGCGGCATAACCTGAGCGCCTTTGGGTAGGCTCAGCACAGCTTTACCTGCTTTATTTTTAGCCATGAGATCCCCGAACTTTGCGATAAATCCATACCCTGCGTCGCTCGCGAGTAAGAACTTTTGATGTTCTGTTCCCGTCATCAAGCCCTCGAACGTGGCGCCAGAGGGTGGGGAAATTTTGCCGGTCAAGGGTTCGCCCTGCCCACGAGCCGATGGAAGCTGGTGTGTCGGAATCGAGTAAGCTCGGCCTGTTGAATCAAAAACGATCGTTGTCTGATTACTCCGGCCAAGTACCGCAAATTTAAAGGCATCCCCCGATTTATAATTGAGCGTTTCCGGATCAATATCGTGACCTTTTGCAGCTCTTATCCATCCTTTCTCAGACACGACAACCGTCATCGGGTCCGCACTGGTTAGCTCTAATTCTGAGAAGGCTTTTGCCTCCTGCACCTCAACAAGATGTGATCGGCGATCGTCACCATATTCGTGCGCAATATCGACAAGCTCACCGCGGATGAGCTTGGTCATTAAAGCCTTACTGCCCAGAGTTTTTTGAAGGCTATCCCGCTCATCGCTGAGCTCTGACTGCTCACCACGAATTTTCATCTCTTCAAGTTTGGCCAAGTTTCGCAATTTCAGGTCGAGAATGGCGTCAGCTTGAACATCGGAGAGCCCAAAACGTGCCATCAATTCAGCTTTTGGCTCGTCTTCCTCCCTGATGATTCGGATAACCTCATCGATATTGAGATAAGCAACTAAGTACCCTTCGAGGATGTGCAGCCGCTTCTGCACCTTTTCCAGTCGATATTCCAAGCGTCGGCGGACTGTCTGACGTCTGAATTCCACCCAATCGCGCAACAGCTGATCGAGAGAGCGGACGCCGGGGCGTCCATTCATTCCAATAACATTGAGATTGACGCGATAAGAGCGCTCGAGGTCGGTCGTAGCAAATAAGTGGCTCATCATGGCGTCGAGGTCGACCCGATTCGATCGGGGAACGATGACCAATCGCGTCGGGTTTTCATGATCAGACTCATCTCGAAGATCAGACACCATGGGCAGCTTTTTCGCCTGCATTTGTGCTGCGATCTGCTCGAGAACTTTGGAGCCTGAAACCTGATAAGGCAGGGCATCCAACACAACGGCGCCATCCTCTCTTCGCCACGCGGCCCGCATTTTGATACTGCCACGACCGGTGCGATAGATATCACGAATCTCCTCGGGCGATGTTGTGATCTGGGCATCGGTAGGGAAGTCCGGTGCCTGTATGTGTCCACAAAGAGCGTCAACGCTTGCGTCTGGATAATCGAGCAAATGGATTGTGGCATTCACGACTTCCCGAAGGTTGTGCGGTGGTATGTCGGTTGCCATACCCACGGCAATCCCAGTCGTGCCGTTTAGCAACAAGTTAGGCACCTGTGCCGGCAGAACAACCGGCTCATCGATACTGCCATCGAAGTTTGGCTGCCAATCAACCGTTCCCTGCCCCAACTCACCGAGGAGTACATCCGCATACTTGGTGAGCTTTGATTCGGTATAACGCATGGCAGCAAAAGACTTGGGGTCGTCAGCGCTACCCCAGTTTCCCTGCCCGTCAATTAATGGGTATCGATAGGAAAAGTCCTGCGCCATCAAGACCATGGCCTCGTATGCGGCACTGTCACCATGAGGATGGAATTTGCCAATAACATCACCGACAGTTCTGGCTGACTTTTTATACTTGGCCGATGACTTCAAACCCAGTTCACTCATCGCATAGACGATTCGTCTTTGCACGGGCTTTAAACCATCGCCTACGTGGGGAAGCGCACGATCCAAAATCACGTACATCGAATAATCGAGGTACGCCTTCTCGGCATACTCCTTCAGCGAGAGTCTTTCCGCTGCCTGAGGGCTGTTGAACATATCGGACATAAACTGACTACTACCTTTGAGAAGAAAGCGTTCGAAATTTAAAAGCGCGCAACCACGTTCGTGATAGCCTTCGCACCTAGGATTATCTCATAGTAGCGCGATTAAGATGGAAGAAATTACATGGCGGTGGCGTCATTTCGAAACAATGTCAGCGGCGTCGTGGCACGACATTTTGGTACTCCGAGCCGATATATTTGTGGTTGAGCAGACATGCCCCTACCAAGATCCCGACCATAAAGACCCGAAATGCTGGCACCTCACTGGTCATATCGGAGAGGAGCTTGTTGCGACGCTGCGAGTTGTGCCGCCTAGTGTCAGCTATGATGAGTGCTCGATTGGGCGGGTTGCTATTTCTCGCAGGCTTAGAGGTCAACGCCGAGGTGTTGAACTCATGAAAGTAGGGATGGCATTCTGCGCATCCAAGTGGGATACCGGAATCCGAATTAGCGGCCAGGCCTATCTACAGGGATTTTACGAAGCGCTGGGCTTTACCACGGAGCACGGACCTTACATGGAAGATGACATCCCCCATTACGAAATGCTTTGGAGCGGCAGTTAGGCCGCTCGCGATGCGCGTTTGCGCTCATGCTCTAAGAGAAGCTTTTTGCGAAGGCGGATACTGTTCGGTGTCACCTCCACCAGCTCGTCAGAGTCGATAAATTCCAGCGCTTGCTCCAAGGTGTGCAACACGGGCGGAGTGAGAGTTAACGCCTCATCCGTACCCGAGGCACGCACGTTCGTCAGCTGCTTGGCTTTCGTTGGGTTTACGACAAGGTCATTACTTCGACTATGAAGACCGACAATCTGCCCCTCGTAGACGTCGACGTTCGCTTCGATGAAGAGTCGTCCACGGTCCTGCAAGCTAAAGAGCGCATAGGCGAGTGTCTTACCCTTTACCATCGATACCAAAACACCGTTGTTGCGCTGTGCCAGCTCTGCTCTGCTAACGGGCCCGTAGTGATCAAACACATGCGTCATGATGCCGCTACCGGAGGTGAGAGTCATAAACATTGAACGGAAGCCGATAAGGCCCCGCGCGGGCACTATGAATTCAAGCCGGACGCGTCCGCTGGCATCTTGCACCATATTTTTCATCTCAGCGCGACGCTGGCCCAGCTCCTCCATGACACCGCCTTGATGCTCGGATTCACAATCGATCACCAGCTGCTCGTATGGCTCGCACAGCGAGCCGTCTATCTCTTTCTGAATGACTTCCGGACGTGAAACCCCTAGCTCAAAGCCCTCGCGGCGCATACTTTCGATCAGCACGGAGAGATGCAACTCACCTCGACCCGAGACGACAAATTTGTCAGGGCTATCGCCCTGCTCAACACGAAGGGCGACGTTGTGAATCAACTCGCGATCTAACCGCTCTTTGATATTTCGCGACGTCACGTATTTTCCTTCTAATCCCGCAAAAGGCGAGTCGTTCACCTGAAATGTCATGCTGACCGTCGGCTCATCAACCGAAAGCGGTGGCAATGCCTCGCTCGCAGACGGATCGCACAGCGTGTCAGAGATATTGAGTGCGTCGATACCCGTCACGCAGACAATATCACCGGCCTCGGCCGCTTCAATTTCAATGCGCTCTAAACCGTGGTAGCCCATTACCTGGAGAATTTTCCCGCTTCGAGATAATGCATCGCGATCGACCACCGCCACCTGAGAATTGGGAGTTAACCTTCCGCGGGTTATCCGACCTACACCAATAACCCCAACGTAGCTGTTGTAATCGAGCGCCGAGACCTGCATCTGAAAAGGTCCATCAGAGTTCACTTCAGGTGCAGAGACATGATCAACGATCATTCTAAATAAGGGTTCCATATCATCGGACATGTTATCGGGATCGTCACCCGCGATCCCATTGAGAGCGGAGGCGTACATAATCGGGAAGTCAAGTTGCTCGTCTGTCGCCCCAAGTGAGTCGAAAAGATCAAACACTTGATCAATGACCCAGTCGGGGCGTGCACCTGGACGGTCAATTTTATTTACCACAACAATCGGATTCAGCCCGCGCTCGAAAGCCTTGGATGTAACAAACCGGGTCTGCGGCATTGGTCCGTCAACAGCATCAACAATAAGTAGTACGCTATCTACCATCGACAAAACCCGCTCTACCTCGCCACCAAAATCGGCGTGTCCGGGCGTGTCTACAATATTAATCCGATAGTCATTCCACCGAATCGCCGTATTCTTGGCCAAGATGGTGATGCCACGCTCACGTTCCTGATCGTTGGAATCCATTATGCGCTCAGCTCCCTGGCTTTTGCGGTCAAGGGTTCCTGACTGCTGAAGCAGGCAATCCACCAAGGTCGTCTTACCGTGGTCTACGTGCGCGATGATCGCGATGTTTCGAAGATTCTCAATCACAAAATTTTCTCTGTCGTTGGAGGGCTTGGGTTGAGCGCGGGCGCGACTGTACCACAACCCTCATAATTGAAAGCTCTGAATGCGTCTTAATGAAAAAGATTCACAACCTTCATCCAAAAACAGTGCATGCAAAGCACTCAAGAGAAGATCGCCAAACAGAAGACCGCTCACGATGTGCCGCCAAATTGCACCAAAAATGAGCGGCTTAGCATCAAAAGCACCAAAAAAGTGCAATAATTCTCCACCGACCACCTCCTGTCATTTTTTTTAATTACAAAAAACAATGACTTACGCTCGTTGTTATTCCCGTCGAGAAGTGGCATAAGGTTTGCTAAAATGTATCGGGAAAGTGCGTAAGCGTTTAAGTTACGCATCCACAAACCGATTAGATCGGGTTTTACAGTCCTTAGGAGGCATCCATGTCAGAGCGCACGCTCAATTTGATAAAAGACAACGATATTCGTTGGGTAGATCTGCGCTTTACCGATACGCGCGGTAAAGAACAGCACGTAAGCATTCCCGCAAGCGCCGTCGACGAAGACTTCTTCGAAGATGGCAAAATGTTTGACGGCTCTTCAATCGCAGGATGGAAAGGCATCAACGAGTCAGACATGATCCTCATGCCCGACGACAGCACATCGATCATCGATCCTTTCACCGATGATGCGACCATTATTTTGCGCTGTGATGTTGTTGAGCCATCAACCATGCAAGGCTACGAGCGCGACCCACGAAGTGTTGCCAAGCGCGCTGAGGCTTATCTGGCATCGACTGGCCTGGGTGATACTGCGTTTTTTGGTCCAGAGCCCGAGTTCTTTGTTTTCGACGATGTGAAGTTCAAAGTCGAGATGCAAGGCGCAAGCTATGAAATCAACTCAGAGGAAGCGGCCTGGGCGTCTAACGAGAGCTTTGACGAGGGCAATACGGGTCACCGGCCACGCGTCAAAGGCGGTTATTTCCCCGTCCCACCTGTTGATTCACTCCACGACATCCGCGCTGCGATGTGTTCGGCAATGGAGCAAATGGGCCTCGACGTTGAGGTGCACCACCACGAAGTGGGTACTGCAGGTCAGTGCGAGATCGGTGTGCGTTTTAACACGCTGGTGACAAAAGCCGATGAAGTTCAGATCTTAAAGTATTGTGTCCACAACGTGGCACACGCTTATGGGAAAACGGCGACCTTTATGCCTAAGCCACTCGTGGGTGATAACGGTTCAGGCATGCACGTTCACCAAAGCGTATCTAAAGATGGCGTAAACACTTTCGCAGGTGATGAGTACGCTGGTCTCTCAGAGACTGCGCTGTACTACATTGGCGGCATCATCAAGCACGCTCGCGCGATCAACGCCTTCGCCAACGCGTCGACGAACAGCTACAAGCGTCTTGTCCCAGGATTCGAAGCGCCCGTAATGCTCGCTTATTCAGCGCGCAACCGCTCTGCATCAATCCGAATTCCTTATGAGCCGTCACCTAAGGGTAAGCGCATTGAAGTGCGTTTCGGTGACCCCACCGCCAACCCATATCTGTGCTTTGCAGCCATGTTGATGGCGGGCATCGACGGCATCCAGAATAAGATCCACCCTGGCGATGCGGCAGACAAGGATCTGTACGATTTGCCAGCAGAGGAAGCTGCGGAGATTCCAACCGTTGCATCAACCCTCGAAATGGCGCTCGATGCACTCGATGCTGATCGTGGCTTCTTGACAGCAGGTGGCGTGTTCACCGATGACATGATCGATGGTTACTTAGAGCTCAAACGCGAAGAAGTGGAGCGTCTCAACATGACGACGCATCCTGTCGAGTTCGACATGTACTACTCGCTCTAAACCAGCGCAAACCAAGCCCGCAACATACTGCGGGCTTTTTTTTTCGCCAAAATTTGCGCTATCGCGTAACAAGTCGTGATACACCAAACCAGTGCGGGCGTTCAATGCAGGGGGTATTTTTTGAAAAAGAATTATTTTTTAAAAAATAGTATCGCCATCGTCGGTATCATTCTGTTGGCATTCTCAAGTCTTTCATCAGCGCAGATTTACAAGTCCGTTGATGCCAACGGCACAGTGACATTTAGTGATACGCCGCCACCGGGGCAAGAGGCAACAGCGGAAGCAATTCCACCACCAGCTCAAATAAATAGCATCCCCGGGGTCAGTATTGAGACTGCTTCGAGCATGGAAGACGCTGTTGAGACCCCCCTCACCGAGAGACGCCTCGAGATCACAAGCCCTTCCGACAATACAACCATTCCCATGGGCGCAGGTATTTTCGATGTGCGGGTAACCGCCTCACCGAGGCTAATTGAAGGTGAAATTGTCGAACTTTACCTCGACGAAGAAAAAGTGGATGACGGCGAAGTACCGCTACAGTGGACGCTTCGCTACGTCCTACGTGGCGAACACGTTTTGCAGGCAAAATGGATTGATCAATCGGGGGCTGTACTTAGCGTCTCGGATCCCGTGACAGTATTCGTATTGAGGCCTTCAATTTTGTGAGGCGACCACAGTGAATATCGCATCGAGTTTTGACTTAGATTCTCTCACCACCTGTGTCGTGCTCATCGATGAGAACGGCACCGTTGATACATTGAATCAAGCTGCTCAAGTCCTATTAGAAACCTCAGCGCTTCGCGCTGTAGGCACGCCTTTTGAAGAGCTAGCAAATCCAATAGGTGACGCAGCATCACATTGGGAGGAAGCACTAAAAAGCGTAGTTAGCACTCGCTTACCAGCGGTTAGCCGCGACTTGAAATTAAGTCTCAAAACGGGACTAGAAGTGACGGTCGATGTGATTATTACGCCACTTAACTACGATCGTGACTCGCGTATCCTGCTCGAAATGTCAGCGCTCGATCGCGTTCGCGCGATTAGTGAAACCGAGAATCTGCGCGAAGCGCAAAAACGATTACATGATGTAGTGAAAGGTCTGGCACACGAGGTGAAAAACCCGCTCGGTGGTATTCGCGGAGCTGCGCAATTGCTGGCGAGGAAGTTTCCAAATGACGAACTCGATGAATATGCGGGCATCATTATTTCTGAGGTTGACCGACTGCAGGCTTTGGTAGATCGCCTTTTAGGTCCCAGGGAATCGCTGGAAAGAACTTCCATGAATATCCACGAGGTGACCGAGCGTGTTCGGCAGTTAATTGAAGCCGAGGCGGGAGAAAGTCTTCGCGTTATTAGAGATTACGATCCGAGTCTTCCAGAGTTCAGCGCCGATGCAAATCAGCTCACTCAGGCGGTGCTCAATATCGCGCGAAACGCATGGGAGGCCTCGCCTTCTCGCTGCATGCTCACAATTAAGACCAGAAGCAAGCGCCAGTACACCTTGAACGGGCACCGGCACAAGCTTGTCTGTGCCCTTGAAATTATCGATGACGGCCCGGGAATTCCTGAAGATCTGATGTCTTCCATTTTTCTGCCCCTCGTGACGTCGAGGCCGGAGGGAAGTGGCTTGGGCCTCTCTCTTTCACAAATGATTCTGACCCGGCATGGCGGCGTAATTCAGGCAAGTAGCGAACCCGGAAACACTTGCTTCACGCTCCTTCTGCCTATGGACAATTAAGATATGACAGACACTGATCAAATATGGGTAGTTGACGACGATAGCTCAATCCGCTGGGTCATTGAGAAAGCACTCACGGGCGAGCACATTATGTGTAGGGCTTTTGAGAACGCCGACTCGCTGCTTGATGCTCTCGAACAAGAGGTACCCAAAGCGATTATCAGCGACATTCGCATGCCCGGCATGGATGGACTGACGCTCTTACGTGAGCTAAAGACAATCGCACCTGACATGCCAGTCATCATTACAACCGCGCATTCCGATCTTGATAGCGCCGTCACCTCATACGAGTCAGGTGCCTTTGAGTATCTCCCCAAACCTTTTGATATCGATGAAATGATAGAGGTTGCCCATCGCGCCTTAGCGCACACTCAAAAAGTGCCGACTGAAGCGACCGTCGACCCAAACAGTAGTAAAGAAATCATCGGAAATGCACCAGCAATGCAAGAAGTCTTCAGGGCGATTGGACGTCTCTCCCAGAGCGCTATTACCGTTCTTATCAGCGGCCAATCTGGCTCGGGTAAGGAACTGGTGGCGCGCGCGCTTCATCAGCACAGTCCCAGAGCAAGTGCCCCGTTCATTGCTCTGAATATGGCCGCGATCCCAAAAGACCTTATGGAGTCTGAGCTCTTTGGGCATGAAAAGGGTGCGTTTACCGGTGCGTCTGGTCGGCGCGAAGGCCGGTTTGAGCAATCGAATGGGGGTACGCTATTTCTCGATGAAATTGGCGATATGCCCCACGAAACACAAACGAGACTACTGCGTGTATTGGCTGAGGGGGAGTTTTTCCGAGTTGGGGGTGCTACCGCCATCAAAACTGATGTTCGCGTTATCGCCGCCACACACCAAGACTTGCGGGCGCTCGTTGCAGATGGATCCTTTAGGGAAGATCTTTACCACAGACTCAATGTCATCGGGATCAGTGTGCCGCGCCTCGCAGACCGCCGCGAGGACATCCCACTTTTGCTGAACCACTTTCTGAAGAAGGCAGCGTCAGAGCTGGGTGTCCCCACCAAAGAGTTATCCACCCAAGTGCGGGATTATCTTACTGCGCTAGACTGGCCCGGTAACGTGCGCCAGCTAGAGAATACGTCGAGATGGCTGACCGTTATGGCTGCGGGCAACACTATTTTGATGAGCGATTTACCGCCAGAACTCATCAGTGAAAAACAACAGGACGTCCCGTCAGCCGGTTCATGGGAGAAACAACTGTCTGACTGGGTTCGTACTCGCCTGCTCGCAGGCGAAACCAGCGTACTAAAGCAAGCAATGCCAAAAATCGAATCGATCATGATGGACGCAGCACTTGAGCACACCGCGGGGAAAAAAGCAGAAGCGGCCGAGCTCTTGGGCTGGGGCCGAAACACGCTAACCCGAAAGCTTAGCCAAAAGGCGTAGTTGCCTTAGTGCGTGGCGCCCTCCGCCGGCTGATCATCACCCTGTGCCGCCTGTTGTGCCATCGCTTGCGCATACAAGGCATCGAAGTTGACAGGCGCCAGCATCAAGGCGGGGAATCCGCCTTTGACTACAATATTGTCAATGGTTTCACGCGCGTATGGGAACAGGATGTTAGGTGCAACGGTCGCAAGGATTTGCTTTAGCGGGTCTGACTCAATGCCTGATGCGAAGAAAATACCCGCCTGTTGAACCTCAATCAGAAAGGCAGTGTTATCTTCGATCTTCGCAGTGACGGTGATCGATAAAACCACTTCGTGGTTACCATCGTCATCGACCTTTGACGACCGAGTATTCAAATCAACGTTCACACTGGGCTGCCAATTCTGTCGGAAAATATCAGGCGTTGCAGGCGACTCAAAGGAGATGTCTTTCGTGTACATTCGCTGCATCGTAAATTGTTGCTGAACTGGTTGGTCTTGTGCTGCTCCAGCAGCCTGCTCTTCCGCCATGGCGGTATCTCCTTTGCTCGACGTTTATTACGCTTCTGATTGAAGCATTAAATCTAATCGTTGTTGGCGTTCTAAGCTATACAATTCATCGCAGCCGCCCACATGCTCATCGCCTATCCAGATTTGCGGGACACTGGTTGCTCCAGCTAGCGCTGCCATCTTGGCTCGCGCAGGAGCATCACCATCTACCGGTATTTCATTGAAAGCCACATTCTTGCTGCTCAGTAATTGTTTAGCACGGACGCAAAATGGGCACCATCGAGTTGTGTAAATGGTTACCGGCTTCACTTATTCGTCACCGGTAAGCGTTGCTCATCCCAACTCATCATGCCTCCGGCCATCCGCTGTGCTTGGGTGAAACCATTCGCGCGAAGTTGCTTCACAGCAGCGCTTGCACTGGTACCCATGCGACACACCACAATGACCGGCTTATCTCTGTACTTTTCTAATTCTCCAAGCCTTCCCGCAAGACTGGCGGAGGGAATGTTGATTGCTTCGGAGATATGCGCGCGTTTGTATTCTTTGGCGTCTCTGACATCGAGAAAAATGCCGCCATCACGATTAGTTAAATTAATTGCCTGCTGCACAGTCAGCGCTGACCCTGCTTTACGTGACTCGGTGAACAGCAATAGGTTCAAACTCAAGAGTAGCGCAAATACCAGCACCCACTGCTCAGAGATAAAAATTAGAAAATGACTAAACGACACGTACGCTGCCTAACCTCTTGGGTATCGCATGACGTGCGGGAGTATACGTGCTTCACACGTCCCTCTCTAGTGGCACTATCAACATGCCTCGGAGGTGATCTTTGCACGCCATGGCTGATATCATACGCAGCGTTTTGAGAGGATTGTTCATGCCGCCAGCCAGCTCTGCATTCTCGCCCACCGTCTTGGTGATTCTTGACGGCTTTGGCCACCGAGAAGCCAGCGAAAATAACGCGATATATCATGCTAACACCCCCACATTCGATCGCCTGTGGAGCGAGGGTGAATCAACCCTTGTATCGGGCTCTGGACTGGATGTAGGGCTGCCCGAGGGCCAAATGGGCAACTCCGAGGTAGGGCATATGAGCCTCGGATCGGGACGAATTATTTATCAGAGCATCACGCGCATCGACAAAGCCATAATTGACGGCGACTTCGATGCCAACGGAGCATACTGCAACGCCATTGACAAGGCGGTCGGCGCAGGTCGCGCCGTGCATATACTCGGCTTACTCTCCTCCGGTGGCGTTCACAGTCACGAAGATCACCTATTCGCTGCAGCGCGACTCGCGCAAAAGCGAGGCGCAACAGAAATTTACCTCCATGCCTTCCTCGATGGGCGAGATACGCCGCCACGCAGTGCAGATGGCCCATTAGAGAGAGCCGAGGCCCTGTTCTCCGAGATGGGCGTTGGTCGTATCGTCACATTGCAAGGTCGTTACTTCGCCATGGACCGGGACAAGCGGTGGGATCGCATTCGGTCTGGGGCACAGTTACTAATCGATGGGCAGGCTGAGTTCAGCTACAGGCACGCGAGAGAGGCGCTTGCTGCCGCCTACGCGCGCGATGAGAATGATGAATTTGTATCGCCATCTCGCATTGGCGATCCCGCACCGATCACCGACGGTGACGCTGTGCTATTTATGAACTTTAGGGCCGACAGAGCCCGTCAACTTACGCAGGCAATCACTGACCCAAGCTTTGATGAATTTGATTGCAGGCAACCAGCGGTTTCGTTTGTCGCTACCACGGAGTACTTCGAGGGATTGAATTCAGATGTGGCATTTGCGCCCGATAGGGTGAATGACACCCTCGGCGAGGTCGTCGCCAAACACGGAATGAAACAGGCGCGAATCGCGGAAACTGAAAAATATGCCCACGTTACCTTTTTCTTCAGCGGCGGGCGCGAGGCGCTTTTTGATTACGAAGAGCGGGTACTTATTCCCTCGCCTGATGTTGCCACTTATGACGTGCAGCCCGAGATGTCAGCAGCAGAGGTAACAAGGGCTGTTATCAACAGCATTGAGTCGCGGTCGCATGAGCTCGTTGTCGTGAACTTTGCCAATGGTGACATGGTTGGACACACAGGAAATTTTGACGCCGCAGTGAAAGCAGTAGAAACGCTCGATCGTTGCATCGCGGAAATCGAGAAAGCCCTTTTAACCGCGGGCGGCCAGGCCCTTATTACGGCTGATCATGGTAATTGCGAACAGATGCACGATCATGATTCCGAGCAACCGCACACACAGCACACCACGCAACCTGTCCCCTTGTTTTACATCGGCGAGGAGAAACGACAATTTAAGACGTCGACTGGGATACTTGCGGATATCGCCCCCACTGTGCTGGATTTGATGGGTCTTCCGAAGCCGTCTGCGATGACAGGCGAATCACTCCTTAAATCGCTCGACTAGGTTTCGTGAACTTCACGCGCATCTCTGGTTGGATAGCCGCTGTCTGCCTCGGACTATGGATGATCGCAATGCCGGCTAGCGCGTGGTCCGCCGGCGATCCCGCTTCCCCGGAAGAGGCGAAATCGGAAATCGCTCGCGTTAACAAAGAAATTGCTGAACTCAAATCCATGATGCTGTCGCGCTCAGACGAGCGCGCGAGTCTGCAAATAGCTCTTCGCGAGACGGACAAAGAAATAGCAACTGCCAATCAATCCATCAAACAAAGCACCCAGAACATTGAAGCGCTTAATCGAGCGATCAACGACCTAGAGGCAGAGGCTTCAACCCTACAACGCGATATCGAAGCCAAGCAATCGCAACTGGAAAACGCTATCGGCGTCTTTTCGGTCTTGCGTCAGGGTGGCGATCTAAAGATTTTGTTTGGCGATAGCAATGCCATGGAAAGCGAACGGCATCGGGCCTATTTCAAACTATTAGTTAGCGAGCAGCTAAAAGCCATAGACGCGTTCAAGGCGGCCATTACGGCTCTGGACGCCAACCAAAAGCAACAAAAAACAACACGGAAAGCACAAAAAAATGAGCTTGCTCAGCTCGAAGCAAGACGCGCTGACATGTTGGCAACGAGGACCGATCAAAAAAACATTATTACTCGGTTAACGCGACTACTGTCACAAGATGATCAGCAAATACAGGCGCTAAAAGAGGACGCCGCGAGACTGAAAACGCTGCTAACAGAGCTCACTCGAAGGCTCTCAGACCTAAACCTCGTCGATGAGGTTGCGGACTTCGCCACACTGTCAGGTAAGCTACAGACGCCCGTCAAAGGACTCAGCAAAACGCGATTTGGACAGAAGCGTGATCGCGGTGATCTTCGCTGGCAAGGCTGGCTTGTGCCGGCGCAGCGCGGTACAGCCGTGCGCGCCATTCACTCGGGACGGGTCATCTTCGCTGATTGGCTGCGCGGGCAAGGTTTGCTTACTATTATTGACCACGGTGATGGTTGGATGAGTTTATATGGCCGCAACGAAAGTCTTTTGAAAGACACGGGCGAATGGGTATCGCCCGGTGAACAAATAGCGACTGTGGGCTCGAGTGGTGGCGCCAAAAACCCCGCCCTATATTTCGAAATTCGCGCCAATGGTATTCCCGTCGACCCGGCAAAATGGATACGGTGACAAGGTAAAACGATGAAGACGATGACCATAAAAAAGCAATCACAGTGCTATGCGTTGCCCAAAATCTTAATCGCGACCCTGTTCATGGTCTTTGCTGGGAGTACATGGAGTCAGTCCGCCGAAATCTCGGTGGGAACTACTGAGCAAGACGGGACTGAAGAGCGGAGCAACGGCTCCTACGATCCCAAAAAAGCCGAGGAGACAGTTGGCGTCTCGTTTGAGGAATTGCAGTTGTTTGCCGATACCTTCGATGCAATCCGGCGTGGTTATGTCGAGGAAATAACTGATGCCGAGCTTTTCGAGATGGCTGTAAAGGGCATGCTAACCAGCCTAGACCCCCACTCCGCGTACCTGACCGATGAGGGGTACAGCAATCTTCAGGAGTCTACCGAAGGGCAGTTTACCGGGCTGGGTATTGAAATCGGATACCGCGGCGGTTTCATTTCTATCGTCACGCCAATCGATGGCTCGCCCGCGGTAGATGCCGGCTTGCAGGCAGGCGATGTGATCTTAAAGATCGACGGGACATCGACTCAAGGAATGACGACCAGCGAATCCTCTACGTACATGCGTGGCCCCGAGGGAACAACGGTAACGCTCGAAGTCGGTCGCGCAGGTGAGAGCCAACCCTTCGATGTGATTGTTACACGGGGCGTCATTGATGTCCCCAGTGTTAGATCAAGAGAAATAGAGCCAGGATACTGGCTAATCAGGGTATCCCGATTTCAGCGAGACTCTGGAAAAGAAGTCACCGATGCCCTGACAGAAGCGCTTGAGAAAGGCCCTATCCAAGGTGTGGTTCTGGATGTAAGGAACAATCCAGGAGGCGTGCTCAATGCAAGCGTTGAAATGGCGAGCAACTTTTTAGACGGGGGACTCGTTGTGTACACGCAGGGCAGGCATCCTGATTCAAAGAAAGTCCTCGAGGCAGAGCCTGGAGAACTGGTGCCCGGAGTCCCTGTTGTCGTTATGGTGAATGGTGGCTCGGCAAGCGCCTCAGAAATTGTCGCGGGCGCACTTCAAGATCGAGGCCGAGCGGTTGTGATGGGTACTCGTAGTTTCGGCAAAGGTTCGGTTCAAACCGTACTACCCGTCGCGGAAACAAAAGCGCTCAAACTCACAACGTCTTTGTATTACACACCCAGCGGACGCTCGATTCAGGCTGATGGCATTGTGCCTGATGTTGTTGTAGAGCGAGCGCAACTTACGCCGGTTGAACAAGGGCGCAGGATCCGAGAGGCTGACCTAAATCGCAGCCTTAAAAATTCGGCTGAAGCTCAGGCCACAGAAACAGAGGAGATGGCCAACCTCAGGGAAGATGACAACCAACTTTACGAAGCATTTACGCTCCTAAAGGGTATTAACGTCTACAAGCGCATCGATGAAAAGCGACTGGATAGTTCTTCGTTATTACCGCCAACGACAAAGGAAGCGGGGGAGAATGAAGAGCCGGGCGAGACACCGTAAGCACTCTGGCAAGCTCACAACCTGATAGAGATGCCCGCGCTGGCGAGGTGCTCCTTAGCCTCAAAGACCGTGTAAGTCCCAAAGTGGAATATGCTGGCAGCGAGCACTGCATCTGCCCCGCCCTGAGTGAAACCATCGATGAGGTGGTCAAGATTGCCTACACCGCCTGAAGCAATAACCGGAATATCAACTGCATCGGAAATCGCGCGCGTAATTTCAAGATCGTAGCCATCCTGGGTCCCGTCTCGGTCCATGCTCGTCAGCAGAATCTCGCCAGCGCCAAACTCCGCCATTTTTTCTGCCCACGCCACAGCCTCAATGCCTGTCTGTTTTCTACCACCGTGGGTAAAAAGTTCGTAGCGCCCTGTGCCATCGTCTAGGCGCTTCACGTCCATCGCCACGACGATGCACTGAGAACCGAATCGCGCAGCGGCTTCTTTCACAAGCTCAGGATTAAAAATTGCAGCGGTATTGATGCTGACCTTATCAGCACCGGCATTAAGCAGCTTTCGAATATCGCTAACGGCTCGCACACCGCCCCCAACCGTGAGCGGTATAAAAACCTCTGAGGCAATCTGCTCCACTGTGCGGTAAGTCGTATCGCGCTGCTCGTGACTCGCCGTTATGTCGAGAAACGTGATTTCATCAGCGCCTGCATCGTTGTAACGACGCGCGATCTCAACCGGGTCGCCCGCATCGCGAATACCGACGAAATTGACGCCCTTAACCACGCGCCCTTGATCAACATCTAGGCAGGGAATGATTCGCTTAGCTAGGGCCATCAGCCTGCAGTCACTTGGTCAGAAAGGGCCTGTGCCTCGGCAACATTGAGCGTGCCCTCGTAAATTGCCCGCCCTGTGATGGCGCCAACGATACCATTGTGGGCAACTTCGGCTAAACCGCGGATATCACTGATGTTAGTAACGCCACCCGATGCAATGACGGGCAGCCCACCTTTGGCGGCTAAATTAACGGTGGCTGCGATATTAACACCCTGCATCATGCCATCGCGCTCGATATCGGTGTAAACGACGGCTTCAACGCCCACCTCATGAAAATCACGCGCCAGATCTACGGCTTGCACAGTGCTCGTCTCCGCCCAACCATCTGTGGCGACAAAACCAGCTTTCGCATCGATACCGACAATGATATGTCCAGGGAAATGGTCGCAAGCTTCACGGACGAATTCAGGATTCTTAACCGCAGCGGTACCGATAATGACGTAGCTCACGCCGGCGTTTAGATAGCTCTCGATCGTGTAGCAATCTCTTATCCCACCCCCAATTTGAACCGGCAAATTTGGCAATGATT
Organism: Luminiphilus sp.; assembly: GCA_965660865.1. Lineage (GTDB taxonomy): Bacteria > Pseudomonadota > Gammaproteobacteria > Pseudomonadales > Halieaceae > Luminiphilus. The sequence goes on from CBFIBL010000039.1 coordinate 86,093, forward strand.
GCGTGATAGCCTTCACAGCATCAGCATTTTTTGGCTTGCCAGCAAAGGCGCCATTGAGATCCACCATGTGAAGCCTACGAGCTCCAGCCTGTGCCCATTGCTCGGCCGTGGCTACTGGATCATCAGAAAATACCGTGCTGTCGTCCATATCACCTTGACGTAACCTAACGCACTGGCCGTCTTTAAGATCTATTGCTGGAATGACTAACATGACCCGTCCCAATCAAGGAAATTTGATAACAACTTCAAACCGTTATCGTGGCTTTTTTCGGGGTGGAACTGGGTCGCAAACACGTTGTCTCTGGCGACTGCTGCGACACCGTTCACACCATACTCAAAGGTACCAAACACGCTATTGCAACGGTCTGATGGAACATAAAAGCTGTGCACGAAATAAAAATACGCATCGTCTTCAATATTGTTCCACATTGGGTGCACTGACTGCTGCTTAACACGATTCCAGCCCATATGGGGCACTTTCAATTTTGCGCCACGCTCGTCGCAATGTTCATAAGGGAATCGGACCACAGGCCCCGGTAACCAATCGAGACAATCAACACCACCATTTTCCTCTGAGCGCGTCATCAACGATTGCATACCAACGCAAATACCCAGTACCGGAGTACCCGCCTCTACCGCTGCCTTCAATGTCTGATCGCAACCTCGTCGCTTAAACTCATCGACGCAGTCACGAATCGCTCCCACCCCGGGAAAAACGACACGATCAGCACCCAATATCGCATCGTGGCGATCTGTGACTGTGACGCGATCGGCACCTGCTTTAGACAGCGCGCTTTCTACCGAGTGTAGGTTGCCCATGCCGTAATCAATAACGGCAACTGTTGTTGCCATTTACTTACAACACACCTTTGGTGGACGGCATTGCGCCGGGTGCGCGCTCGTCAGCAGAAACGGCCATTCTCAAGGCGCGACCAAATGCCTTAAAGACGGTCTCTGCCTGGTGATGGCTATTGTCTCCTCTGAGATTATCGATGTGCAGCGTGAGCTGCGCGTGGTTGACCAAGCCGTGGAAGAACTCAGAAAACAGATCCACGTCGAAATCACCGACCGAGGCGCGAGTGAACGGGACGTTGTAATGCAGACTTGGGCGTCCAGAAAAATCAATCACAACACGCGATAAAGCCTCATCAAGCGGGACATACGCATGCCCGTAGCGCAGGATACCTCGACGATCTCCAACCGCTTTCGCGAGAGCCTGCCCAAGCGTAATGCCGATATCCTCAACGGTGTGGTGCGCATCAATGTGCAAATCCCCATTGGCTTTGATATTGAGATCAACCATGCCGTGACGCGCAATCTGATCGAGCATGTGCTCAAGAAAAGGCAAACCCGTGTCGAACTCCACTTTACCGGTCCCATCAAGACATACCGATACTGTGATTTGTGTCTCCAAAGTGTCGCGAGCCACCGTTGCCGAACGAGATGCCGCTTGAACGTTGTCCATCTGAATTTCCTAAACTTGAGTCGACTGCACCTGAGAGGCGCTACACTATACGATTGTATCGTAAAGCGTCCGCCAGCTCATCTAATGAAAGAACTACCAGCTTTTTCTGCGCGCCTGCTAGCATGGTTTGACAAACATGGGCGAAAAAACCTCCCCTGGCAGCAGAATTGTACGCCGTATCGGGTATGGGTGTCGGAGATCATGTTGCAGCAGACACAGGTCGCGACAGTCATCCCTTACTACGAGCATTTCATGGAGCGATTCCCCTCGGTCACGGACCTAGCCAGCGCCACAACCGATGACGTACTCAGCCTCTGGACCGGTCTAGGTTATTACGCACGCGCCCGAAATTTACATAAAACTGCGCAGCTCATCGTCGACGAACACAAGGGACAGTTTCCAAACTCAATCGAGGGCCTTGAATCACTTCCTGGCATTGGAAGGTCAACCGCGGGCGCAATCCTGACGTTGGGGCATGGAGGCTGGGCGCCCATTTTGGACGGCAACGTAAAGCGTGTGCTGGCGCGTTATCGCGGTATTGCGGGTTGGCCAGGACGGAGCGATGTTCTCGCAGCACTTTGGGAAGCTTCCGAGGAAGTGACACCGCGTGAGCGCACCGCCGACTTCACCCAGGCTATTATGGATTTGGGTGCCACGGTATGCACGAAATCGAAGCCCGAGTGTCTGTTTTGCCCGATGATGGAAGACTGCCAAGCAAGGGCCCAGGGGACACAAGCTTTATATCCTGGCAAAAAAGCCAAAAAGTCTATTCCCACGCGCTATACTTGCTTCATTATCTGCACCGATAGTAAGGGCAACCTTCTTCTCGAAAAACGTCCCCCCAGTGGCATATGGGGAGGGCTTTGGTCATTTCCTGAGGCAGAGATTATTGATGCGGACGATTTTTCTGACAATAAATCAGACCACCCCACTGAGGTCTCTGTCACCACCTGGCTCAGTGAGCAGGGTCTATTGTCTCACCAGGCGCCAAGACATCTGCCCGGCCTCATTCACACGTTCAGCCATTTCCGACTCAAGATTACGCCAGTGCTTTGCGCTGTTGAAGCCAAGGCTTCGAGAATTGCTGACAGTGATCGTTATGGGTGGTTTACAATATCGACCGCACTCGACCTAGGCTTACCGGCACCCGTTGTCAAACTACTGCAGTCACTCGATATGTGACTTCTGTCAAAGAACTACTACTAAGGAATTTAGCCATGCGAACCGTGCACTGTCGCCGCTACAACGAGGAACTCGAGGGCCTTGATCGCCCCCCCCTACCCGGACCAAAGGGCCAAGCCATCTTTGATTCGGTGTCCAAAAAAGCCTGGGCTGACTGGCAAGCTCTGCAAACCATGCTTATCAACGAGAAGCACCTCAATATGATGGATCCCGATGCCCGAAAGTATCTCTCTGAGCAAATGGAGCTTTTTTTAAGCGGCGGCAAGCATGACCATGCGGAAGGTTACGTACCTCCCTCGCAAGCAAACTAAGCGAGCAATCAACGAGAGAACTTTAAATGCGCAAAGTATTGCCATGGCTCATCACCATAGTCAGCTGCTTGTTAGTGACAGGTGCGCTTGCAGCCGTTAAATACCAGCAAATTACCGCGGCCATCGCCTTTGGCGCTTCGTTTCCCGAACCGTACGAAGTCGTCAATGCACAACGGGTCAGCACAGCCTCTCATACGCCGGTCCGACGGTTGAGTGGCACGGTACGCAGACCCGAGTTCTTTGAGATCAGTCCTGAGGTGGGTGGTCGCATCGTCGCACTCCCACACCCGTCAGGTGCCGTGGTTAAAAAAGGGCAAACACTGATTGAGCTGTTCTCAGCCGACCTCACTGCGCAACAAGAAGCACTGAAAGCAGAACGTGATCTCACCCTCATCCAGCTAGGAAGGAGTCGAGAGCTCCAGGCGCAGTCCCTCATTGCCCAAGACGAAATTGACGTGCAGCAGGCGCAATTGAACGCATTGGATGCGCAAATCCGTGCGATCGATGCTCGGTTGACACGATTAATATTGAGAGCGCCTTTCGATGGCCGTATGGGTATCTACACCCACGTCAAAGGCGACATGATCGAGAGCGGTGAAATCATTGCAGATTTCACGGGTCTTAGCTCAGAGCGTTGGATCGATTTCAAGGTGCCTCAGGGCTTGGCGCGTTTGAGTGTCGGCGATACGGTAAATCTTTATGATGTAGATAACAGCCTGTTAGGCACTGCAACGATTATCGTTGTCTCGGACACTATCGACGCCGATACACGCACGTTTGAGGTCCGCGCAATGACGCGAAATGATCGTTTGAAGCACGGTGAACTGCTCCAGATCGAGGTTGCTAGTGGCGCCTCATCGGTCGTTTACGCATTGCCACCTGCGAGTATCCGCTGGGATACCGAGGGAACCTATATTTTCGAACTAGCCGATGCTGAAGCTAACGCGCAGGAAGCGTTCAGAGCAGTTCCGACGCGCGTTACTTTGGTTGACGAGAGTGCGGAGGTGGCTCTTTTCACTGCAGATTTGGATGTAACAGCGCTGTTTGCAACGACCGGTGCGTTTAAGCTCTCCGATGGCGTACTGGCGCGCCTTTACACTGGGGCGCAGTGATATGACGGAGCTCCACGACAAGCCTCGCTGGAATGATATTTTTGTAAAACGCCCTGTCATTGCGATTGTGGTGTCATTGCTCTTCTTACTCGCAGGCATCAGATCTGCCGTCGACATCCCTGTCTTGCAATTCCCAGTGATTCAAAGCTCATCGATCCAAATTATTACGCCCTATCCTGGGGCTACTGCCGAGTCGGTTCAGGGCTTTGTCACCGAACCCATCGAGCGAGTCGCCAATGCCATTCCAGGCGTCGACTATGTCGAGTCGGTTACAACCTCGGGCGAGAGTATTGTTACGGCTTGGATGCAGCTTAACGAAGACAGTACCGATGCACTCGCAGAGTTGTCATCGGGCCTGAGTCAAATTCGCCTTGAACTCCCTGACGGGGCTGAGGATCCCTTTATTGAGGTAAGCCGAGCGGACAGTCCTTACGCTAGTTTCTATCTCGCTGTTCGCGTACCGGATACACGTTCTCTGAGTGACGTGACCGACATTGTCCAACGTGACATCGTGCCCCAGCTCACCTCAGTGCCCAACGTTCAGCGCGTTGATAACAGCGGTGTAAAACCCGCAATGCGCATCTGGCTAAACGCTTGGAAAATGGCCGCCTTGGGTGTAACAGCGCACGATGTGCGCAATACATTGCAAGGCAACAACGTGATCGGCGCCTTGGGGGCAAGCGAGAGCGCAACGCAGCGCATCACCCTGAAGACCGACGCTACAGCTCGAACAGCGGACGACTTCCGATCCATGATTATTCGCGCTGAAGATGGTGCGGAAATTCGTCTGGGCGATGTCGCCCGAATCGAGCTTGGTATGGAGGATAAACAGATGCGCAGTCGATACGCGCAGGATCTGGTTGTTTTCTTACCCATTTACGCCGCTCCGGGTGCTAGCGAAATCGCTGTTGCCAACGCGCTCTACGATCGAATCGACGACATCAATAGTGTTCTTCCAGACGATCTTGAGCTCATCATGGCCTTCGATATATCGGATTACATGCGCGACTCGCTGCGTGAGATCGTGACAACGCTGGGTGAGACCATTCTTCTTGTGGGCTTCGTTGTGGTTGCACTCATGGGCTCGTTTAGAACCGCCTTAGTGCCACTGATGACCATACCCATCTCGCTCCTTGGAGCCGTCGCAGCCATGTCTGTCATTGGCTTTTCGTTCAACCTTTTGACGGTACTCGCCATCGTGTTATCGGTCGGTTTGGTTGTCGATGACGCCATTGTGGTGGTGGAGAATGTCGCAAGGAACTTGCGGGCGGGAATGAGTCGCTACCAAGCGGCGTTGACCAGTTCTCGCCGATTGCTTGGCCCCATAGTCGCCATGACTGCCACCTTGGCTGTGGTATACGCACCGATCGGATTCCTATCCGGCCTATCTGGTGTTCTCTTCCGAGAGTTCGCCTTCGCCCTAGCAGTAGCCGTATTGATTTCGGGTTTCGTCGCAATGACCCTCTCGCCTGTTTTAAGCGCATGGGTCTGCCCCGATAAGGGCCACGAATCTCAAACCACTCGCTGGGTTAACCAGCGTTTTGACGCCACGGCTGACGCCTACTCTCATGTGGTCGATTTCTCGCTTAGGTGGCGGTACCAGCTGATTGCTGCAGGTGTTTTTTTCTCTCTCCTATCGGCACCACTCTACCTCTTCTCGCTTAAGGAACTTGCTCCTGTTGAGGACCAAAGCAGTTTAGGGCTAGTGGTTGAATCCGCCCCCGAGGCATCGCTACAAGAAACTTACCAAGGCTTTTATCAAGTTGTCTCAACGCTGGAAGACAAACCTGAGCCCTCTTATATGTGGCAAATCGTGCAACCCCAAGGGGGCTTTGGTGGACAGGAATTTGTGCCACCCGAGGAGCGTGACCGAAGGGTCACCGACATGGTGTTTGAGATCTATCAGGCCATCAAAAACTCACCCATTGTCTCGGCAATTCCGTTCGAGGAAGCCTCTTTACCCTCAGCCGGAAGATTCGACGTTGAGGTGGTAATCACCTCATCTGACACCAACGAGAATATGCTCAAAGTGGCTCGCGCCATGGTCGATGAGGCGCAGTCATCTGGCAGCTTTTTGTTCGTAGAAACCGATATCAAGATTGATCGGATTGAAGCAGAGTTCGAAATCGACAAAGAGCGTTTAGCAGATCTTGGCATGAGCCTAGGTGACCTCTCGGCGCAAATGGGCCTCATGGTGTCGCCGGCCTATGTGACACGCTTTGATGAGCGCGGCCGGGCCTATCGCGTTATCCCCATGCTCGAGGACGAACAGCGGAGTTCGCCCTCGGCGCTCCTTGATATCCCCGTAAGAATTCCGAATGGCGAGCTGGTTCCCTTTGGTTCGCTGGTAACTCTGACACGGTCGACCCAGCCTCGCGCCCTGACCCGGTTTCAGCAGAAAGACGGCTTCAAGATCTACGGTGCCATCCTTCCTGGTACAACGAAGGATCAAGGTCTGAGTCTCATTGAGGACATCGCCGAACGCACGCTCCCTGACGGCTACGTACTAGACTACCTTGGCGAGTCGCGTGAGCTGCGCAGTGAGGGTAATACGATGGCCGGTGTCCTTCTGATCGCCACCGCGCTCGTCTTCTTGGTGCTCGCGGTCCAATTTAATAGTTTTAGAGACCCGTTGATTATCCTCTTAGGATCGATCCCTCTTGCGTTATTTGCAGCGCTGACAATCACATTCCTTAATTTCAGCACGATCAATATTTTCTCGCAGGTGGGTCTTGTCACCTTAGTGGGGCTCGTCACCAAAAACGCTATTTTGATTGTCGACTTCGCCAATCAAGAGCGTATTGCCGGGGTTGAAAAGCTGGCTGCGATTAAGAACGGCGCCATAGCAAGATTGCGCCCGGTTCTCATGACTACGGGAGCCACGGTGCTAGGCCACTTCCCCTTGGTGTTGGTAACAGGTGCGGGCGCGGAAGCGCGAAACAGTATCGGTGCAATTTTGGTCTTCGGCATGCTCATCGGAACACTGTTCACCCTCGTGATTTTACCTGCGGTTTACGCGGTTCTTGCTTCCAACAGAGATCTGACTAAGGACGCCAAGGATGGTGAAGTAGCGGCCGCCTCGGATAATCAGTCGGTAATGGCCTAGTTTACTTGACGGCTCAACATCTCGACGGTTTAATACGCGACCTTTCCGAAGTACTGTTCTTCAGATTAGCCCAGGTAGCTCAGTTGGTAGAGCAGGGGATTGAAAATCCCCGTGTCGGCGGTTCGATTCCGTCCCTGGGCACCATTATCAATCAATACCCCTCATGACTTTTTTCAAGTAAGCCTTCACCGCGTCCGCGCGCACAGGGTGTCCTGCGAAACCAATGTATCCATCAGGCCTGACAATATAAACCGCACCATGCAGAGCGCCACAGGTATAGTGATACTCCAGAGTGGGATCCGCAAATAACGTGGCGTCTAGTCCCTCCAGTCTTACGTCAGCCAACTCATCCGATACGATCGCTGGTGCAATTTGATCGCTTACCGGCGCTATCACCGCTAACAATGTTCGGATCTCGTTACGAAGGGTCTGTGTAATCTCGGGTCCTGTAAGCACCAGCAACTGATACATGCAAGAGTTAAAATAATCATAAAGACTAATTGCTCCCTCTCGCGCTGGCTTTGCATCCGCTGGTAACACCTGGCCACCAGGTAAGCGAACACCAGCTTTGACAACAGGTCCTGCATGAAAGCCCTCGGGTTTACCCCTGTTTTCGATAAATTGACTTGCTCGGTATTGGATCCTCAACTGAAAGCCAAGCTCCATGTCCGCGGGGTGCCGCTGATAGTACTTCGTAAACAGACGCAATATTGGCGAGCGCATCTTTTTTACCAAGAGTGAAAGAGGCTCGCCGTCGCCTGAAATAGCGTAATGTTTCCCGAAAGTGCCGTAAGCCCAAGAACAAAATGACCTACACAACAAGCCAAGATGACACCCGCCATCGTCGATCGCAGACCATCGAGTCGCGCTGATTTATCCATGACTCCCGATTACCTCTTCTAGAAACATAGGCGCCATATTGTGTTGGCACCACAATGCTTCTCACAGCGCAGACGAGCAACAAGTCTCAACGCTACATCTGAGACATACCCCACAGCTGGTTAAATCGCTAGCAACCGCAACGATATCAATTTATGAATTCTGCGACGATGCCAAAGAAGGCTTTATCAAGAGCCCCGCATTTGCGGGGCTTTTTGGTTATGGGGTTTAGAGATTGGATGAGAGCCGCATGCAGATAACCCAAATAAAACGCCTCCGATTGATCTTTGGTATCGAGGATTGAGCCTTAGTAATAACGCCGTAAGATCCTGTATGCGAGACGCTTAGCCAGTGGACTTACCTTATAAAAATGACGTGGTAGGATGTCGGGAAAGTCCGATTGCTTAATACCCGCAACGATCGCTTAAAACGAGGATTTCGCATGCTTCATGGAGTTTGGTCTCATTTGCGCACGGGAAGTGTGGCTCTCCTCTTGTCGGCTGTAGCAGCTTGTGGCGGTGGTGGCGGCAGTGGCGGTGGTTTCATCACACCTCCCGATAACAACGGGGCTGACGGTAACGGCAATGCCTCGGCTTTCTCACTTGCCTTTGCGTCGCAAACCCCAAACGGCGAGGCGAGTGTTCAGGTCACATCGGAGCGCACGCTTGAAGTTCAGGTCACCCTCACGAGCAATGATGGGAGTGCCGTTAATAATCAGTTAATAGAACTCTCCACCGATGCTGCTACGGTGGCTCCTTCCAATGGCTCCGCTCTTACCAACGAGGCTGGTGTAGCATCGTTTACGCTCTCTTTTAACGGCACAGAGGGCGCCGGCTCAGTTGTCGCATCCTTTGACGCCAATGGCACCATCATCGAAGCCTCCTACAATATACAGTCCGTGCGTGTGAGTGCGAACTACGCATTAACCATCACGACAACAGATAATATGGGCGCTCTGAGCAATACGGTATCAGCCGAATCCAGCCTAAATGTGAATGTCCAGCTCAGCGAGGGTACATCCCCTCTGCCAAATCGTGTAATCAAACTACGAAGCGATAATAGCCTCGTTTCCGTCAACCCTGAAAATGGCGCGGCGCTTACCAACACGTCTGGTGAAGCCACATTCCAAGTTCTGTACGCAGGACAGAGCGGTGCAGGAACGATCACGGCAATTTATGACGCACCTGATACGACGATCACAGATCAAGCCCCCATCGAAGCCGTGTTGACACCGCTAGCACTCGGATCATTAGATGATAATGGCGACTTCATCGATGGCCTTGTCCGAGTAGAGCCATCCTCCGCCGTAGGCTACCAGGGATCCGTGCAACTACTTCTGGCGGTCGGCGATACCGAGGGTAATAGAATCGGGTCGACTCAAACTGTCCTTATTGAAAGCGCTTGTCTGCTAAATGCCTTTTCTACGCTCGATAGCGGTTCGCTAGTAGAACTCCAACAGGGTCTTGGATCAGTCACCTATCAAGCCGGTGCTGAATGCTCCGGGCGCAGTGACCAGCTCACAGCAACGCTCCTGCAGCCAGGGAATGATAATGCAGCCACTGCAACAGCCACCTTAGACATCAGTGGTGCGCCCGCGGCAGACGAGCGCTTTATTTCCTTCGTCTCTGCGACACCTTCTAATATAGCGCTAGCTGGGACCGGTGGCGCTTCGAGTCTTCAGGAGACAGCAGAGGTGATCTTCGAGGTACTCGACGGCTCGGGGAATCCGGTGGCTGGGCAAGAGGTTAGCTTTGAGTTATCTCGATCAGTCGGTGAAGTGGCCCTGTCTGATATGGTGGCGACGACAAACACGATAGGACAGGTAGCGGCAACCGTGATCTCAGGCTCGATAGCCACGCCTGTTCGTGTCATCGCCACGACTGAGCGGTCTCCCGCAGACAATATCAATAATCCAGTGTCGGTCATCTCGGACTCTCTGACAATTTCCTCCGGCATTGTGACCCAAGCGCGTTTTTCTCTCGGTGCTGAAGTGTTAAACCCGGCGTCGGCTGCCGATGTCGGCGGAATCACCGACAACATTGTCGTTACCGCCTACGATCGATTTGGCAATGCGGTCCCCAATGGCACAGCTGTGAGCTTCACAACTGAATGCGGCGGTATTGTAAATACCGACCAGTCGGGCGTACCTGCTGGCTCCTGCGAAATCTTCGATGGCAGCTGCACGATGGAGTGGCGATCGCAACCCGCAGCGCCCACAACGTGTCCTGATAATCGCGTGACCATCATGGCCCACGCGCTTGGCGAGGAGGCCTTCGTCGATCTTAACGGTAACGGCTATTTCGATAGCGGAGAAAACTTCACTGACAACTCGGAAGCCTACCGTGATGACAACGAGAGCGGCGCCTACGACTTTGCGGATGGCGAGCAGTTCATTGATCTGGATAGTGATGGGCTCTTCACCGAAGCAACTCCCTCAGCTAGCGCCCCTGCCGGGCTCTTTAACGGCGTCGCTTGTGATAGCGACAGTTCCGTTTGCTCAAATGAGCTAATCAGTGTGTTTGCCAACCTAGAAATTGTTGCCGGCCCTCAAGATGCGAGTGCCCTTGACATAAGCGTCACAGACGCGCTCTTGACCCCGCTCACTCCCGATGTTGGGCCAATGGACCCCGGTAGCTACGTTGTCGCCGTGTCAGATGCCGATGGTAACGTGCCTCCATTTGGTACTGTCATCAGCGCCGAGGGCGCTGGCGAGTGTGAAGTGACATCACCCGAGGTCACAGCGCCGAATAGTAACGCCATCGGCGAGCTTCTCGTCGGGGTTAACGTCATTGCCAGCGGCCCAAATGATGGAATCACTGACGACCGAGTTACGATCAGTGTCACTATTCCTGAGGCGGTCGGCGGGTCGGGCGGCACGGCAACGCTGACCTTCCCATGCAATCCGTGAGCGGTCGGTTTCGCTGACAAACCTGCCACTAACTATCCAACAACCGGGAGGTGCGGCAATACACTTGGCCTATGACGCATAGTCGGAGGACTCTGCATCGAGAATAGCTCTTAATTCTGCGAAATGGCGCTCGTCCTGCTCGGGATAGGCCTCTAATTGTAAGGCGGTCTTCTCGGCCACTTCATCGCTCAAGACCCTAAGCTCTCTGCCAGTTTGCAACGCCTGAATATACGTCCCTGCTGCACGCTCAAAATAAAAAAGTCGGTTAAACGTATCGGCAACGGAGTGGCCAATAACCAAGAGGCCGTGATTCCCCATAATCATCACACGTTTTTGTGGGTGATTGAGTAACTTGGCACATCGGTTTCCCTCGTCCTCGAGCGCGAGGCCGCCATAATTATCATCGATGACATACCGGTTGTAGAACATCGCCGCGTTTTGGTCGATCGGCGGCAGGCGACTGTCTGCCAAGCTGGCCAGTACCGTGGCATATTTTGAATGCACGTGCATGACACAGCGGGCATGAGGACAATGGCGGTGAATACCACCATGTAAGCCCCAGGCTGTAATATCTGGCGCTTCAGGGCCGGCAGAAGTATCCGAGTCGTTGGCATCAATCTCAATGAGATCACTAGCTTTGATTCGCGAAAAGTGCCGTTGATTCGGGTTCATCAAAAATCGGGTTCCACTGTCATTAATCGCCAGCGAGAAATGGTTTGCCACACCTTCGTGAAGGTCGAGTCTGGCCGCCCATCGGAAGGCTGCTGCCAAATCAATTCTTGCCTGATCATTTGTCATTTCAATCGTATCCCTCAGACGTTGATTGGCAGTGTTTCAACTACCCACTTTTGCAAAAAATAGGATGGTTGAGAATGCGAAAAATTTATGCACATGCATTTGTCATCCAACTCGCCATTATCAGCATACAACCCTCTGTAAATCTAAGCGGCGCCGGAACAACTTTATGAAAGCTCTTGTCAAAAAACACGCCAAAGAAGGCCTTTGGTTAGAAGACGTGCCCATTCCGGAAATCAAGGGAAACGAGGTGCTGATTAAGATCCACAAGACAGCCATTTGCGGCACGGATGTTCACATCTATAACTGGGATGACTGGGCGCAAAAAACAATTAACGTACCCATGGTGAGTGGCCACGAGTACGCAGGTGAAATTGTCGAGATCGGCGCCAACGTCACCGGGCTTAATATTGGCGACATTGTCTCCGGTGAGGGGCACATTGTTTGCGGGCGCTGCCGTAACTGCCTGGCAGGTCGACTGCACCTTTGCCCGAATACACAGGGGGTTGGAGTGAATCGTGACGGCGCTTTTGCGGAATATATCGCCATCCCCGCGACCAATGTCTTCAGGCCTAATATTTATATTCCGTCGGAGCTTTTGGCGATTTTCGACCCCTACGGAAATGCCACGCATACAGCACTCTCGTTCAATATGGTGGGGGAAGACGTCATCATCACCGGCGCAGGTCCAATAGGTATTATGGCCGCCATGGTCGCCGGCCACTGTGGTGCACGAAATGTCATCCTTACCGACATCAACGAATACAGGCTCGACCTCGCCAAGCGTATTGTGCCCAAGGTTCAGCCCATCAATGTCGCTAAACAACAAATCACTCGCGAATTTATGGAGAGCCTAGGGATTCTTGAGGGGTTTGATGTTTGCCTTGAAATGTCAGGCTCAGCCGTTGCTTTCCGTGATGTCCTCGACAAAATGATTAATGGTGGCAACATTGCCATGCTCGGCATCATGCCCGATGACACCGGGATTAACTGGACCGATGTCGTCTTCAAAGGGCTCAACATCAAAGGTATCTACGGTCGAGAGATGTATGAGACCTGGTACAAGATGGTGATGATGATTCAGAGCGGTCTACCGGTAGAGCGCATCATCACGCACCGACTCCACTACACTGAATTCCAAGAGGGCTTTGACATTATGCGCTCTGGACAATCCGGAAAAATCATCCTCGATTGGAAGGACTAATATGAGCTATACGACGGCAAAAGCCAGTTTCGCTGACGAGATTGCTGAGATAAAAGCAGCGGGTTTATGGAAGACCGAGCGAGTCATTGCGTCGGATCAGAAAAATGATATCCAACTCGCGGATGGCTCCAACGTCATCAATATGTGCGCCAATAATTACCTGGGCTTGGCAAATCACCCTGAGGTCAAAAAGGCCGCCAGCGATAGTTTAAACACCTGGGGATTCGGCTTGGCCTCCGTGCGATTCATTTGCGGCACCCAAGGTATTCATAAAACACTTGAGGAGCGCGTATCGAACTTCCTTGGTATGGAAGACACCATCTTGTACGCCGCGTGCTTTGATGCCAACGCTGGACTGTTTGAGACAATTCTTGGCCGCGAGGATGCCGTTATCTCAGACGAGCTCAATCACGCATCGATCATTGATGGCATTCGTCTCTGCAAAGCCGCGAGATATCGTTACAAAAACAATGATATGGCGGATCTTGAGGCGCAACTGATTGCGGCAAGGGAAGCTGGTGCGCGTCGTGTTCTGATTACAACAGACGGTGTTTTCTCAATGGATGGCACCATTGCCCAGCTCGACAAGATTTGCGACCTAGCCGATCAATACGGTGCCATGGTGCACCATGACGACTGTCATGCCACCGGATTTATGGGAAAAACTGGTCGCGGCGTACATGAGTACTGCAATGTCATGGATCGTGTAGACATTACGACGGGCACCTTTGGAAAAGCCTTAGGTGGCGGCTCCGGTGGCTATACCTCAGGGCGACAGGAAATTATTGATCTCCTTAGGCAGCGGTCGCGCCCCTATCTATTCTCCAATACACTTGCGCCTTCGATTTGCGCGGCGTCGCTGAAAGTACTCGACATGCTCGAGGCGTCCACCAGTCTGAGAGACACACTGGAGAAGAACACCCACTATTTCCGTTCACAGATGCAGGCTAACGGGTTCTCAGTTCCCCAGGGCGATCATCCAATTGTCCCTGTTATGCTGGGCGACGCGGTGCTCGCTCAGAAAATGTCAGAACGCTTACTTGAACTTGATATTTTTGCTATCGGCTTTTTCTATCCTGTTGTGCCAAAAGGTAAGGCACGCATTCGGGTACAAATCTCGGCAGGGCACACTACGGAAGATCTCGACAAAGCGGTAGCTGCCTTTGCCACCGCGCGAGACGAGCTCGCTGAGTAGACGCCATCAACGCGTGCAGCCATTTCTCGCGGTGATGCATTGGTCAATTTCAAGCGGAGCAGGGAACAGCAGAGGAATGCGGCCAGAACAAAGGCAGGTAAACGACGTTTGAGTTGATCGGATTACGGCAGTCTGAGCCCTCGGCCGCTTGCCATGACTTACCCCATTAGTGTTTATTAGCGTGATAACGCTAATCTGAAGATAACGCTAATGCCCAGTCAGACTGAGATCAAAATAAGAAAAACAGTTACTAAGGTGCTTAACGCCTCCGCTGACATTAACCGCCGGTTTAAAAATCCATTTCGAAAACATCCCTTTCTAACCGGTGCTCACGCGCCAATGCGCGAGGAGCTCTCGATCGATAACCTCAACGTGAGTGGGGAGATCCCCTCAACGCTGAGTGGTAAATACGCCAGAATTGGTCCTAACCCTTTCAAACCTGACCCACGGGGGCATCATTGGTTTGTTGGGGACGGCATGGTTCATGGCATTCGTATTAGCGACGGTAAAGCGCACTGGTACCACAACCGCTTTATTAGGGCAGGCGCTCTCGAGAGAAAGGGTGGTCCCGCAGCAGCTGGGGGACCGAGACGTGGCGCCAGAGATACGGTTAATACGAACGTCTTAAAACTGGCCGATAAAACCTTAGCCCTTGTGGAGTCAGGCCCCTTCCCCTTTGAGCTTGACGAGAATTTAGACACCGCTCAATCGACAAACTTTGAGGATGGTCTTACAGCGCCCTTTACGGCTCACCCTCACGAAGATCCAAAGACAGGCGAGTGGCACGCCATCACCTACGAATCCGAAACCCAAGATAAAATCTGGCATGTCGTTATCAATCGAGAGGGGAAGGTCATCTCCGAGCGCACGATCCCGGTACAAGATGGCCCGTCTATACACGAGTGCTGCCTAACCGACGACTACGTCGTCGTGTTTGATCTTCCCGTGACTATCTCGCTTGCTGCACTCGCCCAAGGCTACACCTTTCCCTACCGTTGGAACGAGAATCACAAAGCTCGTATTGGACTATTGCCCCGAAATGGTGATGTTTCAAACATTGTTTGGTGTGAGGTAGATCCTTGCTATGTATTCCACGTGGCCAATAGCTTCCAGAACCCAGACGGCAGTTTGACCATCGATTGCTGCGTCTATGAAAGCATGTTTGCGCACGGTCCAGATGGGCCTAACGGTGTGCCCTGCGGCTTTGAGCGTTGGCATGTTGACCCTATCGCGAAGACGGTCACGCGATCGTCGATAGACGCCTCACCGCAAGAATTTCCAAGAGTGGACGAGCGCTTCTTTGGCCAACGCTATCGCCACGCGTGGATCGTTGGCCAACCCAGTGAACCCGTTTCTGACTTTGTCGCTGAAAATCAGCTATATCATCACGACTTGGAGACTGGAGAGCGTAAGCAGTTCTCGTTTGGGCCAGACATGATTGGCGGTGAGTTTATTTTTATTCCGCGTGACGAGTCAGCCGCTGAGGGTGATGGCTGGCTGATGGGGCTAGTCATCGACGCTAAAGCGGATACAACCCAACTACAATTTTTTGATGCGCTCAAGATTGAAGATGGGCCGACAGGAGTGGTGCACATTCCACATCGCATACCGCCGGGCTTCCACGGAAATTGGATTTCAGACTAACAACCAAAAATCACAAAAAGACGGGAAGGTAATCATGCACTTAGATCTCGCAACAACGTCAATGCTCGCAGGCATGGCGCTGAATGAAACGCCTGCACTTCACACCCTTTCACCTGAGGAGGCACGTCTCGTCTTCTCTGAAATCTACCGCTCAATGCCGCCCGGGCCAGAGTCAGTAACTAGCGAAGACTGCGAAATATCAGTAGACGGTGGCTCTATAAGAGCGCGGGTCCTTCGACCATCAATACCGGCTAAAAGTGTCATGGTTTACTACCACGGCGGTGGATGGGTGATCGGTAATATCGATGACTACGATGCGGTGGGCCGACATCTTGCAGAAACGTGCGGCGCGGTTGTAATAATGGTGGATTACCGAAAGGCACCGGAGCACCCGTTCCCCGTGCCAGTCAATGATTGCTACGCCGCGCTCGAGTGGGTCGACGCTCAGCGCAACCAACTGGGCCTCGACGGTTTACCACTTGTCGTTGCCGGAGACAGTGCTGGTGGAAATCTTTCAGCGGTCATGACCCTGAAAGCGCGTGACGAAAACGGACCCAACATTGCCTTACAAGCGCTGATCTACCCTATCACTGACGGCCGCATGGGAGCCGATAGCTTCACCCATGAAGACAAACAGCTCTTCCTAACGACAGATGTTATGGCGTTCTTCTGGGGTCATTACGCCGACAAAGAGGCGCGTCGTCATCCACAGGCCTCTCCCGCACTTGCCACATCACTAGAAGGGCTGCCCCCTGCTGTCGTCCTGACCGCAGAATTTGACATCTTGGTAGATGAGGGGCGCGCTTACGCAGAGCAACTCAAAGCCGCAGGTGTCTCAGTAAGCTACCGCGACTTCGCGCAGCAGATGCATGGCTTTTTTGCGATGCCGGCCGCTTTGCCTGCTGCAGGTAAAGCCATGAGTTGGCTGGCGCAAGAAATGGACCGTCACCTCAACCCCGCTGAGCGCAAGGACGTAGTGGTTGTAGGCGCAGGTTTTTCGGGCATGTATCAGCTCTACAAACTCCGCGAGCAAGGTCTCGATGTTCAGGTCTTTGAGGCAGGCAGCGATGTTGGGGGAACCTGGTACTGGAATCGCTACCCGGGCGCCCGCGTCGACATCGAGAGCATGGCGTACTCCTTTTCTTTTTCCGAAGAGCTGCAACAGGAATGGGAGTGGTCAGAAAAATACTCACCACAACCCGAGCTTTTGAGATACGCACAGCACATCGCCGATCGTTTCGATTTAAAAAGCGACATCGCGTTCGAGACGCGGGTCGCAAGCGCTCACTTTGATGAGGACGCGAATGAGTGGCTCGTAACGACTGAATGCGGCCGTTGCGTGCGCGCTCAGTACTTGGTGATGGCAACGGGCGTGCTCTCAGCCTCTAAGACGCCCGACATCACCGGTCGGGATAATTACAAAGGAGATACCTATCGAACCGGTCTTTGGCCGAAGGAAGGCGTCGACTTCACCGGCAAACGTGTGGCTGTGATTGGCACCGGATCCTCCGCCGTTCAAGCAATCCCTCTGATTGCGGAGGAAGCTAAAGAGCTGGTGGTTTATCAACGCACGGCAACCTTTACGACGCCCGCTTTAAATCATGCGCTCGATAAGGGTGATGCAGATACCATCAAGTCTAACTATGCCGATTACCGAGCAAAGCAACGTCTCAACGTGTTGGGCGTGGTTAATGAGCGATCTATGGACAGAACCATGGATGTCTCCGAAGAGGAGCGTCATCGCCGCTTTAACGCGGGTTGGGAGAGCGGCGTCCTGCCCGGAATGCTTTTCCAATTTGCCGATTTACAGGTCGAGCAAGAAGCGAATGATCAGATATCTGAATACATAAGAGACCGTATTCGCGACACGGTCAAAGACGAGCAAACCGCACAGGATTTGCTGCCCACGGACTACCCCTACGGCACCAAGCGGCCATGTATTGACACCAATTATTACGAGACCTTTAACCGCGACAACGTATCGCTGGTTAACCTTCGCCGGACACCCATTGAGACCATCACAGCGACAGGCATCAAAACCGCAGAAGGCGAGCGTGAGTTCGACGCAATTGTCTATGCGACGGGTTTTGATGCGATGACCGGACCACTGCTACGCGTTGATATTCGTGGCCGCGGTGGTGTGAAGCTTAAAGATGCTTGGAATGACGGTCCGCGGAGTTATTTGGGTATTGCTATCCACGGCTTCCCCAACCTCTTCACGATTACTGGGCCTTCTAGCCCATCCGTGCTCAGCAATATGTTGGTCTCGATCGAACAACACGTTGATTGGGTCAGCGACTGCATCAAGTGGATGAACGCTGAAGGCAAAGCGACCATCGAACCCTCGGACAGTGCCGAAAAGGAGTGGGCCGAGCACACCGAGCAGCTCGCGAACATGACCCTGTATCCGAAGGCCAATAGTTGGTACATGGGTGCTAATGTGCCTGGCAAACCCAGAATGTTCTTGGCCTATGTGGGTGGTGTCGGGACCTATCGGCTGATTTGCGATCAGGTAGCCGCCGCTGGGTATAGAGGATTCGAAGCAGCTTGAGAACTCCTCCTTAGCGATCCGATAAAGGCTCGGCAATTGCCGGGCCTTTTTTTAGCCCTGTTAGAATGCTCGGCTATGAGATGCCTGCGGAATTTGCTCATGATGTAAGCGATTGTTTAACAGGCTGAGGACCATACCAGGTAAGTCACACGTCGTAGGTCGTAGGTCGTAGGTCGTAGGTCGTAGGTCTAGAAAATCTCAGGCTACAGGCCCATCTTGATGCACAGGTTGACTAACGATTAAGAACGTTGGAAAAGGCATTTGCTACCAAGGATTATGATCTGAAGATGAGTCTAGAAAAAAGGTTAAAGCCATGCAGATTTGGGTAGACGCAGATGCATGTCCAAGTGCCATTCGCGAAATCATCGCCAAGGCGGCGCATAAACGAACCATAAGTACTACGTTCGTGGCAAACCATAGCTTCTCGCTACCAAACTCGCCGTTCGTAAAGCTCTACCAAGTGCCATCAGGGTTTGACGAAGCCGATAAAGAGATCGAGCGCCGAGTCACTGCTGGCGACTTGGTTATTACGGCTGATATACCACTCGCTTCTGACGTATTGGAAAAACAAGCTCTTGTTCTCACGCCTCGTGGCGAACGGTATACGGAGAACAACATCAAGCAACGGTTGCAGATGCGGGACTTTATGGAAACGATGCGCTCGTCAGGCGCACAAACGGGCGGTCCACCCGCTCTGAATTTGACTGACCGGAAGCACTTCTCCGATCAGCTCGATCGCCTGCTCACTCGAGCACAGAAGCAAATCTGAAAGAGACGATAAACAGGCGCGGCGGTTATATCATTGTGTCGATAGCCGTGTGTCGCCGCACAGTTCGATTGAATTCAGGGAGCGCACCCTCAAATCGACCAAAGGTCATAACATCATTGGCGGATGACGCGAATCCGCTCTGGATGCTTTCACCAATCGCGAAGTCCTCGTGTAGCGTAGTCGAGGTTATCTGATGGTTCTTCTGCCAATAAGCCTCCTCGTGAAGACGTGATACGGGCGCCAACGTTGCTACTCTTAATTCTGTCTGGCTTGCGGAAACTGGCCGCGAATTGATCCACACAACGTGGTCCTTTTGCACCAGGAGTTGAGTGGTGGGGAAAAAGGTATAGATAATGTTCGCGTGATCTCGAAGCCGCCAGGTGTCAATTGGCTGATCCCTCAGAACGTGCATGCTCGATCGCATTAAAACCGAGCGCATGTGATCACCAAGTGTTTGATAGGAAGACAAGTTATCCTCGAAGTAAGGACCAATTGTCTTTCGATGCGCTACCTTGAAATGGTAGGACTCTATTCCACCCTCAGCCAAAATTTTCCAATTGGAGTGGTGAAGCCTTTTTTCATCTTGCGCAATTGCCATATCGGCAAGCTCCAAGCCCTCGGCCTCTGCAGCAATAGGCTCATAGTAAGCATCAAAATCAAAAGACACATCTGGCGTTGCAATCACCCAAATAAAACCAAAGCGCACAAAACACTGCAACGATCTCAGCGAGTATTCTGCTTTATCAAGATTGGGAAAACCTGTCTCCATGTGTGGAACAGACAATAACTCTCCGTCACTCGCATAAGACCAAGCATGGTAGGGGCAGGTGAATCGATGCTTACAGCCCGCCTCATCAGCAACTAACTGTGTCCCTCGATGGCGGCAAATATTCAGAAACGCGTGAATCTGACCGCCCGAATCTTTCGTGACCAGTATTGAACGACCCGCAACCTCGCGCTTCACGAAATCACCCGGGTTTGGTAATTCGCTGATGTGCGCAGCGACCGCGGGTAGGCGCGCGAATATCTGCTCGCGCTCACGTTGAAAAACCGCCTCGGACTGATATCGTTCAACGGAGTTAAACTCGACCTCATCATCCAGATAATGGCTGTTTGCTTCGCGAAGACCGAGTAATTCCTCTATCAAACCAATCTCTATGTTACGTTTCACGATTACCGTCTCCAATTCACCCTAATTCACCCCAATTCACCGCAACTCATCATCGCCAAAGCTCGCCGTATCCCTGTGTATGCACGAACATGGCAAGACAATTGGCTTGTTTGTTGCCGCACCGGACGGCGCCTGACACAAATACTTACCGATCGGTAAGTATTGAACTTACCATATGGTAAGCTCGTTGCAAAGGGGGGCATATGCAGACAGATACAAAACTTCGCTTGTTAGATACATCGGAACGTTTATTCGCAGAGCGTGGCTTCTATGGCGTCAGCATTGCGGCGATTGCAAAGGAGATGGATTTTTCGAAGCAAGCGTTGTTACATCACTTCCCCACCAAGGAAAAGCTCTATGGGGCCGTTCTCCAGCGTATTTCAGACGATTTTATTGAGCAACAATTAGAGGCGGAGCAAGCATCTAGCGACCCGATGGAACGACTACAGATGTTCTACCTCGGGCTTTCAAGACCAACACCAATTAATCTACAACGAACGCGACTCCTAATGCGTGAGTTACTCGACAACAATGGCCGTGCTAACAGCGCAGAGAATTGGTACTTAAAAGACTTCTTGAACCGCATCATAAAGATGTTGAGAGCTGTGGACGGGCTCGATGCGCTGAGCACCGATCGCGCATTCACCATCGCCTACCAGTGGCTAGGTGCAATCAATTATTTCCTCATTTCACCGTCAACCTTATCGGGCATTTATGGCGAGGTTGCGTTTGAGCGAATGCAATCTGTCTTTGACGATCAGCTTGCAAGCCTTATTGAAACGAGCATAAAGGGACTTAACCCAAAGCATTGAGGGGTTGAAGAACCGGAGGCTAGGCTACTCGAAATATATCCTGAAAGCCTGAACTCAGGGTAGTAAAGGAACTTGCGCACTCGGCCACACAGGGCTTTGTATGGCCCAACGCGCTGATACATCTTACGAAGCGCTTGTTCATCTTGCGTGGCGCTTATATACCTTGCGTGGCGCTTGTATACCTTGCGTGGCGCTTGTATGCCTTGCGCGGGGCTTGTATGTCTTGCGATGTGGAGTATGCCGCTACTCATATTGCTAATAGTGTAAATTTTGACGTCGCGAGCCTTCCATTTGTCGGTAAAATAACAACACGAGGCTTGTAAGGTTTACGCTTGTTATTAATGAATGAGTAGTGATCTCGGGCATCTCCAACGTGTCGTGTATTGCGCCTTTTACTGCGCCCTCTACAACACTTGGTGGGATTTTTCCTGAGCCCCCTGGCGATCGGGGTGTGTTGAAAAACGGTCAGGAATACACCCGATTAGTATTCGAGAAATATGGCATGAAGCCAACGGATGTTTGCATCTTCAAATAGCGTTTCCGGTATTAGCGACGCTCTGCGATGCCGATTTCGGGGCCACGGTAGAGATATATCGTTGGGCCAGCACCCAGGAGTACGACCATGAGCGACAAGCAGCGCGACTTTTATCGCATTCAAGATCGGCTACTAATGGCTTGGCGACATGTCGATATGACGCCAACTAGCGAGTCTGAAATGGCGCTCCTTAGTGTGAATCGAGATATTGAAAATAGTTTATTAACCCTCAACGACGCTGAACCAGAGGTGGCTCGCATTCTCACGTTGTTAAATCGCAAAATTGAGCTATTGACAGTGAACCCTTCATCGCAGACGGAGGGTTCAACTAATCTCGGTGGCTTTTTCGATAAAGCGTATGTTGATGTGAGCCTAAGTGGCTCTGGTATGGGCTATTTCTCGGTGGCAAATGCGGATGAGGGTTCAGCCGTAGAGGTCATTCTCAATCTCGAAAGCATTGATGTTGAAATAGCCGTCAAGATGATAATCATTGAATCACGCGTCTCTGCTGACTCTGAGAATCCCGGCTACTGGCTTCGTGGACGGTTTGTGGAAGATCAAGAGAAACAAGTTGATGCCATTGTCGCACACGTAAATCAGCGCCAATTCGAGCAACTGCAACGCAGAACGCAGGCGACGGCGAGCAACACCAGCGAGAATGAATGAGGGTCCGCGGAGATAAATTCGTTGGGTTCTGCTGTCACTCACCCAAATACTGGAACCGTTGAACCCGATTGCCTTCAAACTCCAGCCACTCTAGGAACATCTCGGCGGGTCGCACCCATAGTTGGCGTTGGCCATATTCTGCGCGATAAAGGACCATGGCTTCGTCGGTTTCTGAGTGGAAGACGATATCAACCACGGTGTATTCATTCCCGCGCTTGTAGTGGCGATAGCGTCCGGGCTTTGGAAACTCACTCATTGGCGATACCACCGAACTCCGCTGTGATCACCTTCTGAAGGGTCTCAAGCGTCTCGCCCATCAAAAGACAGTCCGCATCTCGCTGCGCCAACTTGTCCTCGTGCAGCTCTTGGTTTGTGTCTTTCAATTCATCATCAAAACGAATTCGCCGAATACTGAGGTCTTTGTCGAGAACAAAGTCAACTTGGTCGCGCCATGATAAGGCGAGGCGTACGACTTGCTTACCGCTCTCAATATGCTGTCTGATTTCATCGGACTCGAGATAAACCCCGCGCGCTCGAACAACGCCACCCTCCTCACGAGGATCTTCCAAATCTGCGTCGCCCCCCAAACACAAACCGTCGGGGAGACCACCATTTAAAACCCACTGGCTCATCGCACTGACAGGCGACTTTTGGGTATCGGGAATCGACACTGGAAGGTTACCTAACCCCTCACGCAGCAGAGATAGCAGGTCCTCTGCACGTGCAGCACTCACGGTATTTACCCACACCCAGCCCTCGCGATCATTGATCAATGCCTCTACATGCTGGGATTTGGTAAACGCACGCGGCAGCAAATCTTGAGTGACTTCATCAGTAATATCGAGCCGCTCCTTGCGTTGAACACGCCGCCCCTGCCCGGCTTGAATTTCTTTAATTCGATTATTTACCTCGCTGCGAACAACCGAGGGGGGGAGCAGGCGCTCTTCGCGCTGCAACCTGACTAGCCAGTAATCACCTGCCTTATGAACGAAATCCGTGGCGTCATCTGACAGCGCAGCGACCCAACCGGTGGCAGCCGGTTGACTAGGCCTGCAGGGTACAAAAGGCCGGCGCGATAGACGCTGCGAGAGCTCGCTTGCGTCAATGCCGAGACGACTCGGTAACTTGTAAGGGCGTGCGTTGCGAAACCACATAGCAGTCGCTCTAAAAAATGGAGCGCAAGTGTAGGCCTATTTGGAAAAAATTGCTCTCGCTTGGCATCGGAATTTTTAATGACGATAGTGCAAACATAACCGCTTACGCAGCCTTAGACGAGCTTTAACACCGCTAGAATACGGGCAAATAAGGCAGTGCTTCCGGCTGGGCGACCGCAACGTTGAAGACAATTTGTACAGACGTAAACGCGGTCAAACACCCAGGCCTCGCGACCGATGCGGCGAACACGCTCTAGCTGTTCGCTTGCGCATGCGGGGCAGACCTCGCTATCGCGTATGATCTTCACGGGCACTTGTCTCTGTTTGGGGGAACCTCACCACCATAGCTCTAATGGTTGCCACCTGATAGTCATTTGCCAAAACTCGCGGTCTTATGTGACAAATACGATTTTCCTTACGGCACCTGTCACAATTGCCGTATAAACCTGCCGCGCATTATTCGTTTAGGTCATCGTCAAACGTATTTTGGTCAAATTCGCTTGAGGGCTACACTACGGCCATAACTCGAGTGGCGTTTCGGAAAGAGACCGAGGGGAGTTCTGAAAGGCCGAGGAAAGTTCTGATAGGAGAGAGCGATGCGATACCTGCACACAATGATTCGAGCTACCGACCTCGATAAAACACTGGCGTTTTTTATTGATCATTTGGGTTTAATCGAGGTCCGTCGCCACGACAGTGAGCAGGGTCGGTTCACCCTGGTATTTCTCGCAGCCCCCGAGGATGTGGACGACGCGAACAACAAACACAGTCCATTGGTCGAAATAACCTACAATTGGGACCCCGAAATCTACAACGGCGGACGCAATTTTGGGCACCTTGCTTATCGTGTTGATGATATCTATGAGACGTGCCAGCGACTCATGGATGGCGGCGTAATAATCAACCGCCCTCCGAGGGATGGCCGCATGGCATTCGTGAAATCTCCCGATGGCATCTCAGTCGAATTGCTTCAAGCAGGTGAAGCGCTTCCCGTTAGAGAGCCGTGGGCATCCATGGACAATATGGGTACCTGGTAGAGGGTCTCGCCAGCTATTTTCGGGCGGACCACTCTCTGGCTGGCCACTCGCTGGCTGACCACTCGCTGTTGGTGCATCGCATTTATGCCCTGCCTATCCGAAACGCCACTAACTGCTAAAACGCGCCCATTAAAGGCAAAACGGAAGGTGGATCAATTCAAGCGCAAGTAACGGCGCCAGCGGCATAATTTGAAGAAAAGCAGGCGAACGACTGTGGATTTGGCGATATACCCACGAGCATACACACATGCCGCAGATGCCTAGGCTCGTGGCGCATCAGTGAGTCACGTTCAGTCTGCGAAGAAGTCGACCATCCAAGTCGCAACTTTCGCGCCCTCATGCTGATGGGTCTCGAGTGATCTCCTACCCTCTGCAACTCGGTCCGTGCCAATCATTTCTGAGCGAAACCTCATAATGGCTTCTGAATAATCAGGCACAAATTCTGGGTGCCCTTGGAAAGTAAGGATATGATCACCGATGACGAAGCCCGCGTTCTCGCAATGCGCGTTACTAACGAAGTTCGTAGCGCCGGGAGGAAGCACATGAACCTGATCCTGATGCGAAGCGATAAGCTTTAACTGCCTGGAATTACCGCCCTCAAAAGGTCCGTCCTCGACATCATAGACGTTGATGCCGACACCCCAACCTTTGTCAGATTTCGAGACCACGCCTCCGAGTGCTCGCGCGATAACTTGGTGACCAAAGCAAATGCCAACCATTTTCTTGCGCGCCGCATGTAATCTTTGGATAAGACCCTCAAGATCGCGAATCCACTGCTTATCGTCATAGGCTGAACTCTTGCTCCCCGTGATGATAAAACCATCCACGCTATCGATATCGTCCTGAGTTGGATGGACGCCCACCTCAACATCCCAAGTCGTAAATGTCGCGTCGGGGTTTGCGCCGCATACCAGACGAACAAACATATCGGGGTATTCACCGAACTCACCAACCCACTCAGACCTCACGGCATCTGTCTTTAATATTCCGATGTGCACCCGCTATTTCCTCACTTTCATAATTCTGTGATATTTAACCCTCAGACTTGTATACAGTATCAACCCAGGGGGCGTTCATATGATTCCTGCGACCGAACTAAAAACAAGCGTAGTTTTCTTGTCACTACTACAACAGATAGACATAGCACTATTCAACAAAGTGTTTGGCTATGGGAAAGCGCGGCACGCGCTAACGAAGGGGGCTCTCGCCATATCTAAGAGTGGCGATGGTTATGCTCAGCTTCTGTCGCCGCTGCTTGTGTGGTGGTCGGGCTCGGTTCTTGCACCCACCTATGCCATTGGTTTGGGGCTCGCGTTTACTGTGGAGCGCTTTAGTTATTACATCTTAAAAAATACACTTAAGCGTCTAAGGCCCTGTGATTTAACGCCCCGTGTTCATTCGCTGATCGCCGCCTCCGATAAGTTCAGCTTTCCGTCAGGACACACTTCCGCCGCCTTTTGCCTGTGTGTCATGACATCCCTAGTGTTTGGCGGGTTTACCGCCGTGCTATTCATTTGGGCTTTGGCTGTTGGTTTATCCAGAGTCATAATCGGCGTTCACTTCCCGGGTGATATTGTCGCTGGCGCAATGCTCGGCTCTGGTGTCGCACTGGGGACCGCTTCGGTTTTAGGTATCGGGTAAGCCCCCCTCTATGACGCGAAAAATTCTTTACGGAGTTCAGGGAACTGGGCAGGGTCATATCAGTCGTGCGAGAGGGCTAGCCCACGCGTTAAGCGACTTCGATGTCGATGTGACTTGGCTTTTTTCAGGGCGTGAAAAATCAAAACTTTTCGACATGGAGCCCTTTGGAGACTTCAAACACCGCGAAGGCATCACAATGGTCACCGAAGCGGGAAGAATGAGGTACCGTAAAACGGCATTAAATTTGGCGCCCGCAACATTCTTACGCGATGTGAACCGACTTGACTTAGATCCTTATGATCTTATCGTCTGCGACTACGAACCTGTTATGGCCTGGGCCGCGAAAGCAAGAGGCAGAGAGACAATTGGTATAGGGCACCAATATGCCTTTGGGAAGAACACGCCTCTCACGGGTGATAACGCGATGAGTCGACTGGTGATGAATCAATTTGCACCCGTGGATATCGCCGTGGGGCTTCACTGGGCACCCTTTGACAACACGATGCTCCCACCCATTCTTGATTTGCCGGATATCGATCCAGAGGCGACACGAGAACATGTGCTGGTTTATCTACCCTTCGAGGATCAAGACGCGACCACTCGCTGGCTTCAGGGATTTTCGGATAAATCATTCATTCAATACTCGCCCGCAGTGACGGATGAGCAACAGGGAAATGTGCTTCGGCAGAAGGCCAATATTGATGGATTTAAACGCGACCTCGCAACAGCACGGGGTGTTATCTGCAATACAGGCTTTGAGCTGATTTCCGAGTGCCTTCAATGGGGTAAGCCCGTACTGACCCGCCCGCTTGCAAAACAAATGGAGCAACTTTCTAACGCGGCAGCGCTTGAGCAGCTTGGCTATGCCACTACAATGCAAGCATTAGATACTCAAAAGGCGCGTGCGTGGTTAGACGATATGCCTTCGGCACCCAAGATTCACTTCAAGAACGTGGCAGCTGCGCTCGCACGATGGTTAGCACGCGGGGCCAAAGAGCCCGTGGAGCAATTAAGCAAAGACCTCTGGGCCTAGCTCGATCCGTCAATATAAGCGGTCTGAAACGACTGCTATTGCTTAGCCATCTTTTCTTTCTGAGCCATTTTTTTGCCTATCCCGCTATGGCGGCAGACGACGCCACCTTTCTAGGTAATAGCGCCTGCGCGGGCTGCCACGCGTCACAGGTTAAGGACTGGACTGGCTCGCATCACGATCTGGCGATGCAAGAAGCTACGGCCGACACCGTGCTGGGTGATTTCGATAACGCCAAGTTCGTCTACGAAGGCGTGACCACCACCTTCTTCAAAAGAGAGGGTGCGTACTGGGTCAATACCGACAATGAAAAGGGTGAGCTCGCAGACTATCCGGTCGAATACGTATTTGGCGTCTATCCACTCCAGCAGCTTTTATTACCTACCAAAAAAGGCAGCTTAAATGCGTTAAGCATCGCTTGGGACAGCCGTAAAGCAGTCGAAGGAGGTCAACGCTGGTATCATATCTACGAAGACCAAGACCCCGTCACTTCTGATAGCCCGCTTCACTGGACCGGCATCTACCACAACTGGAATAGCCGTTGTGCCGAGTGTCACAGCACCAATGTAGCGAAGGGCTACGATGCCAGCACACGCAGCTATCAAACCACGTATGACCAAATCGATGTTGGCTGCGAGTCTTGTCACGGCCCAGGCTCCAATCACGTATCGCTGATGACGGCAAAGGGTCAGGCAGCTTTTTCGGCAGGCGAGGCTTCCGCCTCAGAAGGCGTAAGCGCACCCTCAATACGGGAAACAGTTCGACCTTCCGTTGCCGATATGGGCTTTGAGTTGGCGCTTGCGGCTCGCGGTCAGTGGGTCAGGACGCCAGATGAAAACATTGCACACCGGTCAACGCCCCTGGAAAACACGGTTCAAGCCGATAATTGCGGGCGATGCCATTCACGACGCGCAACACTTGGCGACTATCACTACGGACAATCGCTATTAAACACGCATCGTCTGTCAGTACTGGAGTCACCGCTGTACTGGCAGGACGGCCAAATTCGCGATGAGGTGTATGTATACGGCTCATTTATGCAAAGCAAAATGGCGCAGGCGGGCGTTGTCTGCACTAATTGCCACAACCCGCATAGCAACGAGCTCGTTGCTGAGGGCAATGGTGTTTGCACGCAGTGTCACAAACCCGAGACCTACGACGCCGTTAGCCATCATCGTCACTCGGTCAGCAGCAGCGGCAGTGCCTGCGTGAATTGCCATATGCCGTCGCAGGTCTACATGGGGGTTGATGCACGACGTGACCACAGTATGCGCATCCCTCGACCCGATATCTCTCTCTCAACAGGGAGTCCGAACGCCTGCACACAGTGCCATACTGATCAAAGTGACTCATGGGCCTACGACGCGCTTCGCGATTGGGGCGTTGAGGGAGACCTCAAAACGCTCAAACAGGTGAAAGCGCGATTTGCTGCGGATCATGGTGATGTAAGAGCCCTTCCTACATTAGAGTCTATCGTCGCAGACGAGAGCCAGTCCGCGCTTATGCGCGCGTCGGTTATCGAGCAGCTCAGTAATCTTGGCGCACCCGCGCTGCCCAATATGAGTGCCATGTTGCTACGAGCGGATGACCCTGTTCTTAGGACGTCCGCCGTTCGCGCCCTACGAGGACTGCCGCCCACACAGCGCTACTTGATGTTGCGGCCCTTTATTCAAGACCCTGTCCTCAGCGTGCGCATGGAAGTCGCCCAAGTGCTTGCGGGAATCCCCGAGGCGGAACTTCGCCCGAAAGACATTGATTCGTTGAAACCGCTATTCGACGAGTATCTCGATGTACAAAGCGATCACCTAGATATGCCGTCAGTACAGCTTCAACTTGCTAACTTCTGGACCGATCGTGGCGATACACTAAAAGCCGAAGCTGCTTTGCGCGAGGCGTTGGTGCTGAACGACCAGCTTGAGCCCGCCGTAGTGAATCTCGTGGATTTATTGCGCCGCGACGCTCGTAACGAGGAAGCCTCAAAACTTCTTAGCGATGCAATAACGCGCATCCCTGACTCTGGAAGCCTTTGGTTTTCGCAGGGTCTACACTTTATCCGTCTCGGTGATACCGAGGCGGGCCTCGCATCACTTAAAGAAGCGGCTGCACTTGAGGAAGAGGGATCACGTCACCGCTACGTCTACGCCGTTGCGCTGAACGACACCGGGAACAAAGCCGAGGCGATGGCACTGCTGGAGTCCGTTAATGCCACACACCCGGGGCAGCCTGACATTCTGAACGGCCTGCTGGCCTTCTCCCGCGACGCTGGTGACCGCGGACGTTACGAACGATATCGCACCCAACTGATGGCTGTTATGCAGGCAACCGGGCGGCGCTAATACTCAGTCTGCGCTGAGCTGCAAATCCACGGTAACAGGAATAGACCGACTGATCGCATTGAGTCCGGCAATTTTCTGGAGCGCGGCAACACCGGCCTCCAAACCAAATTCGGCAGCGGTGATAACAATAGGCTGCGTTGTCGTCACGCGCACCGTATCGCCGCTTTGCGCTGCCGAGAGTTCCGCCTGCTTCGACACCGTTTTGCCGTGCAATGCGACAGAGACCGATAATGACTCAGCAACACTGCCACCTGACTCCAACGCCATTAGCTGGGCATCGCTGAGCTGAGCAGACACCGTTGCTTGCGGGAAAGAAGCAACGTTGAATAGCATTTTCTGCAGGCGCTCGTTGCGAATCCCGACACCTGTCTCCACTGAGGTTAAATCGATATTCACCGTCACAGCACCTGCATCTGAAATACCGCCGGAAACACGCTGGAAGGCATTGTTCTCGCCAATAACGTTATTTTTGATCGATACAAAGCCAACGCGAGACGCGTCGTTAATCGACCAATCAGCTTGGACGGGAAGTGCCGCTAAAGCCGCTGTCATAAACGTTGTCGTCGCGATTAATAAAGCTCTCATTGGATTTACCTTTCTTAAACTCTCAGTTGAACATTGTTTCGCAAGCACAAGTGTAGCGCTTTCGCTCGAGCGTGCCCCCCGGTAAGCAGGATCTAGAACGCTCGCGAGGTTTATACGTCTGCGAGGTCACCCTTAGATTCGAGCCACTGCCGACGATCCCCCGCGCGCTTCTTCGCAAGCAACATATCGAAAACGCTATTAGTGTCATCGTCGGCATCAAGGACTAGCTGAACCAAGCGGCGCGTGTCAGGGTCCATGGTGGTCTCGCGCAACTGCGAGGGGTTCATCTCGCCCAAGCCTTTAAAGCGCTGCACATTGGGTTTTGAACGCGAGTTCTCAGCGGCAACCCGCTCTAGGATGCCGTTTTTTTCGGACTCATCGAGCGCGTAATACACCTCTTTAGCCACATCAATTCGATACAGCGGCGGCATAGCCACAAATACGTGACCGGCACGGACCAGTGGTCGGAAATGACGAAGGAACAGCGCGCAAATCAGTGTGGCGATGTGGAGGCCATCGGAGTCAGCATCCGCCAGAATACAGACTTTCTGATAGCGCAGACCGTCGAGATCATCGCTTGCGGGATCAATCCCTAGCGCGACGGAGATGTTGTGTACTTCCTGGGAGGCTAAAATCTCGCCAGCATCGACTTCCCAAGTGTTCAGGATCTTCCCGCGGAGTGGAAGGATGGCCTGAAACTCACGATCACGCGCCTGCTTTGCTGAACCGCCCGCAGAGTCACCCTCCACAAGGAAAAGTTCGCTGCGTGCCGGATCTTCAATAGAACAGTCGGCAAGTTTTCCTGGCAACTGAGGCCCCGAAGCAACCTTTTTGCGAACCACCTTCTTAGCGGAGCGCATGCGCGCCTGCGCTCGGTTGATGCAAAGTTCAGCAAGTAGCTCTGCGTCCGATGTGTGCTGGTTTAGCCAAAGTGCAAACGCGTCTTTCGCCACACCTGAAACAAAGCCCGCCGCCTCGCGTGATGACAATCGCTCTTTGGTCTGACCCGAAAACTGAGGGTCCCCAAGCTTCGAGGAGAGCACGTAGCAGCAACGATCCCAAACGTCTTCTGCGGTGAGCTTTACACCGCGCGGAAGCAAGTTACGAATCTCACAAAACTCGCGCATTGCCTCGAGCAAACCGGAGCGCAACCCGTTCACATGTGTCCCGCCCTGTGCAGTCGGAATCAGGTTTACGTAGGACTCAGCCGTGATTTCACCGCCTTCTGGCAGCCATTGGATAGCCCAGTCGACTGCCTCGGTTTCACCGGCAAAACTGACGGTAAATGGCTCTTCAGGGATAACCGGGTAATCGATAGTGGCGTCAGCGAGGTAGTCGGAGATGCCGTCCTCGTAGAACCACTCCTGCTTCTCGCCCTTTTTCTCATCGTGCAGTGTGACGCGCAGTCCAGGGCACAACACCGCTTTAGCCCGCAATGCGTGAATGAGTCGCGACATTGCAAAGTTAGCGCTGTCGAAGAAGCTTTCATCGGGCAGGAAGCGAATGCCAGTACCTGTGTTGCGTTTCCCACACTGGCCAGTGATCGCTAGTTCTTCAACCTTGTCGCCGTTCTCAAACGCCATGCTGTAGATATTGCCGTCGCGGCGAATCGTTATATCGACTCGCTTCGAGAGTGCGTTCACAACAGATACACCGACACCGTGTAAGCCGCCACTGAACTGATAGTTTTTATCCGAGAATTTTCCGCCCGCGTGCAATGTCGACAGAATCACCTCGACGCCCGGCTTTTTCTGTTCAGGATGTAAGTCGACGGGCATCCCGCGCCCATTGTCCGTGACCGAGATAGACCCATCGACATGGACAACTACATCAATTTGATTAGCGTGGCCGGCGAGCGCCTCGTCAACTGAATTATCAATCACTTCTTGGGCAAGGTGATTGGGCCTAGCGGTATCGGTATACATGCCAGGGCGCTTGCGAACGGGCTCTAGGCCAGTCAATACCTCAATGGCGTCTGCGTTGTACTGCGTCATGTCTTGAAACTACCTTGACGATGAGTGGGGTCGGACTTTCTGTGAAGCGCCTAATGATAACCCGAGGATCCAATGAGCGGTCGGTTATTCTCGTCCGAAACGCGAACAACTTCGGTTTGCACTGAGCCATCGGGATACAGCTTGAGGCTCCGATAACCCGGGGGAAGATCGTCCAAAGCAAAATCTTCAGAGCGCGGCGCAAACTGAACACAGGTCGAGGGCGTGGTCAGCATTCGGATACCCGATACCACGGCATCGCTCTCCTGATGAACGTGACCGCTGATTGTCAAACAGCGCTCGGCGCGCGGTGCCAGCATAGCAAGCGCCTCAGCGGCGTTGCGCACCGACTGCTCATCTAGCCAAGCAGACGCCATAGACCGCAACGGGTGATGTGTTGCAATCAACAAATTTTTGTCTTCCGCGGTGCACTCATCGACTGTCTGCGCGAGCGCATCCATCTCAAATTGCGACAACGCACCACCCACTTCGCCCTGCACCTGTGTCTCGAGCATCAGAATATCCCAGTGAGGTGTCCTAAGCCGCCGCCTCAAATGCGACTCAAACAGTTCAACCGATGAGCGGATATCGTCATGGTTCCCGGGCAACCACAAACTCGGAGTAGTACTACCAAGCATCTCTGCTAGCTGCCCATAAGCTCCGGGCTGCTCATCCGCTGCGATATCACCGGTAATCAAAAAACAGTCGATGGGACCCGAATCCGAGGCAGCGTTGATGACGGCATGCGCGGAGCATGCGGTGTTCATTCCCAAGAGTTCACCATCGGTTGAACCCGTAAGATGTGTATCGGTAATCTGAACCAATCGGAGCTCTCTCGACTCACCTGAAAAGCGCAAGTCACCTTTGAGTAGGGGTGAACTAGACATCACCTGCCTCGAAGACCGTTTCGGCGAGGCGTGCATCAGATAAGCATAGGCTCAGCAGTTCGGCCACAAAGGTATTTTGCTGGCGCTTCTCATCCGGCTGATGCATATCGGAGTTAGGATAGTCATATCGCGATTCTAAACGGCGCCCCGAACGAAGTTTTACAACCTCAGCCATAGCGACGTCGTGATACATCCGCAGATGTAAATTAGAGTCCATTAGTGCGGGCAAATCGGCGGCATGGTAATTAACACTGAGCGTAGTGGTATGACGATCGCGCTCTATCACCGTCATGACGATCAAGCGCGAACCTAAATTAAAACGGCGTTCGTTCGCTTGCTGGTAATCCGGAAAAAGTCGAAGTAGGCGCACATAGTTGGCCTCGCACAGCGCGTGTAGCTCCGTGAGATCCATTTGAAACCGCTTTCTTTTTCGACTCTTTTGCACCAAAACGATATTGCCCGACTTGTTTCCGACTTACTGGACTGTCTGTAACGACACCCTCTATAACACCTTCTATAACACCCTCTATTACGACACAAAGTGTAGCAATCAACGACGGTAATTGTGCTCATACAGAAGATGAACGTATTTTCGCCGCCCGAACGTATAGGATGTTAAACTCCGCGCTCCAATAGGTCTAAGTAACAGTCAAGGAAATTTGAATGGTTTCTCATCTTGTAAGACGAGCCACCGCCGTAGCGATTGCCAGCACCAGTTTGCTGATAACGCCTATCGCTTTGAGCGAGGGTCTATTAGATATCTATGAGATTGCCCTCGATAACGACGCCCAGCTTAGATCCGAGACAGCGCAATACCGTGCAGACCTTGAGCTCAAGACACTCGCGCTTGCGCCGCTATTACCGCAGGTTAATACGGCCGCATCGCGTTCGATGCGCGATAGTGAGAATACACGGCTCAGTATCATCGATTTCCAGGATGGCAACGTTCTGATTGCCGATCAGACAACGGGCTCTCGAACCTATACTACCCGCTACGAAATTAGCCTGTCACAAACGCTATTTGATCTTTCAGCGTGGTTCGATTGGAAGGCGGGCAGTGAGCGAAGCAAGCAGGCAGAGGCAACGTTAGCAGCGGCTCAGCAAAATCTGATTGTCCGTGTCTCTGAGGCTTATTTCGGTGTCTTAAGAGCGCAAGATAATCTGCGTGCGGCGAAGGCACAGGAGCGTGCCCTCGCCCGACAGCTCGAGCAAACTCGCCAGCGTTTTAATGTGGGCCTCATCGCCATCACTGACGTCTACGAAGCAGAAGCACGCCACGACCTAGCCGGTGTGACACGCATTGTCGAAGAGAACAATGTTGCCGTCGCCCTCGAGCGCTTATCGGTACTCACGGGTCAGCAACATGGACAACTGCAGTTATTGAGTGACGACTTTACACCTGAAATGCCCATGCCTGCCGATCGCTCTGCATGGGTAGACTTTGCATTAGCAAATAACTACGACCTTGCTGCGGTCCGTTTCGCAGAAGAAGCGGCGCGTCAAAGCGCTAAGGCTCGGCAGATGGGTCATGCACCACGTGTGAGTGCACAAGCCAGCTACTCTGAAAGCGAAACCACCGGTTCAGTAACACCTCCCAATGCCTTCAACTTGCCACCAAACGCAGATGGCGAGGATGAGTCTTTCCAAATTCGTCTCGATATGCCCCTCTACGCAGGCGGCTCAATTAGCGCTAACCGCCGACGCGCCGCCGAGCAGTTCAACGCAGCTCGGGAGAACCGCATTAATCTCACGCGCAACACGATTACCGCAGCGCGCTCACTCCACATGACGGTAACATCTGACGTCGCCCGAGTGAACGCGCGAAAGCAAGCGATTAAGTCGACACAGAGCGCACTCGATGCAACAGTTGCAGGCTACGAAGTGGGTACGCGTAACATCGTTGATGTTCTCAACGCCCAAAATTCAGTTTTCGCAGCACAACGCGATTACGCAAACAGCCGGTACGACTACGTACTCAATAGCATGCGTCTAAAAGAGAATGCCGGGACCTTGTCGCCTGAGGACATTGCTGCGCTCGAGGCCTTCTTGGTAGATCCAGAGGCGCCATCGGCCTCGGACGATATGTAGGAAGATATGTAGGAAGATGGGTAGACAGTTGCGTGAATTGGGTCTCGCAAAACATGGATTTACAAGCGACGAGGTTTAACTAGAAATTTAAGCCTGCTCGACATCGCCAAGTTCCGTCAGAGCAGCGTTTTCAATAAATCGAGCTGGCGCCGTGTCGCGCCGCGACGCGTTTCGATGAATACCCGTGCCCGTTGAGCCTCCCCCTCTTGTCCACGGCTCTGCCAAACTTGAGCGAGACGATCGGCGAGCTGGTATTGATCTGTGACCACACTGATCGCGCCACCCCGCTCCATATCCCTGACGATTGTTGCAAAGTTTAATACGTGGGGGCCGGTAATTACCGCGCAGCCCCAGGCGGCAGCCTCAATCGGGTTATGTCCACCCCTCGGCACCAAGCTTCCACCTATAAACGCTGCATCAGCCAATCCCAAAAATGCGCTTAGCTCGCCAAGCGTATCGATCAATAGAACGTCCGTATCATCATTGACGGGCGCTTTTTCACTCCGACGCTGATAAATAAGGCCAGATTTTTCCAGAAGCTTAATAATGTCTTCGCTTCGATTGGGGTGTCTCGGCGCCAGCAATAACCGCGTTGATAGTCCGCGCTGAGTCAAAGCTTGATAGGCATCAATCACAAGCTGCTCCTCACCGGGGTGGGTGCTCGCAGCAGCCCACAGCGGCCGTGACTTTATTTCAGGGCCTAACGCCTGCTGGATATCCGTTAGCTGACTACGCCTGGCAGCGAGATCAATATCAAACTTAATGCTCCCAACCACACGAATAGTGTCGGGATCAGCACCAATTCGGCGAAAACGCCGACAATCGGAATTTGACTGCGCAGCAATCAAGCTGAAATGTTGAAGCGTCTCTTTGGTGAAGTTTCCGAGGCGCGCATATCCCCGTGCCGATCGCGCGGATAAACGCGCATTCACGAGAGCGACAGGAATACTGTGCTCGGACGCGGTAGCCAGGACATTTGGCCATATTTCAGTTTCAACCATGACAATTAACTTCGGTTGCCAGTGTCTTAGGAAGAACTGAGTAACAAGTGGAATATCGAATGGAAACCACGTGTGTTCAACCCGGTCGCCAAAAAGTTTTCTCGTCTGCTCTGATCCGGTCGGGGTCGTATTCGTGATCAAAACCGCTTTGTCCGGCCACTCTTGTAAAATGCGCTCGACCAGGGGCGCAACAGCGAGGAGTTCACCCACTGAGACGGCGTGAATCCAGATCAAGCCATCGCCCGGGCGAACTCTGCGCGGCATGGCAATAGCGAACCGACGCCACCATCCACGTCGGTATCCCGGCTCATTCACGCCCTTCACCATAAGTCGCAACACAAAAAGCGGCGACAGTACGGATATCAACAAACTGTACAAAAAACGCGCCATAACGATCAGGGTTCTAGAATCCGGTTACTACGCCATATACTGGCGCTTTTTGGGAGCCTACCATGACACCGACCCGCTTTGCCGACGTTAAGGGCTTCCTTCCCGAAAACGAGGCAATACAACTTGCAGATTGGGCCCGCGAGGGCGCGTCGTTAGGACCGTTACTGGAAATAGGCAGCTATTGCGGCCTGTCGACACTTTGGTTGGCCGACGTGGCACGTCAGTTGAATACTGTTGTCTTTGCGGTGGACCATCACCGCGGTAGCGAGGAGCATCAAGCCGGCGAATTCTTCCACGACGAGGCGCTGGTCGATGACGCGGGTAGCTTTGATTCGCTGCCGGAGTTCCGACGCAACCTTCAGGCGCACGGCGCCGAAGATGTCGTCATTCCGATTGTCGCGCCAGCGACCCTGGTCGCTCGGCACTGGGCAACTCCTCTCGGCCTCTTGTTTATCGACGGCGGCCACAGTCTGGATGCCGCATTGACGGATTATCGAAGCTGGTCACAGTACGTTGTAAAAGGTGGACTGTTAGTCATTCACGATGTGTTTCCCAATGTCGCAGAGGGTGGACAGGCACCACATGCGATATGGCAACTCGCAAAGCAGTCTGGGTTGTTCGAACCCGCCGGAACCTGCGAAAGCATACGCGCCTTGCGAAGGCTTTAAGTCGGGCGCAAAGGCAAATGGAAAGTCAGGTCGCAAGCTTGCGCGGCTCACTGAGCCCGGCCTTCAAATCATCCACTTCGGTAAAAAGACGGCTTGCTGCTGTATGATGACTCAAGGCGTCAGCTGCCAATAAAACCGCTCCAGAAGTCCAAGTTGGCTGCTCAAGAGGCCAGAGAATTTCCTCGACGAATTGATAACCTGTCCAGAAAACACCCGCATCATCACGCCACTGCCAAAGCGAATCAAAAAGCATCCTAGCGCGCGCGGTCTCTCCTACAGATAAAAGAGCCATCGTCAGCTCACAGGATTCGGCTACGGTCACCCAAGGCTGATGATTTTCACAACGGCAACCCAAGCCCGGCTCGACAAACTCATCCCAACGGGCATCGATTCGCTCTACGCCCTGCTCACCCCGGAATACCCCCGCTAAGACCGGATAAAACCAATCCATAGCGTATCGCGATTTGCTCTCCCAATTGCGGTCAAAACGATCAGAGCGATGCCGCAAAGCAGCCCCGAGTTTCTGCCGAGCTGTTCGCCAGTTGGGCCGCAATACGCCCACCGCGCGCGCAATGTGTAAAGCGCACTCGAGCGACTTGTAGACTGAGCTGCTCCCGGTGACCAGCGCATCGTCCATGGGCTCACCTAGCGTGTCGCAGGCCCAGGCCACCTCGCCGTGCTCAGATTGCATCGAGATAACAAATTCGATCGCTACATCCACCGCCGGAAACAACCGGTCGAGAAATTCTCGATCTCGGGTGATCAAGAAATGATGCCAGACCCCTGTAGCAAGGTAGGCCACATAGTTGGTCTCACGGCGCGTGATGTTCGATGGCTCACCGTTGACGTAGGCAGCCCACCAACTACCATCTTCAAGCTGTTCGTTGACCAACCAGTCGTAAGCGCGCTCGGCGGCCGCGTACTCACCCGCAATACTGAGACCCATAGCAGCCTCCGTATGATTCCAAGGATCTGTATGCCCTCCTTCGAACCAAGGTATCTCGCCATTTTCACGCTGCGATGCAAGCAAGTAATCGACCGTTGGTTTTAGCTCATTAGTCGGATACGGAAAGGGGTTTTGAGGAGTCATAGCCATTGCCCTTACCTACCTGATGCTCGACTGATCAGCACCTGACCCTTGCGAATCCGATCGATTAAAATAGAGCGCAACGCTTTTACCCATCCAGGGATTCATAACAGCATCTAGCACACGGGTAAGCAGAGGTCTTTTCATCAGATCCCACACCAACAATTGATGGTAGGCTCGCAGTATCCATGGCTCTTGTTTCGCACGCCAGAATAAGCATTTTAACCACCAGTAAGGGGCGTGAAGTGCGTGGGCGCCGTGGCGCCGAGTCCCCTCAAAGTTATAACGTTCAACCTCGCGTTGAAGATGCCTAGCATTGAAAATACGTATGTGACCGCCTGGCGTTTTCCGGTACTCCTCACTCAACAGCCAGCAAATTTTTTCAGGCCATGCCCTAGGCACAGTTACGCACAGTTTGCCATCAGGCTTGAGTACACGATCGATCTCCTCGAGGAAACTGATGTAATTAGGAATATGCTCCAAAACCTCTGAGCAGATAAGTCGATCAACCGAACTATCAGCCAGCGGTAAGTCTATACCATTGGCTTGGACAAAGAGCACATCGCCAGCAGGGTTATGCGGTTCCATATCCGAAATGCGTGACTGCGCCGTGCGAAGATCTGAGAATGCAAGATCGAAACCAAGCACAGTCACCCCTTTGGCCATATAGGCGGTAAGTGAGTGCCTACCCTCGCCACAGCCTAAGTCAACGCAGACATGACCGGGCTGCAGGTCAAAGTAATCAAAATCAACGGTCAGCATTGGCCGATGCACTCTCGGTAGTACGCTTCCATGCGCTCAGCGCAGCGCTCCCAACAAAAATGCTGTTCAACTCGCTGAAGCCCCCGCGAAGCATACTCATCTCTCAGCGACGCGTCGTCAAATAGTCTTTTAATTTGTCGTGCCAGAGCATTGCTATCACCCGGTGAAACGACAAGACCGGCATCTGCTACTACCTCCGCCAAAGCACCACCACAAGTCGAAACCAGGGGCACGCCACAAGCCATCGCCTCGACAGCCGGCAAACCAAATCCTTCGTAAACAGACGGCACAACCGCGACGCTGGCGCGGGCATACTTTTCTACCATCTCCTCATGACTAATGCCTTTGACGCAGTCGATGCAATCAGCGAGCCCGAGCGAAGTAATGAGCCTCTGTGTCTCACCGTCAGGTTTTGGACGACCAACCAGCGTCAGTTTTATGTCAGGATAATCCGTCTTCAGTGTTGCAATGGCTGTTAATAGGTACGACAGGCCTTTTAACGGTGCATCCGCAGAGGCCGTCGTCATCAGTCGGTACGGTTGCCGCTCAATCTCTGGGAGTGGACGAAACATCTCGGTATCGACACCCAAATGCATCACCGAAATCGCCCCGGGCGGCACGCCAAAGTCCGTTGCGATATCCGTAGCGGAGGCACTCGAGACGGTAACTACTGACTTTAACTGGGGTGCTACTCGCTTTTGCATTCGAAGGAAGCTGTGCCAACGATGGATTAATAGACGCATGTACCACTTTGGCTCGACAGCCAGAGCAACACGGTAATCGCGGGTAATGGGGTGATGAATCGTAGTCACCAAAGGCAACCCGCGAGTTTGTAATTCAAGAACACCATCCGCAATCGTTTGGTTGTCATGAATGATATCGAAGGCGTCCTCGCGCCCAATAAACCACTTTTTTACACGCTCCCCAAACGTATAGGGCTCGGCAAATCCACCCGTTAACTTGCTGAACCACTCGATACGCTCAAGACGAGAGAGAAAATGTTTAGGCTTTACTGAACCCAAGCCATTTGCATATAGGTCCAAGCTTTCTAGCTTTACCAGAAAAATATCGTCATCTAATTGTGGGTACGGAGGGCCTGAAATAACCGTGACACTGTGGCCCCGACGGCGCAGATAGCGCGAAAGATATTTGAGATACACCCCTTGGCCACCCGAATGCGGTGCTGAACGGTAACCCAGCAAAGCGATGCGAAGAGGACTTTCAGCATCGTTCAACGACGAATTCACGGTGTCGGGTAGTTGAGAATTCACGCGGGGATACCCACCAAAGTTGGCAGGGAGTATGCCAATACCGCCGCACCGAAACAACACCGCGGTGCAGCGGTTAGACGTGCTCATCTATAGCGCTAAACCATGAGCCCCATTAAGCAGATTAAGGAATAGCCGAAAATGCATCGGTGTGACTTCCTCACCCCCGACACGCTATTTCATCTGCCTGCAAAAAATAGTCTGGTAAAAGCAGCCCCTCAGATCAATATTGGGCTCATCGCTCACATCATCAGCGAACTAACTCAATTGAAAAATCTCAACGTAGCAGCTTATTTTGCGAGGCGTGCTGTCATCCAGTCACAACAAGTTTTGAGAATGTCGTCTTGCTCTGGCTCATTGAATAGCTCGTGATACATCCCTTCGTAAACCTTGCACTGCTTGTCAGTCGAACCCAGCTTTTCCACAAACTCGGTAGACGCAGAGGCTGACGTCAGCTGGTCCTCGGCACCATGAAGTAACAGTACGGGGAGTTTGATGTCGCTCGCTTTTTCGATAGCGCGAGCGCCCTCATCAAACAGCGAAACAACCATACGTGCAGGAATGTTCTCATGATTGACGAGGGGATCAGCGACATAGGCATCGACTACAGCAGGGTCCCTGCAAATAGCCTGCGCATCGATGTCGAGCGCTTTAAAACCAGGCGCCACAGCGCTGAATAGACGCAAAAGAATGACCTGCCAAAACGGGGGTGGCGCCGGCACGCCCAAGGCGGGGCCCGTCATCAATAGCCCTGTGTAATCATGCCTAGCGTCTAAAATGGTCCTGGCCGCAATGAGACCCCCCAAGCTGTGGCCAACAATAAAAACGGGTAACGTAGGAAGCTCGCTTGCGATGCGATCCCGCAACTCCGCGACACCATCTGTGAGCTCTCCAAATCGGCTCACAAACGCACGTTTGCCGGGAGATAGTCCATGTCCTAAGTGATCGAGCGCGAACACATGAAATCCCGCTGCATTAAAAGCACTCGCAACATGCTCATAGCGTCCAGAGTGCTCACCCAAGCCGTGGCTAAGCAAAACAACCGCAATGACTTGGTCGCCGGCTGGCCAAAATCGGTAAAACAGGCCGCTGGCAAGCTTTCCAGTTGATTGGTCCATCGTAGGTAGCCCCCGTTTTTATTAGCATTGGTCGATTGCAGGGTTGATCGGTTTTTAAGCTGATATCTTACCGCAGGTGCTTCGCTTGCTCTCGCCTGTGCTATCCAACTTTTTTGCCAACCTTCATGCCGACATTTCTGCCGACCCTGTTATTACAAGTGGTTCGTACCAATCGATCTTGCCGGGCTCTCTCTTGCCGGATTCTTTCTTGCCGCCGGCAATCGGGCCATCGCTAGTTGTTAAGGGCCTCGCTAACTAGCTTACTGCTGTCAGCCAATCTCCGTACTGTGCCTCGCGGCCGCGGACCGTATCAAAGTATATTGTTTGTAATTTTTCAGTTAGTGGACCGCGCGAACCGGACCCAATTGGCCGGCTATCAAGCTCGCGGATCGGTACTACCTCTGCGGCCGTACCAGTAAAGAAAGCTTCATCAGCCACGTAAAATTCATCACGGGTGATTCGACGCTCTTTGATTTCGTAACCGAGGTCCCCTGCGATACGAAAAATACTGTCTCGCGTAATTCCCTCTAAGCAAGATGTCAGCTCAGGGGTGTAGATTGTTCCATTGCGAACGACAAAGACATTTTCACCGCTTCCCTCTGCAACATACCCCTCGTTATCGAGCAAAAGAGCCTCTTCGCAGCCGGCATCGAGTGCTTCCCTAAGTGCGAGAATTGAATTGATGTAGTTGCCATTGGCCTTGGCTTTGCACATGGTAATGTTGACATGATGTCGTGTGTAGCTAGATGTTCTGACTCGAATGCCTCGGTCTCTCGCCTCAGGATCCATATAAGACGGCCAAGACCATGCAGCCACCATGACATGCGTTTTTAGATTGTCGGCACGAAGCCCCATACCTTCAGAACCCAGAAAACACATTGGCCTCAAGTACGCCTCATCGAGATTATTGACTCTCACCACCTCGCGCTGTGCTTCGTTGAGTTCGTCTTTGTCGTAAGGCATATCCATTTGTAAAATCTTCGCAGACCGAAACAGCCGATCGGTGTGCTCTTTTAGCCGGAAGATACACGTTCCTTTATCCTGAGTTGCATAGGCCCGCACCCCCTCAAAGACACCTAGGCCGTAATGAAACGTATGCGTAAGCACGTGAACCTTTGCCTCTTCCCAAGGCACGAGCTCGCCGTCCAACCAAATTGACCCCGTCAGCTTAGACAGATCCATAAATATTCCTTACATCCAGTGCGCGGCCAGTGCACTGCGCATTATAAATTTGGCAATAGCTCAGCGCACACTACCCTGGCCTTGGCCATTGATTCCTCTGCCTGAGCGAGATCATCGTCCGTATCGTAAGACATCGCAATACGATGTATTGCAGCTCTCAACTGTATATACGCGCTGCGCAAACCATTCGCATTATTTTCAGTTAAGACACCCACCTCTTCGAGATTGTCAACGATATGAGTGACGTCAGACCAGCTACATACTTCAGGGTAGCGGGCCGCGTGCCTGAGCACTAGGTATTGCACCACAAATTCGATATCGACAATACCGCCTCGTGCATATTTCAGATCTCTTCGCTTGGACTTAGACCCGACATCTGACTGATGTTCTCGCATTTTTTGACGCATCGATGTGACGTCCGCTTGAAGTGCCACGGCGTCTCGCTCACTCGATAAGATAGCGATTCGTAATTTGGCTACGGCATCGATCAATGACGAACCACCCGCAATGGGTCTGGCACGGACCAACGCCTGACGCTCCCAGGTCCACGCATCGACCTCTAGGTATTTTTGCAACGCCGATAACGAAGTTACCAATAATCCAGAATCACCATTAGGTCTCAAGCGAAGGTCTATCTCATAAAGTCGCCCGCCCATCATGTTGGTCGACAATATGTGAATGACACGTTGGGCAAGCCGAGTAAAAAAGCGTTGGTGATCAATCGGTTTAGGGCCATTGGTGACACCCTTCTCGTCCGACGAAACGAACACCAAATCGAGATCCGATTCATAACTCAACTCAATGCCACCCAATTTGCCATAGGCGAGCACACAAAACTCGGCGCCATGGGTGGGCTCACCGTGCCTGTTGATGAGATTGCTATAGGCAACTTCTACCGCCTTTTCAACGATGACCTCAGCCAAAAAACTGAGATTGTCGCTCACCTTTTTCAATGGAATGGCGCCCTCAAGTTCGCTGGCAGCTACGCGGAAAACGATCGCGTCCTTAAAGCGGCGCAGGTGCTGCATAACAGCCTCAAGATCTTCATGATCGAGGTCCAACATCGCCGCTTCCAGCAGCGTCCGTATATCCTCCCTACTGGGTACCGTGAAAAGGCGCTTGGGAAAAAGAAGCTCGTCTAATAACTCGGGGGTTTCCCTAAGCTTATCGGCAATTGGCGCGCTGCGTGCCACTAAGTCGACCAGTCGTGACAGCGCCTGCGTGTTCTCTGTCAGCAGCGATAAATACGCACTGCGTTTTAGTATCACACTCACGATAGACAATGCGCGCTCCAATGACGCGCTAACATCTAGGTGGCGATCAACCTCCTTAACCAACAGTGGCAGTAACTTTTGAAGACGCTGGCTCGCCTCTGTATCCATCGCCCGCAAGCGCCCCTCGGATACAAAAGTCTCAAGCACAGCGCCAATTGACGCCTCCGAAGACAGCGCCAAAGACGCCAGTGCCGAGCGATCTATCGTGGGCGTTTGCGTATCCAATGCTAATATCAGATTTGGCCTAGAGACCGACTCTCCGAGAAGCCGATCGAACTCACCACCAATAAATGAGCAACTTAGCTGATACGCGTCGAATAGCTCTTCCCAATGCCGATAGCCCAATAGCTTGCACAGGAACTCTTTGGACGATGACTCCGTGGGCAGCAAGTGTGTCTGTTCATCGCGAAGCGCCTGTACGCCGTGCTCTAACTGCCTGAGTTGCTGGTAATGATGACGCAGACCGTGAGCGATCTCAGGGTCGAGGCACTGGGCTTGTACCAGTGATTCCAACGC
This sequence comes from Luminiphilus sp., assembly GCA_965660865.1. Taxonomy (GTDB): domain Bacteria; phylum Pseudomonadota; class Gammaproteobacteria; order Pseudomonadales; family Halieaceae; genus Luminiphilus. Next base: position 130,413 of record CBFIBL010000039.1, read on the forward strand.
CTCCCTAAAGCCCACCTGCTGAATCGCTGGTATACGACCGCCGCGCACGAGCTGGTAGGACTGAACGATAAACTCAGCTTCTCGGATACCGCCGGCACCGCGTTTAACGTCATTCACCAACCCCTTGGCAGCGCGCTCCGTGTCGATCAACGCCTTCATATCGCGCAGACCATCGATAACACTGAAGTCTGTATACCGCCGATACACGAATTGGCGGGCCAAATGCTGAAACGGCGTCTGTTGCTCCGAGGTTCCAGTGATACAACGTGACTTTAATAGGGCATATCGTTCCCAGTCGCGGCCATGCTGCTGATAGTAATTCTCGAGCGAGTGATAACTTGCTACCAAAGCGCCACTATCGCCAAAGGGCCTGAGGCGGGTATCCACTCGGAAAACACGGCCATCGGCAGTCACTGAATCAATTAATCGGATGACCATCTGCGCTACGCGCGTAAAGTACTCCTGATTACTGGTGCTTGCTCGACCACCAGCAGTGACACCGCCCTCATCAAAAATAAACAGAATATCGATATCGGATGACAGATTGAGCTCGCGACCCCCAAGCTTGCCCATGCCAACCACGATCAGTTTTTGAACCGCGCCAGTCTCAGCACCAATCGCTTGACCGAAACGCGCGGTCACCGCCTGCTCAGCAAAATCAACAGCTTTCTGAATCACGAAATCTGCCAGCGTTGTCATTGCCTCTAATGTTTCGGCGAGCCCCTGGCTACTCGTAAAACTTCGCCAAACAATATGTAACATCGCCCGCTGGCGAAGAATGCGCAGCGTTTTACCAAAGGAGACCTCATCACCCGCTTTAAGCAGATCAGCTTCCGCCGTTTTTAGGAGTAAGTCTATTGAGGGCTGACTCACATCTGCTTCTGACGCCAGCCAATCGATGTGTCGCTCAACGAGCATTCGGAAAAACTCACTGGCATTAACTAAGCGGTCTGTATCGCCACTCGATGCGGTCGCATCGAGTGTTTTGCAGAGCCGTGCATACCTCTCAATACCGATCCGATCCACAAGTAGTGTTAGTGGCTTTACTGATGTCATTACTACTCCACTTGCTGCTTTAATTCGGTATTTGCATTCGGCACCGTCCATCAATAGTAATGCCGAGGTTTTTGGTGGTGCGCGCACCCCAGCGAGATTCCTTGGAAAATACTATTCAATGAGGCGGCTCCGATGCCTATTTTTTTTAACATTGGAGAACTCAAGAAAGATAATTCGCTAAAAAGACGTCTCTTTTATGCGGCTAGCCTCATCTATCTGTATTGAATCTAGGGCTATCCTCACTTAACTGTTTTTAAGCGCAGTAAACATGGATCAGATAGGGTGTAAACAAAAACCAAGAGCTAATATACTACCCGCGAACTGC
>CBFIBL010000040.1:0-106985 GCA_965660865.1 Luminiphilus sp.
CTGGTGTTCCGGTTGTGTCGCCAGACGCATTGCCGGGTAGCTACGTTCGGACAGGATAACCGCTGAAAGCATCTAAGCGGGAAGCCCCTCCCAAGACTAGTTCTCCCTAACCCCTTGAGGGTTCTTAAGAGCCGTCCAAGACTAGGACGTTGATAGGCTGGATGTGGAAGCGTTGTAAGGCGTTGAGCTAACCAGTACTAATTGCTCGTGCGGCTTGACCATATAATCCAAGTTGTTTGGTGTGCGCTAGAAAAGGCACACGTAAGAAGACACTGGATGTTGTGACAAGTCATTGTGTGTAGCAGGGTTTATCGCCTGCGAAAGACTCAGACTAATTTACCTACCCTATTTAGATGGCCTTTGGGCTGCTTAGCAGAACATCTGTCATCTATGCCGGTTTGCCTGGCGACAACAGAGCATTGGAACCACCTGACTCCATTCCGAACTCAGCAGTGAAACGATGCATCGCCGATGGTAGTGTGGGGCTTCCCCATGTGAGAGTAGGTCATCGCCAGGCTTCTAAAAAAAGAAAACCCCGAGTACGAAAGTGCTCGGGGTTTTGTTTTTTTACGGTGTTGTGTTTTCTCACATGGGGTTCCCCATGAGAGAGTAGGGTGAGCTCGGGGAAGACAAAGCCAATAGTTTGGCTTTGTCCCGAAGCGAACGACGCGAGCTCTGCGAGCGGCTGGCTCAAGGGCGCTAGCCCGCCGAGGCGCCAGGCTTCTAAATTAAAAAGGGTCACCCATTAGGGTGGCCCTTTTTTATTTGGGACGCGTTACCGATTCTTCCCCCATGGCGAAGCAAAGCGGAGTGTGTGACTTCGCCTGCGCCCCCTATTCAATAAGAGGTGCGGCAGCAGGTGCGCCGAAGGCGTCACGGAGTGATTGAAAGCAGCGCTTTCAACACATTGTAGGTCATCGCACCGCTCTAGGGTGTCAACCGCAGAGGCGTCCTGCTGTCAGAGAGAAAACCGGGGAAGGAACCAAAACAGTAAGCATTTCCCAGCGCCAAAAATCACATACCCGCCATCCCCGACAAGCGCGCAATAGCCGACGGCTCTTGATCACACTCCGCAGCCCATTCGCGTGTCAGCAGGGTGTCAAGCGGTATCCCGGCCTGCCACGCCTCCTGCATACGCTCGGGATCAAAAACAGGGCCGAGCGGGTCTTCGATATAGGCGTCGCTGTGCATGTAGTCCGTCGCAGCTTGAGCGGTAGCAAAGTTATCGATTTGTAATTCGGCTAGGCAGCCATCGGGATCTCGGTAATAAATCGAAGTTGTAGGGCCGTGTTGAATGGGAGCCGTCGGTGTTATGCCCTTGGCGTTGAGTTCGCCGTACCGGCCTAACAGGGCGCCAAGATCGGGGAAGGTAAATGCCGAGTGCATCAAGCCAACACTGTTGGGTGGTCGCTCATTTGACCCGCCGGGCACTTTCATGAAGGCGACACGATGGTGTTCATCGTCGTAGGTAATGAAGCACATCATTTCGTTTTCAAACACCACGGTTGCTCCTAACAGAGCCATGTAAAAGTCGCGCATGGCTTCTAAGTTGTTGGTTTGAAATACGATGTGCGCAAGTCGAAGGCTCATAGCGTTCTCCCTTGTTTTTTTTGTGAGTGCAGTGTGTCTCGCTAAAGACAGTCCACCATGTGTGGCGCACTTATACAAATGCTCTGATCTTCACGATAAACGGCGACCCTGCCGCTAGCCCTGATGGTGTTGCCCTTCGTCACTGATTTGCGCTGGTAATTGTGGAAAAGATCGGTAGATTGACGCGCGATATCAAGCTAAGTACGCAACCCCAAGGTTCTCTTTATGAGTGAAGCAGCTTATGAGTGAAGCAGCATCAGGCGCCCAAGTGGTCGATTCTCCAATTGCGTTCGACGTGGTTTACGGCGTGACCGTAGGTGTAGGTTCAGCGTTTCCGCCTCGAATGTACCAACAGTCAGAGACCAAGGCGCTGTTCGGTATTAAGAACCCAGTGGTCAATAAACTCATGGATTCAGGGCACATTGAGACGCGCTCGCTGTACCTGCCTGAGCCTGATCCTGAGACGGGCGCGTGTTAGAACCTTTTAAATCCTTCCACCCGCTCTTTGTCGAGGGTATGAGTGGCTATGACGAGCGCCACCCACAACGTGTTGCCCAGGTGGTGGTGTCGTCACTGCGCGTCCACTGGGAGGCACATCCGCCAACGAAACCCGTTTTACTCATGCTGCAAGGAGATCCGCTGACTGAGCGCGGAATTTCTGCAATCACCCGGATTGTGGCGCGTGAGCTGGGGATTCAGCGCGGCTTGATCGTTCTCGATGACGCTATCGCCGACTACCATTCACAAAATGCTGATCGCGATAATGTGGTGCTAGAGACACGTTACTCCGAGGTTGCCGCTTGGCTTGAGGCCGAAAACCCGGGCATTTTACTGCGTTTAGAAACCGCCATTGACGGACTTATCCAAGAGAAAAACCGCGAGCGCGCGTCGCGTAACAAGCCACCACTCGCCGATTACTTTCCCATCTTCGCGATGTTGCAAGAGGCGTCAAAAGGCACATTCGCCGCATTCTGTGGTGAGATGACGCTGATCCACACCAGTCGCGAGGTGGTTGCTTCTTCTGTCTCGAGTTTCTTCACAGTCGGGCTTGATCTTGCGCTTTATGCGCCGCATTACCTAGCGATCTACGGATGCGATCAACACTGATGCTCGGTCGCGGTTATGCCTCGATCAACACAGCGCTCAATTCTCAACTTCTAACTTTAGCCTTTTATCTGTTATTTAAAATTTGCAATTTGCAATTAATTTGCAAAATGCTATAAATGCGTTGTTGAAAAGCGCAAATTGCTGTTCTATACCCGAACTTTGAGGTTATAAAGACGTCTAAAAGCCGTCCTACCCTCTAGGGTAGCGAACGCTAATATAGGGGAAATCGGTTGTTACACTTTGCTCTACAAGGCAGACGCTGAACAGGATAGACGCCGCAGTGCGGTGCAATAGACCGACGCAAACCAAAAGCACCGTTTCGAACGGGCGTACGGAGAAACCATGTCACTCACACGACTTCCGCTGTATCTCTCAATTGCAATCCTAACCGCCTGTGGTGGCGGTGGCGGTGGCGGTGGCTCAACGACCCCCACCCCGCCTCCTGTGACTACAAATGACGCTCCCTCCTTGGGTGCCATTGGTGATCAATCGGTTGCCGAGGGTGATACGTCAGTCGTGACAGCATCAGCGACCGATAACGACGGCGATGTGCTCACATTCTCACTGTCTGGTGATGACGCGACACGGTTCTCTATTACCTCATCGGGTGCGCTGAGCTTTGTTGATGCGCCTGATTTCGAGAGCCCGACTGACGCAAACCAAGACAATCGCTATGACGTGACAGTCAGCGTCCGAGACCCAAGCAATGAGAGCGATAGCGAGTCATTCACGGTGGTGGTGACCGACGTACTCGATGGTCGGGTTGTTGATGGCCCCATAAGCGGTGCGCAGGTCGAGCTGCTCTCTGGTACTGCGAACCCTAACCCAACGGTTACGACCGATGTTGAGGGCTATTTCCGCTTTGCGGATGTCCCTGCCGCTGATGGGCAGCGACTTGTAGTGCGCGGAGGAAAAGACGAATTCACGGATAACGAACTTCCTGATCTGGTACTTGTGAGCGAAGTCAGCGCGGGAGCGACGTCTCTGGCCCAGATCAATGCCCTAACAACGGTGCTCGCAGAGGCGGGTAGTGCGCAGGCACAAACACAATTTCTTCAGCGTTTCGGCATTACCCTGACCGCGGACGAACTGGCTCGCACCGACGTGTGGCTTTTGGCGCAAAACGATGATGCTGCGGGCGCGCAAGCGCAGCGGGTCAACTTCCAGTTGGCCGCTTTGTTTGCAGCGGTCACCAAGTTGGTGGACGAAAGCGCGGGCGCTCAGGCGCCAGACACTGTTGATATCACGTTGGCGATTGCCGCTGAATTGGTAACATTGGCGACAGAGAGTGGCGTGCCGGTATCCCTTGCCAAGGAGGCAACGCTTGAGACGCTGGTGACGCGTGTGCTGAATGCGCTTGGCGTAAACGCGCCCCCGCAGCCGGTCTTGCGAGCATTCCTTGCAGCACTTGCCGATTTAAATACGGTCCTTGCGGAGGAGTTGGCACCAACCTCGGATATTGCGCGCGATGTTGCCTCCGCTGTACAGACCGGATTCCAGAGCTCGGTTGCCGCATTGGCCACGGGTGGCGACGTACCTGCTTTTGATAATGCCGCCTCTGCTAGTGCACTGTTTAACGGTATTAGTGTGGGGCCCGGTGCCAGTGATGCTGACGAGGATGGCCTACCTGACGCACTCGATCCAGACGATGACGGTGATGAGGTTCGCGATGGTGACGACGCCTTCCCAAACGATCCAAATGAAAGCGCCGATAGCGATGGCGATGGTGTGGGTGATAACGGTGATGCTTTCCCCGCCGATCCCAACGAAACTCTAGACTCGGATGACGACGGGGTGGGTGATAACACCGATGCCTTCCCCAATGATGCGACTGAGACGCAAGACTCCGACGGAGATGGCATAGGAGATAACGCTGACGCTTTCCCCAATGACGCCGGTGAGACGACGGATACTGATGGCGACGGGGTGGGTGACAACACCGATGCCTTCCCCAATGATGCGACCGAGACGCAAGACTCAGACGGAGATGGCATAGGAGATAACGCTGATGCTTTCCCCAATGACGCCGGTGAGACGACGGATACTGATGGTGACGGAGTGGGCGATAACACTGACGCATTCCCGAATGATGCGAGTGAAACGCAAGACTCTGACGGCGACGGGGTGGGCGATAATGCCGATGCCTTCCCCAATGACTCAAGCGAGCAGCTAGATACGGATAATGACGGCACGGGCAACAATGCGGACCCCGACGATGATGGTGACGGCGTCATCGATGAGGAGGATATTGATCCACTCGATCCAAATGTGAGCGGGTTTTTCGTCTCGGGTCGGCTTACGGTCACGCCTGAGGTCATTATTGACTCGGATACCAACGACCCCGACAACGCGTTTGCTCGAAATAACCTGCCCGGCATCTATACCCCCGACGATGCGTCGGTGCAGGCCATCACCGCACCGTTCATCGTACACGGCTACGTCAACGAACCGGGCGCCGGTGCTGCGGGTCCTCTGAGGACGTCGGGGGACGAGGATGATTTCTTCCTTGTTGATGCGCTCGCCGGACAGCGTTTTATGCTGCATGTTCACGATGATGCGCAAGACCTCGATTTCTACCTTTATGATCAGTCTAAGAACATTGTAGCGGGCTCGGAGAACCCACCCGAATTCAGGGATCCCGAGGGCTTCCAGGAGGTGCTGACGGTGCCCAGTGATGGGACCTACTACCTTAATGTTTACGCTTATCCGGTCCCGAGTTCTTCAACCGCCGCTAATTACACGGTGACGACTGACTTCGAGGGGGCCGTTCAGGCGCAACGTGCGATGCGCGCGGGCGAGGTTGTTGTGGGACTCAAGACGAATCGACAGGTGTCGCGAGATGTCATCTCACAGCGCTTTAGCAGTTTGGCCTCGCGCCACAATCTTGAGCCTGCGGCACAATCGCTGGGTAAATTCCGACTGATGCGATCGAAGGGCAAATCGTTAACTGCAAAAGCAACGCCGTCGCATCCCAAACATGCACACTACGCCAGTCAGCGGTTGCGCAACGAGGCGGAAGTTGCGGAGATGGTTAAGTCACTGTCGCGAGATCCTGAGGTTGAGTATGCGGAGCCGAACTACGTGTATCAACGCCATGCAACCACGGACGACCCCTTACTGCCCGACATGTGGCACCTTGAGCAGGTGAACGCCTCAACAGCTTGGGACAAGCAAACGGGTGACCCCTCTGTCATTGTCGCGGTCATTGATAACGGCGTGCTGGCGCAGCATCCGGATTTCCTGGGACAAACGCCAGAGCCCGGTTACGACTTCATTAGCACATCAAATAATTACGACGGCGACGGTATCGATCCAGACCCTGAGGACGCGACGCCCTTGGAGGACTCTTGTGCGCCTGACGGGCAGGCTTTCTATCATGGCGCGCACGTGGGCGGTACGGTGGGCGCGACAGGCAACAATGCGGAGGGCATTGTGGGCGTGTCTTACACCGCTACTTTGATGCACTTGCGTGCGCTCGACGGCGACTGTGGCGGGAGTAGCTATGACATTGCGCAATCGATTCTATACGCAATAGGGGAGCCCAATGACAGTGGCACCGTTCCCGCTAACACGGCGAGCGTCGTTAATATGTCGCTCGGTGGCGGAGGCCAGAGCCTCGCCGTTCAAAACGCCACAAATACGGCTGCAGCGAAGGGTGTCATCGTCGTTTCGTCAAGTGGTAACGATGGGGGCAGCGCCGTGGGTTACCCGGCAGCCAACGACAATACCTTTGCCGTGGGTGCAACAGGTCTGGACGGAAAGCTGGCCAGTTACTCCACCCGCGGACCCAAGCTGGATCTCGTGGCGCCCGGCGGTGGCAACGGTGGGGGTGTGCTCAGCTTAAACAAAGAGGCTGACGCCAACGGTGACCCAAGCTTCACGTACACCAGTACACAGGGGACATCGATGGCTTCGCCGCATGCAGCTGGCATTTTTGCGCTCATGAAAAGCGAGTACCCCGGTTTGACGACTGCGCGACTCGAGACCTTGCTCGAGGCGGGTGTGCTCACTGATGACCTGGGTGACAGCGGCTTTGACAACGCTACAGGCTGGGGGCTTATCAAGGCAGATAAAGCTGTCGATGTCGCAAGGGCAGATGCGGCGGGAACCTTTGTTCTTCCTGCGCGCCTTGTCCTCTCGTCTAACCGGCTCTACTTTGATGGAGCCACTACGACCGTGATGGTCACCGGAACAAACCCCGGAGAAGCGGGACTGCAGGTCACATCGTTTGCGAACGACTCAAATTGGCTGGTGGTCACCGAACGCAACGATGCGGCGCAAGATGAGGTTGGGCGTTGGGACATCAGCGTCGATCGCTCGGGCCTCGCGCCCGGTTTTTACACGGATGTTGTCACTTATACAGCGATCGAGGATAGCGAGAATCAGGAATTGGTATCACGTATCTCTGTTTCTCTTCGTGTCGGCAAGCAAACGGGTGGCGATGTCGGAACGCTTGATGTCTTCCTCACCGACAGCCAGACAGGCGCTGTTGTCACATCGGCAACGACGTCAGCCGAGGATGGTTACGCCTATGAATTGGCCGTCGAGGCTCCCGGTGATTATCGAATTACGGCCAGTACGGATACCGATGGTGATGGTGACAGCGCGCGAGCCGCCTGTCGGGCCGACGAGGCCTGCGGCCGCTTGGGTGGGGTGTCGACACCTGAAACCGTGACCTTATCGGGCGCGCGTTCTGACCTGGACATTACGGTGCTGACACCGCCAGAACGATAAAAGCGCCGAGCAGGTAGGTGGGAGCGACGACAGCGTCGCTAACGCCGTGAAAGCCGGGATAAACGTCATGCTCGAGGTCAGCGGTAGTACCTCGACATGTGCCCGTCACACGGCGAACACCGGCGCTGGGCTGGCGCCTCGTTTGTCTGGATGTTGGTCTCAGTGTTCTCTCTGGCTTTAGGGTTTTGGAAACCAGGGCACAAATCCAGAGACGCGCTTCATGTGCGCTTCGTAGTTAGGACGTCGTGCCATGCTGCGTTTATCGATCATTGGAATGCTCGCAAAGAGGAACATCGCGAGCATGGCCACACTGCCCGGCACCGTCCACCACCAGGTGTCGGGCACGGCAGCAACGCCAAAGAGGGCGAGTCCTGCCCAGAACAGCCACTCTCCGAAGTAATTAGGGTGACGCGAGTAAGCCCAGAGTCCGGTCGACATGATCTCCCCCTCTTTACGATGAGTAAGGAAGCGGTGGAGCTGAATGTCAGCGACAAGCTCAATCAAAATAGCCACCGTGGTCACAACCGCCGCAACCAAGTCGAGCCAGTTTAGGGGTTGGGCATCCATAGCCACCGCCGCGTAAATCGGTAGACAACAAACAAATACAATGACGGTAGGAAACAAATGGATTGCCGAGAAATCAGCGACAGCATCCCATTTACCTGCACCCTCCTTAATGGGGCCGTAACGCCAGTCCTCATGCTCAAGCCCGGGCCAAAAAGTCGCCCAATTCGCGGTAAGGCGAATCCCCCACAACCACACTAGTGCGACCACCAGCCAAGCGCGCGTGCTATCGATACCGTTCGCGGTCGCTTGCATTGCCCAATACAGCGCGATTAGCGGCGGAATCACGCTCCAGTAGGCGTCGTAAAAACTCGAATTTTTATAGAGTCTGCTGAAAATAAAAATGGCGATGGTCGCGGCAATATCTGCCCAGAACATGTCCCAAATGGGGCTTTGCCCCAGTGCTTCGAGCGTCGCCCACGCCACACCGACAGTGACCACATAGGCAAAGGTCACGTGCATTAGACTTTTCAATTTCATAACGACTCCCAGACGCCGTGTTTTTATGGGCCGCGCACTCACGGCTGATGACAAGTAAACGCACGCTGTTATATCACCCAAAATGCTTGGGGTCAGTACTTGCATCACTCGGGTTTGAAAGGTGGTTCAACCGACCAGCACAAAGTCTCACAGCACCCATGCCAGAACGTGAGCGGGTTTTCTGCGCTGAAATCGCGTAGGGGATGAGCTAGACTAGCGCCTGCTGAAAAAGAATAAACAAGTGACTTAGCACGCGGCACACACACGCGTATAGGTCGCCTAAGCATGCCAACCGAGTAGATCGTCTCGGCAGGTGAGTTACAACTCGAGCCAGTGAAGGCTCACAAGGAAATAGCCATGGAGTTATCCGCAAATCAATGGTGGAAAGGCGCCGCACTGTCGCTACTCATCGCCGGCTGTGACAATGGATCTAGCCGCTCGGAAGAGCCGGTCGTTATTGACCCTGAACCCGAGGAGCCCGAGCTCATGGAGCCGGACTGGGGTTATAACGGGGACGAAGGTCCAGAGAACTGGGCCTCGCTTGATGCGGCCTACAGCGCCTGCTCGAGTGGGGTTGAGCAATCACCGATTGACGTCGACGTATCCATACCGCCATCGCGTGTACCCTCCATCATGCCGAGTTATTCCGAGACCCCCCTGGTGATTTTCAATAACGGTCGCACGATCGAGGTGGAGGTTCATGAGGGTGACTCGCTCACGGTGGGCGATAAGACGTGGGAAGTTGTCCAATTCCACTTCCATGCTAGTAGCGAACACACCTTCGATGGCGCCAGTTACCCCCTCGAGATGCACGTGGTACATGCGGACGATGAGGGAAACCTCGCCGTGCTTGGTGTTGTCATCGAGCCCGGTGAGCACAACGATTCGCTCGATCCCATTTTCAACAACCTGCCGCTCGAATTGTCGGCACCTACCGAGATTACGGGCGTCACAATCGACCTGAGCGATGTACTTCCCGAGGAGAAGGCGGCTTGGCGTTATGCGGGTTCGTTGACAACACCACCGTGTTCCGAGGGTGTGGCCTGGCATGTGTTGAGCACCCCCATTGAGGCGTCGCTTGAGCAAATTGGCGCTTTTGAAGGCATTTTTGATAACAACTTTCGGCCTGTGCAGGCGCTGAATACCCGCAAAGTTGATGGTGTCCACTGGGGCTACGAGGTCGATAACGGTCCATCAGTGTGGGGTGATTTGAGCCCCTACTATGAAGCCTGCCGGTCGGGGCTTGAGCAGTCGCCGATCGATATTGCCTCGATGATCGACACGCCACTCGCGCCGCCAATAGAGATCGATTACGCCGCGACGCCGCTTGTCATTTTTAACAACGGGCACACCGTTGAGGTAGAGCACGAGGAGGGCAGCAGCCTCATGGTGGGCATGGATACGTGGGAGGTATTGCAATTCCACTTCCACGCATCGTCTGAGCACACCCTCGATGACAACAACGAGCGTATGGAGATGCATATTGTGCATCGCAGTGAAAGCGGTGAGTTGGCGGTGCTCGGCGCCTTTATCGAGGAGGGTATGTTCAACCCGGAGCTCGAGCCCGTCTTTGCTAATTTGCCACGGGAGGAGGGTGAGCCCACGTTAATCGCTGGACAGATGGTAAACCTCTCGTCAATTTTACCGATGGACCTGAGTGCTTGGCGGTACAGCGGCTCGCTTACTACACCGCCGTGTAGCGAGGGGGTGCGTTGGCATGTACTTAAGACACCCATTCAAGCCTCAGCATCGCAGATCGCGCTTTTTGAGACAGTGTTCGATAACAATTATCGACCCACCCAAGCCCTCAACGACCGAATGCTGTGAACCTAAATTAGGTTGCTGGAGAGTGTTGGGACGCCCAATGTTGACGTCATGTTTTTGCCCCATGTCTTAACTTGGGCCATCCGGGCTCATCGCCGTAGGTTGCGAAACATTTTCTAACGGGCTGGGAAGCGGTAAGCTCGGCAATGGACAGACGAGGGATTCGTTTATGACAGTGCAGCAAACCCTGAAGGAAGCCCGTGCACCGCTACCGGAATTTCCCATAAGCGATAAATGCTTAGGTGATACGCCTCAATTTACCGATGCGCCTGCCTGGATTTACAACCACGACAACCCGTATCTTCATGGCGTTTACGCGCCGACCACGCGCGAGCTTGACCAGGACCAGCTCGAGGTCTTAGGTGAGCTGCCCAAGGATCTGCGGGGAACCTACTACCGCAACGGAGCAAACCCTTTTTTTGAGCCTAAAAATCGCTATCACCCCTTCGATGGAGACGGCATGGTCCACGCGCTCCATCTTAGCGATGACGGTGCTCGCTATGTGAATCGCTGGATAGAGACGCCGGCATTCTCAGATGAGAGAGCGATGGGTGAGTCGGTCTCACCCGGCGTCATGGGTCCCTTCGATTACAGCGTCTCCGAGTTTGGAATAAAAGACACCTCCAATACCGACATCTTTTGCTTGAACGGTGATCTTGTCAGCCTTTGGTACAACGCAGGCAACCCGATTGCACTGGATCCACTGACCTTAGAGACCCGCAAGGCGTTTCATCTGGATGGCCGCGGTCGACCAAAAATGTCCGCTCACTCCAAAGTGGATTGGCGTACCGGAGAGCTTTTGTACTTCGACTACAACGATACGCCGCCTTACATGACTTACGGGGTGGCAAATGCCAAGGGGGAAGTCGTACACGAGGTGCCGATCGACTTGCCCGGCGCGCGCTTACCGCATGACATCGGCTTTACCCAGAACTACACCGTGTTGCACGACCTGCCATTTTTCCACGACCTCGATGTCCTGAAAAATCACAAGCTGCGCGTTCTGACCTTCCACCGCGACATACCTACTCGCTTTGGCTTGATTCCGCGATTTGGTGAGAGCAATACCATCCGTTGGTTCGATTGCGAACCCTGTTACATCCTTCATGTATCCAACTGCTGGGAAGAGGGAGACTGGGTGATCATGGACGGCTGTCGTTCCGTCAACCCCATGCCCAAGGCTTACGGTGACGAGGGTGAACTCTCGCATATGTTGGCGTATATGCGCCTCGAGGCGAATAACTACCGCTGGCGCTTCAATCTTGTGACGGGCGAAGTGCGCGAGGGCGACATTGACGATTTGAATACGGAGTTCAATAAAGCCAATCCGCTTTATGGGGGACAAAAGAGCCGTTACGCCTACCATCAATATATCCCGACGCATGATGAGGGTGGCTACACGCTTCGCTTTACCGGGCTCGTCAAGTACGACAATGAAACGGGCAAAAGCTGGCGTTACGACTACGGTCCCGGGGTGTTGGGTAGCGAGGCTGTTTATGCACCTAAAGTCGGTGCCACCTCGGAAAGTGAGGAAGACGACGGGTACGTTGTCAACTTTGTTCATGACACCAAGGACTGGAGTTCGTGGTTCTGTGTTTTTGATGCCACCGATATTGAGCAAGGACCCATCAGCAGAGTCCGACTTCCCGGTCGTGTTCCTGCTGGATTCCACGCAACCTGGGTGCCACAGTCGACTTAAGCCGCCGGTCGCTACCCGTATTCAGAGCGTGTGAGCTTGGTCGCTCGCCAGGCCGCAGACGTTCTCAGTCCAGTGACGATTTCGCCATCGTTCTTGCCGCGCAAAGGCCAAACGCAATCGCAATACCGATGAGGTCAGCATAAAAATCTGCCAATTCTTGCGAACGGCTCGCCACATAACCCTGCGCGATTTCGATGCCACCCCCAAGCGCGATCAGGAGCAGTGCGATGGACAGCAGTCGGGCGGGATATGCATACAGGCCCACAAGGCACAGTATGAGAAACGCGAGGGCGTGGACGACCTTATCGCCGAGTGCAAACAGCGGTTGCGGCATTGGGTCCTGCGGCACTAGGGCGAGTATGGCAATCACGACGCATAACGACCAAAACGCTGCTTTCAAAATGTGCTTCGCTGACCTCGCGCTGTTCATTGAACTCGCCCTTGCCAGCACGCTTTCGATTGACGCCAAACGCGAACCCGCACATCGCTGAGTGAACCCGGAAGGGTCACATACTCATTGGCCTCAGAGCCCAAGCGTTTGGCAAGCGTTTGTGAGGGTTTATTGGCATCCTCAATGAGGTGGGTCACTTCCTCCCAACCGAGCTCATTGAAAGCAAAGTCAATGCATGCTGATGCCGCTTCGAGAGCGTACCCCTGTCCCCAAAATGCTTTTCTCAGCCCCCATCCAACTTCCAGTGTGGGCCAGTGCAATGGATACCAGGGACCAATGCGGCCGATCCACTCGCCTGATGTTTTTTCGATAACACCGAACATGGCAGCGTCGGTCAGCGACCAGAGACCGATCCACTGCGCTAATGTGCGCCATGCATCGGACTCCTGCTGATGTCCACCAAGGTGGCGCATCGTATCTTCACACATGAGAAAGTCGCGGACGAAGGGCCAGTCCTCCGCGCATGTCGGTCTCAGCAGCAAACGATCGGTTTCTATGCGTCTCAAAGCGATGACTCCTTAGCGAGGCAAACGGATTGCCAAGTGGTGCGCGAGCGCGATTTATTGTCAGCGCAACAAGCTTATCGGTGCAGCGTCTCCTCCTCTAGGACGCTCTTTGTAGGGCTTTCTTTGTAGAGCTCTTTGGTTAGAGAACTCTGCCAAGAAGCACTCTTTTCAGAGATACCCTTTGTAGAAATAACGTTTATAGAATGGGCCCTTAATAGAAAATCCTTCCAGAAAGTCCCCTTTCAGATGGTTGCTGTTCCAAAAAAAAGGATGTACCGGTTTTTCTAGTACGGTTACGCCGCTATCCATCGTATATTAACCTTACATCTGTTGTTACGGGTCCTGGTCGCTTTACGCCTCGGTGGATACAACGCGTAAGGCCGCTTGAAAGGACGAAGGGCGGTTATCGCACTGGTGTCGGTCGCTGCCTTTACCCTGTTTAAGCAGTCCCACATCAAATTGGAGCCCCAATGTATCTCGGTTATTTGGCGCAGCGAACACAGTTGATGGTGCATGTGACGTTTAATCACTCATTGATACCTGAGACGATTTCCAACGATCGAGAGGAAAAGGTCAGCCAATGGCTAATTTCCTGGTGGGGAGATGAACTCCCAACGTTGGACGGCGATGAGGAGGCTAGGGTCATTCATGTCGTCGGCGTTTTGCATAATCTGATTTGCCAAGATGCGAGACTGCCACTGTTTGACTTGCCTGTTGTCGACGTCGGTGGTGAGAAGCCCGGTTGTTGGGTGCCCTCGTTGATGGGGTTGGATCACCGCGTACATTCGATGGCACTTCAGTTCGCTCTGTCCGCGATCGCGCAGCCGACCGAATCTGCCTGCCACGCGGTGTTAGCGGGAGCGGTGCAGAAGGTTCACAAGAAGGCGGGTAATAGCATCCTTGGGTTGTCAGACGGTTCTATTCCGATCCTCGCAGAGGCACACGATAGGGGTTTACATTTTTACCATCAGGCCGACGATATTGTGCAGGTGGGGCAGGGTGCTAACTCTCGTCTCATTCACGTGAGTGCGAGCGACGCTGATAGCGCGGCCGGCATGTTGCTGTCGGAAAACAAAGCCATGATGGCTGCGGTGTTTAAGAAAGCCGGTATCCCTACGCCTGACACTATGCCCACACAGTCGCCAGATATCGCACCCGTGGCGCTTAAAAGATTACAAGGCCCGCTTATTGTGAAACCTGAGCGCGGTGCGCGTGGTCAGGGGGTGGTAACGGGCATAACCTCCGAGGCCTTATTAAGGCGCGCTATTTCGTCAGCTATCCAATCGTCCCCAGCAAAGATTGCACTGATTCAACGCCAAATGAAGGGCGATTGTCATCGTGTGCTGGTCCTCAATGGCGAGGTTATGTGGGCGTCCACGCGTTACCCTAAAAGTGTTGTCGCAGACGGCAGTAGCACGGTTGCGCAGTTGATCGATACCGCGAACGATGCTCTGAGAGACATGCCGGCGCGAAAGCGACTTCGACCGTTTCCGGCAGACGACTTGGCGGTGGCGACAGTGAAAAAGCAGGGCTTTACCATGAATGCGGTACCGCCCGAGGGACAGCGTGTACTCCTGCGCCCGGTGACGTCTGTCGCCGATGGGGGGGACGCGAAAAAAATTACCGAGACATTACACCCTGCGAACGCCGCAATATGCATAGAGGCAGCGAAGATCTGTCGTTTAAATACCGCGGGAATCGATTTTTTTTCCGAAGACCCCACGGTGCCCTGGTTTGAGAATGGGGGGTGTATTCTGGAGGTGAATTACAAGCCTCAGGTTTTCAATAGGCTGTCTGATCGGATCACCAGCGACCCCCATAAACGCTTTGTCACGCAACTCATAAGTGGCGCGGGGCATATACCTATTCATGCATTTGTTGGTGCGTCACTGGCGAAGGAGCGCGCGACCCAACGTCATCGCGAATTGGTCGCGGAGGGGGTGAACGCCTGGCTCTATCTGGACGAGGGGATCTCGGGGCCTGAGGGCTTCGTAAGGCCCACGAAAGACGAAAATAGACTTAAAGATTTGCATTCACTGATGCACAACCCAAGGGTAGAAGCGCTCTGCCTGCAAGTGGGAGTCTGGGGCGCGGAGAGGATATTACCGATCACGCACGTCACGACCGTCGAGACGTGCAACGACGAAGACGATCCAGCCCCTGACTCCTGGGCTCAGGTTGCCGACCGACTGCAGTTCAGCTCAGCCCCGCAAGCCTAGCGCCAAAAATCGATCCTCTGGCGATTACGCTTGCGCGTCGTCAACCGCGCGAATGAAAGCAAGCACCTGCTCGCCGCCCTGGGTAAGCTCGCCCTCTGTGGCTATTTGTTCCGTATGAACCCTAACCGGCTCTCTGTGGTTGGTAGCGATGTGTGAGAAGTCTTTCGCACTATTTTCATCGTCGAGCTGCTTGGCTATACGCGAGAATAGATCGACGATCGTTGCGCACACAAAAGTCGCGTGGATGACACCTTCCATTGGTCGGTCGTCGGATCGCAGGGGTGACGTATAGCGCGCATCTGGTGGATTGAGCGAGAGTGGCTCGTGGCTACACAAACTGTTCAGCCTCACGTGGGCGGCCTCATGAACAAGCGTCGCCAACGTATTGGCTGTCGTGTCGCAATGCTCAACATTGACGACCATGACACCGGGTAGAAATAGACTGCTACCCCCTGCCAAGCTGATGTCACTCTCGGCACTCTGTCCAACCGCAACAATCATGCGCATGGACGCTCGCCACTCTGCGTAGTCGCTCGGGGCATGTATTTGGAAAAGATGGAGAGCCTCCTCAACTTTTTCTAAAAAGTCTCGGAAGGACTCGTCTGTGGGTGCTTCGATTTTTAAACTGCCGCTGGTGCCCTCATTCAACAGGCTTGACCAGCCGCTTGCGGTGTAGGGGCTACGTTCGTCGTTCGGTGTCACGATGAGCATTTCAGCGGGTTTTAGCGGTTGCCAATCGAGGCAAGACGAGTTGAGACTTTCGAGTCCCAGATTGACGATAGGCGAGTCACCCTCGGGGTATAAGGCTTCAATGGTTACCTCTCGGAACCAGGCGTAGGCGGCAGGGGCGACACGGTGATCGCTCGGCAGCCCCGCTATCTTTTTTACGAGGGCGTCAATCTCTACGCGGTGCTTATCGTCAACGCCGGGCGCTAGTTGGGTGAGGCTATTGAGCAGGTCGGTGTCGACCGCGCCGGGTGCTGGAAACTGTATCGTGTTGATCATAGGCGTGGACCATTATTTCAGGCAGCTATTTCAGGCAGTCAGGGTAGCGTTAATCGCTGATAACCGAGTTGGCTCAAATGTATTTTTTTACAGCATCTGTAAAAAGGTTGTTAAAAACGTACTAGCAAGACGCTTAACACAGTTGTCAGTAAAGGTTAGCTGCTGGGTGCGCTAGCCAGTTGCCTTTTTTTGATAGTAGCGTTTCGCATGACGCGTAACATGATGCATGAATAGAAGCGTTTCTCCCAAAAAAAAAGCGCCGAACTTCGGCGCCTTTCTTGTTGCTCTTTAAAGAAACGTATTATTTTCCCATCACGCCCACTTTGCTTGTGACAGCGTGATAGCTCATTGGTGCTTGCTTGGGTGGGGTGCCTTTGCCCCCTCCTAGTTTTGCTTGAACAGCGGGCACCTGCTTGGAAGCGGTCGTTACCAAGTGACGGAAGGCGTGGAGCTTTGTTTGATCTACTTTGTTTGTCATGACGAGTCCTCACGATTTAAGTAATAGTTGGCTATTCGAGGCTACCTAGTCCGTTTGCCATTTGCAACTGTTCGGCGAAATAGA
The DNA here is from genome assembly GCA_965660865.1 of Luminiphilus sp. Taxonomy (GTDB): domain Bacteria; phylum Pseudomonadota; class Gammaproteobacteria; order Pseudomonadales; family Halieaceae; genus Luminiphilus. The sequence continues at coordinate 16,742 of CBFIBL010000040.1, forward strand.
GATGCGAGTTTTTTGTGAGCGCTTTTTCTCAGCATTCTTCTCTTTATTCTTCTCTTTATTTTTCTCTTTATTTTTTTCTGCATTCCTCTCTTTACTCTTCTCTTCTCTTCTCTTCTCTTCATTCCTTGCTCTATTTCTCTCTCCATACCTCGCGGCATTTTTTACCTCGAGGTCAGACCTTGGCGCCGTTACGTTTTTTAGCTAGGTGCTATTTAACTTGGACAGACGTATTGGCAGTTGGACTGACGCTCGCTACCCTTGTCCGAAGCTATGAGCAATAAAGATCAACCAAAAATAGAGACTTACGCATGAACTTCGAGTTTTCTGAAGAACAGCAGATGCTGCGGGACCAAGCGCGCAATTACCTTTCCCAACACTGCCCCACGACACTGGTTCGCCGCGTCTTAAACAATCGCGAGACGCACGATGCAGACCTTTACAAGGGCATCGCTGAAATGGGCTGGACCGCGACGACAATCCCGGAAGAGTACGGCGGCCTTGGCATGTCGAGCCTGGAGCTCGTTGTTATCGCCGAAGAACTTGGCCGCGCTTGCGCACCCGTACCGTTCAGTTCAACCGTGTATCTTGCTGCCGAAGCTATCATGGCGCTGGGTACCGAAGCGCAGAAAGAAGCGTGGCTTCCCAAAATAGCGGAGGGATCAGCCATTGGGTGCTTCGCCATGGGCGAGGCAGGCGGCGCAGTTACACCTGACCAGATGGGTACGACCCTGACCAATGGGGTTCTTAACGGCACGAAGGTGCCTGTGGCAGACGGCGGTATTGCAGATGTCGCTGTTGTTGTCTGTGCTACAGACAAGGGTGACGGTGCAACACTCGCGCTGGTCGACCTGAGCCAGGACTGCATCGACAAAGATAATGTGCAGATGATTGATTTCAGTCGGGGACACGCAGAGCTCACATTTAATGGAGCGTGCGCTGAGGTGTTGGGTGAAGAGGGCGCGGGCTGGGCCGCAGTCGAGTCACTGATGAACACAGCCGCGGTACTGTTTGCATGGGAGCAGATCGGTATTGCTGATCGTGCGCTCGAGCAGGCGCGCGAATACGCGCTGGGTCGTTTCGCCTTTGGCCGCTCGATTGCTTCCTACCAGGCTATTAAGCACAAGTTGGCTAAAATGTACGTCAAGAACACCCTGGCGCGCAGTAACGCCTACTACGGCGCTTGGGCGTTGAACGCGGGTGCTAGCGATCTGGCTGTGGCGGCAGCAACGACCCGTGTTGCGGCGATCCAAGCGTCGCTGTTTGCAGCTGAAGAGAATATTCAGACGCACGGCGGCATGGGCTTTACCTGGGAATTCGATTGTCAGTTTTACTATCGCCGCGCGAAGCTGTTGAGTCTCGCAGTGGGTAGTGAAAAGCAATGGCAGAGCCGTCTAGTTGATGGTTTGGCTGCCACGGCATAACGAAAAAAACGAGACGAGAAAAAGAGAGGTTAATCATGGATTTTAACGATACTCCCGAACAGGCAGCGTTTCGTAAAGCGGCGGCAGATTGGCTAGCGGCAAACGTTCCTTCCAAAGATGAAATCGAGGGCATGAGCCGCCTAGAGGTGGCCAAGCTGTGGCAGAAGCGTAAGTACGATGCGGGGTGGGCCTGCATTGGTTGGGACCCCGCTTATGGCGGTCGTGGCGCATCAGCCATCGAGCAAGTGATTTGGAAGCAGGAAGAAGCCAAGTACGACGTACCTGCCGGCTTCTTTGTCATCGGTCAAGGCATGATGGCGCCCACGCTGATGGCGTACGCACAGCCTCAGCACCTTGAGCGTTATTTACCTAAACTAGCAAGCGGTGAAGAGATCTGGTGTCAGCTATTTTCCGAGCCTGCAGGTGGTTCAGACCTGGCCGCGCTTCGCACGAAAGCCGAGAAAGACGGTGACGAGTGGGTGATTAACGGGCAGAAGATCTGGACGTCAGGCGCACACTACTCAGACTTCGGCTGTGTTGTTGTTCGTACCGATCCCAACGTGCCCAAGCACAAAGGCCTCAGCTACTTCTTCATCGACATGAAATCGCCCGGCATCGAAATCAAGCCGATTAAGCAGTTGACCGGTGATTCTGACTTCAACGAAGTGTACTTTACGGACGTGCGTGTTCCTGATTCGCAGCGACTGGGTGAAGTCGGTCAGGGCTGGCAAGTCTCGCTAACGACCCTAATGAACGAGCGCGCAGCGATCGGTGCAGGTAGCAGCGGTGTTAACGTGGATCTCGCAGTTCAGCTCGCAAAAGAAGTCATGATCGATGGTAAACCAGCCATTGAGGACAGCGCGGTTAAGGCGCGCCTTGCCAATTTCTATGTCGAAGAGGCAGGCCTCAAGTACACCAGCTATCGCACACTGTCGGCACTTTCGCGTGGCGATATCCCTGGACCAGAGAACTCCATTGGTAAGCTCGTGGGCGCCCCGAAGATGCAACAGCTAGCGTCGTTCTGCATGGACCTCCTCGAGACATCTGGTGCTATTTGGGATACCAAGCGTTCCAAGCTCGCCGATAACATCATTGGCTCTTACATGGGTGCACCGGGTTTGCGTATTGCCGGTGGCACCGATGAGATCATGACCAACATCATCGCTGAGCGCGTTCTTGGCTTGCCGCAAGAGCCGCGTATGGACAAAGGCATTCCCTTCACCGAGGTGCCCACCGGTTAACACTGAAAGCATTTCCAAGAGAATATTTAAGGGCGCTTCGGCGTCCTTTTTTGTGGGATGCCCTCTTGGCGGGAAACTTCGACCCCCGATGCAAATTGACCGGGAAACAGGACGAGTCGGTGTTTATCGCGTTAAGCTGTCGGTATGAAAATAAGATCTTTAGCCTTGCCATCGGGTGATGCCCTAGACCGGTACATCAAATTGCTGTTCCTCATGGTGGCCGGTGGCGCTGTTTATACCTTGTTGTATCTGCGTCAGAACTTTGAACTTACCTTGATTTCAACATTGGGTATCAGCCTTGCCGACCTCAATGTCGCTCACAGCATCTCCGGGACAGCTTTCGTTTTGAGTTATGTGCCCAGCGGTTGGCTCGCGGACCGATTTCCACCGCGGGCATTATTAACCTTCTCCTTGGTTACGACAGGATTGATTGGCCTTTGGTATGCATCCATCCCTGCTCCCGAGTGGATCAACGTGATCTACGGCCTGTGGGGCATCACGACAGGACTAACCTTCTGGGCTGCGTTGATTAAAGGCTGCTCATTGCTTGCACCCGATGATCAGCAGGCGCGTTTTTTTGGTTTGTTAGAGGGAGGTCGCGGCCTGATCGAGGCATTACTGGCAACGATTGCCGTCGCTTGGTTTGCCTACGCTGTTTCTTCATTGGGCTCGATGGATGAAGTGGCCATGGTGCAAGTGATCTATTTTTACAGTGTCGTCTGTCTCCTCGTTGGTGTCTTACTGTGGTTTGTCCTGGCGGAGAAGCCGGATAGGGCGCTGGAAGACAGTAACTCGGCGCATATGACCAGCGCGGTTACACTGAGAGAAACCGCAAGCGATTTATTCGATCTTTTTTTGAACCCGCGTGTGTGGCTGGTCGCGCTCTGCATTCTCACCGGCTATCAGGTTTTCTGGGCGACTTACACCTACTCGGCATTTTTGCAGACGCAGTTCGGTCTCGACGCGGTGGCGGTTGCTGCGCTCACCACGGTTCGGCTATGGATGCGGCCTGTCGGCGCCGTGTTGGCTGGTTTTATCGGTGATCAACTACATCCGGTGCGGGCGCTCGGGATTGCTATCTTGCTTGCGGGTTTTTCACTCATTGCGCTGCTGGTCTTACCGGTCGACTCTCCCTACACCTTGTTGTACTTCGCAGTCGCGACATCATCAATCGTGATTTACGGTGTAAGGGGTATTTACTGGGCGTCTTTCAGCGCGGCACGCATCGAGCCGAGGCGAGCGGGGCTAGCGATCGGAGTGATTTCGATGATCGGTTACACCCCCGACATTTACATGCCTTTGATTAACACTTACCTCATTGATACCTACGGTGAAGCGGTTGGCTTCCAGCTCTATTTTGGGGGGGTTGGCTTGACTGCGCTTATTGGTGGTGCGTCAGCGTTTTTCTTATTCTCGTTAAGTCAGTCGGACGCTCAGGCTGAATTGAGCGATGAGCGTTGACCACGTGATTAAATCCTAGACGTTGCGTCGGACGCCGGATCGTGCTCTATTCACAGGGCAAAGAAAAATAGTGCAAAAAAGCTAGTGCAAAAAAGCTAGTGCAAAAAAATAGTGCCAAAAGTTAGAGCACAGAGAATAAATAACAAAGAGTGTTAAGTTCTGGGGGAAGCATGCGGCCTGGCGAGAAGACCCGGGTGCCGCTGCGTACAGCAGAGCCTGACAGAGAGGGAGCAACACGTTCGCTCAAGATGACCGTGGTGTTTCATCCTGTTCAGGCGCGCATCGGCACGTCGATGATACTGGGGGGATGCAAAGCCTCTGGTGAGTTTTGGCTAGACACTGCGGTCATTGGCCGGATCGAGCCATGCCTCGATGACGGCAAAGGTCTCGACGAAGCGCACATAAGCCGTCGTGCGTTGGTGTTGCGGCGGCACGCTCGTGGCATCGAGCTATCCAATGTATCTGAGACCTCTTACATCCTATTGGGTGCAGACAAAGCATCATCGATCAGCTTATCCGAGAATGACCTGCACCAGGGTGTTGCCATCCGCTTCGGTCACGCTGTGGTGTGCTGGCTGCGATTAGTCCAAGACGCCATCGAGCCTGCCACACAGACCACTGACTTTCCGGGTGTCTCACCGGAAGCTACCAAGGTGAGCCGCCTTGTTCGTATTGCGGCGAGCTCTGATCTTCCGGTCCTTTTACGAGGTGAGTCAGGCACGGGTAAAGAGGTTGTCGCGACTGCGATTCATGCAGCAAGCAGTCGCTCGCAAGTGCCGCTGGTGGTCATCAATATGGCGGCGCTTCCCGAGACACTTGCTGAGGCCGCACTGTTTGGAAGTGCAAAGGGTGCTTTTACAGGCGCTGAACAGCGCAGTGGTTATTTCACGCAAGCAGACAGTGGCACGCTATTTTTGGATGAAATTGGCGATGTCCCGGTGTCTGTGCAGCCCAAGTTACTGCGCGCTCTGCAAACCGGTGAGATTCAAGTTGTGGGCGGCCGACATCGATCTGTGGATGTGCGCATCATTGCTGCGAGTGATGCCAATCTTAATGATAGAAGTCACTTCAAAAATGCCCTCCTGCAGCGCCTCTCAGGAATTACCATTGACCTACCGCCCTTAACTGCGCGCCGAGAGGACATGGGTATCTTGCTGACGGCCTCTGACCAAACCCGCTCGCTCATCGATAGGCTTGAGTTCTCGCGAGATGTTGCCGCTTGGGCGAGCTTTATCTTTGATGCGCTCCACCGAGACTGGCCGGGGAACGTGCGCGCTTTTTTATTCGCGGCACAAGAGTTTGCGCTATCGCTCAAACACGATAGCGAGAGAGTGACCGCGGCGCCCTTCACCCGCGCAGACCGTGAAGCAGTATATTCGCCATCGGCCCCCGCGCTAACAGATGAAGATATTGAAAGCGCCTACGAGCAGTCTGACTTCGAAATAGCTGAGACAGCTCGTCGCTTGGGTCTGTCGCGTGGCACGCTCTATCGACGGGTTGAGGACATACCGAGCATTAGACTCTCAGCTGAGTATCCCGATGCGGAAATTCGGCATGCCATCGATAAAGTAGGTCGAGATTTACCGCGCTTAAGTCGCGCGCTTCGACTCTCCAAAGCCTCGATTGCCAGCCGCCTGCGAATGATGGAGGCACAGTTGTAATGACGACGAGATCCTTAAAGCCGCTTATTTCGCTTTGGAGCGATAACGACTATGTCGATCGTCTGACCTTCCTCGAACAGTTAGGCACAGGCGGGCAGGCTGAGGTCTGGCTTGCGCGTGACAGCGTGCTTGAGCGCCTCGTGACGGTAAAGAAAATGTCCGGTATTGACCCTAATGAGGGTGGCGAGAGACTGAGTAGTCTGCGAGCGCGAACCCAAGTTGATCATCCCGCAATCCCGACACTCCTAGGCGTGATACCGAGGGGTAGTGAATCGTGGCTGGTCAGTGAATATATCGAGGGGGTTGCGCTGAGCGAATTGTTGGGCCAACTGAGTCCTGACAGTTTATATGTTGTTGCGCGCGATCTTTTGAGCGCTCTGTGCCATCTCGAACGTCTCAGCCTTGTTCATGGCGATTTATCACCGAATAACATTGTTATTGATCGCAACGGTCAGGTCAGACTGCTCGACTTCGAGTCGTGTAGTCGCGTGGGTGAGGGGTTATCGTCCGGTGCTACGATCGGTTTCAGCGCGCCGGAGCGGCTGAGCCGAAGGGCTGCACTGCCGTCGGTTGATACTTGGTCTATCGGGGCAATACTGATTTGGTTGATTACGCAGCGCACACCTGACGTGGTGCTCGATGATAAGAAACGTCCGGTGTCGGTTGAGATTGGATCTGCGATGCCCGCCACCGACATGCTGGGGGATGTGATAAACATTGCCGCTGCAGCGACACGGTTAAACCCCGACCTACGCCCTGCTGCGGGTGACTTAGCGGATAGATTAACGCTTGGTTATCGGTGGCTCGAGCCGATTGATCGCTCAGTACTAGCGGCGTGCGTGCAGTCTCGATTGCAAAACCCGCAGGCGCTGAAGCAAAACGCCCCGTATCAAGAGGCCACGAAAGCCGCGCGACGGAGATGGCGGCCGGGGAAGATGCAATTGAGCCTGGCCGCGCTGAGTCTTGTTGTTGCGGGCGTCGTTGCATTCGTTCACTCCACCGGTCGTCCCCCGGTCTATACGGTTTCGGTTGATGCATCGCGGATGTCACCTGCGATATCGCTTCCAGACACCTTTAGCCCAGAGTGGATAACCTCGTTGTTCGCAGAGACAGTGCCAGAGCAGTGGTTGCTTGTGAACGGCACTAAGTTCGGCGACATTGCTGCAAGTGATGAGCTGATTCGCGAGATTTCCGTGAATGTGAATTGCGAGCAGGGCGTTTGCGAATTGCTGACCGAACTGTCCCATGCTGGCCATACCGTGCTCGATCACACCGTCATTGTCGATACAGAAGATGCACGTGTTTGGCAGGCGGCAATCACTCAGCTGGCGAGATCTGTCGCAAGCGATTAAGCAGCGCGCCGAGTGTGGGGTGTGAATGTTTCGATTGATCGAGCAGCCACCCAACGATCGATTCGATCTCCGTGCGTCGGCCGGCGAGCACATCGCTTAGCATCGATGAGGTATTGTCCGCAGTGTCGAGTATCACGTTCTGCACTGTTTGCTCGAGTGTCGACGCTATAGTCGCGTGGCCTAGCTCATCAAGAATCAGTGAAACCTCAGCGATGACCTGTCCGAGTGTTTGCTGATACTCCGGCGCAGACAGTGCCCCGTTTTTTATGCGATGAACCGCAGTCATGGGGTTGATGCAGGCGTTGACAGCGACCTTCTCGATCAAGCGTGCCTCAATATCGGTGCACCATTGAACTGCGGGAACGCCCGCTTGCCAGGTCTTGAACCATTGGGGTGGGAGTGGTTCTCCGCTGTGGCCAATCAACGTTTTACCCTCGCCCGCAGTGATCCAACGGTCCTCTGATCGGTGGCATCCGGCAGTGGTGGAGGCGAGATAGAGAGAGCAGTTCGTTGCAATAGCGCGAATATCGTCTACGTGCTGCATGCCATTCATCATTGCAACAATGACAGTTTGATCGTTAATCCGGTGCTGAATACTCTTCACTGCTGACTGCGCAGCCCAACTTTTTACCGTGACGAGTAAGTGCGATAGCGGTGAGGTGTCCTCGGCAGGTGAACAGTCAAATATTTCGGTGAATTCGGTATCTGCTTGGGTAAGTCTGATCGTGCGCGTCGCGGGTTGACCGGCACTCGATATCAGGCGGACAGATGCGCCGCCTTGACGCAATCGATGCGCGAAGAGGCCGCCAATGCTACCCGCACCTAAGATATGCCAGATGTCACTCATGCACGTTCCTTTTTACGTGTTTTCCTGTCACGCACTTTCTTGCCACGCACTCTCTTGTCACGCACCTTTTGCACTGCCAATTTGTTGGCGCGGGATCATTGTTGCAGAAACGCCACTAACGGCCCGCCACTGTTGATGACCCACTTCCCAAGGATTTACGATCACCAAGGCCAGAGTGGCTTTAGTTCGGCCTTTGTTAGCACGCCACCCACGTCGGAAGCGCCGCTATTTCCTGTGGTCGTTTCTGTCCTCGTTCTCGTCGTCGCTGCTGGCCTCGCTTCGAGCGGTTGCTCACCAGAGCGTTTTTGAGCGCTTTTTTCGATAGCTCCTTTGTCGATAGCTCTTTTGTCGATAGCTTTTTTGTCGATAGCGCTTTTATCAATAGCTTGGTAAGGGAGCATTCCTTTTTTGGCCGCTCCGATCGCTTCGTCAATCGAATAGTCGCTGAGAGGCTCCCCAGGGCTTGCTATCTGATCCGCAACAAAATCGTCGGCAAGACCTGCCTTTTCGTCCTCCCTATCCCCTATTGTTGCAAGGGCCCACAAGTGTGTCATCAGTAGTGCGATACGGCAGGCAGCTTCCCAGGTATCGGGATCAAAATACGAGTCGGCTGTTATCGCTGCGAACGTCTCGCGCTCTCTGATTTCCATAGCCTGCGACGCAACGGCAATATCAAAATGGCGACTGCCATAAGCCGCGTATTCCCAGTCAATCGCCCACAGCCTCTGCGCCAGTGTGCCGATGTTACTCGGCGTAAGGTCGTTGTGACAGAAACAGGGAAGCTCCGCATCGAGACGTCGTAGATCGGTCATCACGGGCTCGTGCTGATAATCTAGCGCCAGGTGACTGAGGCCACGCGACGCAATCCGCTGCGAGTACCGGTTCGCAGTTTCTTCCAAAGAAAGCCTCAATGCCTTGGGCCTACTGGCGTGTATTCGCCTGAGTAGCTCGCTGTGAGCGCCCGCTGCCACGTCATCAAAACCCAGTTTTAAGGTCACGACGACATCGGCGTGCGCGGTTGACCATATCACGGGAGGGGCTAGATCGAGGTTGGCCAATTCACGCCACAGTGATAGCTCCTGTTGCGAGGTGTTTACGTCGCCCGACGGGGATCGATGACGGACGCGGAGCACACACTCGGGTGCTTCTTTGAGCCCATAGACGGTATTGGCGGAGCCTTCGCCGATGATCTCTCCGAGGACGGGTGGCAGCCGGTCTGTTGACGTCTGATATCCCCAGTCCTCCCAAGCGGCAAGCGCCTCGGAGATCGGCGCTAGGGCGTGGCGAGGGTACGTCGCCATGAAAGATAGCCCAGTATGGATAGCAGAATGTACAGTGCGAACAGTGCCGAGGTTTGTGTCAAGCCGCGATCCATGAAGAGCCAGACTGACACAGCATTAATAGCGATCCAGTACAGCCAGTTCTCCAAGATTTTTCGTGTCACCATCCAAGTACAAATAACAGCGGATACCGTGGTTCCGGCATCGATGAAGGGTCTTGCGGCATCGGTATAAGTGCTAAGTAATGTTCCTGCCGCGGCGGCGCTGATCGCAATAGTAATGAGCATAGCGCCGTGGAACTGCCATGGTCGTGTTGTGACAGGCAAGGTTCGGGCGCTGCTATTCTCGCCCCAGGAGAGCCAACCGACCGCGGCCATGCCTGCGTAGATCACTTGTAGTCCCGCCTCCATATACAGTTGTACATCGGCAAAAATAAACAGATAGAGCAGCGCGCTGACGAAAGCCGCGACCCAGCAAAGCCGGTTTTGGCGCATCGCCAGCAGCACGTAAATTAGTGCTAGGGCGACGGCCGTTGTCTCAAGTGCGGTCATCATTTTCGGGGGGCTCAATATCCACGAAGTGCTCGGGTATGAATTTCGCCACCAGGACCTGTCGACCATACTCCGCGTAGCTTGTTTCTAAGGCTTCTCGAACACACTCGAAAACATCGACACTTTCGCCTGTGATCTGCGTACTCATCGAATTAGTGGCCGCACTGCATCGATTGCTCGCAATGATGTGTTCGATGAAGGCCCAGACGGGTTTTTCAACCTCGCCTGCCAGTGGATACAAGCTTAACTCCGCTGTCATTCGCATCCGCTAGTCTCCAAACCGATAGTTGATCGTTGCACCCACTGTACGCGGCTCACCAAATTGATAGTAGGGTTCGAGCGCGTATTCTTTCCTAGGATCATTACCAAATGTACCGAAACCACGCGTTATCGTGGTTTTGTCTCGAAGGTTCCGCCCCCACAAGGTGAGGGACCAATCGCCCTGCTGCCAGGTAATGTTGGCGTTTATGAGATCTGCGGAGGGTGATTTGACGTCGTGACGATCGGATAGGTAGAAGGCATCTCGTCCCGTAACCTCGAGGGTGGCTGCAAGCGCTGTGGTGAAGGAGTAGGTCGCGCTCACGCGATATTGATCGGTAGGTGCCTGAGGTTGATCACGACCCGACAGGTCGGAACCATCGATATTGAGATAGCGATCGAAGGTCGCATCGAGTGTCGCAAAAAGGGCGGACAGTGCCAGAGAGTCAGTCGCTTGCCAATCCACAGTGGCCTCGACCCCACGATTGGTGCCACTGGCTGCGTTGTCTGTGAAGTCTGTAAACGAGGTGCTACCGTCCTCACGAGGGATCACGAGTGACCCTTTTACCTGCTGATCGCGTCGATCCATGTTGAACAGAGTGACGCTCGCTTTAAGGCGCTTTTCAGCGTGGTTAAAGCGCCAGCCGAGCTCTGTATTGATCAAGCGCTCCTCGCCAAAGCGCGTGCTGTTTCGATAGGCGTCGACATCGATTTCATCGGCAAGGGCAAGTAGCGTTGAAGAGAGCGATGGATTAATACCGCCTGCTCGAACCCCGTGCGCCGCGGTGAGATACAACGATTGGTTGTCAGTGAGTTGCCAATCCAGCGAAATATTGCCGGTCCAGTAGCGATCATTGAAGTTTTCTTTTACCTCGGCTGAGTCGCGGTAGGTCGTATCGCGCTCCTCGAATCGCACACCGGAGGTGACGGTGACGGACCGGAAGATCTCGTGGGAGACCTGTCCGTAAAACGCCAGCGTGTCAGTCTTGTTTCGGCTGAAAAATGGGGTATCCAGGTAGGTCCATGTCCGCTTCAATCGTTCGGTTTCTTGTCGCCCATAGACGCCCAATACCCAGTCAGTGGTGTCGGTGGTGCTCGGCGTGATTCGCCATTCGAGGGTGCGTCGATCGGTGTCGCGATCGTAGGCATCAAACGAGCTGTATTCCCAGTCGGGCCTGATGCCCACAAAACTCCAGTCCTCGTCGTAACTGTAAGTCGAATCTGCGACCACATCACTTAACTGCAGTGTCGATGTGTAGGTGCGACCAACACGGTTCCATCGAATCAGAGCCGCAGCCATATCGAGATTATCTTTACCGGGTTCGTCGCTCAGAGTTTCGCGGGTATTGTCGAGCGAGAAGGCGTCGTAGCCATTCTCAATGTCTAGTTTTGTCAGTCGTGCGTCTATGGTATCGGCGCCGGTCGAATACCGGAGTGCGATACGTGTGGTTTCCTCGTCGCGATTGTTTGTGTCATCTCTGTCTAGATGGGTGTTCTCGATCCAGCCATCGGAGTTGTATCGCTGATGCCCGACACGTATCGATAGGCTTTCGTTGACAGCGGCATTGGCGACCAGTTGGAGACGGTGCCCGCCGTAGTTCTCTACACCAACGGCAACATTAAAATCATTCTCGGCGACAGGCGCTGTCGTTTCGATATTGATCAGCCCGGCGAGCGCACCGGCCCCCATGATCGCACCTTGTGGACCTCGCAAGACCTCAATTTGTTTGGTATCAAAGGTGGTCAGTGCGCCGCCTAGGCTGCTGATATCGACACCATCCTGAAGAATCACCACTGAGGGATTAATCGGCTCTATGAATTGACTGCGTTCTCCGATTCCGCGTATCTGAAAGAAGCGCTGACGGGAGGCCCCCGCTGACGCAGTCATGTTTGGGACTTGCGTGAGTAAGTCCTCAAAGTGTGCTGCGCCTCTCGCGCTGACGTCCTCTGCTGTGAGTGTGGTCGCACTGATGTGCGTGCGATCCTTTTCCATCAATGCAGCAGTGATGATGACCTCTTCTAGCACGGCATCCTTGGCGGTTGCGAGGGTGGATGTTGCTGAGGCAGCAATGAGCACGACAGCCAATAAGGCCGGATTTCGGGGGGAGAGCACAGACAAAACATAATCCTTTGCGTTATTAAACGGCGTTGATTAGATAACGGCGGTCGGCGGCAGGATTGCCCAAAGGGTATCATCGTCCTGTTCCTACGCCGGTACTAACCGGTTCAGGTTCAACGGGTTTGCTTTTGAGCATCTCAGGCAGTGCCACCCCGCAGGTGCGCCGAGTATAGCAGAGGCAGCGCAGAATGCGTGTCGGTTAAAGCAAAATGCATGTTGGTTAAAGCAGAATGCGCGTCGCTTAAAAAAGATCGCTGTTCCACGTAAAGTGGGCGATCTCCATGCGCAGGTAAGGTAATATCTGTGCTGATCTAGCGATTAGGTAGACCTGCCGAGGTTAAGCGGCAAACGCGTAGCATGCGACTGAAGGATTGATTCGATGAGTACTGTTGAGACCGACGCCACATCACCGATTTCTGTTGTTGAATTTGCGCGCAAGCAACTGGCGGTTACCGAGCGGCAAATGCTGTCGGCGACAGATCTCGCAGATCTGGTGAATCTGTCTATCTCGGGGATTCGGCAGCTTTCGGGTAGTACAAATGTCGAACTCTGGCTCCACGACCCGGTTGGCGAACTGGACCGGCATCTCGATCCTGTGGGTGTGACGTCTGGCGCTGTTCGATTACTGAGCGATAGTTTCTCTTTTGTCTCGTTGTATGGCGAAGTCCCGCAATGGAATCGGACAACGTCAGGGACATTGACTGACACGGCGCTATTTCGATCGCCCGAAGCGGTCGAGCAAACGCTATTGCTCCCTGTGATGGACCATGACCTGTTAGTCGGCAGCGTTCACGTCGGGAACCCTCGCAGCGCGGTGATGGCCGATGCTGAGCAAATGGCTATGCTCACGGATTTTGTTGCAAAGGTGCCGCTACTCGTCAATCGTCTGGTAGAGATCGATAGGATTCGTGATTTTGTCCTGTTGGACCCTGCGAGCCATGTAGCGAATCGTGCAGGCTTGCTCCGCGACCTTGAGCGGGAGATTAGCCGCGCGAGACGAAGTAATAAGCCGCCGTTGGTGGTTGCGCTCAAGCTTGTGGGTTTGGAGAGTATGAGCAACTTGTCGCAGCGTCATATTCAGCACCATATTCTGCGCTCCGTTGCCAGTAAGATTACCGGGGGGTTACGTGATGCCGATTCCGTCGCACGCATCTCTGAGGAGTGCTTCGGCATCATGATTGTGGACGCCCCATCGGAAGAAGCTACTAATATCGTCCAGCGCTGGGAGACCGCCTTGCAGGGTGAGCTGATAGACGACGGCGCTGGCGGGATGATCGAGCTTCGCACTGAGAGCGCCTTTCATCAGTGTGACTTGTCTGCGCTCGAGGATCACGATGCCTCTGAAGTTGCACAGTCGCTGATAACATCTGTTGAACGATCTTTGTTGGCTGTGGCCGACGACACGACGGGATAGACGTTTGACGCGATCGTTGTCATGACTACGTAACCCTTTACAGCGCTCGCTCGGCTACACTGTCGTCTACTGGTTTAGAGCTAAACGTATGAACAAGACCACTGCCTTCGCTTCACAGTTGAACTTCGATGCGCGTTTGCGTAGCGCAGTTCGGTGGCTGGCGGATGCCGAGCGCTTTTCTCGCTTACAGCAGATACTCCTTGTGATCGCCGTGTTGTGGGCGATTAACAGCGCGTCTCACATTGTGCTTGCGCTCATGCCAAATGACGACCTTGTCATGCCCACGGCGGTGCCTATCAATCCTGCACCGGCTAACACAGCGGCGTCGTTCGATGCGGAGCCGATCGATGTGGCGAGTATTTTGGGTGCCGACATCTTTGGTTCAGGCGCTGTCAGCGAGGCAGTGATAGCCCCCGAGGTGAACACCGCGATCAATCCCCGTGATGGCATCGAAAACGGTGCCCGAGAAACCCGTCTTGCCCTGACATTGACGGGGATCGTAGCGTCCACATCGGATGGCCTTGGCAGCGCCATGATCGAGGCAAAAAAGCAGCAAGCCTTGTACTCGGTCGGTGACGCACTTCCCGCTAACGGCAAGGTGACACTTGCGAAAATCCTGCCGCAACAGGTGGTGATTGATAATAACGGCACCTACGAGCTAATCACGCTGTTCGACGACAACGCGCTTGCCGGTATTGTTGAGTCAAAAGGGGCTGTCACTGCAGCGCCAAGCTCAACTTCATTGAAAAAGGGGCCGGCGCGCTCATCGGTAAACGCTATGGAGCAAGAGCGCCTTGCATCGCGTTATCGGCAACAGCTTTACAATGATCCTCAGTCACTCGCAGGGCTTTTATCCGTGAGCGCCGTTCAGGGCGAGAATGGATTACGAGGCTATCGGGTGGCGCCCGGACGCGACGCCGCACAGTTTACAGCGCTTGGCTTTGAGTCAGGTGATATCGTTACGGCTGTCAACGGTTACGCCCTGAGTGATCCAACCAATACGGTTCGTCTCTATCAATTGATGCGAGACGCCACTGACGCAACATTTGAGGTAGAAAGGGACGGCGCAACGGTGTCTATCAGTGTTAGCCTGAGCGCGGTCCCCTAGGAGAGTCCTGTCACCATGCATGCATTGCTTGCTTATTTGAAAATTTTGTTTCGCTCGCTGGTACTGCTGGTGGCGCTGTGCGCACCGCACGCTGTTGCGCAAGAGGCATCGTACACGGTCAATCTCAAGGACACTGATATCCAGAAGTTCATTGAGTATGTGGCGACGACAACAGACACGACCATCGTTGTCGATCCAGCGGTGAAAGGCAAAGTAAAGGTCATATCCAGCAAGCCGGTCACCAAGGCTGAGCTCTATGATCTGTTTTTGTCGATACTCGACGTGCACGGTTACACGGCGGTGAGAAGCGGAGAGGTCGTGCGTGTTATCCCGAACAAAAACGCTCGGTCTTCTCCTGTCGATGTGGTCTCGGGCTCGTCGGTAATCAACGATGAATACGTCACGCAAGTGATTCGTCTGGACAATGTCTCGGCAGCCAAACTTATTCCGGTACTGCGCCCGCTTGTTCCACAGCAAGCACATATGGCCGCGTACGCGCCCAGTAATGCCATCATCATTTCGGATATCCGCGCCAACATAAATCGGCTCTCAGCCATCATTGCACAGATGGACCAGTCTGCGGTTCAGGAAACCGAAATTGTGAAGTTGAAGTACGGCGTGGCTACGGATGTCGTCGAAATGCTGAAGACGCTGGAGAAAGCGCGGGCGGGCGAGGGTGCAGATGCCAATGCCGAGGCGACAATCGTCGCAGATAAGCGCACGAACAGCGTGGTTCTCACGGCGGATGAGGTCAACATAGAGCGCATCAAAAGCTTGATCGACTACCTCGATATCCCGCTCGAGCAGAGTGGCAATGTGCGCGTCATGTATCTCGAGTACGCGGATGCTACGGAGGTTTCTGAAGTGCTCACCCGTGTTATGCAAAACCTGTCGCGCCTCGATGATGAGGCGACTGGGCGTAATCGATCGGGTAATGCATCGAAATCCACCATCGAGGCAGACGCAGGCACAAATAGCCTGATTATTACCGCCGATACCGATGAAATGGCGGCATTGGAAAATGTGATAGCTAGGCTTGATATCCGGCGTGCACAAGTCCTTGTTGAGGCCATTATTGTCGAGATGGAGATTGTCGAGGGGCGCGAATTGGGCCTGCAATGGTTGTTTGCTAATGACTCCGGTCTGTATGGCAGCAACATCAGCACGAGCGCCGCTCAGCAGGGGCGCAATGCAACCATTGCTCAGGCAATTATTCCCGAGGATTCAAATTCAACCGATATCGGAATCCGGAATCTTGCAGGCGCCTTGTCACAGGTTCCGGGCACGACGCTTGGCTGGGGTGTTGTTGATCAAGGTTTGACGATGACTACGATCCTCAATGCACTCGAATCGCAAGGTAATGCCAATATTCTATCGACGCCCAGCCTGCTGACACTCGACAACGAGGAAGCCTTTATCACCGTGGGACAGCAAGTGCCGTTTGTCACCGGTAGCTATACCAATACCGGCGCCGCTAACGGTGTGGCGAACCCGTTTCAGACCATTCAACGTGAAAACGTAGGTGTCACGCTACAAGTCACCCCGCAGATTAACGAGGGCGACTCGGTTGTGATGGAGATCGTGCAGGAGGTGTCGAGTATTTCACAGCAAGTGCTATCTGCCTCGGATGTGATTACCAACGAGCGAAAAATTGAGACCAAAGTCCTCGCGAAGGATGGCGACATAGTGGTGCTTGGTGGGCTGGTTAAAGACGACGTACAAGACTCGGAGCAAGGCGTTCCCGTGCTCTCAGATATACCTGTCCTCGGTCGACTCTTTCGAAGCGACGTTGTCAGTGTGACGAAGTCAAACCTTTTAGTGTTTATCCGGTCAACGATTATTCGCGATGACGCCGACCTCGCGGGAGCGACCGCCGAAAAATATCGGTACATTCGCCAGCAGCAGCGTGATCGCCGTGATCAGGGCCTGCGATTTCTAGACGACAACGTGATGCCCGTACTCCCGACGTGGGAAGAGCGCATGCAGTCCTTGCCTGAGGTTAATGAGGAACTCATCGTAGAGTGAACACCGCGACTGACCAAATTGATGAGGCGCTGGCGCTTCCTGTTGACGCAATCGAGGAGGATTCGTTCGAATCCACACGCGGTATTTTGCCGTTCACCTTCTCAAAGGCGAATCAGGTCGTACTGGCACGAGGCGAGGAAGGCCTTGTCCTCAGTCATGTTGGACGCTTAAACACCGATACGCTACTGGAAGTGCGACGCGCTGCCGGTGAGACCTTCGCTTTGGAAGAAGTTGACCAGGCGACGTTTCAGTCGCGTTTGAGCAGTACGTATCAGCGCGGCCAAAATCAGGCGGCACAGGTTGCAGAAGATTTATCGACAGATGTCGATTTGGCGCAACTCGTTGATCAAATTCCGGATCTGGGTGACCTCGCCGACGCCGAGGATGATGCACCGATCATTCGTCTGATCAACGCGATTTTGTCTCAGGCGGTGAAGGAGCAGGCCTCCGATATTCACATCGAGACGTTCGAGGATCGGCTGTCAATCCGCTATCGGATCGACGGTGTGTTGGCAGAGGTATTATCGCCGAAACGGTTACTTGCGCCTTTACTGGTGTCGCGCCTAAAGGTGATGGCCAAGCTGGATATTGCCGAAAAGCGTATTCCACAAGACGGTAGGATTTCGGTTCGTATTGCAGGGCATGCCGTTGATATTCGTATGTCCACGATCCCGTCCGCGCACGGAGAACGCGTGGTGCTCCGATTACTCGACAAGCAGGCGGGCCAGCTCGAACTAAGCCAGCTCAAAATGAACGCGTACGTCGATGAGCGATACCGCGCCGCTTTAGCGCGCCCACACGGTATTATCTTGGTGACGGGTCCCACCGGCTCAGGGAAAACCACAACACTTTATGCGGGGTTGTCGAGTATTAATCAGACATCACGCAACATCCTCACCATTGAGGATCCGGTCGAGTATATGTTGCCCGGCGTTGGGCAAACTCAGGTCAACCCGAAGGTTGATATGACCTTTGCTCGTGGCTTGCGTGCGATCCTTCGTCAGGATCCAGATGTTGTCATGGTGGGCGAAATTCGCGATCTTGAGACCGCAGAAATTGCGGTGCAAGCGTCGTTAACCGGTCACCTTGTATTGTCCACATTGCACACGAATACCGCTATTGGCGCAGTTACACGATTGCAGGATATGGGTGTCGAGCCGTTTTTGTTGTCCTCGAGTTTGGTGGCGGTGATGGCTCAGCGTTTAGTGCGGTTGCTCTGTGTTGATTGTCGTGAATCGTTGCCGGCAACACCTGCGGAGCGAGAGTTATTGCGAATCGAGGGTGATGACCCTGTTGAACTCTTCCACGCGAAAGGTTGCTCGAAGTGCAATATGACGGGCTATCGCGGGCGAACGGGGATTTATGAACTCATTGAGATCGATGAGTCGCTCCGCAATGCCATCCACGAAGGTGAGAGTGAGCAAGCCATGCTGACCATTGCACGAGCCAATCATTCGGGTATTCAGGCCGACGGCAAGCGCCGTATTTTGTCCGGTGAGACAACGGTGGAAGAGGTATTGCGCGTTACATCGGTGAAATAAGATGGCGGCCTTCAAATACAGAGCACTCGATGCCTCGGGTAAGGTTGTAAAAGGTGTACTCGAGGGCGATTCGGAGCGCCAGATTCGCAGTCAGTTGCGCACCAAAAACTTTCGCCCACTCGATGTTAGTGCCGCTAGCCGACGCTTGGGTACAGGTGCAAACGAGTCGTCGACGGTGCGACGTGGTCTATTCACACCCCGCTTAAGCGGCACTGATCTCGCGCTTATCACGCGGCAACTGGCGACGTTGGTTGCCTCTGCATTACCTCTTGATGAATGTCTTCAAGCGGCTGCTGAGCAAACCCGAAAGGCCTCCACAAAGGCGCTGCTGCTCCAGGTTCGCTCAAAAGTCGCCGAGGGCCACACGCTGGCACATGCCATGAGTCAGTTCCCACAAACGTTTGGTGATATGTATCGCGCCATGGTTAATGCCGGCGAGCAGGCGGGGCAATTGGGTCCGGTGCTCGAGCAGTTGGCCGATTACACTGAGGGCAGACAGCACACGGCACAAAAGCTACAAATGGCCCTGATTTACCCCTTTGTATTGATCGGTGTGGCGATTGCCGTGGTTACCGCCCTGATGGTGTTTGTTGTTCCGGAAATGGTTGGGATATTTGCGCAGACCAGGACCGAATTGCCACCTTTAACGGTTGCCCTTATTGCCACCAGTGACTTTTTGACTAACCACGGCTGGTTGTTGGGTATAGGTCTCGTCGCTGCCGTCATCGCGATCCAGCAGCTGCTAAAGCGCCCTCAATACAAACGTGCATCGGACACGCTATTGCTCCGTATCCCCGGTATTCGGCGCGTATTGATTGGGATGGATACCGCCCGTTTCTCGTCGACGCTCAGCATTCTGATGGCGTCGGGTGTGCCACTTCTGGACGCCCTCAAAATTGCGGGTGCGGTCATGAATAATCTTGTTTTACGATCTTCGAGTCAGGATGTTGCGAGCAGAGTGCAGGAAGGCTCGAGCCTTAACCGCGCACTGTCTCAGGAGGAACATTTTCCACCGATGATGGTGCATATGGTCGCGTCTGGCGAGACAAGTGGCGAGCTCGAGAACATGCTAGAGCGGTCGGCAGCGAATCAGGAGCGCGAGCTGGAGGCAACGCTCGGTACGGTAATGGGGCTATTTGAACCGATCATGGTCGTTGTTATGGGCGGTTTGGTGCTGACAATAGTAATGGCGATTTTGTTGCCAATTTTCGATTTGAATACGATGGTGAGGTAGTGAAGTGAAGAAGCAGAGTGGGTTTAGTTTGATTGAGATCCTCGTGGTCCTAGTGATCATGGGGCTACTGATCAGTGTCGTTGCGCCGACCGTCCTCAACAGCGCGGATGATGCGAGAATTCAGAAAGTCCAAGCAGATTTCAAAGCCATAGAGACCGCACTGAAAATCTATCGTTTGGATAATTATGTCTATCCCAGTACCGAGCAGGGTCTCGTGGCGCTGGTGGAGCCATCAACGCTCGAGCCAGAGCCGCGAAACTTCAAGAAAGGCGGTTACCTGCCCGAGAATCCTTTGGATCCCTGGGGCCGCGAATATCTCTACCTATCGCCCGGTGAATATGGCGAGGTGGATATTTATTCGCTCGGTGCGGATGGACTTCCCGGTGGGGAGGGTCAAAGCGCAGATATTGGCAACTGGGGTGATGGTGGGAGTAACTAAATCCTACGGCGCAAGATTCGTCTGAGGTATTCACGGCATGACTAGAGTCCAACGCGGTTTCAGTCTCATTGAAATGTTGGCCGTTGTCTTTGTTGTCGTCCTCCTAACCTCGCTCGTGAGCTTAAACGTGGGCTCAGGTGGTGCAGATATCAGCCGTGAAAATAAGGTGCGTGAGGTGGCGGCTATGCTGAGTTACGCGCTCACGGAAGCAGAACTGAGTGGCTCCGATCACGGCCTTCTCATCCACCGTCTGGCTGAGACTGAAACGACTTACCGTGGCGTTTGGCTGCGTCGCTATGACCAGGGATGGGCGGCGCCGCTGTCGCGCAACAACGCTTTTGAGGATCTTGAGTTCGAATCTGGCGTTGAACTCGAGTTGCAGTTGGAGGAGCAACCCCTGATTGATTTTGAGGTCCTTGACGAGGATGCGAATCCGCCACCACAAATTATCCTATTCGCCGGCGGCGAGGTGACGCCTGGCGAACTGACTTGGGTCGATGATCGCTCGGGTGATTTGATCTACACCTTGCGCTGGGACCTTTTTGGCCGAATGGTATTTTTGCCCAAGGGTCTGGAGTCTGATGATGCATTTGAGGCCGGAGCGCTCTATGAATAGGGCATCTACCTTCAGCCGTCGTTGGCGCAGACAGATGAGGACGGAGTCTGAGATGTCTCGCGAGCGAGGATTTACACTTGTTGAGGTAATGGTTGCCCTCACTGTTGTTGCTGTCACCCTCCCTGCGCTCCTCTTTTTACTGTCCCAGCAAGTGGACGGGACGGCCTATTTGCGCGATCGCTCTATTGCCCAATGGGTTGCCGCAGATCGCGTGGCTGAGGTCCGGCTCGCTGTAGCAAGGCAGCGCCGAGCCAGAGCGGGTGTTATTGCAGGAGAAACTGAGCGTGCCGGTCGCACTTGGAATTGGCGGAGCGAAATTCAAGAGACTCCGGTAGCCGGGTTTATGCGTTTAACGGTGACGGTTAGTGAGGAAGATGCGGACGAGGACGAGGTTCTTTATACGCTCGATGCCTTTCTCAATGCTGAGGTGATCAATGCGCCGGGCTAGGGTGGTTCCGAGTAGGAGTCAGGAATTTGGATTCACACTGGTTGAGGTGTTGATTGCGATGGCAATTACTGCCTTTGTCTCCGTGCTGTCCTATCAGACACTATCGACTGCGATTACAGGTATCGAATCCGCAAGGGCGGCCTCAGAGCGCCTTCACGAAATCAATCGGGCCTTCACCGTCATATCGAGGGATATTCGACAGATAGCAAATCGACCCGTTATCGATGAGTTTGGTCAGTTGTCATCGGCAGTTTCCGGCGGCCCATTGGCGCGCGATCCACTTCGACTCACACGCTCGGGTTGGCACAACAGCACGGGTGCGCCACGGAGCACCCTGCAGCGTGTTGCCTACCGCCTTGAGGAAGATCAGTTGTTGCGGCTTACCTACCCGGTATTGGACCGAACGACTGCCATCGAGGCTACTGAAACTGTGCTTTTAGACGATGTCGATACGCTTGAATTTCGATTTCTTCCCAGTATTAACGTACTCGAAGTCGATCGTAATCAGTCGATCGACCGGCGATATTGGCAGGAAAACTGGGTGGCCGAGGTCGGTTTCACCAATCAGATAATCGCGCCGCCTGCGGCCATTGAAGTGCGAATCAATCTGGCTGACTGGGGCGATTTGGAACGACTGTATGTCATGCCTGCATTCCAATAAGCCCAAGCCAAGTCTTGAGTCGCAGCGTGGCGCTGCCCTCGTAATTGCACTCCTGGTCTTTGCGCTGGCAGCGGCACTGATGGTGGGTGTTCAGCGAGACTTCACGCTGCAATTGCAGCGCAGTACAAACACGTTCTTTGCCGAGCAGGGCTGGTCATTTTTATTAGGGGCGGAATCGCTGGCCGAACTAGCCCTTCGGCTCGATGCCGATCAGGACGGGCGCAGCGAGGCTCCCGTGGATTCGTTGCTTGAGATGTGGGCACAACCACAGGCGCCATTCCCGCTCGATGGTATTGGTTTTCTCAGCGGTGATCTCTACGACTTACAAGGGCGCTTTAATCTCAATGGGCTGGTGGAAGCCCCACAGCGCAGAAACGATGGGGAGGGTGGGCAGTTGCCGCCGCAAAATACCACGCCAAATAACCGTAGCACTGATGAGTCAAAGCGACTCAATGCGCAACAGCGTGTTTTTTTGAGATTGTTACTCGCAATCGAGGATGAAGAGCTCGATCGTGGGGAGGCTATTCGAATCGTTGAACGGGTATCAGATTTTATCGATGCCGATCGCAACCAACGATTAGAGGGTGCTGAGTCTGACGTCTATCTTGCCTCGGCGTTTCCCTACCGCCCCCCGAATCGTCCACTTGCAAGCGTCAGTGAGTTACGCGCGGTTCATGGCATTACTCCCGAGCGCTACGCGCTGATAGCCCCTTATGTCACTGTCTGGCCGCCAGAGGGCAGTAAAATAAATATATTGACCGCGCCACCGCCCGTTTTGGCAGCGCTGAATGGGGACGATGCCCTCGAGCCGATGGCTGCCTCAGAGCTTGCCCGATTGATAGAATTGCGCGCCGAGGGGGCAATCACTGACATCGATACTTATTTATCGGACATTCTGTTTGCCAACGCCAACACCACAGAACTGCGTGACATGATATCGATCAGATCGGACTGGTTTTTATTAAGTGCGCGCGTGGAACTCGCTGACCGAGAGCGCCGACTCTCTAGCGTGCTTCATCGGCAAGGTCGCGCCATTACTGTCCTTCACCGCACGGAGGGTGAACTCTGATGAGTCGTCTCAGCGGATACGCTCGTTTTATTGACGCGCTATCATTCCCACCGGTAGGTCGAGATGGCTTACACTATGGCAAGCTGCGCCCGATCGGGGCGTCGAACGTATGAAGTTGGGCAACGCGATGCAGACCGAAAACCCAAGTACTGTGATATGGCAGAGCGGTGTCCCTGTGCTCTGGCGCGCCGGCGCAGTCGAGGCGGAGATTGTCTCGCAGGAGACGATATTACCGGCGGGTGTTGTCATTGGCCTACCCAGTGATGACGTCCGAAGCACTCTGCTTGATGTTTCAGAGGATGAGCGCAAGCATTTGGCCACCTCACTCCCCTATATGATGGAAGAGCGCGTTGCCGACGATGTCGATGACCTACACTTTGTGTCGGCGCCTGTTGCGGATGATCAGTATCTGGTGGCCTTTACACGGCGAGAACAGATGGCGGCATGGATGGCGAGTTTACCCGGTGTCGATGAGCTCAAAACCTTCTGCCCTGAAGCGCTGTGTTTACCTATCCAAGAGGGCGAGTGTTGCATCGTCGTGATGGATGACGAGGCGGTTTTGCGATGGAGCGATTCGCAGGGTGCGCGCGTTGAATTGAGCCTGCTGTCGACTGTTCTCAACTCCTTGGCCGAATTACCAAAGACACTGGTGATTTATGGCGCCGATCGAGAGGCGACGCTTGCGCTGTTAACGGAGCCACAACGCGCGCTTGTCGATTGGCGGCAAGGTGGGTGGGGTGCCTTACTCATGTTGTCGCAAGCGGAGCCACCAATAAATTTACGCCAGGGGAGTTTTGCGCCGCGCCTGCCGTTACTCAGGTGGTGGGGCATTTGGAAAACCGTCACTATTGCCGTTTTGGTGGCAATGACCCTGCAATTACTTGCTGATCTCTCCCAGTTTCAAGCGCTCAAGGGAGATAATCTTGAATTACGGAGTGCGATTCAAGACGCCTACCGTAAGGCGAATCCGCGTGGCGCAGTGGTTGATCCTGAGAAACAGCTTGATCGACAACTAGCCGAGTTTGCGAGTGGCGAGGGTGTCTCGGCATTTACACCAAGGCTGGTCGATGTTGTGGCAGCAACCCTTGCACACGAGGGGCGTATAACCTCGGTTAACTACAGCGCAGGGCAACTCAGACTTAATCTCACAGCGGAAAACTTTGCCGCGGTAGAGCGAATCCGGCAGCAACTCGAAGAGGCGGATCTCAAAGCGACGCTCGAGACGTCCAATGCACGTGGTGATGAAGTTCGTGCGCGTTTGCGTGTGGAGGTGCTCTGATGCGTGACTGGTTTAATGCACAGAGTCAGCGGGATCGGTTGGCATTACTCGTCTTGGGATTTGCCATCGTTATCTATAGCATTTTTGCCTTCGCGCTCGTGCCGGCGAATGAGGCGCGCAGTCAAATGGCGACCAACAATGAAGCAGTGCTCGCACAGTTGGTGCGTGTCGAGGCGAAGGTCAGCCAGCTGCTAGAGCTTCGTGCGAGCAACCAAACAGGTCGCAATCAAAATCTGTCAGCTACGCTAAGCGCGGCCGCACAGAACGCCGGGCTTGCAGTAAAACGACTGCAGCCCAACAGCCGTGGCGAGGTACAGGTACGCTTTGAAAGCGTTGAATTCGATGCGCTGTTGCAATGGCTTCAAACTGTCGAGGGCAATGAAGGTCTGCGTATCGTGGATGCCTCGGTCAGTGATGCGGGGCGGTCAGGTGGTGTCAATGCGACGCTTCGAGTGCGGGCGCCCTAGTGAGCTTTGCACGATCCCTGACCATCGCGGGCGTCGCGATCTTTCTCATTTTGCTGCTGGCGAGGCTACCCGCGGCGCTCATCACAGCAGTGCTCCCACCCAGCGTTTCAGTATCGAGTTTACAGGGCAGTTTTTGGCGCGGCAGCGCAGGATACGCGCAGGTTCAGTTGCAGGGAAAGTGGTTTGCTCTGGGCCGCGTCAGCTGGCGGATCAAGCCGCTAGGACTGTTAGTAGGCGATGCGATTGAAGTGAAAAGTGACTGGGGGAAGCAGTCTATCGCAGCCGCCGCGGGGGCGTCGGTGAACGGCGATATCCACCTCTCGGATGTAGCACTCACAACACGGGTTGATTGGATAAGAGATCTAATCCCTTTGTATATCGCCGGTGAGCTAAAGCTGACGATCGTGGATGCTGAGATCAGTGCCGATGGGGTGCCGTCTCGAGCAGAAGGTCGCATCGTCTGGGAAAACGCCGCATGGCAGGCGCAAGGTGGTGATGTCTCTTTGGGTACCTATGCAATAGATCTCACCACGGGAGCAAACGGTATCTCCGGCGATATTGTTACGCTGAAGGGGGCGCTCGAACTCTCGGGTCAGTTCAATCTCGATGGCAATCGTTACGCGGTCAAGGCAGACCTGTCAGGACCCGCTGTCCGCAACGAGGCGTTTCAGCAGGCGATTGCGCTAATGGCCGTGCCAACGGGGAGTGGCTACCGCATCGATTTAAGCGGTACACTCTGAATCATTGGCTCTGGGGCCTTTCCAGCAATAAAAAAAACAAAGTGAGATGCCTATGAAGTTTTGGCAGACATGGGTTTTCCTGATTCTAGCAGGAGGTGTTATGTCGACATCGGCAAGTGATACGCCATCGGTCATGGCGGGCTTTCCTCCGACAGCGGATTCACAGGTTACCAAGAAAAATCATCGTGATTGGCCGTATAGCCAGTGGGCGTTTCGGAATTTTGGCGCACCCAATAACACCGTTATGGTGCCCCGCAGAGGTGAGATCTACCACTTTTTGCGCAACGAGAGTCGACTGGATGGCTTCTCGATTGAAGGGGCGACGTTGCCCGCGATTTTTGAGGAAAATGCGGCCGATGCCCTAGTGGTGATTCAGGGTGACACCCTTGTCCATGAATCTTACTGGAATGGGATGGACCCGCATCGTCAGCACATTTGGTACTCGATGACGAAATCGTTGGTAAGCAGTATTGCAGGCTTACTTGTTGAGAGCGGGCAGCTTGATGTGACGAAGAGTCCGTCTGACTATATCCCCGAGTTAAGTGGCAGCGCTTTTGATCGCGTGACCATTCAGCAGGTGTTGGATCATGCAAGTGGGCTTGCCTTCAAAGAGGATTATGTTGATCCAAAGAGTGATTTTTTCCTTCACTACGCACCCGCTTTGAATCTTGGCTATTTGCCGGGTGCTGCAGATCTTCAGCCGGGTGAGACGCCGATTTACGGTGTTTATGACTTTCTTACCCAGTTTGTCCAGCCAGACCCAGAGACGCCACCGGGCTACCTGTTCGACTATAACTCGGCCAACGCCGATGTGCTGGGCTGGCTAATCTCGCGAATTATGGATAAGCCACTCAATGATGTGATTGGCGATGAGGTGTGGTCCAAGATAGGCGCGGAACATGACGCTTTCATAGCAGTAGACCGCGCGTACATCCCCGTGGCGACCGGCGGCTATAACGCTACTGCGAGGGACACTGCGCGCTATGGTGTGATGATTCGGGATAAGGGTGTTATCCGCGGCGAGCGGGTGCTGCCTGCGTCGTGGCTAGAGCATATGGTGGATGTGAAAGACAGCGATCGCCAAGCTATGGCACGCAACTCAAATTACTCACAGGCTGACTGGGTTGCCTATCATGACATGTGGTGGATTCTCGACGATGAACAGGAGGAATTTTGTGCGGTAGGGATTCACGGACAGGTGATCTATATCAACCGAAGTACAGATACGGTCATGGTCTGGTTCTCCAGCCAACCCGACGCGGCGTCAACACTCGCACCTGAATTTCCAGTCAAACTTAATGCGGCGCGACGAGCCGCTGTGTTTTTAGCGGAGCAATAATACATGGCAGCAGGAACTCCCGTATGGTCTAGTCGATTTGCATTCATCATGGCGAGCGTGGGCTTTGCTGTGGGTCTTGGCAATATCTGGCGCTTCCCCTATGTCACGGGCGAAAACGGTGGCGGGGCTTTCGTTTTGGTCTACTTATGTTTTGTTTTCGCCATTGGTGTGCCGTGTGTCATGGCCGAGCTCATGGTCGGGCGGCGCGGGCAGTCGAGTCCCTCAAAATCGATGGCAGCGGTCGCACAAGAAAGTGGGCGAAGCCGTCTTTGGGGTGGCGTAGGTGGCTTAGGCGTTTTCACTGCTTACACGATTTCCATCACTTACGCGGTGGTGGTTGGATGGGTACTCTGGTATCTCCTCCAAGCCGTGATGACGGGCTTTGCCGGTTACGATGCTCAAGCGGCTACCACTGCCTTTGACGCGCTACTGGCTGACGGGTCCACCATGTTGATCATGACCATACTGGGCAACCTGATTGTCGGTGGCATCATCTATGCGGGTGTGACAGGCGGCATCGAGCGCGCGGTTACCGTAATGATGCCTTTGCTGTTTGCATTGCTTATTGGTCTTGGCATTTACAACATGTTCGCTGGCGGTTTCATTGAAACGGTTGGCTGGCTTTTCACGCCGGACTTTAGCAAGATCGACGGCCCTGTTTTACTGGCTGCTGTAGGACAGGCTTTCTTTTCGATCGGTGTTGGCATGGGGGGTATGATGGCCTACGGGTCGTATTTGCCCGCGAATTTTTCGATTACTCGTGGTGCCATGATGATCGTTATGGCGGATACGGTGGTGGCCTTGCTGGCAGGCTTTGTTGTTTTCCCCATGGTGTTTAACTACGGACTGGATATGGCAGGTGGCGCAGGCCTGATCTTCCAAACCTTGCCTGTTGCATTCGCGCAAATGCCTGGTGGACACCTCTTCGCTGTATTGTTTTTCGTTATGCTGTCGGTTGCCGGTGTGACCTCGATGGTGGGGTTGCTCGAGGCTGTGACAAGTTGGACTGACCAGAAATCGATGCTCGGGCGCAAAATGAGTGCGGTCGTCGTCGTCGGCTCCGTTACCTTTTGCAGTATCGCTTCCGTGTTTTCCTACAACGTGTGGCAGGATTACACGCTCTTTGGCATGAACTTCAATGCCGCATCCGAGGGCCTGTACGACAAGATTACACTGCCGCTGGGTGGGCTGCTGATTGCGCTCTTTGTGGGGTGGTTTATGAAGCGTGACCTGGCTTTCTCTGAGCTCTCGACCAGCGACCAGATATTTGGTGTTTGGCAGTTACTGCTGAAGTTTCTCGTGGTGCCCGCAATTGGCATTATTTTAATCACAGGGTTGATGTAACCATGCTTGCAACGGTTACCGATTGGTTATGGTCCTATGTGCTTATCGTCGCCCTTCTGGCGGTGGGCGTTCGTCTTACGGTGGCCGCGCGGTTTGTCCAAATACGGCTGTTTCGCGAGATGTTTCGTGGACTCGCAGGAGGATTCAGCGGTACCGAGCGTGGGCTATCGAGCTTTCAGGCACTGGTTGTTAGCGTCGCGGGACGCGTCGGCGGGGGCAATATTGCTGGTGTCGCCGTTGCGATCACGCTGGGGGGGCCAGGCGCGCTTTTCTGGATGTGGCTCATTGCCCTGATCGGTATGGCGACCAGTCTGTTTGAATGTGCGCTTGCTCAGCTTTACAAGCAACGCGATGGTTCAGACACGTTTCGCGGTGGTCCCGCGTACTTCATGCGGCAGGGGCTCAGTTGGACAATCATGCCTGTTGTTTATTCCGCGCTACTTTTGGTGACAATCGGCTTTGGTTTTAATGCAGTTCAAACCTATTCTGTTACAAACTCGATTGAATCTGCTTTTGGCGTACCCACATGGCAAAGCGGTGCCGTGCTCACGGCCGTCATGGCCGTTATTCTATTTGGTGGTATTCGGCGTTTGGCCGCAGTCTCACAGGTGATTGTGCCTGCGATGGTACTGGGGTATTTCGCGCTAGCGATTGGCATCTTAGTAATCAATATCGGTGAGGTGCCTGCAGCACTTGTCACCATTTTCAAATCTGCGTTTGGTTTGGAGCAGGTGGTGGGTGGTGGTGTCGCGGCCGCCGTCATGCAGGGGGCTCGCCGCGGCTTATTTTCGAATGAGGCGGGGCTCGGTACGGTTCCCAACGTCGCTGCGACTGCCGATGTTAAACACCCCATCACGCAGGGGCTCGTGCAGAGCTTGAGCGTGTTTATCGACACCATCGTGCTGTGTACCTGCACTGCGCTAATCATTGTTCTGTCGTCTGCTTATCAACCTGATGCTATGAATCCCCAAGGTGTAGTACTGACTCAGTTAGCCGTTGCTGAGCACCTTGGAGGCTGGGGTGAGTCGCTGGTGAGTGTATTCCTGGTGATGTTTGCAACCACAACAATCGCCTACAACTGCTACCTTGGCGAGAACAGCATTGCCTACTTCACAAAACGCCCCACCTGGGCGATCCCCGCGTTTCGTATCGCTGTGTTGATGATGATCGCCTGGTCCTCGGTGCAGGATCTTGGCACTGTCTTTAGTTTTTCTGATTTAACGATGGCACTGTTGGCGCTGACCAATTTACTCGCGCTGTGGTACTTGGCACCGATTGGAATGAGGTTGCTTCGCGACTTCGAGGCACAACTGAAATCGGGAGCGACACCGATATTCAAACGTGACCTGCTACCCGAGGAAAAGCTCGATGAGGGCAGTTGGTCCTAAATTTATGCACGCGGCTATCTCTATGTGTGACAGCCTGCAGAACCTTGGCCGCAAGGGTGAACGGTTGCGATGAGTGAGGCGATGCACCAAAAGCACGTTGTTATCACCGGTCCAACTGCGGGAATCGGTAGGGCGAGCGCCTTGGCACTCGCGAGACAGGGAGCATTGCTGACCTTGCTCTGTCGGAACCTCGATAAGGGTCGACAAGTCGCCGATGAAATCATAGAGGCGGGCGGCAAGGCGCCGCATGTAATTCATATGGATATGGCGCGCCTCCAAAGTGTTCGTGAAGCGGCCCATGCTGTGCTTCAACTCCATAAGCCAATCGATGTACTGCTCAATAATGCGGGGCTTATCAACTCCCACCGGCGGGAGACTTGTGATGGGTTCGAGGAGACCCTTGCAGTCAATCATTTTGCGCCGTTTTTACTGACCGGATTATTACTGCCGGAAATTAAGGCATCGGCGCCTGGTGCGCGCATCGTGAATGTTGCCTCAGGTGCACACCAATTTGTAAAAAACATGCAGTTTGATGATATCCAGTCCGAGCGTGAATACAGCATGTTCAATGTTTATGGTCGATCCAAATTGGCCAATATTTTGTTCACACGGGTACTCGCACAACGTCTCAATGGTCAGGGCATCACGGTCAACTGCCTCCACCCAGGCGCGGTTGCTACCAGTATTGGAAAACAGCACGGTGAGTGGCTCGCTAAGATTCTCCACGCCATCCTCAAACCATTCTTCCGAAGCCCGCTTAAGGGCGCTGAGACGTCGCTTTACCTGTGCACCAGCCCCGATGTTGCGGATCTCACCGGCGGTTATTTCGATAGCTGCCGAAAAATTGCACCAAAGCCTTGGGCCGAGGATGATGCTTCGGCAGCGCGGTTGTGGAGCTATACCGAGAGCTGTGTCGATTTTCGCTATCCCGAGTACTGAGTTAGCCTGTTATGGCGAGCCTTACAAAACTCAGCATCACTGCATTTCGGTTAACTCAACGTCGAACCTACGTGTCTCGTCACCTCTTCGCGTTTCGATAATGACCGTATCGCCAATGCGGAGTTTTTCCATGGCTGACAGGAAGTCCTCGTTAGTTTTTACTTCTTGATCATTAACCGCTGTAATGATGTCCCCAAGGATAATGTCGCGCCGACCGGCTCTTCGTGCACCTATCATGCCCGCGTCATCAGCGGGAAACCCGCGATACGTTCTGACAATCGGTACGCCCTCGATACGATTTCGTTTTATCCATTGATCCGAGGCGCGCTCAATGCCCAGTACAGGTCGCAGGATTTTGCCGTATGCAATGAGCTGCGGGACAACTTCTTTAACGGTACTGACGGGAATAGCGAAACCGATACCTGCGCTGGCACCACTGGGTGAGTAAATAGCGGTATTGACCCCGATGAGTTGCCCCAGAGAGTTGAGGAGAGGACCACCAGAATTACCCGGGTTAATGGCGGCGTCTGTTTGGATAACACCGCGGATGGTGCGTCCACTGGGTGATTGAATCTCGCGTCCTAGAGCGCTTACCACCCCAACCGTAAGCGTAGTATCGAGGCCAAAGGGATTGCCAATCGCAAGCACTTTGCGACCCACTGATAGTTCAGAGGAATCACCGAGCGGCAGCTCGACAAGACCGTCAGGTGGATCGATTAGGCGCAGTACCGCGAGATCTCGCTCAGGTGCTAGCCCTACAATCTTTGCCTCAAATTCGCGCTGATCACTCAGTGTGACAGTGAGTTTGTTAGCGCGTGCTACGACATGGTAATTCGTTACGATCAGTCCCGAATCATCCCAGACAAAGCCAGATCCAGCGCCTTGTGGGATCTCTAATACGTTCAAGCTAAACATCTGGCGACGCAGCGCGGTCGATGTGACGTAAACCACCGATGGACTTGCGCTGCTGAATACTTCGGTTGTATTAGCCTCATCGTTCGTGGCAAAACTGAGGTAGTCGACTGCATGAGCAGTGGATGGCAGGGCAAGCGCAATAAGCGTTAGTACCACTGTGACGCACATGACAACCAGCGCTCTAATGCGCACAACCGCCATACGCACAACCACCTGCGCCAAATGATCACCCAGCATACAATCGATTACCTGCTCTGCAGGGCCTCAATACGCTTATCAAGCGGTGGATGCGAGGAGAATAGCTGACGGATACTTGTGCCGTTACCCGAGCGTATTCCGAAGGCGGTGAGTTCACCCGGTAAGTCCGAAGGTGAGTTGATTTCTGCCTGTAGACGGCGAAGCGCTGCCGTCATATTGTCTCGTCCCGCCAATGATGCGCCGGCTGCATCGGCGCGGTATTCTCGGTATCGCGAGAACCACATGACGATCATGCTCGCCAAAATGCTCAAAAGAATTTCAGCGACAATGGTACCCACCCAGTAGCCAATACCTAAGCCGCGTTCATTTTTGAAGACAACACGATCGATGGTGTGACCTATCACGCGAGCGAAGAACATGACAAAGGTATTCACCACGCCCTGAATGAGGGTGAGTGTAACCATATCCCCGTTGGCGACATGGCCTATTTCGTGTGCCATGACTGCGCGAACCTCTTCAGGCTTAAATCGCTGAAGCATACCAGTGCTGACAGCGACCAGTGCGTTATTTCGATTCCACCCGGTGGCGAAGGCATTGGGCGCATCAGAGGGGAAGACACCTACCTCCGGCATACCGATACCAGCATCGTCCGCGAGTTCGCGCACCGTGTTAACAAGCCACTGCTCGTCACGGTTGCTGGGTGTTTCGATGATTCGTGTGCGGGTTCCTCGTTTTGCAGACCATTTGGAGATGAACAACGAGAACAACGACCCGCCCATACCAAACAGACCGCAGAAAACCAGTAATGCATTGAAGTCCAGCCCTACACCGTTGGCGTCAAGGAAACTCTCGAACCCGAGAAGGCGCCAAACAACGCCCACGACGAGCACGACGGCCATGTTGGTCAGAAGGAAGAGCAATATGCGCATGCGTTATCTCCGCAAAAACTGTTATTTCAACTATACGTAATGGCGTTGGACAGAGTTTTCAAGTCGAGGTTCAATTTTTGAAGCTCGGTCTCGCATCACGGAACTCATTCGCTGTTGGTCGCTGTTGGCATCGCCAACAGCTCTCGAATATCACTCAGCGTTTTGCGTGTCTTGCGCCTCGTCAGCAACCGTTTTACTCGCATCAAAACTTTCTGCGGTGTCAGACTCGGAGCCAGATTCCTCGCCTGGATCTTCACTTTGAGCGTTGCCTGCCTCGACCGCTTCGTCGTTGTCTCCTTCAAGGCCTGGGAGTGCAATCTGACTCACGCTCAGTCTGGGTAGTTTTCCGTCCTTAAGCTGCATTTCGAGAATTTCTGCACGCAGACCAAAGTCTTTAGAGCTCAGTTCAAAAACGGTATTGCTGGCCTCATCTCGGTGTTTGTACTGTGCTACCCGCGATCGGTCAGAGCCGTCAACCCATTCCTTACTGCGGCCCCAGTAGTGCCCGCTCTGATTTTTGAGGATAAAACTGCGATCCACTGTCTTTTCGTTCCCTCTTACTTCTCTTGTTTCAACTGACTCAGCAAGACATCTTTGGCCTGATTGATTTTTGCAGCAAGGAAATCATTCCCCCCGCGATCCGGGTGTAGCTTTTGGATCAAGCTTCGGTGGGCTGCGACAATCTCTTCTTCGGTGGCGCTGTCGTTCAATCCTAGGGTCGCCAATGCCTCCGCACGGGCCCCCTGCTGCGATGCCGCGCGATTCGCACTCTGCGTTTGCTCTGATTGCTGATTCGCTTGTTGATTGCGCTGCACAATATAAGCGCTGAGAAGCTCTGCTGATTCTTCGTCCTCCACTTGATACAGCGTTAACAGGTCTTCCAGTTGTTCCATGGATAGCTCTGCTAGCAGCCAGTCTTTATGCCAGCCTTGAATAATTGCGCCTTCAATCTGACCCGTCGCATGATCCAGTGATGCGGATAGATAACGCGTTTTGATTGAGGATCGGCCAGACTGCGCACTCTGCTGGCGTAATTTGTTGAGGAAGGGCATCGCACGAATGACCCAGGGCAGCATTTGCCGCAAAAATACAAAAGCGCCAGTTATCGCAGCGCCCACCCAGTGCATACGTCCCGTTACTGTGAGCACGAGCACCAGCACAATCGCTAAACCGAGTAGGAACTTAATATAGCCAGAGCGTTGCTTGTGCGGCGGCATATTGCGAACCCGCCACAGGTAGTAAATGGCAACGGCAGCGGCGGCAACGGCCAATAGTGCTCTGATCACATCGACATCCTTTTTACGGCTCGGACTTTAATCGTACTCGTGGCTTTCGATCCTGTCGGCACTCGCAACATTTGAAATACGTCAGGTATCTGTCGCCAAGTTTATCACTTTCTCCGGGTAACCTACGCATCATCGGCGCGCGGGCTGGGATCAAAACCCTAACGAAGAAAGCTTAACCCACAGGCGGACAGCGTGATCCGGGTAGAATGATGCCAAGGCAAAGACTTCTCAATCCGCTCTGCAACGCCACACGCGCTTTGTTGTTCGACCTATGGATCAGGAGTAGACGATATGCCCGTCTGAGCTAGGCCCATCTGCGTTAGGCCCGCTTTTGCGCCAAGCCCGCCTGTGCTAAGAGCGCAACGTGCGAGACAATAACCCCGCGACTTCTAACTCATGCAAATAGTGTTTACGCAGTTGCAGTTCGATAACGGCCGATACCACGTCGCTGTCGTTTTTGTCTCGCGCGGTATCGGTGGCGATCGCCAATAGCTTCCGACTCGACAGGTGAGTGGCGAAGCCACTGCGCTGATTTTGTGCTTGTCTTCCCTGTGAACTGGGTAGTGAAATTTTAATCGGCATAGTGCTTGCCTCTGATTCCCCCTCGGCCTTTCTCTGTGTGACCGATGCAATTTTTGTCGAAGTTGAGGAGATTAGACGCCGTTTGTTACAGAAGTTCAGCGCTATACTGGGTCTTTGATGAACTTTTTATGTCTGAGAGCTTCTAATGAACATCATGGATATTCGACGAAAACACGCTTTACCCTCGGTGAATGACGCGCTTCCGGGGCGGAGTGTACGCATGCCGGTAACGCATGCACACACCGTTCTCGGCACGCCCTTAGAAGGCCCATTTGACCAGACACTCGAGATGGCGATGTTTGGCTTGGGATGCTTTTGGGGAGCCGAGCGGCTGTTTTGGAAGGTGCCTGGGGTTTTTACAACGGCCGTGGGTTACGCCGCCGGCCATACGCCAAACCCTACTTATCAGGAGGTCTGCTCGGGTCAAACGGGGCATAACGAAGTTGTACTCGTGGTCTTTGATCCCGCTAAAGTGAGCTATGGCACGTTGCTTAAGACGTTTTGGGAGGGGCATGATCCGACGCAGGGCATGCGGCAGGGGAATGATTGGGGGACTCAATACCGGTCGGGCATCTACACCTATTCTGCCGCTCAATCAGAGGCCGCTGAGGCCAGTCGAGAAGAGTACAACGAGCGCCTGCGTGCGTCAGGGTACAATGCGATTACCACGGAAATTCTCGATGCGCCTGAGTTTTACTACGCCGAGTCGTATCATCAGCAGTACCTCGACAAGAATCCAGCAGGCTACTGTGGGATTGGTGGCACAGGCGTGGCTTGTGGCATCGGCACGGGTGTCTCCGCCTAAGTAAGTTCTCGCCCAAGAACTGTGCAAATTGCCGTATCCACACTTAATATCCGCGAGCCCAGGCTGACAGGCTCCCCGCCGACGGATGTTGCCAAGGCTATCTCATAGTCAATGAAGCCGCCCTCGGGGCCCACTAGTAAGGTGGTCTCCTCTCTGGTATCTGCGGGGAGCGGACGGTATCCACCCGGATGCGCGATCAATAGTCGTTGCTTCGCGCACATGCCCGGCAGTACATCCTCGATAAAGGGTTTAAAGCGACGGTGCTGAAACACCTGAGGTAAGACAGTGTCCCCCGAGCGCTCGAGTCCCTGTGTGAGTGCTATCTCAATCTTGTCTTCATCGAGATAGGGGGATTGCCAATAACTTTTTTCGACGCGAAAGGAATGGATCAAATGAAGTTCGCCGACACCGAACTCTGCAACGCTACGAAATATTCGGCGCAACATCTTTGGGCGGGGAAGGGCCAATACCAAGCGAAGTGGATGCCGCTCGAGCGGGGGGGTGTCGAGCGATACTTCGAGAGTAATTGCTTTTTCATTGATCTCGGTAACGGTGCCGGAGCCGCGATCACCGTTGATTAGGCCGACTCGCAATGACTGCTCAACGGTCACTTTGATAACAGTGATAAGGTGGTGCGCGCGGTAATCCGTGATTCTAACTGTATTGCCATTAATCCAGTCGCTCTCGCGCAGAAGAATAAGGTTCATGAGTCGCTGGGATTAATCGGTGTAAAGGTCATAGTTATCCGCCTCGGAGATCTTTCGATTGACGATCGCACCAGGCGTCAGACCAGCGGGATTTTTTATATAAACGAGCCCGTCGATCTCGGGCGCGTCTCCCATGGTACGGCCCACAGCCCCCTCGCTGGAGACCTCATCGACGAGGATGTCCATGGAAGTACCGACTTTACGCTGCAGCCTTTGTGCACTGATCTCTTGCTGAACCTCCATGAATCGATGCCATCGATCTTCCTTGATGTCCTCTGGAACAGGGTTTGATAACTCATTGGCGGAAGCACCCTCCACCGCTGAGTATTTAAAGCAACCCACCCGATCGAGTGAGGCTTCACGCATGAAGTCGAGTAGCTCGTTGAATTCGGCTTCGGTCTCTCCCGGGAAGCCCACAATAAAGGTTGATCGCAGCGTGATTTCGGGACAGGTCTCGCGCCAGAAGCGGATGCGATCGAGCGTTTTTTCCGATGCGGCAGGCCGCTTCATTCGTTTCAAAACGCTTGGACTACCATGTTGCAGGGGGATGTCGAGATAGGGCAGCACTTTCCCATCGGCCATCAGCGGAATGACCTTATCCACATGTGGGTAGGGATAGACATAATGCATGCGAATCCAAATGCCTAATTCCCCGAGCGCGGAGGCAAGGTTGTACAAATCGCTTTTTAGCGGACGGCCCTCCCAAAAATCGGTTTTATATTTGATATCGACGCCGTAAGCGCTGGTATCTTGCGAGATAACGAGCAATTCCTTAACGCCGGAGCGCGCTAATTGCTCGGCCTCGCGCATCACGTCGCCAATGGGGCGGCTGACGAGGTCCCCGCGCAAACTGGGGATAATGCAAAATCGACAGCGGTGATTGCAGCCCTCGGAGATTTTCAAATACGCGTAATGTTTCGGGGTCAGTTTCACTCCCTGCGCAGGAATAAGGTCAATTTTCGGATCAGCTACGTGCGCGTTTGGGAGTATACGCCGCACTTCGGATAAAACTTCTTCATACGCGGCAGGCCCCGTGATACCGAGGACCTTGGGATGACGCTCTAGAACGAGGTCTGCTTGCTCCCCACCCCCCATGCAGCCCGTGACAAGAACACGGCCGTTCTCTTCAATAGCTTCACCGATGGCTGCAAGCGATTCCTCTTTTGCACTATCGATAAATCCGCAGGTATTGACGATGACAATACCCGCGTTCTCATAGGACGCCGAGATTTCGTAACCATCGAAGCGAAGCTGTGTCAGGATGCGTTCCGAGTCGACGAGCGCCTTAGGACAGCCCAGTGATACGAAACCGACTTTTTGCGCTCGGGACATGATGTTTTTCCGTCAGTAATCGACGATATTATCTCACAGGGTGAATTTTCGTTCGCTACCGTAAGTGCGAACCGGTAATTCTGCACGCAAACGCTTCAGCAGATCCTCGGCCTCATCTTTGTTTAGGAACTCACCAATGGTGGTGCGGCTCTCCTTATTGTGCAGCCACAGCTCGGGGCCTTCCCATTGATTCTTCGCCTCGATCACGTTGAGAGCGGTATCATCTCGCTGCCATAACCAGGTTCGTTTCGGCACGAAGTAGCCCTTTTCTATTTTTACTGATGAGGTCTGAAGCGTAACGACCTGCCGATATTCTAATTTCCAGCTTACGTAATAAAGTGCAGCGGCTAAGCCCATAAGCTCTGCGCCTGCGAAGGGCAATATCGGCCAAGCCCCTAGCAGACTAAAACCGATCGCGGCGCCTAATGAAGGAATCGATATCGCAATCAAGACGAGTAGATTAGTGCGCCAGGTTGCACTCTTGTTGGGCTTAACGATGATCAAGCGCTCATTGTTCTCAAAAAGTTCGGTAATCAACGGGCTCTCTCAAAACGGGCTCCCTCAAAACGGGCTCCTTCAACTGGCGGGGTGGGCATAGTTACATCCGGTTATAGCGTAAACGGTATCGGGGTGAATGCGGAAATCCAACGCCTTGTAGACGGTGCGCATAACTTTAAACGTGTTGCGTGCAGCAATAAACGCGGCGAGGCATCGAGAGCCTCAGTGTGTGCGTACATGTCGCAGCCGATGATCGGGTGACCGAGTGTCTGCATATGAATGCGCAGCTGATGCGATCGACCCGTTATGGGTTTGAGCTTGACCAGCGTGCGGTTATTGCGACGCTCAATGACCTCGAAGTAGGTCAGCGCCTTTTTTCCTCGTTCGTGGCAGATGATTTGCTTGGGTCGATTTGGCCAGTCGGTGGCAATGGGCAAGTCGACGGCACCTTCATCCTCAGATAACTCACCCCATAAAACAGCCGTGTATTCTTTTTCGATCTGGCGACGCTGAAATTGACGAGCCAGTTCAGAGAGACTGGTTTTGTGTTTGGGTACTACCATGATCCCCGATGTGTCGAGATCAAGCCGATGGACGGCATGGACGTTCGGATATCGTCGCTGAAGCCGCCGAATAAGACTGTCGTGGTTGAGTGGGTGCCGGCCGGGAACACTTAAGAGGTGGTGGGGCTTATCGACAATCAATAGATCATTGTCCTCATAGATAATGCGCGTAGGTGACTGACTATGAGGGACAAGGTAAGGCGGCAACTCATCGAAGTTGTCGTTGCTTTCAGTCGTCGTATTTCCCGCCTTATCAGTCACCGGCAGTTCGGTGATCAAGCGCTTCACGATAGCGCTTAACACTCTCCGAAAATCCATACCGCAGTGCATCGACTGTCAGCGCGTGACCGATTGATACCTCCAGTAGATGGGGGATTTTGAAGTCCGGCAGATTCGCGAGGTTGAGGTCGTGACCGGCATTCACGCCGAGACCTACCTCATGTGCTGCGATCGCCGTATCGACGAACGCCGCGAGTATCGAGTGGTAGTCGCCGGTTGCATGGGCGACGGCGTAGGCTTCGGTGTAAAGTTCGATACGATCCGCGCCAATCTCAGCCGCCAATGTCATTTGCTCGGGATCCGGGTCCATAAATACGCTGACACGGCACTCCCACGTTTTGAGTTGCGCGATGATCGGCGCAAGCCGCTCGCTATCCTGCCTTAGATCAAACCCGTGGTCTGAGGTCAGTTGTGCATCGTTATCGGGGACAAGCGTCACCTGCGCTGGCCGCGTGGCCTCGACCAGGCTCATGAAGCCAGGGTAATCACTGACATTCGTGCGACCGCTCGGAGCGGCTGGCGCAAAAGGATTGCCCTCGATATTGAACTCGACCCCGAGTGATGCTGCCAACTCGTGACAATCGGACGCGCGAATATGGCGCTGGTCGGGCCTCGGGTGAACGGTTATTCCCTGAGCACCTGCCGTCACGGCAATAGCCGCGAAATCTGAGGGTGAGGGGGAGGTCGTGTCACGTGAGTTTCGAATCAACGCGACCTTGTTTAGGTTGACACTGAGAATCGTCATGGTGAAACACGGGTTACACGGAGTAAGACAATGGGATCGAGCGGAACATCTTGCAGCGGTACTTTACCCTGGTCAGTCGAACCCACCGCGTTGCCTGTCGGTGTGGAGGCCATAAAGTCAACAATTCGCATACCGGTAATCACTTCGCCAAAGACAGTGTAGCCGGGCTTAAAGGGTGTCCAGTCGAGGCGAGGGTTGTTGCGCTGGTTGATAAAAAATTGGCTGCCTGCAGAGTCCGGATCACCGGTGCGAGCCATGGCCAGAGTGCCACGATCATTGTGAATACGGTTTTTTGACTCGTTGGCCACTGTTCGTCCCGAATCCTTCTGGTTGAGCTCAACATCGAAACCGCCACCTTGCACCATAAAATTATCGATAACACGATGAAATATAGTGTTCTCATAGAAGCCTTCATCGACGTGGGCTAAAAAGTTTTCGACCGTCTTTGGCGATTCGTCGGCGTACAGCAATACCGTAACATCGCCGACATTGGTCTCTAATTTGACGATGGGATTCTCTGCGTGTGAAGCGACACTTGTAAGGGTTATCGCTGTTGCTAAAAAAACTAAGACAGCCTGCTTTACATACAGCACTTGAAACTCCTTTCTCTGATGATCGTGCATTTTAGTCGACCACTCACATCGACCTCAGCTCGCGCTTGTTAACCACTGCGAGTGTAAACCTGATTTTCCTCAAGCATTGCAGCCTGAGCACAGGTTTTGGGTATTAAACGCGGCAATACGTGGTCGATTCTGTTGGAGGTACAGCCATTGCACGTTGACGAGCTCTGCTCGTCTTTTGGGTGAGCCAATAAACGACTCACCCACCCGTGACTCACCGCCACCCCTCATTACGTCGGCGCTTTACAGTGAGTCTTGGAACGATGAGCGCAACAAAGATACCAACCAGAATCGCCAGCGCTCCTTCCAGTCGCTGGTTACTTGCAACACGCTCTTCGAGGCGCGCGTTTTCCAAACTCAGTAGATCGTTTCGCGCGCTGGCATCCTCAAGTTTTGACGTTAGTTCAGCGGTGAGTTTATCGAGTTGAAGGGCGTTGGCTGAGATGCGTTTGATCTCAGCCAATTCTTGCTGTGTCGCCGCCAAGTCTTCTGCGGCGGTGCCATACTCATCACTGGTTGATGCCAATTCATCAATCGAGGCATCGAGTTGTGCTTGGAGCTGATTTACTCGGGCCTGAGACTTTTCCAGGGCTGCTTCTAGCGTATTTACCTGTCTTGCTCGGGGGAGGTCCGATTGCAGGTATTGTGCTCTCAGATAACCTTTTGTACCGCCGCGTGTTTCAACCTCTGCCCAGATACCGTCTTCAGTTGTTCCGAAATAGGTGACCGCAGTACCGGAGGGAAGACCCTTGTTGAGGATTCGATAATCGCCACCCGGACCTGTCCTAACTGGCGTGTAAATAAGGTCAGTGACGTAGCGAATTTCTCCTGATTGGGAAATGCCATTTACATTCCCTTGATCGGCACCAGGATCTGATGCGAGGGTGTTGTCTGCGGTCTTCTCTTCTTGTGCTACTGACACGAATGCCAGACTGGTACAGAGGATCGCCGTCGTCGTTATTAGAAGGCTTCGCATAGACAGTTGCTCCTGGGCAAACGATTAAAAGGTTTTGGTCGTCTGATCGTGATCATGTTTTTTTTCACTGCCCTCATCTTTCGGTCCCGAAGACTCCGGCTCTTTGAGGTAGGGCGCCATGATAAACCCAATCATCACAGCCCAAAGCACGGTAAACAAGAAGGCAGACCAAAGCTTGAACGAGACCCATGTATCCATGGAGTAACCGTAAGCAACGTAGAGATTGACAGCGCCGACCATGAAAAAATGCAGCGTGGACACTACTGTGACTTTGTTCCATGCATGTTGAGGCATCTCGATCTCATCGGGCAGTAATTCCTGAAAGAAGCAACGCTTTCGGGCAACGTGCCAAATGACGTAAACGGCAGCGAGTGCCCAATTGAAAACGGTCGGCTTCCACAAAATGAAAACAGGGTCTCTTAGGACAACGGTTGCACCACCAAATAAAGTGACGGCAACGGCAACACCGATCAGACGTTTTTCAACAGCGCCCCAGACAAGCTTGATGATGGTGACTTGCAGCAATGTGGCCACGATCAATGCGATGGTGGCCGAGTAAATGCCGTCTAGCGTGTAAGTCTCGCCGCCCAGCGTCAGCGTTTCCCCAGACATCTGATACACGACGAAAAATATGATAATAGGGAAGAATTCTAGAAGTTGCTTCATGATAGCTCTGTTAGTATGTCGAGCAGGTGACCTGAGTATTGCTACTTCGACGTTTGCCTGCGGAGTGCCTCGACCAGTGAGTGAAAGGACCCGCCATTGAAATCGTGAGTTTATGCCTTGTGATCGTTGACTTCCACACACATTCGCTCGCCTCTGACGGCGCGC
This sequence comes from Luminiphilus sp., assembly GCA_965660865.1. Taxonomy (GTDB): domain Bacteria; phylum Pseudomonadota; class Gammaproteobacteria; order Pseudomonadales; family Halieaceae; genus Luminiphilus. The sequence continues at coordinate 58,250 of CBFIBL010000040.1, forward strand.
TAGCACCCTCTGACCTGCTCGCACAGGCGAAATCGGCGGGCGTTACGCGCTTTGCCATTACCGATCACGACACATTGGCAGGTTATGAAGCGATAAAAACATCCCCGCTGGCTCGCGAAGTGGGATTGATCTCGGGTGTCGAACTGTCCTGCCGCTGGGCGAGCGCGACCATCCATGTTGTGGGTTTGGGCTTCAACCCATCGTCCGACGCTATCACGTCGATTATCGAGTTGTTGACAGATGCGCGTATTGAGCGAGCGAAGACCATTGCGGCCCGGCTCGAGAGGTCGGGTATCACAGGGGCCTTGGTGGGCGCACAAGCGGTGGCTCAAGCGAGTCAAATTGGACGCCCTCATTTTGCCCAGTGGTTATTGCAAGAGGGACATGTCGCCTCTGTCGCCGAGGCCTTCGATAAATATTTAGGCACCGGCAAAATGGGTGATGTGAAGACATTTTGGCCCTCTATGAACGATGTTGTTGGTGCGATTGCCGCCGCCGGTGGTATCGCGATCATGGCGCATCCATTGAAGTATAAGTTGACGGGTATGAAACTCCGCGCGCTACTCAATGATTTCACCGTAGCGGGTGGTCGCGCGTTAGAGGTGTTGAATGGTCGTCAGACCGACACGGATATCCGACGCCTTGGACAAATGGCCGAGTCGCTGGGTTTGTTGGTCTCGGCCGGCTCTGACTTTCACCGCAACTTTGAATACGGTGCCGCAGTGGGTGTCGATACTGAGCGGCTGCCGAGCGGGCGTTATGTTTGGGATGCCCTCGGCGAAAACGTGTTCACCGAAATAGCCTGAGACGACGTAAGTTCATGCGATAGATCATGCGAACGTTTGTTGAGAACATGCGGAAATGGGATGATCGAGTCGTTGCGAGAGAATTAAAACATGAGTCAGTTTTTTTCCATTCATGCCGAAACGCCTCAGGCGCGCCTAATCAATCAGGCAGTGGATATTTTAGCGGCTGGCGGTGTCATCGTTTACCCGACTGACTCCGCCTACGCTCTGGGCTGTCGTCTGGACAATAAAGCAGGGGCGGAGCGTATTAGGCAAATTCGAAAACTCGAAGGCAATCACAACTTCACCCTCGTCTGTCAGGATTTATCGGAGCTCTCGCGCTACGCGCGTGTCGATAACTCGGCGTATCGGCTGATCAAACACGCGACGCCCGGGCCGTACACCTTCATTTTTGAGGCGAGCAAGGAGGTTCCTCGGCGCTTAATGAACCCGAAGCGGAAAACGATTGGATTGCGCGTACCCGATAATGAAATTGTGCGGTCACTGCTCCGGGCGCTGGGAGAGCCGCTGATGTCCGTCACCTTATTGTTGCCAGGAGATGACTATCCGATGACTGACCCGTACGATATACGCGCAATGCTCGAACGGGAAGTCGACCTTGTGGTCGATGGCGGTTACTGCGGGCTCGAACCGACCACGGTGGTCGATATGAGTGGTGAAGAAATCGTCGTACTCCGCGAGGGCTTAGGCGCGCCGGAAGCGTTCCTTTAACGTTTAGGACATAATGTGAGCGATACGACAGAACCACTAGAGCCCTCGCAAAGCGATGCGAGCACCGAGGTAACGAGCGGCAACGCATCGAGTGTACAGACCTCTGTTGATGCTTCAGAGGCAACGGGGGAGATGCAACCCGCATCTCTCAGGGCGTCCAGCGCTGTGGAAAAGCGAATGGGGCAGCCGCAGCAAAGTGAAATGCCGTTCGCTGTTGTGCTGGGTGAGGCCTTGACGGAATTACCCAAAGATCTCTACATACCTCCGCGTGCGCTAGAGGTGTTTTTGGAGGCCTTCGAGGGACCACTTGATCTGCTGCTCTACCTCATCCGCCGGCAGAATCTTGATATTTTGGATATCGATGTTGCGGTTATCACGGAGCAGTACATGCAATATGTAGAGCTCATGGATGCCGTGCAGTTCGAGTTGGCGGCCGAGTATCTGCTCATGGCTGCAATGCTGGCAGAAATCAAATCGAGAATGCTCCTGCCAAGATCGACAGAGGCTGACGACGAGGAAGAGGATCCACGCGCAACATTGGTACGTCGGCTGCAGGAATATGAACGTTTCAAAAAGGCGGCAGAGGATATAGCAGAGCTTCCTCGGGTTGATCGAGATACGTGGGTGGGCTCGGCAGAACCGCCCGTTATGGAGCGGACAAAGCCATTGCCCGACGTGAACCTGCAAGACTTGGTCATCGCCTTTTCAGAGGTGTTAAAACGCGCCGACTTGTATGAGAGCCATCAGATCAAACGAGAGTCATTATCGACCCGCGAGCGGATGGCCGATGTTCTACAAACGCTGCAAGTAGAGGATTTTTGTTCTTTTGAGTCGTTGTTTAAGGTCGAGGAGGGGCGACTGGGCGTCGTGGTGACCTTTTTAGCCATTTTAGAGTTGATAAAAGAGTCTTTGGTAGACATTGTGCAGTCAGGCGAGTTTGCGCCGATTCATATCAAGGCACGGAGCGAGTAGTCAGAGCAATGGGCGATCACGATTTAGTGGAAATTCTTGAGGGTGCCTTGTTGGCGGCAGGCGAGCCAATCTCAAAGAAGCAGTTGGCGCAACTCTTCGATGAGTTGGAGCGTCCATCAACGGCCGACATAACAGAGGCGTTGGCGTCCGTGGCCAAGCGATGTGAAGGGCGTGGTTTCGAGTTGGCGGAGGTAGCGAGCGGATTTCGATTCCAAGTACGGCAACATTTATCCCCATGGGTCGGTAAGTTATGGGTTGAGAGACCTGTTCGATACTCGCGGGCATTGCTAGAGACGCTGTCACTCATTGCCTATCGTCAGCCGATAACACGCGGCGAAATTGAAGACATCCGAGGTGTTGCCGTCTCGAGCAATATTATGAAGAGTTTGTTAGAGCGTGAATGGGTCAAGGTCGTTGGGCATCGCGACGTCCCCGGTAAGCCGGCAATGTACGCGACGACGAGAGAGTTTCTTGATTACTTTAATTTGAAAACCCTTGATCAGTTGCCGCCGCTGGCCGACGTGAAGGACTTAGAGACCATGACCAGTGCGCTCCCGCTTGAGGAGTTTCATGACACTAGGGGCGATGAATCTGCAGCAGAGGGTGACACCGCCGAGGGTCCTGTTAATCACAACACGGATAATCAAGGCATTGCTGTGGAGTCATCACTTGATCCCCAAGACACAGAGGTCGATACCGAATGAGTGATTCTGACCGCAAAACCGAGAAGGTGGTCGTCGGCGATGTCGCTGTTCAGCCTGAAGGTGAAAAGCTTCAGAAGGTGCTCGCGCGAATGGGGTATGGCTCGCGGAGACGGCTTGAGGAGAGCATCGGGGCGGGCGATGTCACCGTAAATGGGAAGACGGCAAAGCTGGGCGATCGTGTCGTCGCAGGCGACAAAATCAAGTTCAAAGGCAAGCCGGTGTCCAGTGACGAGCTTATCGATAATCGCATTTTGCTGTACCACAAGCCTGTCGGTGAGGTTTGCTCTCGCAAAGACCCTGATGGGCGGGCCACCGTCTTTGATGGGCTGCCGCGATTGAAATCGGGCCGATGGGTGTCCGTTGGTCGACTGGACTACAACACCTCAGGCTTGCTGTTGCTGACGACCGATGGCGACTTGGCAAACGCCCTAATGCACCCGTCCACGCAAGTTGAACGCGAATACCTGTGCCGTGTTATGGGGCGCGTCGATAAGGCTATGTTGGATCGTCTGAAAGCCGGAGTCGAGCTGGATGATGGCCCTGCGCGTTTCACGGATATCCAAGAAGGTGGCGGCGATGAGGACAGTATTAACCAGTTCTTTTATGTCGTGTTATCCGAGGGTCGCAATCGAGAAGTCCGGCGACTATGGGAGTCTCAGGGAACCACGGTATCGCGTTTAAAGCGCGTTCGTTACGGCGACGTCTTTATACCGTCTAAGCTCAAAAAAGGGCAGTGGATGGAGCTAAAGCAGCGCGACGCCGATGCCGTCTACCACATGGCTCAACTAGAGCCGAAAGCTGTTTTCCAGCCTTCCAAGAAGGCAGCTGAAAAGAGAGAGCGACAATCGCGTAAAAGCGGCAAGCACATCAAAAAGCGGAAGGATTTGCGCGACTAGTTCATGTGGGTGACCGAATAGATCGCAGTCACTGTGCGCTTAATGCCTCTCCGTTAAGGTGACGACTCGCGTCACTCATCATAAAAACCCACTCGCGGATAACTGCTTCAGGCAATGGGTTGGTTGTGGGTGGTTCAGCGGGATAGGCCGATTGGCGCATCGCTGTGTTCACGGCTCCGGGGTTAAGACTATTGACGCGAATGTTGCTGGTTGACCCAAGTTCGTCAGCGAGCACCTGCATTAGGCCTTCGGTGGCAAACTTCGAAACTGCGTAGCTTCCCCAATATGCCCGCCCTTTTCGGCCCACAGCGGAGCTGGTAAAAATAACTGAAGCTGAGGGCGACTGCTCCAGTAGAGGCAGCAAGGTTTGCGTCAACATGAATCCGGCATTGACATTGACCTGCATGACGTCGTGCCAACTTGTCGCACGTGTTTGAGCAATCGGTTTTCTATCGCCAAGAAGGCTTGCGTTGTGCAGTAAGCCATCGATTTTGGGTAGTTCTTCACCGAGGGAGCCCGCGAGGGTCACGAAGTCATCGTGCGTGGCTTTGGCGAGATCCATTGCCAAGATTGCTGGCTGTCGACCGCCGGCGGCTACGACCTCGTCATACAGCGACTCCAAGCGGGCTTCATTGCGACTCAACAACAGGACTTCAGCGCCATGTGACGCAAAGGCGAGCGATGCTGCGCGGCCAATACCCTCGGCCGCACCTGTTACTAGAATAGTTTTGTCCGCGAGTTCGTCTTCGCGCGCAGACCATGAGGTGGGTGCTATCGGCATTTGAGTTGATCCTTTATCCAATGGCAAAGCGCGGAGGGCGTCTCGACAAAGAGGTCGGCTCCCCATGTTCTGGGGTCGTCGTGATCTTCGATGTAGCCGTAGCCGACAGCCACAGTGAAGCAGCCGGCGCTGTTGCCAGCTTGAATATCGCGTAGGTGATCACCCACGTAAACCATGTGCTCCGTCTTCACTTCGAGTTGGCGAGCCGCCATTAAAATCGCTTCGGGGTCGGGCTTCGCATTGGTGACGTCGCAGGGCGTAACTAGCGTGCCCGCGGGTGGATCGAAGGGCATAGCTGCCATTAACGGCTCAGCGAAACGCCGAAATTTATTTGTCACAACCCCCCAACACGCCCCCGCGGTCGAGATGGCCGCAACCGTGTCAACCAAGCCGTCGTAAGGGACGGCGCTACTCCCGAGGATTTCCTCGTACCAATCTAGGTAGGTTTGGCGGTAGGGCTCCCAACGAGGGTCTCCCTCTTCAATACCTGTGGCCTCAGTGACGAGACGGCCAGAACCATAAGAGATCAGTTTGCGCGCGTCTTCGAAGGGTTTTTCACCGCCGCCAAGCTCAAGGCACATGCGGTGGTAGACAGCGACAAGCTCACTGGCCGTATCGATCAGTGTGCCATCAAGGTCGAAGACAAAGGCGCTGAATGACGATGTACTCACGCGGGCTTGCTTGCCCGAATCATGTAATTGACGGAAACGTCGCCCTCGACTAAGCGGTAGTGCTTGGTAATGGGGTTGTACGTGAGTCCAATCATCGCTTCAACCGTCAGTCCCGCGGCCCTCGCCCAGCGAGCGAGTTCAGACGGTTTGATGAGTTTGTCATACTCGTGTGTGCCTTTGGGCAATAGATTTAATACGTATTCAGCACCGACAATCGCGAAGAGCCAGGCCTTTGGATTCCGATTGATGGTGGAGAAGTAAAGGTCGGCGCCCGGTTTCGCCATGTCGGCGCAGGCTTGTATTACTTTTGACGGATCAGGTACGTGCTCGAGCATTTCCAAGCACGTCACGACATCGTAGGCCTCGGGCCGTTCCTCGGCGATCTTTTCCGCCGTGGTTTGCCGATACTCAACATCGAGTTGAGATTCGAGTAAGTGGATTTTAGCGACGGATAGGGGGGCCTCACCCATGTCGATTCCTGTGACCGTCGCGCCACGATGGGCCATGGCCTCACTTAAGAGACCGCCACCGCAGCCAACGTCGATTAATCGCTTTCCTTTCACGTCGCTGTAGCGATCGATCCAGCCGGCTCTGAGTGGATTGATGTCATGCAAAGGCTTGAACTCGCTATTCTCATCCCACCATCGTGATGCGAGGGCTTCAAATTTAGCGATTTCGTCAGGATCTACATTGGTATCTGTCATTGAGTGCTCGATTCGTGGTCAATGGAAAATGCTAAGGCATATACGTGGCATTCACCCTGTGAGTTTAGCGCGCCAAGCTTCTGCTTTGTTGCGGATACCGCTGATGTCTAGGGTTTGCAATTGTCTTTCTTTGAGGACGTTCCTGCCGGCTATCCAGCTCCATGTGACCTCGGTGCCAGCACTCGCGTACACAATATTGGAGTCGACATGGTGATTTGGACTCATCGCGAGTGTGCTTGTATCGAGGGCGATGATGTCCGCTGCCTTTCCCGGTTCAAGGCTTCCCGTACACGCGTCCATGCCCAAGGCTCGTGCCCCATCGAGCGTGGCTGCTTTTATGGTATCCATCGCAGATAACGCGGTCGGATCGCCACTCTCCAGCTTCGCGAGGAGCGAGGCAGCCTGCATTTCCGCAAGGCCATTGAGTTTGTTATTGCTGGCAGCGCCGTCTGTGCCTAGGGCCACGTTGACACCCGCGGCCTTGAGTTTGGTGACAGGGCAACTGCCCGAGGCAAGTTTCATGTTAGATCTGGGGCAATGAATGACATGCGCGCCATGTTGCACGAGCGTCTCAATGTCTTGTTGATCTAACTCTGTCATATGGACGCATTGTGTTCGCGGTCCTAATAGGCCTATGCGCGCCAATAGAGCGACCGGTCTCTCGCCCGTTGCCTCAAGATGTGCCTGCACCTCGGCACTAGTCTCATGAAGATGGATTTGTACCGCCGCGTCAAGTTCATTGGCGAGCACTGCCGTGGTGTTCAATAAGGTTTCATCGACGGTATACGTCGAATGAGGACCGAGGCCGACATCGACCAGATCGTCATTTCTGAAGTGATCTCGCAACGCGAGTCCTTTGTCGAGATACTCGCGCGCGTCAGTTGCCCACGATGTGGCTATGTTCATTATCGGAAAAACGATTTGGGTCCGCATGCCGGCGCGACGCAATGTTTGCGCGGCAATATCGGGGAAGAAGTACATGTCACTGGTTGTTGTGATGCCGCTCAAGATCATCTCGGCGGCGGCGATTTCGGTGCCGTCTTCAACAAAATCAGGTGCCACCCACTTGCCCTCCATGGGCCAAATTTTCTCCTCTAGCCAGCGTGCAAGTGGCATGTCATCAGCATATCCGCGAAGAAGAGTCATCGCTGCGTGGCCGTGAGCATTAATCAGCCCCGGCATCAGTGTGTGCCCAGGCAAATTTATATGCTCATGGTCCTGAAGCTGTCTCGCTTCCTCGGTCGGTGGGAGTCCAATAATGGTGCCATCTCTCACGATTAGACTGTGTCCGGTAATTACATTCTCGGGTCCCGCTACGGGGATGATCGCGTCCGGGTGGAGAACAAAATCCGTCATTGTCATAGATCAAAGTATTCCAATTCAAAGGGGTCGGAAACGTAGCCTCAACCAACTGAATTTGATAGAATTTACAGCTTATCAATTGCAGGGTTTTGACGGCACGCCCGTCAACAAAAAAAGACCATCGGATGTCAGATCAGCAGCAAGACTTAGCGCAAGAAGTACACCCTATCAATATTGAGGACGAGCTCAAGCAATCCTACATGGATTACGCGATGAGTGTTATCGTCGGACGCGCTCTTCCCGACGTGCGAGATGGGCTCAAGCCGGTTCACCGGCGCGTTCTCTTCGCAATGAACGAACTCAGCAACGACTGGAATAAAGCGTACAAGAAGTCTGCGCGTGTTGTGGGTGATGTGATCGGTAAGTATCACCCGCACGGTGACTCGGCGGTCTACGACACGATCGTGCGCATGGCGCAGACCTTCTCCCTGCGTTACCCGCTCGTTGATGGTCAGGGCAACTTCGGTTCGATCGATGGCGATTCCGCTGCAGCGATGCGCTACACCGAAATCCGCATGACCAAATTGGCGCATTCGCTGCTCGCTGATCTCGAAAAAGAGACGGTCGACTTCGCAGAGAACTACGACGGTACTGAGCATATTCCCACCGTGCTGCCGACTCGCGCACCTAACCTGCTGATCAATGGGTCCGCGGGTATTGCTGTTGGAATGGCGACAAACATCCCCCCACACAACATGCGGGAAGTCGTTGCCGGGTGCATGGCGCTACTCGAGAATCCTGAGCTGGAAGTGGATGACCTTATCCGCTACATACCGGGTCCCGACTTTCCCACTGGCGCCATTATTACGGGGCGTGCGGGCATTATTCAGGCTTACCGTACGGGCCGAGGTCGTATTTACGTCCGAGCCAAAGCCGAAGTGGTCACTGACGAGGCCAAGGGTAAAGATACGATCATCATTCATGAGATCCCCTACCAACTGAACAAAGCGCGTTTACTTGAGCGAATCGCCGAACTGGTAAAAGAGAAGAAGATCGAGGGCATTACTGAGCTGCGCGATGAGTCCGATAAAGACGGTCTGCGTGTGGTTATTGAGCTTCGTCGTGGCGAAGTGGGGGACGTGGTTCTTAACAACCTCTACGCGCAGACGCAGTTGCAGTCAGTGGTGGGCATCAACATGGTTGCCCTGGTAGATGGTCAGCCAAAGGTATTGAATCTCAAAGAGATCATTGAAGCGTTCCTGCGTCATCGTCGTGAAGTCGTAACCCGCCGAACATTGTTCCTCCTTCGCAAGGCAAGAGAGCGCGGTCATGTCTTGGAAGGTCTCGCAGTCGCCCTAGCTAATATCGACGAAATTATCGAGCTCATTAAGACTTCTCCCACAGCAGCGGATGCGCGCGAGCGACTGGTTGCCGCCGCATGGGCGCCTGGGGATGTAAGCGCCATGCTTGAGCGTGCGGGCGAGGCGGCATGCCGTCCCGATGATCTCGAGGGAGACTTTGGTCTCATCGATGGCAAGTACCACCTATCACCGGCACAGGCGCAAGCTATCCTCGACTTGAGACTGAATCGCCTGACAGGGCTCGAGCACGAGAAGTTGTTGCAAGAGTATGCGGACAAAGTCGCTGAGATCGCAGATCTGCTCGATATTTTAGGCGATCCCGATCGCTTGCGGTCAGTTATCCGCGAGGAGCTCGAGGAGTTGGTGTCCGATTTTGGTGACGAGCGTCTTACGGAGATTACGGACTCAGCGCACGACTTAACAGTAGAAGACCTCATTACAGAGGAAGATCGCGTTGTTACCATTTCGCACCAAGGCTACGCGAAGACACAATCGCTGACTGATTATCAGGCGCAGCGACGCGGTGGCACGGGCCGAAGCGCCACGGCTGTGAAGGACGAGGATTTCGTTGAGCACTTACTCATTGCCAGCACCCATGCGACGGTTTTGTGTTTCTCCAACCTTGGCAAGGTTTACTGGCTTAAGGTATTCCACATACCGCTTGCGAGTCGGAATGCGCGTGGACGCCCCATGGTGAACTTGCTGCCGCTGGATGAGAACGAACGCATCACGTCGATTTTGCCGATTGAAAGCTATGACGAGGATCAGTTCATCTTCATGGCAACAGCCAAGGGTACGGTTAAAAAGACCGCCGCGACGCAGTTTGCACGCCAACGAAGCGTTGGCTTGCGAGCGATCGAGCTTGACGAGGATGACGTGCTTATCGGCACGGCGATCACCGACGGTAACAGCGACATCATGCTGTTCTCATCTGAGGGCAAAGCGACGAGATTTAACGAAGGCCAAGTGCGTGCGATGGGAAGGACTGCTCGTGGTGTGCGCGGCATTAATCTTGCGGATGACCATAGGTTAATTTCATTGATCGTGCCCAAAGAAGGAGGGCGGATCCTCACCGTGACCGAAAACGGTTATGGAAAGCGTACAGAAAACGCTGAATTCCCGGCAAAAGGTCGTGGTGGTAAGGGTGTGATCGCTATGTCAACTTCGGCCCGAAACGGCTCGTTGGTAGGTGCTGTTCAAGTCTGGGATGGCGATGAAATGATGCTGATTTCCAATCAGGGTACCGCTGTTAGAACGCGCGTTGACGAAGTCAGCCTTCTGGGACGCAATACGCAAGGTGTCCGTGTTATTCGCACACGCGATGGCGAGGCCTTGGTGAGTGTTAGTCGCATCGTCGAAGACGATGATGCGGCAGAGCCTGCACAGGCAGTCGCTGCTGAGGAGGCGGTGGCCGACGAGGTTGTCGAGAGCGACAATACAGAGAATCAAGACTGATGCGGGCTCATAATTTTTGTGCGGGGCCGGCGGCGCTCCCAATACCTGTGCTTGAACGGGCACAATCGGAAATGCTCGACTGGCAGGGAGCGGGTGCTTCTGTCATGGAGTTGAGTCATCGCAGCGCCGAGTTTGTTGGCATTGCAGAGCGTGCGGAAGCCTCACTGCGTGGCCTTATGAATATCAGCGATGACTATGCCGTGCTATTTCAGCAAGGCGGTGCATCCCAGCAATTTGCATCCGTTCCTTTGAATTTGAGTAGAGCTGACGATACGGTTGATCAGGTCGTCACTGGCCAATGGTCGAAAAAAGCGCTAGCAGAGGGCAAAAGATTTACATCGGTGAACGTTGCATCGACGTCTGAGTCCACCAATTTTGCAACCATCGATCCCGTAGCTGATTGGAATCTAAGCGAGGGAGCGGCGTATCTGCACTACTGTCCCAATGAGACGATTGGCGGACTCGAATTTAGTTTTGTGCCCGAGAGCGATGCGCCACTGGTGGCTGACATGTCATCAACGATTTTATCGCGTCCGATTGATGTAGATCGGTTCGGTGTCATTTATGCGGGGGCGCAGAAGAACATCGGTCCTGCAGGACTTTGCATTGTGATTGTCCGCCGCGATCTACTTGGGCGTGCGCGCGCGGAAACGCCCGCGATGCTCAATTGGAAAACAGCGGCTGAAAACGACTCGATGTATAACACTCCACCGACTTTCGGTATCTATCTTGCAGGGCTGGTGTTCGAGTGGCTGGAGTCCCTAGGTGGCTTGAAAGCAATGCATGTCAGGAATCAGCGCAAAGCAGAGACCCTCTACGGCTTGATTGATCGCAGTGATTTTTATGCAAATCCTGTGGACCCCCGTTACAGATCGCTGATGAATGTTCCGTTCACACTGGCGGATGAGAGCCTCGATAAGCTGTTTTTGTCGCAGGCTGAGGAAGCGAATTTGTTGAACCTTAAGGGGCACCGCTCCGTAGGTGGCATGCGCGCAAGCATTTACAATGCGGTAGAGCAGGCGTCGGTTGATGCCTTGTGCGATTTCATGCGCCACTTCGAAAAAGAGAATGGATAGGCACCCTCGCGATGGCCTCTGACGATCAATTAGCAGTTATACGCTCAGATATCGATGCAATCGATCAGCAGTTGCTCGCGTTGATTAACGCGAGAGCCGACTGTGCTCGGCGCGTGGCTGAAATAAAGTTGGCCGCCAGTCAGGAGGGCGAAGCACTGTTTTATCGTCCCGAAAGAGAGGCTCAAATATTGAGAGCCATTCAGGAAAATAATCCAGGCCCTCTACCCGCCGATCAAGCGGCCCGCATTTTTCGCGAGATCATGTCGAGCTGTCTTGCACTCGAGCGTCCGCTGACGGTTGGATTTTTGGGTCCTGCAGGTACCTACTCTCAGGCAGCGGCTCTGAAGCATTTCGGTCAGTCGGCAATTCTTGAGCCTCAATCCACGATCAAAGATGTTTTCCGGCTGGTTGAAGACAGGGCCTGCGATATGGCGGTTGTCCCTGTCGAAAATTCAACGGAAGGTATGGTGGGGCAGACACTGGATTGCTTCCTAGAGTCCCCGCTTCAGATTATCGGTGAGGTAGAGTTGCCGGTAGTCCACCACTTAATTGCTGCGCGTTCCCAGCCGCTTACAGAGCTGTCGGTGGTTTGCGGTCATGAACAGGCGCTGGGGCAGTGTCGGGACTGGTTGGATGCGAATTTGCCTGGGGTGCCTCGCGATGTTTGCAGAAGTAATGGTGAAGCCGCAAAGCGTGCCCAGACCGAGGCGAATGTAGCTGCGATAGCGGGTGACCTCGCCATTGAAAGTTATAGCCTCGTAAAGCTGAGTGAGGCGATCCAAGATATTGCCCATAACACCACGCGTTTTTACGTGATCGGGCGGGAGAGCGTGCCCGCCAGTGGCGCAGATAAAACCTCGATCTTAATCGCTAGCCGCAACCGCCCGGGTGCTTTGCTGAATTTGTTACGTCCGTTTGAGGAGCGAGGTATCAGTCTGACGCGTATTGATTCACGTCCGTCTAAGACAGAGAAGTGGACATACATGTTCTTCATCGAATTCGAGGGACACCTTTCCGATGAGCCCGTTCGAGGTGTGATGTCGGAACTCGAGGAAAATTCGATTCTTCTGAAACCCCTGGGCTCGTACCCTAAAGCACCCATCTGATGGCAAGTTTTTCTGCGCAAACCGTCGCGCTTGTAGGTTTAGGGCTGATCTCTGGGTCACTCGCTCGAGCACTTAAATCGAGTTCTTGGGAGGGATCACTCATTGCCTGGGGGCCACGGGAGCCAAGCCTTAAGCGCGGGTTGGAGCTAGGTGTTATCGATGACTACTCCCTAGCGCTCGAAGACGTATTTTTTCGTGCTGATCTGATCGTCGTCGGCGCACCGCCCATCGCAACCGGCGAGGTCTTGCGCTCGCTCAAGGTGTTGGCCGATAGCAGTGAGCACCGGCCGGTAATTACCGACCTAGCCAGCATTAAAGGTTTTGTTGTCGAAGCAATGGGGGATGACTGTGATTATTTTGTCCCGGGACACCCGATAGCAGGATCTGAACATAGCGGTGTTGCCCATGCCGACGAGACCCTTTTTCGAGGGCGCGAGGTCATACTGACGCCGATGACCAAGACCGATCCCGCTGCCGTCGAGATCGTCTCAGCTATGTGGAAATTAACGGGCGCTTACATTCGACAAATGGCAGTGGAGGCGCACGACGCTATGCTGGCTGCTAGCTCTCACATGCCGCATATGGTGTCTTACGCGATGACAAAAGCGCTTGAGCAAGACGCATCCGACCCTATGGTTCACGGTGGTGGAGCGTTGCGAGATATGACACGTATCGCGGGCTCAGACCCATTGATGTGGGCCGATATTGCGGTTACTAATCGCAGTGCTTTACTAGACGCCATTGATCAGTTTGAGGCAGAGATGCAAGTCCTGAGAGCGATGGTTGATCACGGAGACGCTGAGGCGATGAAAACGTATTTTGCAACTTGTCGCGAACATCGGCGCGCTCACGACAGTGTTTTAAACCCATTGCTTCATCGTGCGACGGAGGAGACATCATGAAGTTTTTGGTTGAGCCCGGCGGCTCGCTGACAGGTACCGTTCGAGTGCCCGGTGACAAATCCATGTCACATCGAACGGTTATGTTGGGGGCGATCGCAGAGGGAACGACCGTCGCTACTGGCTTCCTGGAGGGTCAGGATGCCCTGCGGACTGTTCAGGCGTTCCGAGATATGGGGGTCACTATTAAAGGCCCTGATGCGGGAAAGATTGAAATAGAAGGCGTTGGTATGCACGGGCTAAAAGCCCCGGCGGACGTTCTTGATATGGGGAATTCCGGTACCAGCATTCGACTGCTGAGCGGTTTATTAGCAGCACAGCCCTTTGACTCAACGATGAGCGGTGACGCCTCGTTGCAAAAGCGTCCAATGGGCAGAGTGACAAACCCTCTTGAAGAGATGGGCGCTGACATTGACAGCGATGAAGGTAAGCCACCGTTGACAGTAAAAGGTGGAAGTTCACTCAAGGGTATTCACTATGACATGCCCGTGGCGAGCGCACAGGTAAAGTCCTGCGTTTTATTGGCTGGGCTTTATGCCGAGGGAAGAACGTCGGTAACAGAGCCAGCTCCCACGCGAGATCACACGGAGCGAATGCTGCGTGGCTTTGGGTATACCGTTGATTGCGAAAACAAGGTCATCAGTTTGCAGGGTGGTGGCGCCTTGAAAGCAGCGACGCTTGATATCCCGGCAGATATCTCATCAGCGGCCTTCTTTTTGGTCGCAGCATCGATTGCAGAGGGCTCCGATCTGACTTTGGAGCATGTTGGTATGAATCCGACGCGGTCAGGCGTTGTGACTATTTTAACCTTGATGGGGGCCGATATAGAGGTGCTCAACGAGCGCGAGGTGGGTGGAGAGCCTGTGGCGGATTTGCGTGTGCGGTCTGCGCCACTCAGGGGTATCGATATTCCTGAGGACCTTGTGCCTCTCGCTATTGATGAGTTTCCCGTGTTGTTCATTGCAGCGGCCTGTGCCTCGGGAACGACGACGCTTTCAGGTGCTGAGGAATTGCGCGTAAAAGAGAGTGATCGGATCGCGTCGATGGCTGACGGCCTAACACGGTTGGGCATTACTAACAGAGTAAAAGAAGACGGGATTGTGATAACCGGTGGGCAAATGATCGGTGGTGAGGTAGATACCTTCCACGATCATCGCATAGCAATGTCTTTCTCGGTGGCAGCGCTCCGATCAAACGGTCCGATTCAGGTGAACGATTGCGATCACGTTGCCACATCCTTCCCGGGGTTTGCGACGCTGGCACGGAATGCCGGCTTACGGATTTCAGAGGTCGCTTAAAGCATGGCCTGCCCAGTGATCTGCATCGATGGACCCAGCGGTTCGGGCAAGGGGACCTTGTCGCAGCGTCTGTCTGAGACTCTTGAATTTCATCTTCTAGACAGCGGCGCACTTTATCGTGTTGTTGGTTATGCGGCGCTCGCCCGGGGTATCGATTGGGCGGATGAGATGGGCGTAACGCACATAGCACGTTCTTTGGATGTGTCGTTTCGCAGCTCTGCGAGCGGTGTGCGTGTTAGCTATGCCGGTGATGATGTGACTGATGCGGTACGCAGCGTGAAAGGTGGCGAGGGCGCCTCGGCCGTGGCTGCTATTCCCTCCGTAAGGCAGGCGCTGTTATCGCGACAGAGGGAATTGGCATCACCCCCGGGATTAATTGCCGATGGTCGTGATATGGGAACGGTGGTATTTCCAGAGGCGCCACTCAAGATTTTTCTGGAGGCGTCGGCCATGGCGCGCGCTCAGAGGCGACAAAGTCAGTTGCAGCAGCAGGGTGAGGATGTTAGTCTGCCGCGCCTTTTGGAGGCCATAGAGGCGCGTGACAAGCGGGATAGAACCCGTTCAGTGTCACCACTCGTGCCGGCAGAGGACGCGGTGGTTGTCGATAGCACAGCTATGTCAGCCGACGATGTCTTTTCGCACGTCATGCTTCTTGCTTCGCAAAAAGGGCTAGTGCACTCAGACGGTTAAAGGCCTTACCCCTCGACTCAGTGCGTTTTTAATCGACCCAGCCGGGTAGGAAGGTTGGTGCTGCGATGTATGCAGCGATACTACAGGTATATTCAATGAGCGAATCATTCGCCGAGTTATTCGAAGAAAGTCTAAAAACCGTCGACATGGAGCCCGGTTCGATCGTGACGGGTGTCGTAATCGATATTGACAACGAGTGGGTCACTGTCCATGCCGGTCTAAAGTCCGAGGGTGTTATTCCCCGGGATCAATTTACTAATGCTAGTGGCGAGTGCACCCTCAATATCGGTGACGAAGTCCAGGTTGCGCTTGAAACCGTCGAAGATGGCTTTGGCGAAACCAAACTGTCACGCGAGAAAGCGAAGCGCGCTGAAGCTTGGAAGACCCTGGAAGCAGCGCACGTCGCGCAAGAAGTGGTCGTGGGTGTCATCAACGGTAAGGTCAAGGGCGGCTTTACGGTCGATGTCGACTCTATCCGTGCCTTCCTGCCAGGCTCACTGATCGACGTACGTCCAATCCGTGAAACTGCGCACCTTGAGGGCAAAGAATTAGAATTCAAAGTGATTAAGCTCGATCAGAAGCGCAACAACGTTGTGGTTTCTCGTCGCGCGGTTATGGAAGCAGCGAACAGCGTTGAGCGCGATGAGTTGCTCCAGAACCTCCAAGAAGGTCAGAGCGTCAAGGGCGTGGTCAAGAACCTCACTGACTACGGTGCGTTTGTCGACCTCGGTGGTGTTGACGGTCTTCTTCACATCACGGATATGGCATGGAAGCGCATTAAGCATCCAAGCGAAGTGGTTGAAGTCGGTCAAGAAATAGATGTCAAAGTCCTAAAGTTTGATCGTGAGCGTAACCGTGTATCGCTGGGTCTTAAGCAATTGGGCGAAGATCCATGGGTAGAAATCACGAACCGTTACCCAGAAGGTAGCCGCGTTAACGCGCGCATCACTAACTTGACTGACTACGGCTGCTTCGCAGAGATCGAAGAGGGCGTTGAAGGTCTGGTTCACGTTTCAGAAATGGATTGGACCAACAAGAACGTGCACCCCTCTAAGATCGTCAACTTGGGTGATGAAGTCGAAGTCATGGTCCTCGATATTGACCAGGAGCGTCGTCGCATCTCGCTCGGTATCAAGCAGTGCCAGCAGAATCCATGGGATGCATTTGCATCACAGCACGCAACAGGCGACAAGATTTCCGGTTCCATCAAGTCAATCACCGACTTCGGTATCTTCATTGGCTTAGCGGGCAACATTGACGGTCTGGTTCACCTCAGCGATATCAGCTGGAACGAGACGGGTGAAGAGGCGGTTCGCAATTACAAGAAAGGCGACGAGATCGAGACTGTGATCCTCAGTATTGATCCCGAGCGCGAGCGTATCTCGCTGGGTATCAAGCAGCTCGAGGAAGACTCTTTCTCAATCTATTTGGGTGAGTCTGACAAAGGCAGCATCGTCACTGGTGAAGTCACCGAGGTCGATGCGAAGGGCGCAGTGGTGAAGCTGAATGAGGAAGTGGAAGGCTACATCAAAGTCGCGGACCTGAGCCGTGATCGTGTCGAAGACGCGCGCTCTGTCCTCAATGTGGGTGACAAGGTCGAGGCGAAGATCGTCAACATCGATCGTAAGAGTCGTTCGATTGGTCTCTCAATCAAGGCGAAAGACATGGATGATGAAAAAGAAGCAGTCCAGTCTCTCAAAGACCAGGACGGTGCGGCATCACCGGGTACTATTGGCGACTTGATCAAGGCGCAAATGGACAACACGTAAAGTGGCACTTTTGTCATAACCTCTAAGAGAAGCCGGCATTGCCGGCTTTTTTTTTGCTACTCTCCCACTATGATCTTTAGGTGTTTGTGAGCTATGAAAGTCCTGAAATGTTTTAAACGTTCGCTCATAGTCGTTGGTGTCCTGTGTATCGCGCCTCAGCTTCAGGCCCAGGAGGTCAATGCGAATCTTTTTACCCACTTTGAGTACGACAGCTCTGACGCAGCTGACGCGGCTGACCGAACCTTCGAATGGGGCGAGTCGGCGTTGTTTGTGACCGGAAATCTGACGGGAAAGCTTTCGTTTTTAGGTGAGTTCACCTACGTAGCTCCGAAATACACGGACAAGTCATTCTCGGCACATCGCTACCGTCTGCGTTACGAATTCAATCGTGATAATGCTGTGAGTATTGGCAAGATGCACACGCCGGTGAACTACTGGAATGATAACTTCCACCACGGTCGCATCTTCTTTCCAACGATTAATCGCCCCAGGTCGTTCACACGCTTCATTCCCATCCACGAGGTCGGTGTTCGCTTCTCTGGCATGAGTCCCATGGTGGAAGGTATTGGCTACGACATTGTTTTGGGCACAGGACAGTCTGAGGGGGACGATGCGTTCGGTAGCGGCGTGCAATCCTACACCGTAAATTTCAATTGGGCGCCAACACCTGACTCACGCGCGATTGTAAGCTACTACCGCGACACGATTCTTGATCACGAGGATAGCCCTTTCCACTCCGGTCACAATCATGGTGTTGGCGATCAAATGGGTGCCGGCCATATGGACATGGATCACATGGAGCATGGTGATATGCGCATGGGGCAAGCGGAGTCGGGAACGAATGAGGATATTCCTTATGAACTCCTCTCGTTCTCACTTCACCACGAGGACGAGTATTGGCGGACACTGACAGAGGTATCAGCTAATCGCACCGATGGTGGAGACTGGAACTGGACGGTTTATCAATATGCGGGTTACCACTTGTCAGACAAGTTCTCTGTTTATGGGCTTTATGACTACATTACCGTCGATGAAAGCGAGGTTCATTTTAGACCGGGGTCTGAAAGGCGGGCGGGTCTAGGACTCGAATGGTTTGTTACGGACAATACATCGCTCAAAGTTGAAGCACGCTCCGAAGATACGGATCAGGGGGATGTGCGAATCGACGATAGTGTTCTAGAAGCTCAGCTTTCCTTCGCGTTCTAATTTTCATGAATCGTCTCGCTCTCACATGTCTCCTTTTTCTCTTGGCGATCGGGTCCCACAAGGGCCTGGCTGCGCAGATGTATGTGGTTATGAATGCGCCAGCAAACGCTTCTTTAGACGAGGACTCTCTCCGTGCGCTTCTCACGGGAAAGAGAAGAAACTGGGACGACGGTAACGCGGCGATCGCAATCCTTCCGTCGCGCGAGTCGGATGATTTTGAGCCTGTTGCTCGTGGCTTGTTTGACGCATCGGGCCGAGTGATGCAGCGTCTGTGGTTCAGAGTGGTGTTTAGCGGCCGCGCTAATGCGCCAGTCTATGTAGATGACCCCTCTGGGGTAGTGTCAACGGTGCAGGCTCAACGAGGGGCTCTGGGCGTAATGGTTGCCGAGGAAATGCCAGAGGTGCCAAGCTCGTTACGAGTCGTTGAATTGAAGTGAATCGGTCGCTTCTTTTTCAAGTCACGGTGCTTATGGGGGGGTTCACCCTCTTAGTTGCTTTATTGATGCTATACGTGTTGCCAAGCCGACAAGCTGCGGTCTTGGAGGAGAGTATGCGCGACGAGCTGAGTAGCCTCGCTGCGGCCTATTCGATCAGCGTCCGCTCCGCGCTTGAACAACAGGACTTATCCGCACTCGAGGAACTGAACCAGCAGGTCTCGTTTGACGGAAGAAAGCCTATCGTTGCTGTGATCAATACCAGTGAAGACTCCCAGGAAATTTTCGCGGTCTTCCCTGCATCGGAGGAAATCGCAACGATCGATGAGATCTTTGGACCCAAATACGTAGCAGCAGACCGGGCCTTTGAGACCGACATTATCGATGGTCGCGTGGCGGTTATGTTCAAGCGTGAGGCGCTCGATCGCCGATTATGGTCGCTGACGCAACTTATCTATTTTTCATTTGCCTTCATTTGCCTACTGCAGGTGGCTTTCGCTCGGCAATTATCGACACGTGTCTTGATACCTATTATTCAGGCCGCCGGTTTCGCTGATGCACTGGGAGAGCGCCAGTACAGCGGTAAATTGCGGACAGACAAGCGTCAAGACGAGATTGGCACGCTGTTAACAAGTCTCCGTCGCCTACAAGTTACCCTTCGAGGGCAAGATCGGGAGAACCGAAGACTGTTTTTATCGCTCGAGGATACCGTCGCCGAGAGAACCGCTGAGTTAACCAAGGCGTTGGCGGCTAAAGATGCATTCACCGCCAGTGTGAGTCACGAGTTACGAACGCCCTTGCACAGTATCATTGCGTCGCTGGATCTCATGGCAGACACAGCAGCAAAACCAGAGGATGCGAGGAATTACCTTGGTATTGCTCGTCGAGCCTCGCAGGCGCTGCTTCTATTAATCAACGAGCTTCTAGACTTCCAGCGCTGGGAGCATGAGAAAGTCACACTTATTACTGAGCCCACAGAGCTCCACGAATTTCTGAGTGATATCGAAAAAACGACAGCTATGCTGTTTGATGATTCAGCAATCCGTTTCGTTACAGAGATCGATGAGACTCGCAACGCGAGAGTGATGATGGATCAACAACGCATTGGTCAGATCTTGATGAACTTACTCGCCAACGCGAGAAAGTTTACTCGGGAGGGCGAGGTAGTGCTCGAGGTGAGTGTGTTGAGTCGAACAGACTTCTACACCGAGTTTTTATTCGTGGTCGAGGACACAGGAATTGGCATTGATGCTGCTCATTTAGAAAAAGTGGGTGAACCTTACTTTCAAGTGGGTGATGGACTTAACCGAAAGTTCTCTGGCACAGGTTTAGGTTTAAGTATTGTTCGAAAGCTATTAGACAGTATGGGCGCCAAGCTCAATATCTCGAGCGAGGTGGGCAAAGGCTCAGTCTTCGATTTTGCGCTTAAACTTCGCAATTTAGAGTGGGATTCTGAAAACGAAGCACAGTCCATTGCTCAAGCTACCAGCCCTCAAGAGGCTGAGTCTGGTATTTCCTCCTTGGAATTTTTATACGTAGAGGATAGTGAAACAAACCAGCTAGTGATGTCGGCGATGATGGAACGTCTTGGCGTGAAGTTAAGGATGGCGAGCTCAGCAAAAGCGGGTTTTGATATTTTGCAAGCACAGGATATCGACATTGTTATCACTGATATTCAAATGCCAGAGCACTCGGGACTCGATTTAATGTCTTGGATCAAACAAGACCCCGCGCTGGCGGATAAGTTAAGGGTGTTTGCCTGCACTGCGAATGCGAGTAGCGATGCAGTCCAGGAATTTGAGGACGCGGGCTTTGAATCTGTGTTGACGAAACCCCTTGACCTGCAGGTGTTAGAGAAGTTTCTAAAGAAACTATGAAAAACGGTCTGTAGAGTTTTAGCTCTTGTGTGCCCGCGTCATGCTGTGGACAATACGCGCTGGAGCGAGGAATCATGACAAGAAGCGAATTAATTGACTTAATGGCGTCACAACAGACCCAGTTGACCAATAAAGACGTGGAACTTGCCGTTAAGTTAATGATTAACCATATGGCTGGATCACTCGCATCTGGGGAGCGTATCGAGATCCGTGGTTTTGGCAGTTTTTCCTTGCATTACCGTGAGCCCAGAAAGGGTCGTAACCCCAAGACGGGTGAATCCGTTGAGTTGGAGGGTAAGCATGTTCCGCACTTCAAGCCGGGGAAGGAGCTGCGGGAGCGGGTGAATCGCTCGATCAAGGCGGTATTTTAATGCTCAGCTGGCTGCGTGCCGTTCTCTCATTCAGTCTCGTAGCCGCGTCCATTTTTATTGGCGCCGTGTTTGCCACGCAGAATACGTCGCTAGTGCCACTCTCTCTTTTCGTCATCACCCTGCCGGAGCAGACTATGGCAGTTTGGCTGCTACTGTTTCTGGTAACAGGTCTTGCAGTGGGAAGCCTTATCAGCACGGTTGTTGTCTTGCGCCAACGCGCGGGTTTAGCTGCCCTTAAAAGAGAGAATACTCGCTTGAAACAACGACTAGAGCGGTTATCTAGTAATGGCTGAGCCGAATACACTGCTGCTTGGTCTATTATTTCTCGCCGTTGCTGCGGGCTGGGTACTTGGACGTGGTGCGTCGGGTCGTGATGACGAAGTCGATCAAACACCTCCCTCACAGTATTACTTGGGATTAAATTTTCTCCTCGACGGTGAGCAAGAGTCTGCTCTCAAAGCGTTTAGTGAGGCGCTGGCGGTAAATGCCGAGACGTTCGAAACACATATTACCTTCGGCAGTTTGCTAAGAAAGCGCGGTGAGGTGGATAACGCGATAAAAATCCACCAGTCGCTGCTATCACGCACGAAACTTCCGGATGCTCAAAAGAACCAGGCGCACTTGGAGCTCGCGAAGGATTTCATTGCCGCAGGGTTATTGGACCGTGCTGAGCAGTTACTCAAGGACCTCATTGAGCTTTCTGCGGAGCATGAAGCGGACGCAAAGGTACTGTTACTGGAGGTTTTTGAAGCTAGTCGCGATTGGGCACAGGCACGCATGCTCGCGGAGTCACAGCTGGAACAGCTTCTTGCAATCCCTGAAACGCCGGCCTTGACGGCCAAAGCAGCAAAAATAAAAGCGCGCCTTTGCAACTATTGTTGCGAGTCTGCTGAAGACCAGGAGGCGAAGAGCGAGTGGGTAGTCGCACGCAATGAGGCCGCAGAAGGTTTGCGCTGGGACGCTCACAGTATTTGGCCGCATATCATCATGGCCCGAATCGACGAGCGAGAGGGTGCCCTTGAGCAATCACTCGACCGATTGTTAACCGCCGCTAACGTTGCGCCGTCGCGATTGCCTGAATTTATTGAGCCATTGCGCGAGGTATCAGAGGCGCTCGACTGCAGAGATCGATTGATTGCAATCGTGTCGACGTTATTGGAGAGTCGGGAGGACCCCGAACTCAGAGTGCTCCTAGCCGAGGAGACACTGCTCCAAGGAAATACTGTTCAAGCACTCGAGATCATTGTGCAGGGTTTAAATCAAAAGCCCACCTCGGCACTGTTGCAAAAGGCACTCGAACTTATGGAGGACGATCTCAATCGTCCCGAGTTGGTTGAGGCTGCGAGAAAGTTATCGACGAAGCAATCCACCTATCTTTGTGGCGTCTGTGGATTTCACGGCCCCAGTTTCTATTGGCAATGTCCCGGATGTAAAAACTGGGATACGCTCTATCGACCTGCTCGTTAACTCCACTTAAGAAATCGTTATGCAAAGTCCTCTTATTGTCGCACTCGACTTTCCAACACTCGACCAAGCCCTTGCCTGTGCGCGTCAGCTAAACCCAGGCACGGTTCGCGTGAAAGTTGGCAAACAATTATTTACGAGCGTGGGCCCTGCGATTTTGTCTGAGTTACACGACATGGGTTTTGAGGTCTTTTTGGATCTAAAATTTCACGATATTCCGAATACGGTGGCCGGTGCTGTGGGTGCAGCTGCAGATCTGGGTGTTTGGATGGTTAACGTTCACGCCTCTGGTGGCCGTCGAATGATGGAAGCTGCTGCTAATGCGGTTGCTAAGCGAGGTAATAAGACACAACTCATTGCTGTGACAGTTCTTACCAGTATGGATAAGGACGACTTATTGGAGCTCGGGGTTGCGGAGTCTCCTGCGGATCGCGTGCTGCGATTGGCATCTTTGGCGAACGACAGTGGAATGGATGGTGTTGTTTGCTCCGCACAAGAGGCACCACTACTTAAAGATCGGTTCGGTAATGAGTTCTCTTTGGTGACGCCCGGTATCCGTTTACCGGAGGATGATGCTGGGGATCAGCGTCGGGTTGTGACTCCCTGGGATGCGGTAAACGCGGGATCGACTTACTTAGTGATCGGACGCTCAATAACAGGCGCGTCATCACCTAATGATGTGGTAGACAAGATTCTCCTGCAGCTTGAGTCATCTCAAGTCGCCTAATGTGAGCGATAAAAAGCGCGGATCTCCCCTGGGGCAGTTGACTGGACTTATCTTCTCAAGACTCGTTTGAGTCTTAATTTATGAGGAGAAGCTTTATGTCTAGCACAATACTTTTTAGTCGCTCATTACCCCATCAGCCCAGCGTAGGACATGCGTTCGCAACCTATTGGATGGCGCTTTTACTGACCGCGCTCATTTCGTTCTTTGCTATTGAGTCGGTAACGGCTGCTGAGTCGGTCAATGGCCCGGTCAATGTCAATGAAGCGGATGTGGTGACTCTTGCCGCCGAGTTGACGGGCGTGGGTCCCCAGCTTGCTCGTCGAATCGTCGAGTTTCGTGAGCGTCACGGTGATTTTGAAACCCTCGAGGCCCTCAAAGATGTCAAAGGGATAGGTGACGCCCTGCTTGTGAAAAACGCAGATAACATCATTCTCGATTGAGTGGTTGTCGGTAATATACGTACCGCTAATGATCGCATCTGTTACCATGCGCCCCGAAAAAAGGGGCGTTTTACGATGGACTATGATGTTTTTAACGGCGATGCGGACGGCATCTGTGCGCTGATTCAGTTGCGTCATGCTGATCCTCGTCCAGATGCAATGCTGGTCACGGGCGTAAAGCGCGATATCCAGTTGCTCGAGCGCGTACCTTCTCAAGGTGTCGGTCGTGTTACCGCGCTCGACATATCTTTCGATAAGAACCGCGACCATGTCATTAGGCTGCTCGGTGAGGGAGCAGATGTCTTCTTCTGCGACCATCACTTCGCGGGCGATATTCCTGAGGATAGTGCCCTTGATGTGTTGATTAGTCCTGCGCCTGAAGTTTGCACCAGTGCATTAATAAATGGACGTTTACGCGGTCGGTATGCTGAGTGGGCTTGCGTTGGAGCGTTTGGTGACAACCTGGATGCCACGGCGGATAACTTAATCGCCAATCTCGATCACGCTGTCGATCGTGATGCGCTCCGCCAACTCGGTGTTTGTGTCAATTACAACGCCTATGGCGCGAGTCTTGACGATCTTCATGTTGCGCCGGCAGATTTGTACCAGAGGCTTTCCCGATTTGAATCACCCACTGCCTTAATTAAAGAAGATCATGATTTGTTTGAAACGCTGACCCAAGCTTATCGCCAGGATATGCACTCAGCGAATACCGCGCCTCGTGCGGTAGAGGACGACGATATCGCGGTGATCTCTTTACCCGATGCGCCATGGGCGCGAAGAGTGAGCGGGGTTTACGGCAATGATCTGGCGAATCAAGCACCGGATCGGGCCCATGCAGTACTGACTGATATTGAGGGTGGTTACCTCGTGAGTGTGCGCGCTCCGCTTAATAACCGGTCGGGTGCGGACGAAGTGTGCCGACAATTCGAGACCGGAGGCGGGCGTGCCGCTGCGGCAGGCATCAACAAGTTGCCGCATGATGAGTTGGGGCGTTTTATTGACGCGCTGCGCGCGCAGTGGGCCTAGCCACTTAAAGCCGCTTACCAACGAGAGATTTCGCTCTCGAGCTGTTGAAGGAGCGCGAGCGCTGCTTGCTTTGATCCGGATTCTTGCTGTGTCAGAGAGTGCTTCAAACGGTAACCGTCAAATAGACTCAGCAGATTATCGATGATGCTGCCGTCAAAGGACTGCTCTCGCAATACCAATGTTCGCGCTGAGTGTTCAAGCGTGCCGTAAAAGACATCGCGCATTTGCCATACCGGCGTTGAGGCCTCTAGTTCACCTGAGGCAATACCGCGCTGCATGATGAGGTCAAAAACCCTGACGTACTTACGTATCTGAGGTAACTGTCTGCCCGGTTCACCGTGGCGCTGACGAGCGCGCGACGTAATCTCAACAATTTTGAAGTCATCGATGAGAGAGTGGAGGTGGTAACTCGCGAGTTCAGTGAGTTGCTGGCTCAACGGAGCATTTGAGGTGACTGCGGCTTTTGCGCCTTTTGTTAGTTCCCGCCAAAACCGATCAACCACAGCCTCGAGCAGTTCGTGCTTATTCTTGTAGTAGAGATAAACGGTACCCTCGGCCACATCGGCTCGTCGAGCGATCTCAGCCATGCGCGTACCGTCAACACCAGACTCGCTGAAAAGCGCTGCAGCGGCTGCAAGAATGGCCTCCTCGCGTGCTTCAAGTCGTTGTCGCTGGGTGTCGCCCAAAGTGCTTTTCCTTTTAGGTATTGGTTCGGTATTGGTTGCCGACCGAGCGGTGAACCCCGAATTTATCTAATGGCTTGCCGTCGATTTTAATACCACCTATAGTCAGTGAGTATGCCTCATTATTAATGAGGCGCAATCATTTTCATGGGAGGCTGCGATTAAAGTGGCGGATAAAACGATCAAAATTGGCGGTGCAACTGGCTTTTGGGGCGAGACCGATATGGCGATGGCGCAGTTTCTGCGCGAGGACAATCTCGATTACATCGTCTTTGATTACCTCGCTGAAATTACCATGTCGATTATGGCGCGTGCTCGGGCGTCAGATCCGAAGCTGGGATACGCAACCGATTTCGTCTCTGCCATCGTTAAACCGAATCTGACACGCATTGCCAGCTCGGGTGTTCGGCTGATCAGTAACGCCGGAGGTGTGAACCCAGAAGCTTGCGGTGAGGCACTGAGAGACGTGATTGCCGAGGCGGGTCATGACCTAAAGGTAGTTGTCATCACGGGCGACGACTTAATTGCAGATCTTGATCAGGTGCAGGCTATGAACGATTCTGAGATGTTCTCAGATGAGGCTTTTCCACCGAAGGACAAGATAGCCAGTGCAAATGCCTATATCGGAGCCTTTCCGATTGCCGCCGCGCTTGCTGCCGGTGCAGATATCGTTGTGACTGGACGTTGCGTTGACAGCGCGGTGACGCTGGGAGCATGTATCTATGAGTTCGGATGGTCTGCAGACGATCTTGATAAGCTGGCAGCAGGGTCTGCTGTTGGTCACCTGATCGAATGCGGTCCGCAGGCAACAGGTGGCAATTTCACCGACTGGGAGCAGGTTGCAGATTCATTGCACGAGGTTGGCTACCCCATTGCTGAGGTTTGGGAGGACGGTACCGCTGATATTTATAAACCGGCAAATACAGGCGGCTTGGTTAGTCGAGGCACCGTCGCCGAGCAATTGTTGTACGAAATCGGTGACCCTGCCGCTTACATCTTGCCTGATGTTATTTGTGACTTTACGCAAATCCAGCTAGCGCAAGTGGCTACAGATCGTGTGCGAATGACCCACGCGCGGGGAAGAGGCGTTCCCGGAACTTACAAGACAAGCATGACCTGGGCTGACGGGTGGCGGGCGGGGTCGACCTTTTGGTACGTGGGTCGTCGAGCTGCAGACAAGGCTCGGATTTTTGCCGACGAGGCAGTGACGCGTACGCGACGAAAGTTAATGGCCATGGGTGCCGCAGACTTTGACGAGGTCGCCATCGATATTTTTGGCGAAGAGAACTTCTGGGGCAATCATGCCGCAGTATCTGATACTCGGGAAGTGGCGCTCAAAGTTGCTTGCAAACACCAAGATGCGCGTGCCGTCGGGCTATTGCTGCGTGAAATGACCGGCTGTGCGTTGGGGGCACCGGCAGGTATGGCTTTCTTCGCAGGCGCACGTGCCAAGCCCTCGCCCGTTATTCGCTTGTTCTCATTCTTGGTCGATAAAACAGCCTTGTCTATCAAGCTCATTGGCAGTGAGGGAGAGACCGATTTTTCGCCACCAGCGACAAGCGCAGATGTTTTGCCCTCTGAAGTTGCACTAATTCCTGAGGCAGCCTCATCTGAGAACTTGATTGAGGTGCCGCTAGAAACGCTAGCCTGGGGTCGTTCGGGTGATAAGGGCGATAAGGCCAATATCGGAATCATCGCTAGGAAGGCTGACTACCTGCCTTGGATTGCCAAGGTGCTCACCACTGACTATGTGGCCGATCGCTTTTCGCATTTTATGACAACGCCTGCGATCGATCGCTTTTATATGCCGGGCTTACCGGCATTGAATTTTCTATTGCACAACGCGCTGGGTGGGGGTGGTATCGCAAGTTTGAGAAACGATCCTCAGGCAAAGGCCTATGCCCAAGTTCTGCTGGACACCCCGATCGCTATTCCTCAACACCTATTGGAGGCCTGAGATGACCATTTTGACCTCAACGGTTCAGCCGTCGAGCGACGGCTTTAAAGAGAATCGAAAGAGCATGTTTGAGCTTATTGACCACTGGCGTGGACTCGAGCAGCGCACGATCGACGCATCAAATAAGCGGCTCAAAACGTTCAAGGCGCGAGGCCAGCTATCACCGCGCGAACGGCTAGAGCGGTTGCTCGACCCCGGTATGCCCTTTTTGCAAATGCACTCCATGGCGAATTACTGTGTTGAGAATCCAGATCGCGACACGAGCGTGCCGGGCGCCTCAGTGATTGTGGGGGTTGGATTTGTCGAGGGCGTGCGATGCATGGTTTGGGTCGATGACTCTGGTATTTCTGCAGGTGCCGCCACCGAATCTACCGGCTTTGTATCGACCTCCATTCTGGAAATGTGCATGCGTCAAAAACTGCCCGTGATTCATCTGGTCGAGTCTGCAGGCGCAAACCTACTGAAATACAAAGTCGAGCTTTGGTCACGATTCGGGAACGTGTTTCGGGATTTAGCCCGCTTGTCAGCAGCGGGCATTCCTACCATGGTGGTTCTTCACGGTGGCTCGACGGCGGGAGGCGCTTATATGCCCGGCATGTCGGACTACGTGATTGGCGTCAAAGAAAACGGTATGGCGGCACTGGGTGGCGCGGCGCTGGTAAAGGCGGCTACAGGTGAGGAGGCGAACGACCGAGAGCTGGGCGGTAGTGAAATGCACGCCAGCGTCTCGGGTGTTGTGGAGTATCTGGTCGAGGACGATGCGCACGGGATCCTGAAAGCGCGTGAGGTTATGAAAAGCATCGATTGGAACAAGCGCGTTACGACAGTGGTCCGTCGTCCCTACGAGCCACCTCGATATCCAGCAGAGGAGCTGGCAGGCGCCATTCCCGTTGATCCCAAGGTGCCCTATGACTTCCGCGAGGTGCTGGCGCGCGTTGTTGATGATTCTTCGGTTGAGGAGTTTAAGTCGCGCTACGGGGTATCCACCGTTTGCGGTTATGCATCGATTACCGGCATAAGTTTTGGTTTCATCGGAAACAACGGTCCCATCGACCCTAACGGTGCCACCAAGGCCGCTCAGTTCATCCAGCTCTGCGACTCTGCAGACATGCCAATTCTGTTCTTCAACAACACGACGGGCTACATGGTGGGAACAGAGTACGAGCAGGCGGGGATGATCAAGCACGGTGCGAAGATGATCCAAGCTGTTTCTAACGCTCGCGTACCAAAAATTTCGCTCTACATCGGCGCAAGCTTCGGTGCGGGTAACTACGGTATGTGTGGCTGGTCTTATCAGCCGGATTTCCTTTTTGCGTGGCCGAATGCCCGCACGGGTGTGATGGCCGGTCAGAGTGCTGCGGACACGATGTCTGAGGTAGCGCGAGTAGGTGCCGCTCGGAAGGGGCAAGACATACCAGAAGAGGTCTTGGAACAGCAGGCGGCGACGATTCGAGCGCATTTCGACGCGCAGGAAGATGCCTTTTTTACATCAGGGCGCGTGCTCGATCACGGCATTATCGACCCGCGCGACACACGTAAAGTGCTAGCGTTCTGCCTTGAGACTGTTCTGGAGAGCCGCCTGCGAGAAACACGAGCTAACGCCTTTGGCGTAGCGAGGATGTGACCATGGCAACATTACCGGAAACAAAAACACTGGCGCTTGACCTCGATCGGGGTTGGCTCACTGTATGGTTCAACCAGCCCGAGCGCCGCAATCCTCTGACTGATGAAGCGGTTGAGGATCTAGGGGCTGTTATTAAAGCCATTGCTCCACAACGCGATATTCGTGGCATGACCATTCGTGGAAAAGGTGGATTCTTTTGCGCAGGTGGCGACCTCAAAGGCTTCAAAGCAATGGCCACGGGTGAAACCGAGGGGTCTATGCGCATGAGTCGTCGCATTGGGGACGTATTGGCTGAATTAAATGCACTACCGCAAGTCACCGTCGCCGTCATCGAAGGCGCGGCTATGGCAGGGGGGCTCGGTGTTGCTTGTTGCTGCGACGTCACGATTGGCATGAAAGATGCGAAGTTTGGATTTTCAGAGACACGTATCGGTATATCGCCTGCGCAGATCGCCCGTTATGTTCTTCAAAAATGCGGCTACTCGACCGGTCGGAGACTCATGCTGACTGCGGCGCGGTTTGCTGGAGAAGAAGCAGGCAAGCTGGGGGTCCTCGATTTCGTCGCAGATACCGCCAAGGACCTATCGTCGCTTGAAAAGCGCGTGAGGCAAGATGTCCTTGAGTGTGCGCCGGGCGCTGTTGCCGCCTGCAAAGCGTTGATTATCGGAATGCCGGGCACGCCTGATGAGGAGAAAGTCGAGTTTGCAGCGCAGAATTTCAGTGGTTGCTTGCAGGGTGATGAGGGTAAAGAGGGTGTTGCCTCGTTCCTTGAGAAACGAAAGCCCAACTGGCACACGGAGATATAAACAATGAAAGCATTAACTACATTACTCGTTGCCAACCGCGGTGAAATTGCTGTCCGGGTCATGCGCACTGCAAAGGCGATGGGTATGAAGACCGTCGCGGTCTACTCGGAAGCCGATGCAAATGCGCAGCACGTGCGTGAGGCCGATCAGTCGGTGTGTATTGGGCCTGCACCTGTTGCTGAGTCCTATCTACAAGTCGACGCGATCCTTGATGCGGCTGCCCAAACGGGCGCCGACTGCATCCACCCCGGCTATGGCTTTTTATCTGAGAACCAGGTTTTTGCCTCCGCCTGTGAAGCGCGCGGTATTGAGTTTATCGGTCCGCCAAACGCAGCGATTGAAGTGATGGGCGACAAAGCGCGGGCAAAGCGCGCAATGATTGAGGCTGGAGTGCCTTGCGTGCCCGGTTACCAAGGTGATGATCAATCGGTTGAAACGCTGGTAGCCGAAGCCACCAAGATCGGCATGCCTGTCATGGTGAAGGCGGCTGCTGGAGGTGGCGGCCGCGGGATGCGCCTTGTTAATGACGTCGCTGAGCTCGAATCCGCGATCGACCTCGCGCAGTCAGAGGCAAAAAACGCCTTTGGCTCTAGCGAACTGATTATTGAGAAAGCCGTGATTCGACCACGTCACGTCGAGATACAGGTCTTCGCAGATAAAGCAGGAAATACTGTTTATCTCGGTGAACGCGATTGCTCCATTCAGCGCCGTCACCAAAAAGTCGTTGAGGAAGCACCGTGCCCTGTCATGACACCGGAGCTTCGAGAGGCGATGGGTCGTGCTGCTGTTGATGCGGCAAAGGCTGTCGACTACGTCGGTGCGGGAACGGTGGAATTTTTGCTCGACGAAGCCGGTGAGTTTTATTTCTTGGAGATGAATACGCGTCTGCAGGTTGAGCATCCAGTGACCGAGATGGTCACAGGCTACGACCTTGTTGAGTGGCAGATTCGCGTTGCACGAGGAGAGACGCTTCCAGCGCTGCAGGAAGATATTGAACTCTTTGGGCACGCAATCGAGGTAAGACTGTATGCCGAGGACCCTGCTTCGGGTTTCTTGCCGAGCACGGGTGACGTCAAACTCTTTAATCAGCCTGCAGGTGAGGGGGTTCGTGTCGATGCAGGCGTTGAGACGGGTGATGAGGTCACACCTTTCTACGATGCGATGGTGGCGAAAATCATTAGCTACGGCGAGACGCGTGAAGACGCGCGCATGAAAATGCGATCCGCCCTTCAAAACACCGCGCTCTTTGGCCCTGAGAACAATCGAGACTTCCTGATTGATGTCATGGGCAAAGATGAGTTTATCCAGGGACAAGCAACCACCGCATTCATCGGTGACAACTACGGCGAATCTTTCACGCCCAGAGCTGTTGGCTCGGCTGATATGGCCGTTGCAGCGGCTACGCAACATGTCGTTGCCATGGAGACACACCACAGCCAGGCCGCATCGGTGAATGAGGAGCTTCTCGACTGGGTATCAATGGGGCGAGTGACTGATACCAAAAGCTACGAGATCAATGATGAGTCGCATGAGGTATCGTTAGTACCGCTCAGAATGGGTGAGTACGAGGTCTCAATGGGTGGAGAGACGCACCACGTTGTCGTAAGCGACATGGGGGATAGTGTGTTGACAGCCGAGGTTGATGGTTTGGCTCAGCACTATCACTACTTCAGTGAAGCGCCTGCCTCGTTGTACCTCGCATCGAGCGACCGATCGGTATTGCTGGCTGATAGTACGCGTATACCGCCTGAGGCAGAGGATGCAGCAGGCGGAGGAACCATTGCGGCACCCATGCATGGTCAGTTGCTTTCTATCGATGTCGAGCCCGGCGCGAGCGTTACCAAGGGTCAGCGCATAGCTGTTCTTGAGGCGATGAAGATGCAACACGAGTTGACTGCTCCTGGTGACGGTTCGGTGGTCGATATCGCTGCAGTCGCGGGCAAGCAGATCGGTGCCGGTGATTTGATCATGGTGTTAGAACTCGAGGATTGAGCATGTCCCTAACCGAGACATTCGATATCGAGTTCCCGCTGTTCGCTTTCAGCCACTGTCGCGATGTGGTCGCTGCGGTGTCGCGTAATGGTGGGTTTGGTGTTTTGGGCGCCGTCGAGCTCACACCCGAAGAGCTCAGGGTAGAACTCGACTGGATTACAGCCCACACGAATGGTCGCCCCTTTGGACTCGACCTCATTGTTCCTAACAAAGTTGAGGGTCGGGGCGAACAGATCTCCGATGAGGCGATGATCGCGCGCGTCCCGGACGAGCACCGTGAGTTTGCCGCGTCGGTACTCGACGCTCAGGGGATCGATACCAGTGATCTCGACGAACGTCGCAAGGGCCAACTGACGTTTCATCATAACGTGAGCGGTGATAAAACTGACGCGATGCTCGCTGTTGCCGCACAATACCCCATTGCGCTATTGGTAAATGCTTTGGGTGTTCCGCCGCCTGAAATGTTTGCGTTCGCGCGGAAGCATAATATTAAAGTCGGCGCTTTAGTGGGTACTGTGAACCACGCGTTGAATCAGGCGCGTGCCGGTGTCGACGTCCTCATTGCTGCGGGTGGCGAGGCGGGTGGTCATTGCGGTGCGGTAAGCACAATGGTGCTTATTCCTGAAGTCTGCCGGGCGCTTCGTAAACACGATATGGATGTGCCTGTGCTCGCAGCAGGCGGTATTGCCACAGGTGAGCAAATGGCCGCTGCCATGGCAATGGGTGCAGAGGGCGCCTGGTGCGGGAGTGTTTGGTTGACCACTGTCGAGGCGGAGACGACGCCGACCGTGAAGGCGAAGATGTTGCAAGCGACAGCGAGCGATACTGTGCGTGCCAAATCGCGGACAGGTAAACCCTCTCGACAGCTACGATCGAGTTGGACCGACGCTTGGGAAGCGGGTGATGCACCAGCGCCTCTGCCAATGCCCTTACAGGGCTTGGTCTCTGAGCCAGCATTGAAGAAGGTTGACGCAGCCGCCGCCGCGGGTCACGAGGGTGCGGAGGCCTTGGCAACCTACTGGGTTGGGCAAGCCGTGGGTCTTATGAATGAAGAACGCTCTGTTGCAGATGTCATGATGGAGTTCAAAACCGAGTATTTAGAGGCGTTTCAGCGGGTTGAGGGGTTTTTGGAAGGAGTAGCTAAGTAATGCAACAGGCAACGGATTTTCGTGAGGAAAGCCTCACGCTCAAGGCCTTAATCAAGGATCTTGATGATGCGGCCTTCGAGACTGTAACGCAGTTTAAGGACTGGACCATTAACGATGTATTCCGACATCTCCATTTTTGGAACAAGGCCGTGATGGTGGCGAGCGAGGGAGAGGAAGTCTTTGGCGAATTCTTCAAAGGCGTTGGCGCTCACATGGCTAAGGGTGGTTCCCTGCCTGAGTACGAAAAGCAGTATCTAGAAGGCCTAAGTGGCGGCGCACTTCGCGAAGCATGGTCTGACTTGGTCGATGAGACAGCAGAGGCTTACACGGCCATGGATCCGAGTGCTCGCGTGCCTTGGGCAGGCCCTAGCATGAGCGCTCGCTCGTCCATATCAGCACGGCAAATGGAGACTTGGGCCCATGGGCAAGAAGTTTTCGATGCCCTAGGCGCTGATCGAGCAGAGCACGATCGTATTCGCAATATTGTGGTCTTGGGTGTGAATACCTTTGGTTGGACTTTCAAGGTGCGTAACGAGACGCCGCCCGAGCCAATGCCTTACCTAGAGTTAGTTGCACCGAGCGGTGAGCTTTGGACCTACGGAGATACTCAAGAGGACAACCTTATTCGCGGGGATGCTGTCGATTTTGCACGGGTCGTTACACAGACTCGCAATGTTGCCGACACGGCCTTGACGGTCATTGGTGAACCTGCGCAGACATGGATGTCTAAAGCGCAATGCTTCGCCGGTGCTGCAAACCCACCACCGGCAAAAGGCTCGCGCTACAAAGCTGCCTAAACGACATTGAAAACCCTCGTGCTTCAGTCCGCACCGCTGGAGCGCCCCTCATGGCTTAACGACTGCATGGCGGGCGTCGCTAGCTGGGCGGAGAACAGTCGCTTTGAGTACGTCTGCTACGGCGATGAGTTCTTTGACGCGTTACCTGTCTGGTATCGTCAAAAGCTGGTGGGCAGGGGGCCTATCCTCGCTGATCTGGCACGTTTGATTCATATGAAGTCAGCCCTTCAGGAGGGTTGTGAGGCGGTTATCTGGTGTGATGCAGACACGCTCGTCATTGATCCATCGTGGCAGCCGATAACGCCTTCTCACAGCATCTTTGGTCATGAACTATGGCTACAGCAAGGCAAGTCGGGACACCTAGAAATCCGTAAACAACCGCATAATGCCTATTTGATGTTTACCGCAACGTCGCCCGTTCTCGATTTCTTAATTCACACGGTTGAGTCAATTATCCATCGCGCCGATCCTGAGCACATTGCGCCGCAAATGGTGGGGCCGAAGCTTCTCAAAGCGCTTAATACCTTTGCAGACTTTGATCTAGAGCACGCCGCAGGTGCAATGAGCCCCATGCTCTTGGATGCTCTCTTATCAGGTGACAGTGAAATCACGTCGTATTTCAAAGAAGCACAGCTATCCCCCCCCAAACTGATGAATCTCTGTGCGAGTCTTGTGGGCTCGGACGATTTAGATGTTGAAAAAGTCCGTGTCGCGGTCAACCTGGCGCTATGCTGATGTCTCCGCTCCGAGTTAGTTGAGATACTTACGCCAACCTTAAGAACCGAAAAAAAAAAAGAATAAAAACGGAATGAGCCGAGAGAGCAGAAACAGCAAGAAAGAAAAACAACAACAGACAATAGCTAGAAATGCTAACGGCCCGAGAAGACAATAGCCTGAGAGGATGGCAGCCCGGGAAGATAATAGCCCGACACGATAATAGCCCGACACGATAATAGAGAGTGCCCTTATGTCGACCACTGAAGAAAGCTCCCTCGTCACACTACAAGTTGATGGGGACGTTGCAACGATTTCGTTGAACCGGCCCGAGGTACGCAATGCACTCAACCGGCAACTTATGGTGGATATCATTGCCATCGCGGAAGCCGTATCTGATCGCGAGGATATTCGCGCCGTCCTATTCTCAGCTAAAGGTACTGACTTCTCTGTGGGCGCAGACCTAAATGAGGTCTCCAGTGCGGAATTAAGCGGCTCACTACTTCGCGCCCGCCGCGACGCGGAACTTGGTCGAAAGATGTTAACGGCTATCCGCAATCTTCATCAGCCAACCATTTGCGCAGTAAACGGAATTGCAACAGGCGGGGGTGCTTGTATTGCCGCTGCCTGCGACTTTCGAATAGCCACTCAAACGGCGCGCATAGGCCTGGGCGAGGTGAAGATGGGTATGAACCTCATGTGGAATGCGGTGCCTTTGTTTGTCGAGCTGGTCGGCCTCTCGAGGGCAAAACGTCTCATCATGTCGGGCGCTTTGTATGATGCGGAGACATTAGAGACTTGGGGTTTAGTCGATGAGGTGTGTGATGAGGGTGATTTGGTTCGTCTGTCAGGGCAGTGGGCACGCCAGTATGCGGACTTGCCGCCCGTCGCTGTACAAATGATTAAGCGCAGTGTTAACCAGTACGCGCTGGCTTTAAGCGAAGCAGTGATGCATATGGACGAGGACCAGTGGATTTTGGCAGCGCGTAGCGATGACTTCAAAGAGTGTGTCAGTGCTTTTATCGAAAAACGGCCCGCCAAACCGACAGGTTTCTGAGCGGAAAACTTCAATTTGTTAGGTAGTCATAGAAATGTCTGAACGCCTTGTTTCGGGTTATTGCGATCCAAAATTTGTCGCTATTGAAGAAGAGCTCTCCAAAGCGATTAAAAGTGGCTTTGATACGGGCGCTGCTGTCGCCATCGAATATCAAGGAGAGATGGTGGTGAATTTATGGGGTGGTTATAAGGATCGCCAAAAAACCCAACCATGGCTCGAGGACACGATCGTGAACGTCTTTTCGACCACCAAGGCGGTAACCGCCACCTGTATCCTGCAGCTTATCGAACGGGGAAAACTCGACCTCAACGCGCCTGTTTCGGATTACTGGCCCGAGTACGGTTGCAACGGCAAGGAAGCGACGAAGGTCAGCGACTTTTTGTGTCACCGTGCTGCTATGCATGGGTTTCAGGGCGAGTTTCCAGAGTTCGATTACCGTGATTGGGATAACTGGACTGAGACGCTTGCAGCGCAGGCTCCTTTCAGAGCCCCGGGTACAACACAGAGTTATCATGCACTCACTTACGGCTGGCTTGTGGGTGAATTGATTCGTCGTGTAGACGGAAGAAGTGTTGGTGCGTATTTTCGTGAGGAAATTGCCGAACCGCTAAGCCTGGATTTTCACATTGGTCTCGACGACGCGGCGATTTCACGATGCGGTGATATTTTGGTGGATCCGCAACCAAAACCCTGGGCCTTGATGGCACTCACCGTTGTCCCTGATCTCTTGTTACCGGCTCAGTTGCGCCATGTTAAAAAATTCCTTCGCATGGGTGATACGAAGGTGGCTTTCTCGTCCAAAGCGAGATTACCGGATACTTCTGAGATGAATACGCAGGAGTGGCGAAAAGCAGAGATTCCATCGGCAAATGGTCATGGAACGGCGACGGCTTTAGCCAAGTTGTTTGGCGTGCTCAGTACAGGCGGTGCGCGTGATGGGCATAAAATTATCGATCCTGCCACGCTAAAACTTGGAACAACGCCACTTTCAGAGGGCCCGGATACCGTCATTTTAGGTGCCCCAATCCGTTTCGGTGTTGGTTACGATCTGGGTTTGGGTACAACGACACTTAGATCCTCGCCACACCCCAGTCGCCTGTTTGGACATAGCGGGATAGGTGGTGCCGTGGCCTTTGGTGATCCTGATCTCGGCTTGGGTTACGGCTTTATATGTAATCGGATGCACAATGTGCGAGCACTCTACCGGACATCGAATCAACTAACTCAAACCTTGCTTGAGATCATGAGCTGAGCGTTCCGAGAGAATTTGCCTTGGGAATCTCGTCCACTCATGAGTCGATTAAACGACCTGCGTTTTGCAATGATGCCCAAATCACTTGCCGCGGTGTGGGCTCTCGTTCTTCACATTAATGTAAGAAACGCTGTGTCACCTAAACATGTGGTGGCAGAGTTCTCCCTGCGAGGACAAAAGTCACTCATTTGACCGGCGATCAATTCTCTTGTGATGCGAGCATCTCAACCAACTCCCGCTTTAGGATTTTACCAGCAGTATTTCTCGGCAACGTCTCTAGCTGAACAATGCGCTTTGGTGCTTTGGTTCCAAGGGCCTTTGTTGCGTCTTCCAACAGAGCTGCCACGTCAAGCTCACTCTGCAGACTACTGACAAAGGCGACGGGTACATCACCGTGAACTTCTGAGGGCGCTGCTACCACAGCTACTTCATTAACCTGACTGTGCTGTTCGAGGACGTACTCGATTTCTCGCGGATAAATATTGATACCGTTGAAAATCATCATGTCATCTGCGCGCCCAGCGAATATAAGTTCTCCGTCGGCGTTGATAGACCCTAAATCTCCTGGCTTGAACCAGCCATTTGAATCAGTGGGATTTTCCTCGCCTGTCAAGTAACCGAAGAATGTGGTGCCCGAATTCAGTTCTATTTCGCCCATCTCCCCAACAGGGACCTCGGCACCCGATGAATCGACAACGCGGATCCTGATCCCTTCCAAGGCAGTGCCTACTGATGCGGGATCGACTGAAGAGCGATTGGCATAATTGAGGTGTGTGGCGCTACCGAACTCATTCGTGCCATAAACAATTCTTAAGTTCGGACTTATTTGCTTGATCAGGCGCTCTCGCATCGTTCCGGGTATCGGAGATGCGCTCAACGTTAGGGACTTTAATTCAGGAAGTGCCGGCTTTTCATTCGACAGATCTTTCAGTAGCGCCATGCCGTGAAGGTGCCCCATCGAAATATGATCTACCTTCATGCGCTGGCAGAAATTAATGAGCCAGGGGATGCTGCTTATCTGTGTGACGGTGACAACGGTACCAAAACCCGCGATGGCTCCAAGCGCGGGCCGTAGCGATGTGAAATAGCAGAGGTCAGCGAGTGACATCAGGCGATCCCGCGGAGTAAAGGGACCAATGTCCATATCGAGCATCATCATGTCGAGCACGGCAGCTGCACGATGGGCAATCACTTTTGGATTACCTGTTGTTCCGGAGCCTAAAAAGCTGAAAACAGGTGTTGTCGATGGCCACTGCGCAGGCTCTTCCTCAAGATTGGGGAGCGTACTCTGCGCCAATGAATTCATATCAGCGACCAGATGGGTCTTGGCCTGCGAGACTTGCGCTAGATCGTTACCAGAGCGATCGGTAAAAACATTGCTTGTGTTCGAATGGGTAAGCGCCAAGTTGACAGGGGCTTCACCCCTGGCGGGTTGCAGAAGTAATATTGGGTGGCCGTAACGGATTGCCGCAAGCGCGAAAGCCAAGGTGAGAAGTTGATCACTGAAAAAAAGTCCGACTGACTCCCATTGTGGGACTCCTGCCTGGCGCAGGCTTGCGCCAGCTCGTTCGACCAATTGGTCAAGCGCACCGTAATTAACAGTTCGCTTTGGGTCTAAATAAGCAACACTGAACGGTGTCGCCGTTGCGATCTTTTTCAAAGCCGTGGCAGGGTTTTCCAATCTCATTTTTTATCCTTGTTTTTTCGCCTTTCTAAGATGGTGACTATCGCATGCAGTCGATCAGCTGAAACGTTGTGCTGATCTGTATTTCGGCTCCTTACCTGATCATCAACGTGCACAATCTCGTCGTAGAAGTCCAGAGGTAGACCTCTCTCCAACACTTCATCATCTTGCACCACCAGGACAAGTGCATCGACGTATTGCCGCATGATGAGTGCCTGCGTCCTGAATCCAAGGCCACTCAGCGGCATGGGTATGACTCGGCCGTTGGCTAGTTGCGTATGGGTGGCGCTCGTTATGGTGACGCCCGAATATTTCTTGGCAAGCTCGGTGCTACGTTTCTGAGCTGCGCTTAAGGCCGCCTCGCCCCCGATAAAGACTTCTACGGGAATTCGGCCATTGCCACGAAGCAGTCGCTCTAGATAAGCCGATATGTGTTGTCTTGAAATCGTTCCACCACCCAGCAATGGGGCATAATTGACCTCGTTGACGACAGCATTGCTTTCATACCAAGGACGACTGATATCTGTTGTGATGAGGTCGACGCCCGCCACTTCCAGGCCCATGAGGTGAGCGGCTTCGACCGCGATTTGAATGTTTTCCGGATGGACATCGGCTGTGACATCAACATCGACGCCACCTGAAGCGGTGGTTTCAATACGGCGAAGCGGCACAAAGTATCCCTCTTCGGGAATGGATAATTCATCGATGTCCATGCTCCAAAGCACTGTCCGTGCTTCGGAATCGATGGTTTTAATGGGGGTGCGCATCCATGGCGGTCTATTTTGCTCTTTTTTATAAGCATCGCTAACGAGATCGGCGACCGTGCGCTGGCTATCACCATAGACGCCAATGGGTAGTCGTTTAACGGCATAAAGCAGGTCGCCACCTGCTATGAATATGCGATGGCAAACACCCTCTACTTGTTGCTCGACCAGAACGGTTTGGTTTTTGGAGGCGTTTAGCGCTTTCTCGAATGCCCCGTGCAGCTCTTCCTCGCTAACATCGACCGTCACGCCCTCGCCCCGTTCCCCGTCGGCAGGCTTGATGACCACGGGCCAGCCAAGTTGTTGCGCGTGCTTCAGGGCATCTTCGCTGTTCTTAACGCTTCTATTGATCGGGAAGGGTAAGCCAGCCATGGCTAGGACCCGTGTGGTCGCAGATTTATCGCCAGTTATCCGTGGTGCCAACGCCGAATCCCCGGGCGTACTGCTTCGGTCAATGATTTTGGATTGGGCGCCCCAGCCCAGTTGATAAATGCCTCTTCCCAGACTCAGGATCGGTATTTGCTCAGCGTGCGCCACTTTGAGGATCTCGAGGGTAGAGCGTCCAAAGGCGGTATTACCTCGATTGGGGGTTAGTACGTCGTCCTGAATTGTCTTGAAGAAACGGTTTCTCGTGACGGCATCTGGTGGGTTCTCTGCGGCCCATACGGCAAGGCTTAGAGCGCGATTAATGGTTTTGATGGTGATCGACTTAAACGATGCATCTGGGCACGGTAATCTTACTCGCGCGTGCCAGGCCCGTTGTTTTGAGACGTTGGGCTTACAATCCAGGACCGTAAAAGGGTCGAATGCGGGTATTCTCAGGGCCCACAGAATCGACTGCGACAGCTCAAGGCAGGAGGTGATCCAGTATTTTATGTCGTCATTATCGCGGGTGAGGTTTTTAGTGTCTTGCCACAATACCGACGGAACCTCTTGTTCCAGTAATGAAAGCCACGTATCGAGCACACCTTGCTCAATATTTTGTGGGATGATGAACTCGATGGTGAAGGTGACTTGCGGCTGTCGAGCGAAGGATACGTCGCTTGAGGATGTGCTGCTGGCGTTTGTCGTCGCTGGGTCCTGCACTTTGACCTCGCCGTTTTCTCGCGCTTTTTCTTCTTGCACTTTTCCCGGCACAGTGAGGCGTACCTTCAACCCAATTAATAAAGCACTCGAGTGTAGCACTAATCGAAGGTGTCGCTATTTTTACTGAGCGATGGGTTTGCGCCATTCTTTTAGGGGTGTGCGCAAGGGGTGTGGGGGGTCTTGTGCTCCTGAGTCAGCTTTAGGTGCTATAAGGAAGGATCTTGTTCGATGTGCGATCTGTCCCGTCCGCGATTCACCGATGCGCGCCCACGGCATTATTTGTCACCAGTGTGCCTTTACAACTAGACTGTGGGCGCGCTTAGGGCGGTGCTTGGTGTTGCTCCGGCGCGTGGCCGCATTGGAACCAAAATCCATGGGGCTAAGGTGGCGCCAAGATCCCTCAGATGTCTGGCCAACCAACGTTTGTCCATTTCGGCGTCTTTTAGGGTGACGTGCCTTACTTCGGTTTGTCAGTAGTCCTTTACGACATTTTAATAAAGGCCCACCCTTTGAATGGTGTTTTTATGAGTGCAAGCAACTTCTCGTCGTTGCCGATTAGCCGCCAGCAACTCGAAGCGCTCGAGGGATTGGGATTTCAGCGCATGACCCCTGTGCAGGCCGAGAGTTTGCCGCTGATTTTGGCGCGTCATGACGTCATCATTCAGGCACAGACCGGCAGCGGTAAGACAGCGGCCTTTGGAATTGGCTTGCTAAATCAATTGAACCCGCGTTTTTTTGGTGTGCAGGCCTTAGTGATTTGCCCTACTCGCGAACTGGCGGAGCAGGTGGCTCAGACCATAAGACAGTTAGCTAGCCGCATGGCGAATATCAAGACCGTGCTCCTCTGCGGGGGAAAGCCATTCGGTCCGCAGAGAGACTCCTTGAACCACGGGGCGCATATCGTGGTCGGAACACCTGGGCGTATCGAGGATCATCTAAAGAAGCGCAATTTGGTACTGAGAGGCGTTCAAACCTTTGTGCTCGATGAGGCCGACCGTATGCTGGATATGGGGTTCGCGGAGGTCATGACCAACATTACCCAGTATCTGCCGAAAGACCGACAAACGATATTGATGTCGGCGACGTTTCCTGACGATATCAAGCGAATCAGCGGATCGATTCAAAACAAACCCGTACAGATCACAATCGATGATCAACTGACGCATGATGAGGGTGTACTCGAACAGTTGTTCTTTGAAATCAGTAAGCACGAGCGGGAAACTTGCTTGCTGGCACTTTTCGAACACCACCGTCCCAAAAATGCCATGGTGTTTTGCAATAC
The DNA here is from genome assembly GCA_965660865.1 of Luminiphilus sp. Classification (GTDB taxonomy): domain Bacteria; phylum Pseudomonadota; class Gammaproteobacteria; order Pseudomonadales; family Halieaceae; genus Luminiphilus. The sequence continues at coordinate 99,845 of CBFIBL010000040.1, forward strand.
CAAAAAGCAATGCGCTGATGTGGCGAGGTTCTTGTGTGAGCACGATATTGAGGCGATTGCCTTGCACGGCGACCTAGAACAGCGCGAACGAGACCAAGTGTTGCTACAGTTTGCCAATGGCTCTTGCCCTGTATTGGTCGCGAGCGATGTGGCGGCGCGAGGTTTGGATATTCCCTCTCTCGAGATGGTTGTGAATGTCGACTTACCGCGCGATGCTGATACATACGTTCATCGAATTGGCCGTACCGGCCGCGCGGGAGAGAAGGGTAAGGCCTTCAGTTTGGTCACACCGGCTGATAACCATCGCTTGCGCATGATTGAGGAATACCTCGAGGCGCCATGTATCTGCGATGTGCTCGCCTCATTAGATCGAGATCCGAATTATGTACTCAAGGGCGATTGTGTGACGGTGCAGCTCGATGCTGGGCGGAAGCAGAAGGTTCGTCCGGGCGATATCCTTGGGGCACTCACTGGGGATGCGGGCTTGCCGGGTGATCAGATTGGCAAGATCACAATTCTCGAGAGCAGTAGTTTTGTCGCCGTTCAAAGACCAGCGCTTCGCCAGGCCATGAACTATCTCAGCAACGGGAAGGTAAAGGGACGGAGGATCAGGGCACGAAGACTCAGGTTAAATTAAGTCAGGATCTTAGGTGGACAAGCCTGCTGTTAGGCTGGATCGGAAATAAAAAAGGCAGCTGACGCTGCCTTTTTTTGGAATATGGCTCCGGCTGCTGGGCTCGAACCAGCGACCCAATGATTAACAGTCATTTGCTCTACCAACTGAGCTAAGCCGGAATAGTCTCTTTCGAGGACGCGGACTATACACGTCCAGATTTTCTTGCGTCAAGAAGAACAGCGTACACAAATCACAAACACAATTCCGGTAAGCTGTTCGATCGCTAATTACGAGCAAAGTAGGTCGTGGCCAAACAATTTAATCTTCAAAGTTCATACCAGCCTGCCGGCGATCAGCCCGGTGCGATAGAACAGTTGGTTAATGGAATCAGTGCGGGACTTGCGTCGCAGACACTGCTGGGTGTTACGGGAAGCGGTAAAACCTTCACCATGGCGAACGTGATACAAAAACTACAACGTCCAACGATTGTGATGGCACACAATAAGACGTTAGCCGCACAACTGTACGGCGAATTTAAAGAGTTCTTTCCAAAGAACGCAGTCGAATATTTTGTTTCCTACTACGATTATTATCAGCCCGAGGCTTACGTGCCATCCTCCGATACATTTATCGAGAAAGATGCGCAGGTAAACGATCATATCGAGCAGATGCGGCTATCGGCGACGAAAGCGCTGCTTGAGCGTCCAGATTGCCTTGTGGTGTCAACGGTCTCATCGATTTACGGTTTGGGTGATCCCCAGTCCTATTTCAAGATGATCATGCATCTCTCCCGAGGCGAGATTATTAACCAGCGCGGTATTCTCAGGCAGCTCGCCGAATTGCAGTACACCCGTAATGATTTGGACTTCAAGCGCGGTACATATCGTGTTCGCGGTGACGTTATCGATATCTTTCCGGCGGATTCTGATGAGCTGGCAATTCGGATTGAGCTTTTTGATGAAGAGATCGAGAACATCTGTAGCTTCGACCCACTCACCGGCGCAGTAGAGGAGAAACTTCCGAGGGTCACGATTTTCCCGAAAACGCATTACGTAGCGTCCAGAGACACCATGCTCGGTGCTGTTGATCTCATTGAGGAAGAGCTCGAGATGCGAGTAAAGCAATTTAAAGAAGCGGAAAAGCACCTCGAAGCTCAACGGATAGCGCAGCGCACCCGCTACGACATTGAAATGATCCGTGAGCTCGGTTATTGCCAGGGCATTGAGAATTACTCGCGCTACTTATCTGGTCGTGCTCCGGGCGAGCCGCCACCCACGCTATTTGAATATTTGCCCGATAATGCGCTCATGATCATCGATGAGTCACATGTGACGGTACCGCAGATTGGTGCAATGTACCGAGGTGATCGATCACGCAAGGAAACACTTGTTGAATATGGTTTTCGACTGCCGTCAGCTCTCGATAATCGGCCCATGAAATTTGAGGAATGGGAATCGATGGCGCCGCAAGCTATTTTTGTCTCTGCAACGCCCGGAAACTATGAGAATGAGCACGCAGGCGCCACGGTAGAGCAAGTGGTGCGACCCACAGGGCTTGTTGATCCCGTCGTCGAGATAAGGCCAGCACGTACTCAGGTCGATGATCTTCTTGCGGAGATCCGGGAGACGACAGCCAACGGTGATCGCGTGCTGGTGACCACTCTGACAAAGCGAATGTCAGAGGACCTGACCGAATACCTAAACGAGCACGACGTTCGCGTTCGATATTTGCACTCCGATATCGATACGGTGGAGCGCGTTGAGATTATTCGCGATCTTCGCTTGGGGCATTTTGATGTGCTCGTGGGCATTAACCTGCTGCGCGAGGGGCTGGATATGCCGGAGGTCTCCTTGGTGGCTATTTTGGATGCTGACAAGGAAGGCTTTCTGCGCAGCGATCGGTCGCTGATTCAGACCATTGGCCGCGCTGCTCGAAACCTCAAGGGGAGGGCCATCTTATACGCGGATAAAGTTACGGGCTCGATGGAGCGCGCCATCAACGAGACCCAACGTCGTCGCGAGAAGCAGCTGGCCTTCAACGAAGAGAACGGAGTGGTGCCAAAAGGTATCGAAAAGTCAGTGCGCGATATTCTTGAGGGCGCGCGCCGTATGCCCACGAAAGCTCGCAGTGCACGCGACACAAAGGTCGCGAATGAACGAGCTAGTTTTGCTGCAGACGTTATGAACATGACGCCAGCGGCATTGTCGCGTAAGTTAGGCGAGTTAGAGAATACAATGGCAGAGCACGCGAAGAATCTCGAGTTTGAAGAGGCGGCTGCGGTGAGAGACCAAATTGCCGAGCTTAAGCAAATTGCGTTTGTAGGTGCCTAAAGACAACAACAATCGATATGGGGGCCAGTTACCTGGCAGTAGGATCTTATGAAAAAGTTATTTCTTCCATTTGCAGCACTGCTTTTCTTGAATGCTTGCGCCCTTACAACGGACGAGGAGTACATCCGTTGCCTGCAAGGCTTTAACGATCCGGGGTCTGGCGGTGGCATTCCGGGCGGTAAAGCAGCGACTGTCATTGCAGCAGGAGCAGCCGGTGCTGCGGCAGCGCTCGTCTTATGCGAGGAGCCTGAGGTAACGGAGTCTCCGGATGTTTTAGATGCAAATGTAGACGGTGATCTCTCACAGCCCTTGGAAGCGCGCGAGCCCTTGTTGATGACTGAGAGGGCACCCGTTACGCCACCCATGAATTTTGTGTTTGATTCCCGAGTACTGCAATTTGAGCTTGATCGCGCAGACCTCTTGCCTGGCGCCAGCGATATGTTGATGCCCGTGGTGGAGTATCTACGTGCGTATCCTGAGGTGAATGCCCGTATTGCTGGCCATACCTGCAACTTGGGAACGACAGAACACAACCAGTCGCTCTCTGAGCGACGAGCGCAGGCGGCAGCTGACTTTCTCATGAGTCAGGGTATTGCCCAAGAGCGCCTCGTCGTCACTGGATACAGTGAGCTAGAACCGATCGCCACCAATGACACTGAGGAAGGTCGCGCACGTAATCGTCGAGTTGAGATTACCGAGCGCTGATGACGCCGCGCTAAGCGCTCGATAACAGCGAAACGAGGGGCGGGTGTCGCGGCGCCCAGTCCTCTATGCGCTTTCTGAATGATTTATTGTCATCGTATTTCAAATATAGATATTGGAAATTGGACACAAGTCAGGTCGAGCGTGACCTCGATATTATAGTTAGGTCGCGATTCGATTATAATTGCGGGACCAGAAGGGGGAGGATCCGTAGCCGCAACCCTTCACCACGTGGTCTCAACGCCACCTCAACACAGTGACACGATCATGTTCGAATTATTCGATGCATTGCTGCTGGCGCGCATTCAGTTTGCGTTTACGGTGGCGTTTCACATCATTTTTCCTGCGTTTTCCATTGGGCTCGCCAGTTATCTTTTTGTCCTCGAGGGGCTCTGGCTCTGGACAGGCCGAGATGTGTACCTGAGGCTCTTTAAATATTGGTTAAAAATATTTGCGATTGCATTCGGTATGGGTGTGGTGTCAGGTCTCGTCATGTCCTACCAGTTTGGTACGAACTGGAGCGTATTCTCCGATCTTGCCGGCCCCGTGATCGGCCCGTTGATGGCTTACGAAGTGATGTCAGCGTTTTTCCTCGAGGCCGGCTTTTTGGGCATTATGCTCTTTGGCATGAATCGGGTGGGCAAAGGTTTGCACTTTGCGGCAACAGGAATGGTTGCGTTTGGCACAGTTCTGTCGGCAACATGGATCTTGGCAGTGAACAGCTGGATGCACACACCCGCGGGGTTTGAGGTCAATGAAGTAGGGCAGTTCATTCCGGTTGATTGGCTCGCTGTCATTTTTAATCCCAGTTTCCCGTACCGCCTCGTCCACATGACGCTTGCGGCCTACTTAACGACGGCCTTCGTTGTCGGTGCTACGGGCGCTTGGCATCTATTGCGTGGCAGCCAGTCCAAAGACGCGAAAAAAATGTTGAGTATGGCGATGTGGATGGCGACCTTTGTGGCACCTCTGCAGATATTAGCAGGCGACTTCCATGGTCTGAACACACTCGAACACCAGCCGATGAAAGTGGCCGCAATGGAAGGTCACTGGGAGCGGCAGAAAGGTGCGCCCTTCATCATCATCGGCTTCCCTGACGAAGAGACAGAGTCAAACGACTTCGAGTTAGAGATTCCCTATGCGTCGGCATTGATTCTGACGCACGATTTGAATGGAGAAACACCTGGGCTCAAGGACGTGCCGCCAGAAGAGCGACCCCCTGTTGCAACCGTATTCTGGTCGTTCCGAGTCATGATCGGCATTGGCACACTCATGGCGTTAATTGGTGTCGTATCGCTCTGGCTCCGGTTCAAGGGTCGGCTCTATACAAGTCGGTCGTTCCTGCAGTGGGCGACAGTTATGGGCCCCTCAGGATTCGTGGCAGTTGTGTCTGGTTGGATTGTGACCGAGGTCGGTCGACAGCCCTACACCGTCTACGGTCTGCTGACGACAGCGCAATCGGCTTCACCCATCGAGGCTCCGGCTGTTGCCGGATCGCTACTGGCGTTTATCGTAGTCTACTTCCTGCTGTTTGGTGCAGGCGTGATGTACATTCTGAGGATTCTTGCGACATCACCCAACAAAGACGAGCTACCCATGGGGCAACCCACAAGAGCGGCGGGCACTACGCCGGTAGCGTCTATGCTGGATATAGGCGAGGTTGCACCGCAAAATGGGTGAGACGATTGACTTACCACTCATCTGGGCGGCGATTCTCAGTCTCGCTGTTTTTATTTATGTCGTTTTAGATGGCTTTGATTTGGGGATAGGGATCTTGTTTCCCTATCTGGAAAACGATACCCAGCGCGACGTGGCCATGAATACCGTGGCGCCCGTTTGGGATGGCAATGAAACCTGGCTGATTCTTGGCGGGGGCGGCCTTTTTGCCGCATTCCCGCTGGCGTATGCGATTGTGATGCCTGCGCTATATGCGCCGTTCATTGTGATGATGCTAGCGCTTGTATTTCGCGGTGTGTCATTCGAATACCGTTGGCGTGATCCAGATCACCGCAAATGGTGGGATTTAAGCTTTCACTGGGGGTCGATTATTGCGACCTTCATGCAAGGCATTGTTTTGGGTGCCTTCGTTCAGGGTATTGAAGTCGACGGCCGTTCATATGGTGGCGGTTGGTGGGATTGGCTGACACCCTTCACCATCATGTGTGGCTTTGCCTTGCTCGCGAGTTACTCGCTACTGGGTGCTGCTTGGTTGGTTATGAAGACCTCCGATGACTTGAGAGATATCGCCTACCGTTACAGTTTTCGCATGGCTCTGGTCACACTGGGATTCGCGGGTCTTGTTAGTATTTGGGTGCCGTTTCAATCGCCGCTTGTGTGGGACCGATGGTTTACGACACCGAACTTCTGGTACGTGGCGCCGATTCCCGCGCTGACGCTTTGGACAGCAGGGGTTATTTTTAGCTCTATCCGGCGTCGCAGAGATTATTTACTTTACCCGGCGGTCATAGTGCTCAATACACTGGGTTTTATCGGGTTGGGCGTTGGCTTGGCGCCCTATATCGTTCCGCATGCGGTAACCATTCATGAGGCGGCAGGCCCCGATGTCAGTCTTGGCTTCATGCTGGTGGGCGCAGGCCTCTTATTGCCCGTAATTCTGCTCTACACCGGCTACTCGTACTATATTTTCCGCGGCAAGGTCACGGCAGAAAATGGCTACCACTGAATCAAAATCAAGCTGGCGTGTTCGACTGCTGTGGTTCGTCGGTATTTGGGCCGCCAGTGTTCTTTTTATGAGTGTGGTTGCCTTTGTGTTGCGGGCGATTTTGCTGCCGTAAGAGCCTGATCTATACTAGCTACTGAGGTTAGACGAAATACCTTGCTAAATCAGGGTTCTAGCCTTGTTATCCCCGCCGCTTCACTATAAAATCGCCGCCCTATTTTGGGTGGTGAGTGCGTCTTTCATTGGAATCTCTAGCCGCGTCACCGAAACCCGTGTGTGGAGAGACTGAGTATCAAGAACGATAGCAAGAGCAAAAAAGCTCTGACGAACGAGCAAATCGAGGCGCCAATGGTGCGCTTAATCGATGCCGATGGTAGCCAGGTCGGCATTGTGTCCAACGCAGAGGCGATGGATAAAGCTGAGGCGGCGGGGATGGACCTGGTCATGATGGCAGACGGCGAGACGCCGGTTTGCAAGATTATGGACTACGGCAAGCACATCTTTGAAGCGAAGAAGCAGAAAGCGGCTCAGAAGAAAAAAGCGAAACGCACACAAATCAAAGAGATGAAATTTCGCCCGGGTACCGATGAGGGCGACTATCAGGTCAAGCTACGCAGTTTGACCCGATTCTTGGAAAACGGTGATAAAGCTAAAGTAACGCTTCGCTATCGCGGTCGTGAAATGGCACACCAAGAGCTCGGCATGGAAATTCTCAAACGCGTTGAGAGTGACCTAAGCGAGTTGGGAGCAGTTGAGCAGTTTCCGAAAATGGAAGGTCGTCAGTTGACGATGGTGATTGCGCCCAAGAAACGA
>CBFIBL010000041.1:0-2210 GCA_965660865.1 Luminiphilus sp.
AAGATCGGCGTTGACTTGAACCGTGTACCGTAAAGATCGGCAATCTGCTCATCCGCAATCCGTTTAAGCACGGCTTCATTGGGAGAATCCAGCAGCGGCAACGTGCGATCAAAAACGCCGTATCTCACCCGAAGGTAGGCGCCAATAACCCAGCGAATAAGCGCCGACTTTCTTCGTCCCAGAGGCGGTCTATCGCCACCCCGAAGATCCCAATAAATATGATCACCAATGGCGATTACAGCATCGGGACTTTGGGCCAAGAGCTCATCAAAGAGTCTGTGGCGAAACACGTGCGGCTTGAAATATTGAAGACCATTGAAACCGAACGCGTCACCACCACCCGCACACGTGAAGGCCGCTAGTTTGAGTTGGTCGACGGCCGCATCTTCTGCGGGAAAGGTGCGCAGTGGCCATGTGTCACCGACAGGTGTCTCACCGTCGAGAAGCTGCAACTGGTATTGAGTATTGGCTGTCAGGTCTTCCGCGGTGAAGGACCAATGTAAGCCTTCACTATCGCGCTGCTCCCCTCGGTAAACCTCGTTCGCTACCCGCAACAAAAGCGACTGGACGGGCTGAGCCAAGGAGCAGGATATTGAAATGCGGGTATCGGTAACCGTCGGGAGGATATGCCTAATGATCTGACGCGAGCCGGGGCCACAGCCGATGAGGCCTAGCAGCGGCACCGCTGCTGCACCGCCAGCCAGTAATGTCCGCCTGAGGACTGTCAACGATGACCCCACGTATCACCTCAACCGCAAGGGCGCATCTTTAACAGAGGCTCCAACAAAGACACCCATCATTAGTCGTTCAAGCAATATCGCTTTCAGGCAACAGCCTCGATTCTCGCCGGCACAAACTTGTGGTGTGGCGTGCCTGCGAACTTATCGCAGTCAGCAAGCGACGTAAGCTCATTCGGCGCTACGCCCGAACGCGTGCCATCCTCATTATCTAAGCCAAAGCCATTCGGTATCGCAACATGGCCCGGCAACATTCGGTCGGTCACCTCGACACGAACCATCGCAGACCCGACTGCAGTCACAATCCGCGCCTGGTCGCCTGTTTCAATGCCCAGGCCTGCAGCGTCATCTGGGTTAATACGCATGGACCCATCGGGGTCTTTGCGGCGCCAGCCGAAGTCACGATAAATGGTATTTGCGGTGTAGTCGCGACGCTCACCCGCGCTCAAGGCAAAGGGGAACTCTGACGTTGACCGATCAACTGGACCCGCCTCGAGGACATTGAGCTCCTCGAGTAAGCTGGGCAGCACTAACTGAATGCCACCCTCGCTACCAAGACGCTCCCAAGCGGTCGACATATCGTCGCGCGAGAAGACAACACCGGAGTGCCCCGCAATGATCGCATCAAAGAGCTTATCGGCCTGTGTGATGGGGTCACCCTCATAACCTGCACGCGCCAAGCTCGCGCTGTCACGCATCGCGAAGCCGAGCGTTAGCGGCCACATCACAGCGCCCTCTTTTGCGCCTTCAGGCAGCACCTCGCCAAGCGTTCGGTAAAGGATCACAGGCGCCAACTTGGAGACCATGCCGTCCTCGGCCATCGCCTGCATAAACCGTTCGCGGAAGGCAGCACGTCCCTGGTCTCTCAACAAGCCGCGCAGCTCATCGACCAACTCGGTCGGCATCACGCCTGCAGCCTCGATCAGCCGCGCATGAATCTCAGCTTCAGAGAGAGACTCTCCGAGCGGTTCAAAGAGTGGCTTGCGAAGGTGGAAGTAATTCTCAGGGAATTCGAAGTTGAAGAACGTTGCCTCCCATTTCTCAAACTGCGTTGAGGCAGGCAATACGTAGTCTGCCTCTCGCGCCGTTTCCGTCATGGCAATGTCGATCGCGACCACCAGCTCCATCGAACGAAGCGCCTCGCGCATGCGATTACTATCGGCCAATGAATGCACAGGGTTAGCCGACTCGATAAGCATGGCTCGGTAGCGATCTGGGTGATCAGTCAGAATTTCATCGGCAATAACGTTGCAAGGAATCATGCCGCTGATAATCGGAGCCTTCACAACCGGTGACTTACGCGAGCTGCGGCCGCTTCCCGCAATATTCTGCAAGTAAGCTGGGACATAATGACCGCCTTCCTTACCGAAATGCCCACACAAGACCCAAACCAATTTTTCGAGGTAACTGATCAGCGTTGAGTGGTGGTTCATTTGAACCCCCAAGTCCTCGAACATGGCCATGCCTTTGGCG
>CBFIBL010000042.1:0-40608 GCA_965660865.1 Luminiphilus sp.
CCTAACGACGTTTTGGCCTGTCGGTCTGTATGGATCTCAGATGTCCACTTAGGCAGCAAATACTGTAAAGCAAAACAGTTACTGCAATTTCTCGATCGTATTGAGTTTGAGCAACTCTATCTCGTGGGAGATATCGTTGACCTGCTGGCGATGAAAAAACGTGTGCACTGGCCTGCGGCCCACAACAAAGTCATTTCCCGTTTTATGAAACTGGCGCGCAGGAAGAGCGCAGAGGTTATCTACATTCCCGGAAACCATGACTTTGCGTTCCGAAGCATCGTCAAAAATAACCTTGGCAACATAGCGGTTCGCAGAACCTGCGTGCACGAAACTGTCGACGGCAAACGTCTGCTTGTGACCCACGGAGACGAACTCGACTATGCGGTCCGATTTTCAAAGCTGAATCGCATCATCGGTGATATCGCTTATGATTTTATGATGTGGAGCAACACAAAAACCGATCAGGTACGTGAGCGTCTTGGCCTCCCCTATTGGTCGCTCGCTAAGTGGGTCAAACGTAATTCCGCGAAAGCCGAAGAGGCGATAGATGCCTATCAACTCGCCGCGATCAACATGATCAAGAGTAAAAATTACGATGGCATTATTTGCGGCCATCTGCACTACCCCACGATTCGTGAAGTCGACGGCTTACAGTACATGAATGATGGCGACTGGGTCGAAAACTGCTCAGCGCTTGTGGAGCTCAACAGCGGAGAGATCCGCTTGATTAAGGGTGTTTCACACCCCGAATCTGTCAAAGAAATGATCTTTGTCGACGCGACGGACGAATTTACCCGATAATGGTTAAATTAAGTTGCTGAGCGAACCTTAAAAGACTTGAGTTTGTCTCAGCATAACCCCATGTCTTTGGGGAAGTCGCTGTAGGTAAATATCACATGACACACGCTGCAATATCCGGTCTAGAAAGCTGGCTCGGTCAACAAATTATTGGCCAGGCCGATCTCGTCCGAAAACTCCTCATCGCTATTTTGGCTGACGGCCACCTTCTGGTTGAAGGCGCTCCGGGTTTGGCAAAAACCCGCGCTATCAAAATGATGGCTGAAGGCGTCGAAGGCGACTTCCACCGAGTTCAGTTCACGCCCGATCTACTGCCGGGCGACATTACCGGTACCGATATTTTCCGGCCGCAATTAGGCACTTTTGAGTTCCAGGCTGGCCCGATCTTCCACAATCTGATCCTCGCTGATGAGATCAACCGAGCCCCGGCAAAGGTTCAGTCGGCGCTTTTGGAAGCGATGGCTGAACGCCAGGTGAGTGTGGGTGGGACCACCTATCCGCTGCCTCAGCTCTTCCTTGTAATGGCAACTCAGAACCCTATTGAGCAGGAAGGTACCTACCCTCTTCCTGAAGCACAGCTCGATCGATTCCTTATGCACGTGAAGGTAGATTATCCAAACTCGAGCGCCGAGCGTGAAATTCTTAAGCTTGCGCGCCGCGAGGCCTCTGCAGGTGAGTCGGTTGATCAGCCTGAGGTATCGGAAGCCACGGTTTTTGCCGCACGCGAGGAGGTGTTGAAGCTACATATGTCCGGTGCGGTCGAGGAATACATCGTGCAACTGATTATGGCAACACGACAGCCCGAGGCTTACGACGCAGAGCTTGCGAGCTGGATTGAATATGGCGCGTCGCCTCGCGCAACGATTGGACTCGATCGCTGTGCCCGAGCACACGCGTGGCTTCTCGGTAAAGACTTTGTCAGCCCCGATGATGTCAAAGCAATGGCGCATGATGTCTTGCGACATCGACTTGTGGTGAGCTACGACGGGGAGATCGCGGGCGTGACAGCCGACAGTGTTATCGACAAATTGCTGGATCTGGTTCCTGTAGCCTAAGCGCAGTCGCATGTTGGAGTTTCTCCCCAAAGGGCACAAGGTCTCGGCAGAGCGACTCGTAGAGGGTCGTCACGTTGCGCAGTCGATTAACATCAACGCGCAATCCAAGGCGCTCGCGCTCTTGGCAGGTCGCCGCAAAATTCGGCAGCGCGGGCGTGGCGTAGATTTTGAGGAGGTGAGACTTTACGCCCCCGGTGATGACGTACGCTCCATCGATTGGCGTGTGACCGCGCGCTCTGGTGACCCTCACACCAAGCTATTTCAAGAAGACCGCGAGCAGCCTATTGTTTTGCTTGTCGACCTTCGCTCACCCATGTGGTTTGGCTCTCGAAACTGCTTCAAAACCGTCCTAGCGTCACATATCGCTTCAGTGCTTGCTTGGGCTGGACTTGACGCGGGTGAGCGCGTAGGCGGTATCGCGATGACGAATGCCGGGCTTTATGAGATTAAGCCGCAGCGATCGAAGCGCTCCGTATTGCGTTTGCTGCGTCTTATGGAATCCGCGCCGGCGCCCTCCTCGTCACCCAGTGGTGAGGCAAACGATGCCTGGTCCATTGCGCTGAGTCAGCTCAAGAATCTCTCGCGACCCGGCGCTCGACTGATGTTAATCAGTGATTTCTCGGACCTTCTCACCGACACATCGGTAGAAAAAACACTCCGCGATATAGTCAGTCATCGACAAGTGGTTTGTTTCAAAATCACCGACCCGCTCGATGCAGAACTGCCCCCGTCTGGGAAGTACGCGCTGACGGATGGCAACAAGCAGATAAAAATGGATACCTCGATGCAGCGTTTGCGGAGCGCGTACAAGGACGACTTTGAGAGGTCTCAAGCTGAGGTGACTGAGTACCTAAAGCGGTATCAAGTACCGCTTGTGCCTGTCGATACCAACGAAAATCCTAATGAGCTACTGCAGAGGGTCTTTCCAAAGCGATGAATCCCGAGCAGCTGCTAGAACAACTTGTGCCGTTGAGGGCACCCGACGCCATTGGTTTATTGCCACTGGCGCCGGGCTGGTGGGCCGTTATCGCATTACTCGCCATAGCAATGGGCACGCTACTCTACGTTGCCTTCAGACGTTATCAACGCGCTGCTTACCGACGTGCTGGTGTTCAATGGCTCACCGAACTCGAGACGGAATCCGCGGATGTTCAGATGCTCAGTCGGGCGCTGAAAGCGACGGCGTTGAAGGCTTACTCTCCCACTGCGGTGGCTGGATTATCGGGTGATGACTGGCCCAATTTCCTCCAGCAAACCTGCAGCAAACTTGATGATAAAGCGCTGATGATTTTGTCGCAGGTACATCGTGCAGATCCAGAAACACCAACAACAGTAGATTGGTATCACGCGCGCCTTTGGATGAAGGAGCACGAGGTGGACCGTGCTTGATTTTTTGTGGCCTTGGGCTTTCACGCTGATCGTACTTCCCTTGCTTGTGCGACTCCTTCCCCCTGCATCAGAATCACTGGGGGCAGCTATCCGCGCACCCTTCAGCGCTCGTTGGCAACGGCTTCAGGGTGAGGGACAAGTTGCTGCATCTGTCAGTACGTTCAGAGTGATTGGCCTTTTTCTCGCCTGGGTCTGCATCGTGACCGCGATAGCGCGTCCGCAGTGGGTAGGTGAGCCTATCGAGCTACCCAATACCGGTCGTGACCTGATGCTGAGTCTCGATTTATCCGGCAGCATGCAAATTCGGGATATGCAGGTCGGTAACCGCACCATTTCTCGCGTTGAGGCGGTGAAAGCTATCGCCTCGGACTTCACGGAGCGCCGGGTTGGCGATCGTGTCGGTTTAATTCTGTTTGGCTCGAAAGCTTATGTACAAGCACCGCTGACCTTCGATACAACAACCGTGACGCAATTTATCAGAGAAGCACAACTCGGCTTTGCAGGCGAAGACACTGCCATTGGCGACGCACTGGGTTTGGCCATCAAACGCTTGCGAGATCGTCCCGCAGCCTCGCGTGTACTTATTTTACTTACAGACGGACAGGATACTGCAAGTAGCGTTGAGCCTATGGAGGCAGCCGCTCTCGCGGCCCAACAGAACGTGAAGGTGTACACGATCGGTATCAGCCGAAATCTCGGCACGACCAGCGCACGCGGTGGTGAAGTCGACGAGGCGCTGTTGCGCGCGATCGCCGAGGCCACCGGTGGCGAGTATTTCCGTGCGCGAGACCCGAGAGAGCTTCAAGCCATTTACGGCATAATTGATCAGCTCGAACCCGTCGAGCAGGACGCAAGTACCTTCCGTCCACGGAGATCACTCAGCTACTGGGCAATGTTGGCTGCTCTGTGTTTGGGAAGCATTGTGCTGCTCACTGGCGGTCTATTGAGTGGTCTCGGATCGCGAAGTGGAGGTGCTGCGGCGTGATGGACCTTCATCTGATCCGCCCTGAACTGCTATGGCTCTTGCCCGCAGTGCTACCGCTACTGCTGATCGCATGGCGCCGCCAGTCGCGGGGCGGTGACTGGGCAAAAGCCATCGATAGCGATCTACTCCCCCATCTCATAGCTGACGAAGGCTCGCGCAGTAATCGCTTGCGCCAGCTTTGGTGGCTAACACTCCCCATTTTAGCCATCGGTGCTGCCGGACCCTCGCTTGAGCGAGCCGAGTTGCCGGTATTTGAAAAGTCAGACGCGCTTGTGATCGTGCTGGATCTCAGTCAATCAATGTGGGCGACCGATACACAACCCAGCCGAGTCCGACGAGCCCGCCAGAAGATTATGGATATCTTGGATACACGATCCGAGGGTGTCACAGGCATGGTGGTATTCGCCGGCGATGCACACGTGGTGACGCCGCTTACGGACGATGCACGCACCATTGAAAATTTATTAAGCGCCTTATCACCCGACATCATGCCGCTGCAGGGATCCAATGCCACCGAGGCTCTCGTCCTTTCAGCAGGACTATTTGAGACCGCAGGGCTTACGAACGGTAGTGTGTTGCTGATAACAGACGGCTTACCCAAATTTTCTGTTAGCGATGCTCGCGACGCGCTTGGCCGAGTGAATGCGGCGTTGAGTATTCTCACCGTGGGGTCAGAAACTGGCGCACCCATCCCATTACCCGAGGGTGGTTTTCTCAGAGACAGCGAAGACCAAATCGTGATCCCAGCAGTCGATAAAGAAGTCATAAGCCGCATAGCGTCCGAGCTATCGGCGAAGACAGCCGATGCCTCTGTCGACGACTCTGATATCCAATTATTGCTCTCGGGTAATGAGTCGAGCATCACGGCCGAGGACTCGCTTGAGCGTAAAACAGATACCTGGATTGATCTCGGCTTTTGGCTGGCAGCTTTGGCGGCACTCTTTATGTTGCCGCTGTTTCGTCGCGGAGCCCTCAGCGTACTACTTGCGGGTCTCTTTCTGACACACCCAGAGGCCAGCGAGGCGAGTATTCTCGACAACCTCTGGGCTACTCCCGATCAGAAAGCCGCCAAGGCACTAGAGGCCGGTGATGCTGAGCGCGCTGCAGCATTGTTCGAGGACACAGATTGGCGAGGCACCGCGCATTACGAGGCAGGCGATTATCGTTCAGCCTCCGCCGAGTTCGGTAAAGGTGACTCAGCGGACGCGCTGTATAACCGAGCAAACGCCCTGGCGCTTGCTGGCGACTTGCAGGGAGCGATCGACAGCTACGATAAATCGTTAGAAATTGAACCTGAGCAGCAGGATGCGCTCGCCAACCGAGAGCTCATCAAGTCGCTTCTTGAGCAGGAGCAACAGCAACAAGAAAACAATGAGCAGGACGGTGACAGTGATCAGTCCGAGGACCAAGGCGAGTCTCAGGAGTCTGAAAGCGATTCGTCCTCACAGGACCAACAAAGCGAGAGCGATTCACAAGACGGAGAGCCTGAGTCTCAGGAGCAAGAGCCCAGCGATCAGGACGCTCAGCCGAGTGCTGAAGGCGAGATGAGCGAAGACCTTGATATGTCTGACCTCGAGCAGGCCACCGAGGAACAGATGGCCCGCTTTAACGAAGCGTTAGAAGAGCAGCAGGCACTAGAACAGTGGCTGCGACGTGTCCCTGATGATCCCGGTGGCCTTCTAAGACGAAAATTCCGATATCAAACGATACAACGCCTACGAAACGGAGAGGAACCCGATGAAGACGTTCGCTGGTAAGGTTGTGACCGCCCTAGCGGCATTTAGCCTGATGCTTCTTAGCGCCTTCGCAAGCGCCGAGATACGTTCTGAGGTCGATCGTCGCACCATTAGCATGGGCGAATCTCTCCGTCTGACAATTACGGGTGACGCCAGCGAGCGGTTAGATCAGCTCGACTTGGCGGCACTACAGTTTGACTGGGAGATTCTCAGTAGTAGCAGCTCGACTAACACCTCCTTTATCAATGGTTCGCGATCTACCACGCGGACCCTCACCCTGGATCTACTGCCCCTGCGCGACGGCCTTTTATCAATTCCAGCGTTGAGCACGGGCGGAAAGCGCACAACGCCAATCGCCATTACCGTGAATCCCCAAACCGTGAGCGCCGGCGGTGGTGATTCCGTCAGATTTAGCATCGATATCGATAAGCAGTCGGTTTACATCCAAGAGCAAATTGTACTTACGGTGACCATCGAGCAAGCCATCAACCTTGATGGCGCGGAGGTAACACAGCTCGAGCTAGAAAACGCCATTGTTGAAGAACTTACACGCCGAAATTTCCAGCGCCAAATCAACGGTCGCTTGTGGAGAGTCACTCAGCTTCGATATGCCATTTACCCACAACAACGCGGCACCCTCGAAATACCGAAGCTTTCGCTCACGGCTCGAGAAGTTCTTCCCGGTCGCTCGCTGCTCGGCGCGAGACTCGGCAAGCGTTTCCGGTTATCTGAGGATCCGATTAGCATCGCGGTCAAGCCCGTACCCGAGTCCTTCTCGGGAAGCGTCTGGCTACCAGCCAATTCTCTCGAATTAACGCAGTCGTGGTCCACAGCGCCCGAGACAATGGAGGTCGGTGACTCGACAACCCGCACTTTATCGCTCGCAGCAGATGGACTTCTGAGTAGTCAGCTACCACCAATTACCAGCATGAGTGACAGCAGCACAATAACGGGCATTCGTGTCTACCCTGATCAAGAATCGAGCGGTCAGATCGAACGTACCGAGGGTTTTCTAGGAAAACGAACCCGGAGCGAGGCCCTCGTGGCAAGCGGATCTGGCTCATGGACACTTCCCGAGGTCCGTGTTCCTTGGTGGAATACAACAACGGACACCCTCGAGTACGCCGTGCTGCCCTCTACCACCATTACAGTCGGGAGTCCTACCGTGAACATACCGACCATACCCTCAGCCACCGCGCCAGCACAAACAGCAAGTGATGAATTACCTAGCTGGGTAGCTGCGGTCGCGGCCGCTGGATGGATCATCGCTATCGTGCTGGGATTACTCTTGTGGCGAGGGAGAGCTGGCGAAATAACGAGTCAAAAAGCCGAAGATAAAGAAGAAACACTGCGCCCGCTGTTATCGGCCTTAAAGGCTAGTACAGCGAAGAACGACGCTGCGAAAAGTCGCGAGCTGCTCCTACGCTGGGCATCACTCCATGCAGAGAAGCCGATCAGAACGCTGGAGGCAATATGCGCTGTATGCTCCGAGGAACTACGTCAGCAAATCAGTGAATTGGAAAAAGGCCTCTATGCGACCGACAACCCACAGTGGGCCGACGGCACTGCCCTGTACCGTGCTGTTTCTCAAGAATCGTCATGGGCTATTGAGGACGCGGTGAGTGGCGCGCGGGCACTTTATCCCACCGCCTAACAGGCGCGATCCCACCGCCTAACAGGCGAGGTAGCAAATACCAGCGCGCCTGGCTTTGTCACGATAACGCAACCGACCGCATGCCCGAACTTACTCGCCTGTATTGCTCCGAGTCGCTTGCCTTCAGTCGTCACTTAGCGAGCGCTGTACCACCTCAAAAACATCCTGAGATAGATTATCCAAGGCAGCAATAGCGGAGAGCTCCGCGCGCATCGCATCCTGGCCGTGGGCATAACGCTTAAAGCGTGTCAACGGTGCCAGCATGCGAGAGGCAATTTGTGGATTACTGGACTGCAACCGCCTTACCGCATTGCCCAATAGCGCGTAACCTTTGCCATCAGTGCTATGGAAAGCAACCGGATTTGCACCCGCGAAAGCACTGATGAGCGAGCGCACTTTATTTGGGTTTCGCCAATCGAAGGCTGTGTGCTCAGTGAGTGCATGAACATCCGAGACCGCAGACATTACAGGTCTTGTCGCCTGCATGACAAACCACTGGTTGACCACCAAATTCTCTGACTGCCAGCGATCGAAAAAGTGCTGCAGCACCTCATCACGGTGCACTTCGTCGTCGTGATGCACGACAAGGCGAGCCGCAAATAGACGGTCGGACAAATTTGTTGCGGCGAAATACATGTCACGCGCAGCCTGAAGCCAATTTACATCTGCCGCGACTAATAAGTTCAGCGCTGTATGTACCAAGGCTCTATTACCAATTTGCTCTGCAGACGGCACATAAGCCTGACTTGAGGTCAGCCCCCTCTCCACAATTTGTGTCAGCTCATCGCGCAGTCCCTCGCCTAAGGCAGCGGCGACGCTTTGCTTCGCGGCGTGAATTTTGTGCACATCTACGAGGCCACGTTGCGAATCCCTGTCCGCAATCGATGCTTCCGTCGGTAGCGCAAGTAATTGCGCCTTCATTGCCGCTTCAGACGATCCCTCAAGCACGCGACGCAGCGCATGAATATAATCGAGCGCAAGTGCGCCGCTAGCCTCATCAATCGCCTCGAAGGCGAGACGCTGCGCGGCATCCCAACGTACGTAGGGATCATCGTCAAAGCCAATAAGCGCGACAAGGTCTGCCCGCGATTGCGCCAACTCTAAGCGCACCGGCGCAGAAAAGCCTCTCAGCGCCGAAAGAACGGGCTTCTTCGAAAGTCCGCTGACAGTGAGTGTTTGAGAGGCTTCGGTGAGTTCAATGACACGCTCTGTCTGACCTCCACCAAAGTCATGATGGTGATCGTCAACCAGTAGTGACAACGTTAAGGGGATATGAAGTGGCGGTTTTGCGTCTTGCCCCGGTGTCGGTGGATTGCGCTGCGCAAAAGAAATATCCAACGTACCAGACGCCTCGTCAAACTCTGTCGCAACAGTGATCACCGGAGTGCCCGCCTGCTCGTACCAGCGGCGAAATTGACTGAGGTCTTTGCCAGATGCTTCCTGCATCGCATCGACAAAGTCATCGCAAGTCACCGCCATGCCATCAAATCGCTCGAAATAAAGGTTCGCCCCACGAAAGAAGGCTTCATTACCCAACAAAGTGTTGAGCATGCGCACAATCTCGGCACCCTTCTCATACACGGTCATCGTGTAAAAGTTGGATATCTCAATGAACGAGTCAGGCCGAACGGGATGCGCCATAGGCCCCGCGTCCTCCGCAAACTGATGGGTCCGTAAAAAAGCAACGTCCTCGATACGCTTGACACCCCGCGAGTTCATATCCGCCGAAAACTCGGAATCGCGATAGACAGTGAAGCCCTCTTTCAAACTGAGCTGGAACCAATCTCGGCAGGTCACACGGTTCCCAGAGTAGTTGTGGAAGTACTCGTGTGCCACAACCGACTCTACGCGCTGATAGCCAAGGTCTGTGGTGATATCGGGGTGCGCAAGCACACAAGAGGTATTAAAGATATTGAGGCTCTTGTTTTCCATCGCCCCCATATTGAAGTCATCGACAGCGACAATATTGAAAAGGTCAAGATCGTATTCGAGCCCGTACCGCTCCTCATCCCAGCGCATTGACGCTTTCAGAGATGTCATCGCATGCTCGCAATAGCCAATATCCTTGGCTTCGACCCAGATACGCAGATCGACCTCTTTACCTGAGACGGTAGTAAAGGTGTCTGAAAACAGCTCAAGGTCACCTGCAACAATGGCAAACAGGTAGCTGGGCTTGGGGTGCGGGTCATGCCAAACGACAGTATGACGATTGTTTCCCTCATCGCTGCGGCTCACCTCATTACCGTTGCTGAGCAGGATCGGGCACGCAGCTTTGTCAGCGGCGAGCGATACGGTAAACGTTGAGAGTACGTCGGGACGATCCATTCCAAACGTGATCTTCCGATAGCCCTCGGCCTCACACTGCGTGCAATACATCGTGCGCGAGCGATACAAGCCCTCTAGTGACGTGTTTTCCTCCGGTACGATATTGACCACGGCCTCAAAGCAGACCCGGTCGGGCACGTTCTCGATGATTAGCTTACCGTTGGCATAGCGATACTCGTCAGCGCGCAAGGTGCGGCCGTCAATCGCTAAACTGACTATCTCAAGCGACTCGCCATCTAAAACGAGCGGCGCTTGATTTGCCCCATTTCGCTTGATGTCGAGTTTGCTCGAAACACGTGTTTGACCATCGTAGATATCAAACGACAGGTCCACCGAATCGATGAGGAAAGTGGGGGGGCTGTAGTCCCTGCGATAAATGGTTTGTGGCGAACCCTCTCGCATCATTGCACAGTCTCCAAATTGACGTGGTACCCACCAAATTTACGAACATTCAGAACACCGGTATCAAACATTAGGTACTGACCCTTAATTCCCATGAGTCGGCCCTCCACTCGCGGTGTCTTATCGAAATTGTGCGCTTTTACTTTGGTCGGAAATTCGATCACCGGGTAGTCAATGTCGACGGTGGGTTGATCCTCAAGCAGCGTAATCGCTTGCAGTCCAAATCGACCCTGCAGGGTGGCGATATCCTCGCCACAAAGCGCCATCAACTCTTTGCGCTTTTCCTCTAAAGAGACCGGTTCACCATTGCCCTTTAGCATCGTCTGCCAGGCGGTTTTGTCCTTCACATGATGAGCCAGTGCTGTCTCGAGCAAACCGGAGAGCTGACGATGACGCACACGTGCAATGGGCTGAGCTTGCGTGGCTCCCTGATCCATCCAGCGAGTGGGTACCTGTGTATGCCGTGTAATGCCGACCTTAATCCCTGACGTGTTCGCCAGATAGACGATGTGATCAACGAAGCAATTATTTTCCGCCCATTCAGGTTCGCGACAAGTACCCTCATCGAAGTGGCATTTCTCAGGGCTTACGATACAGCTATCGCAGGCAGCCAACTTTTTAAAACAGGGAAAACAATGCCCTTGATTGAAGCTTTTGTTGGTTTTTCGAGCACAGTGGACGCAGTTGATAACCCCCGAAAATTCGAGCGCAAGATGACTACCAATCAGCGGATTAAGCGCCAACCGCTCATCACCAATCGGCAGTTTGTACTGCACGGTGGAATCTAACTCCGTGAGCATTTTGCGTAAATTGCCCGATGCACTCATTAACCCGCTCTCTTCTATTGCCATTTAATCGGAACGGGGTCGTCACAGGTATCCCCTGCTTTCGCGCCCTTATCGATGAAACCCACTCGTTCCTCTGGGGGCAAATGGAACCGCCCCCAAAGTAAAACCGCATCCATCGTCTCTTTTCTCTGTGATTCGGTCAGTGTGCGACCGTCCGGCCAACGCCCTGTCGACAATGCGTCAACCATCCTCAAGTACAGCTCTTTTGGCATGGCTCTAACGGCATCTTCATAACCGCTAGTTTCTGTGTGTTCATCCGACATAGTGAGTTACTGTCCCCTTGGTAAAACTCGGGCAATGATGACACCCGTCAACATACCCACCAACAGACCTCCCAAATGAGCGCCGTTGGCTATTGATCCTAAGCCCAACAATTTTAAGACATCGGTGAAGCCCACCAATAACCAGACCCACATAAAAATAAAAACAGACGGGACAGGAATAAAAATCAGCCCAGGACGCAGGCGAGCTAGAATCCAAAGACAGCCCATAAAGGCATACACAACACCCGATAAACCACCAAAAATGGAAGGTCCGGCCCACCAAAACTGCAGTAAATTCCCGCCAACAGCGCCCGCAATGAAGAGGTTTAGGACAAAAACAGACCCCAATTTCAGTTCTAGGCGACTGCCGAACTCCCAAATCCACATTGCATTAAACACGAGGTGCAGTACACCAAAGTGGATTAGCGCAGGACTGACATAGCGCCAATAGTCGCTTCCGGGGCTCACAAGTTCAAAGCGCCGGCCATCAAACTCCACTTTGTTAAACGCAAGCCAGTCCAAAACAATCGATTCGCCCACCATTTCCATCAGCAGGAAAACAATCACGGCAGCCGCGAGTATTGAAACCGTTACGGGAGCAAGACGCCAGTGAATCGTCAGCTCAGGAGGTGAGTGCATCAGACCATCTTAGTTTGTCTCGACAACTTGCGTAGAAGCTATACCCGGGCGGATGGAGTAGTCGCAGTGCCCTTGGCTTCTTTTTAACCAATACTGCGTCACCAGGCTGTAGCGTCAGTGATACTTGGCCATCGCAAGTGACAAGCGGATTGTTTTTGTTCCGCTCTAAGGTCTCGATATGCATAACGCTATCGCCATGCACCACCATTGGTCGACTGTTGAGCGAATGCGGGAACATGGGTACCAGAGCGACCGCATCGAGTCGAGGATTCATAATGGGACCGCCGGCAGACATGGAGTAAGCGGTCGAACCTGTCGGTGTTGCAATGATCAAACCATCAGCATTCATTCGATAGACAAATTCACTATCCACCTTCACCTGAAATTCGATCATCTGCGCAGATGTTCCCGAGTTCACGACGACGTCATTGAGCGCCTCGGCCTTCCCGGTGACTTTTTCGCCGCTGTAAACCTCGACATCAAGCAAGAATCGTCGATCTGTCGTGTACCGGCCATCAAGAACGCTACTAACGTGAGCAACAAACTCTTCGTCGGGACTCACATCTGTCAAGAAACCCAAGCGGCCGCGATTGACACCAATAACGGGGCAATCGTTTCGCACCAGGGTTCTCGCAGCACTCAATAGACTCCCGTCGCCTCCAATGACAATAGCCAAATCGACATTCGCGCCAATGGCATCGCGCGGCTGCATAGCGCGGGTTTCAAAATGTGCCAGCGTCGCTAACCGATCCTCTAGCACCACATCGATACCACGGCTATCGAGCAGGTCCAGTAGCTGAGCTACAACCTGTGAAACGCCGGGGTGCTCCCGGCGCCCTAACAATCCGACCTTTTTAAATTCACTCATCATCTTCTGAGCCTATTCCTGCGTGACGCGTAAGATTAATACCCGAGCTTTACCCATAAACTCGCGGATACCACCCAGACACTAGACGCGCCTCAGCGTCATTCTATCGTTCGACCATGCCATCAACACCCGCGATGATCAGGCCTGCGATAAGCCGACATTATTGAACTCCAATACGCGTTCCGCCCTATAGCTAGATCGAACAAAAACGCCCGCAACGACCTCCTTGAAACCTTTTTCTAAGCCCCAACTGCGATAACGATCGAATTCTTCCGGAGTGACAAAGCGCTCAACCGGCAAATGATTTTTAGTCGGCTGGAGATACTGGCCAAGTGTGAGCACATCGACAGAGGCTTTTCTGAGATCATCCATGCACTCGAGAAGTTCACTATCCGTCTCACCAAGACCGAGCATCAGGGACGTTTTTGTGATCACGTCCGATTTCCGAGCCGCGTACGCCAGAACGTCCAGTGTTTGCTCGTAGCCTGCGCGAGGATCCCGGACAGGATGTGTGAGTCGTCGCACGGTCTCCACGTTCTGTGCAAAAACATCGACACCTGAATCGAGCAACGTATCGATCGCAGACTCCAGACCAAGGAAATCGGGGGTCAATGCCTCTACGCCCGTATCAGGATTCAGGCTTTTTACTGCTTTGATGGTGTCGGCGTAGTGTCCGGCTCCGCCATCAGGCAGGTCGTCTCGATTAACAGACGTCAAAACGACATAGGATAGCCCCATTAACTGAACGGCTCTCGCTGTATTCTCCGGCTCTTCGGCATCCAGCCAACCTTTGGGATTTCCTGTATTGACAGAGCAGAATCGACAGGCGCGCGTACAAACCTCACCCATTAACATTATGGTCGCGGTGCCGGCGCTCCAACACTCACTGATGTTCGGGCATTTCGCTTCCTCGCAGACAGTTGCTAGCCGGTGCTCCTTAACAATGTCTTTTACCGACTCGTACTTAGGCGAATGATGAACGCGCATCCTAAGGAAATCAGGCTTCTTGAGCCGCGGCGAGTCCGACTTGGACGATTTGATTCCGTCCTTGATCGCATGAATGCCTGACGCTGTCACAAACTTCTCACCACTCGTAACGTTGACAACCGGAATGCGATTCGAATCGACTTTCTCGCCCATGCCTAAGCAACCTCCCAAAACGCTTATGTAGACCGCAGTTTACACCAATGTGGCTGTCAGCGACCTTTAATGCACACACTCAGCTGTGGGTTTACTTGGTGTGAATACCCGAGAATTACAAAGGTGAGTGAACTTGAGGCGATCTTCGGCAGTAAATTTAAGATGAGACGAAAAAAATCTTGCCACGATTGCAACCAAGAGAACCCCGTGCTCTTTCGGTCGCGGGCTCGTTCGCGCGCCGACAAGGACGCCACTTGGCAATTTAGATGCGAGAGCTGTTTGTTAACTTTCAAAAAGGCAAACCCTGTCACGTACCAGTACGGCGGCACCTGGAAGGCGGACAAGCACTAGCGATTCCATAAGCGTCGTGTGAGCCTCACTGTAGACGGGTGTCTCGGAAGACAGCTTGGTCAATCAGCCTGGGCAGGTCACCGTAGCTCACGCATTGCTAGCTGGTAAAGCGCACTTCCGCGAAGGTACGCAACACCCCCAATAACACTGAGGCTCACGCCCACTGCGAGCCCATAGCGAACAGATTCCTCGCCAAACTGTGAGAAGCTGTCGCTCAAAACCCCGACCAAAAGTGGCCCAAGCCCCATACCCAGCAGATTAATAGCTAGCAACATGAGTGCCGACGCCTGTGTCCGCCAATATTGTGGAACAATGTTTTGCACCGCCGCGTAGCTTGGAGCGATCCAGAAGCTTGCAAATACTGCGGATAGACCCATGAAAACCAGCGCAAATGGGATATCGATCCCGCCCATTACCAGTCTGTGGTCGGCAGGCCAGAATAGAAAAGCCAGCTGGGTGGGTAGCGCAATAAAGATGCCAAGAGCGGGTAGCCACAGCTGCCAGCGCTGATCTCGCCGCGCGAGTCTGTCTGCAAGTAAGCCGCTTGAGATGGTGCCTAACCCGCCACCAAAAACACCAATTAATCCCAAATAGAGCCCGGCATCGACCAGCGTCATGTTGTGCACCCGAACCAAGAAGCTGGGCGACCAGACACCGAGTCCGTAGCCAGCGATACCTGTGAACCCAACACCCAACATGATATGAGCAAAAGACGGGAGCTTAAAAATACGTTGCAAGGCAGAAAATAAACCTGCTGCGACTTCAACTTCTGGGGCGCGAATTTTTAGAGGCTCCTTCACCGTGGTTTGTATCAAAATGGCGAGTAACACACCGGGTATGCCAAACACTAAAAAGACCGATCGCCAGCCATAAGCCTCCGCAATTAAGGCACCCCCAAACAAGCCAACCAAGATCCCTATATTCGGTGCTGTCGCCAACACGCCTTGTGCAAAAGCACGCTTCTCTGGTGGGAAATAATCAGCGAGGAGCGACTGTGAGGGTGGTGTACCACCTGCTTCCCCAATACCCACGCCAATTCGCAGCAGTAGCAGGTGCCAAAAGCCCGTTGCTGTGGCACAAAGTGCCGTCACGGCACTCCAGGTGGTCATCGAAATGGCGAGTACGTTCCTCCGCGACCAACGGTCTGCAAGCCGCGCCACAGGGATACCGAGAGTTGCATAAAATAGTGCGAAGGCGAGACCCGAAAGCAGTCCCATTTGGGTGTCGGAAGCCCCAAATTCCGTCTTTATCGGCTCGATAAGAATCGTCATGACCTGCCGGTCAACGAAATTAAAGACGTAACCCAGCGTCAGCAGCGCGAGGACGTAGTAGCGATATCGGCTGGAAAATGCCTCGTGGGGCGCGTTTGTGGCTGCTACTTCAGATTTTTCTGTCACGTTTACAGGCGTCCTAATGTTGGGTAGCTTATCCTTCGAATTTCAAATTTCTATATTGGGGTCGTGGTTGGTGTCGTGGTTGGGGTCGTGGTTGGTGTCGTGAAGCCGCGGTTTGGTCGCAAAGCCTATTGGGTCTATCAGCGACGATAAATTAGTGAGACTCAATTAGTGACTACCTTATAGAGAATATCTTGAAAACGCGGGAAGCCCCAGCGTTCCAATTAGTCCATATCAATCGCAACAGACCGTGATAGCTTTAATTACAAGCTAGACATGACCTTGCCGACGTCTTTGCGGTGTCATAACGAGAGCGCAATCACTACCATCACTGATCGCGGGTTATCACTGATATAGTGAGGGACAGGAAAAGCGAGCAACCATCTGATGACTAATGACCAAACAACAAACGAAACTCCCATATTTGCTACCAGGCGGGTTCTGCTAAATTTTGTATTGATTACCCTATGCTCTCAGTTCACCTTCGCACTGTTAGCAATGAAAGGCGTCCTACTTCCACAAATACTTGAGTTGTGGGATGTATCAAAGACTCAGTTCGGTTTACTGCTCTCGATCTACGGCCTGGCCAGTAACTTCATGTACGTTTTGCTGAGTTGGGCGCAGGACCGGTACGCGCCAAGCCAACTCATTTCGTTGACCATGATCATCGGCGGAGTCACAACCTCGTTTTTGGGCAAAACCTCTGATTTTTACGTCCTACTCAGCTTGTTACTGGTGCTCGCTATTTGTTGCGAGGGCGCGTTCTGGCCCGCGATTTTATCATCGGTGAGAAAATCGGCCTCAGATCAAAATCAGCCGAAGGTCTTCGGCATCCTTGAGGGCGGTAGAGGCCTTATCGAGTTTCTGCAAAATGCCATTACACTCGGCCTTTATGCATGGCTCGGCAACAGCGTGTTGGGCCTCGAGTTGGCCTTCATGCTCAATGGGGGTGTTATGGTATTACTCGGTATCACCTGCTGGTTCGCATTGCCACAACAACCACTTCTCAAATCGGACTCGTCCTCTGGCAACATGATGCAAGAGGTGCGGGAGGGCATGAAGATAACACTCGCGATGCCCGAGGTGTGGCTAGCAGGCGTAAGCGGATTTTTTATCTACTTCGCTTACACGAGCCTCCCCTACTACGTCACCTACCTCGACGAGAGCTATGCATTACCGGCACTCGCTGCTTCCCTATTCGCCATTTTGTCGACCTCGGTCGGGCGCATAAGCTCAGCATTCGTCGCGGGGTTTGTAACCAATCGCATCTTTGGCAGTTCCGCAGGAGGCATGCAAACCGGTCTCGCCCTTATCGCTGTCTTGGGAATTGCGTTGGCCATCATGCCGACAACTCAATCACTCGTCTGGGTGGCAATGAGCCTGCTAATGCCCCTCGTGTTCATTATCTTCTTCATGCGCGCACTCTATTTCGCGCCCTACGGCGAGATGGGACTTCCTCCGCGCTTCTCCGGCTCGGTTATCGCGGTGGCGGCATTCGTGGTATACGCCCCCTCTTCGTTTGGCTACTTGGTTTGGGGACTTTTGCTCGACACCTATCCCGGCGATACCGGCTACCGGTATCTCTTCACTACCCTTGCGGTCATTGGCATATCAGGGGCCCTCGCAGCTATTTTCCTGCGGCGACGTATGGGTGAAGGATTGCGAGAGCGGATTGCACGAAAGGTAGCTGTACTCGATGAAAAGCTCGGGCTAGAGGGCGAAGAAAAATCCTTCGCCAAACTCTAGAACACTGCGCGAAAGTCAGTGAGATCTGCGGGTTTGACTGACAGCAACCGTTAACAACCGTTTTTAATCAGTCTCGGAAATTCATGGCCCCTAGCGCTTAGCCATGCAGCGCATCAATTCACTGAGCCGAGGTCCGGTTTGCCTCAGATTCACGCGCTGCGGCCACCATATCTCGAACGTCTTGAAGGAGTGCCTTAGCGTCGTACACAACCCCATCCTTTACGGTGTAAGAAACGCCGCCCACGCGCTCGATTACCCCTTTTTCACGATTGAGTTTCATATGACCCGTTCCATATAGCAGCTTGAAATTAGCTATTGGGTTACCCTGGACAAGCACAATATCTGCTCGCTTTCCTGGCGAAATAGCACCAATTTCGTTCTCCATACCTAGTAGTTCGGCACCGTTTCGTGTCGCAGCCTGAATCACCTCAAGCGGGTGGAAGCCAGCCTCCTGAAGCATCTCTAATTCACGGATATAGCCAAAGCCAAATAATTTATAGATAAAGCCTGAATCCGAGCCGGCTGCAACGCGACCTCCGGCGTTCTTGTAGTCATTTACAAAGCTCATCCAACGACGGAAATTGTCCCGCCAAGCGACCTCCATTCCGGTCGTCCAATCAAAATGGTAGGAACCATGCAGCCTTGGATCAGGCTCAAAAAAACGCATAAGTGCGGGCAGCGTGAACTCATCGTGCCACTCTGCATTTCGCTCCCGCATGACGTCGCGATTCGCCTCGTAAATGGTAAATGTCGGTACCAGCGTGAAGTTAAGGCTCAGCAACTCGTCAATCGTGGCGTGCCAGGTCTCGCTACCTCGCTCCGCGGACTGTTTCCAGAGCGTGCCCGCTTCACCAAAGCGCCATTGCTCGTCTGAATAATTGTAGTCGGCGGGGTAGTCCTGAATAGTTCGGTCGGTGAACATGGCCTCGGGTAGTCCGTACCAATGCTCCATACTATCGAGCCCTAAACGGGCACTGTCTAATGCATCCATGTGGTACACACCGTTCTGGTCATGATGACTCGCAGTCCCCATGCCCAGTTTTTGTGCTTCGTCATAAACGGCTGCTAGTGCCTCAACAGTGCCCCCGCGCAATTTGACACCCTTAGCGCCACGTTTCTTCACCGCGCGCACCCATTTTCGCGCCGCCTCATCGGAACTCACCTCAAATTCAGCCACTGCAGTACCCGGAAACATTGCGTAGGGAACGATATCAGGGGCTACGATTTCGTTACGTCGAGCTCGCTCAGACTGCCCTACTGTCCAGCCCAAGCCCATCACCGAGCCGGTATCACGCACGGTCGTTATGCCATGACCCAACCAGAGTTTAAAAACATACTCGGGCGGGGTGATCGGTCCAACAACACCCTCGTAGGGATTACCAATGTGCACGTGTGCGTCAATAAACCCCGGAAGCGCCGTCATGCCGCTGGCATCCATGCGCATCTCGCCGTCCACGGGCTTTGGTGAGGAACTCAGTACCTGAGCAATACGATCGCCTTCAATGATGATCGATAATGGACCTCGGGGCGGCGAACCCAGTCCGTCAACCAACATCACATTTTCGATGACGAGACGATCGTAAGGCCCCTCACCCTCCTGAGACGAACGATCGGGAGCTGGCTCAGGAATAACGACGCCATAGGCCTCAAACGTAGCGGGACCCTCTTCTCCCGGACTTACCTCGTCGATAGCGCTCCAAGAAGATGCACTTGCTAAGCTAGCAAATAAGAGCAACACGTATGTGCCCATCACGGCGCCTAGATTTTTCTTCCTCATATTCAATTTCCTTAAGGTGCGTCGAGCCTCGTCTGATTACTTCATCGAGCACGCTATAAGTTGAAAACACTCGTCGCATTTCCACCCAAAAACAAGTCCCTTGTCTCGGAATTAAGCGCCAGAGATGAAAGTCCATCCAACGCCTGCTCAGGTGTAATCATCGGGTAATTAGTGCCAAATAGCACCTTGCGCTTACCATGACCTCTCAGAAAATCGAGTAGCGCTTGTGGATAGCGCTTTACTGTATACGCCGACGTATCGATAAAAACATTTTCATGCTTAGTGGCTACAGCAATCGCCTCATCGGTCCAGGGATATCCTATGTGCCCACCTACGATCTTCAGTTCGGGAAAATCAAGAGCTACTCGGTCGAGATAGATGGGGCGTCCAACCTCGGAAGGCATCAGAGGTCCGGTATGGCCTATCTGCGTGCAAAAAGGCACACCCATCTCACAGCAGGCTGCGAACACCGGGTAAAACCTGCGATCAGTTGGGGGAACCTCCCACAACCACGGTAAAACGCGAATTGCCCTGAAGCTAAGCTCCTCAACGCAACGTCTAACTTCGCGCATTGCAGCCATGGGCTTGCTGATATCTACCGAGCCTACGCCAATTAGGCGATCCGGCGCCTCTGAGACAAAACCTGCGACCTCCTCGTTAGATATCATCGTATTGCGGGGCGCTTCCCATGCTGAGATGAGCGCTTTATCTACACAAGCGCGATCCATTAGAGACAGGGTTGCAGAAACCGGTAACGCTTCCATCGGCACTGCGTCCCCAGTCCACCGACGCAGCGAGTCAAAAACTGGGTCACGCGAGTGCCTTAAAGTGGGATGTTGTGCCCAGGCATCAATAATCAAAATTAGTCTCTCCTCAGTTAAAAGCAGGGGCCAAACAAAGCTCGTTGTCGGCGCGATAACGGCCGCTTATTGATCTATCGCAAAACTGTATTTACGAAACTTTGTCTCAAGTTCATATCCCAGTTCTTCGTACAGTGATTGCGCCGTTGTATTCGTATGTGCCGTCTCCAGATCAACCCGAGAGGCGCCCTGAGACTTTGCCCAGACATGGGCATGATTCAACAGTGCGGAACCAACGCCTTGTTTACGACTTCCGGGCTCTACAAACAAATCGTAAAGCACATAAAACGGCTTCATCTCGACCGAGCAAAACGCCGGGTATAATTGAGTAAAGCCAAGTAGCTCACCACCCATCTCGCAAACCAAAATCGTCGAGCGCTCCTGCATCAGGTTATCGTTAAGACAGGCCCTCGCCCCGTCCAAATCACTGTTACACCCGTAAAACTCGCGATAGGCATTAAACAACGGCGCCACACGAGGTACATCGCTCTCTTCTGCAGTTCGTATGCGCATTGAACCTCCAAATGGCTAAACTCGCGTCACACGACTGTGGGCAGGTGACATTTGAGCTCGATCAAATAGAGGTAAAACATGCCAGCTCTCTTCATCATTGAAAAGTGGTATTGAGAAAACAACCTAAGACTCGGCACGGGATTTACAGCAACACAATGATTGGAACCAACAAAAGGAAGCCGACCGCTGTCATTCTGGGTATGGGTGATACTGGTGTGCTCGCCGCATCTCGCTTAACTCGCCATTTCAACGTAATTGGTATTAGCACAAAACCCAATCTACTCAGTGGTCAGGAATTGGGTAAACGACTCACTGATCTCAAGTGGTGGCAGAGGAACTACAATACGCCACTTTCGCAGTTCAAAGCGCTTGAAGCCGTAACCATTGTGCACGGTAAGGCCGAGTGTGTAGATCTGGAGGCAAACGCCGTCACAATAGTGCGTGCTGATGGTGACACCGAGTCCATTGGCTATGACTATCTCGTGATTGCGTCGGGTACCTCAAACGGGTTTTGGCGCAATGATCGCGTCCAGACCTCAAACGAAATAAGCGACGATCTCGTGCGCCAAGCAGAGCGAATCAAATCGGCATCAACCGCTACAGTGGTCGGCGGTGGCCCCAGTGGCGTCAGTGTTGCATTGAACATCAAACGGACAGACCCCAAAAAAACAGTCAGTCTTTGTGTCTCCACTGACTTACCCCTTCCCGGCTACCACCCCGATGCACGCAGCTTTTATCAAGCCGCGCTCACCGAGGCAGGCGTGGAAATAATCTGCGCAGATCGCGTGACGACAGTCGATGAGTCACAGCAGTCTGGCACCTTAACGCTTGCGTCTGGTAGGACCATATCGAGCGATATCATCATCTGGACCATTGGTCGTCGAAAACCTCATACGGACTTTTTGCCTGACCATCTTCTTGACCAACAGCGCTTCGTTAGAACGCTGGCAACCCTTGAGGTCAGCGATACCAATAACGTCTTCGCCATCGGCGATGTGGCGTCGACCGACCCGGATCGGTCTTCCGCCCGCAACTGGGCCTACGCCATCTTAGTCCACAACCTCAAGCGTAAAGCCAAAGGAAAACCGGCCAACAGGTCCTATGAGCCTCCAGCAAAACGTTGGGGCTCTATCGTCGGACCTCAGCAGGAGGGCCTCACGCTTCATCAAGCAAACGGTAAGCGGACACGGCTATCGAGACGTCTGGTCGATAAGTTTCTATTACCCATCGTCGTCCGCAGAATTATTTATCGCGGCGTAAAGAGCAGCTGAAGCCTCGAAGCTAGGCGGCCTGTCTCAATGGGAAACGGATAAAGGTATCAACAAGTAACTGAGCAAAGGCCGTCGGCTCGGGACGGGCCCCAGACAAAACGCCTCGAACCCTCAATTCCCTCTCTAGGGTGTCAAGAATTTGCTCCAAGGTAAGATCATCCGACTTTGTGGCCCATTTGGCTTGCTCTGCCTCGTCTATAAAGCAGTAGGCCTTCCATGAAATCGAGTAGCGAAGGTCTTCCCATCTGTACCGAGCGACCTCATCTCCTCTCGGGTTTGCCAACGACCAATTACCGTCGCCTGTAAAGGTAAGGGTGGCCCCTTTATCAATCTCGGGAAAAAAGGGCTTGGGTGTCACGCGCTCAACACCGTGGAAAACTTTGTCGGTGTCGATCAGGATCGCCGTGTTGTGAAACGCTGCCATCGATTCACGCTGTCCCTGCGCACCTTCTGGATAATAGGCAAAGGCGCCACCGGGGTTCGCGCCAAACCAAGACACGCAAGTCGCGATAGGAATTCTGTACTCATCAAAAAGACCCGAGTGCAGCATGGTGACAAGAAGCCACTGTGGCATGCGCTTTCGATCTGCGCCACGGAACTCGGGCACGTCAGTATGGATAGCAAGCTCTTGGCCGGGGGTCAGAATATTGGCGTAGACAATTGCAGGGACAACGAGCGGCCTACTCATTACCTCACTCGCCACTCGCAGAAGATCAGGATGCGTAAAAAAGGGCTCAACACCGGGGGCTTGTATATCGGTTCCGTACGCATAGGTTTCGCGAAAATAGTTGGTACGCTGAGCCGCCGTTGTCACATCATCGCTGTTCCCCGAACCATCGATACCGTGCTGGATGTAGTTAAACGCTGCATCAAAACGCTGTGGTAAGGCCTCGCCAATGCCTTCGTTAAGCGCCTCTTCCGCATAGGTCCGAAATACCCCTCGCTCCTCAGCAATGCGCAACATATGATCTGCCTCAGCGGACGTCATAAAGGGATTCATTGCTTGGTAACTTGCACGCATCGTATTTCCCATCTGTTCTCTCGTTATTTTTTGTCCGATCGCTCTGCTTAGTAAGCAGGCAGCAGATTAGGGAGTCCGCATCTCATCAGAGCGCAGTGGCTCACCTGTACATTCCCTAGCCTGTACATTCCCTAACCTATGCATTTCTTAACCTGCAATGGCACTCTCGGGCTACCAGTTAACGTTAGACGCCCATGGGGCTCAACGCAAATCGGGTCATCAGAGCTTAAACGAATCGCTCTAGCTGGGCTTTCCCCCTCCCTACTACGATCGCCTCAGGGAACGAGAATCGAACTACCCGTTGTCAAGCGCCCCTCAAGGTCGTTGTGCGCTTTTACAACCTCCGCTAGCGGATAGCGCTGATTGATCTCCACCGAAATCGCCCCCGACGCAATCAAACCAAAAATACGATCAGCAGATGCCTGCATCCACCCAGGCCTCGCCGTGTGAGTGGCTAAGGTGGGGCGTGTGAAGTAGAGCGACCCGCCAAGGGCCAGCTCACCCGGAACAACAGCATCGATAGGGCCGGACGCATTACCAAAGCTTACAAAGGTACCCAGCGGCGCCAACAGGTCCATGCTCAGGCGGTAAGTGGACCTGCCCACACTGTCGTAAACGACGGGGTAACCGTCTGGTGCATGCTGTTTCAATTGATCGGCGAGCTCTGGATCACCGCTCAAATAACATTGAGAGGCGCCGTATCGAACCGCAATATCGCACTTTTCTTGTGTGCTTGCCGTGCCGATTAATGTAACGCCAAGATGCTTAGCCCATTGGCAAGCAATCAATCCAACACCACCCGCGGCTGCATGGAAAAGCACTGTCTCACCGCCTTTCAAGGGAAAGGTATTGCTAAAGAGATAATCCACGGTCATTGCTTTCAGAAGAACCGCTGCGGCCTGCTCGTCAGAGACACCATCAGGGATACGTACGAGTGATGCTCGTGGGAGCACAATGGCCTCAGCATAAGCCCCCATGGCCATAGCAAAGGCAACGCGCTCCCCTGCGACGAGGTCGTCAACCCCCTCGCCTACCGCATCGACGACCCCAGCGCCCTCACATCCGAGTCCCGTAGGAAGCGGGAGTGGGTATAGACCCGACCGATGATATGTGTCGATAAGATTGATACCACAGGCGCTCATGCGAACCCGAACCTCTCCCGCACCCGGCGTAGGCTCGGGCACACTTTGCACCGTCATCTGCTCTGCAGCGCCACAGGCTTCGACTCTCACGGCTCGTATTGTGCTCATTGCATTTTTTCCTTTTAGATATGGTTACAAACAATAGCGCCGAATCAGCTCGCGTAAGGTCTCAATGGCCGGCTGAATTTGGTCCATCGGCATATACTCATTTGGCTGGTGAGCAACATCAATCGAGCCCGGCCCCATAACGATGGTCTCAAGGCCTAGCGACTTGAGGAACGGCGCTTCAGTGGCAAAATTCACCGCATCCGAAACCTGTCCAGAAGCTTTCTCGCAAGCAACCACCAAATCGCTACCCGCCGCTTGCTCAAAGGCTGGGACTGGCTCAACGAGACGTCGCATCTCAATGTCTATGTCGTGTTGAGCAGCAATCTCGACGAGTCGCGCGTCCAATTCCCGCTCCACATCCTGATATTCCAGACCCGGCAACATGCGTACATCGAAACTAAAATCGAGTTCGCCACAAATGCGGTTCGGGCTATCTCCACCATGCACACAGCCAAAATTGATTGTCGGTACTGGCACGGCCATCAACTCGCAACGAAACTTCCGTGCGAGCTCTTCTCGGTAGCCAGATAAAACAGACAAAAGTGTGGAGAGCGCATCAATAGCATTGTTACCTAGACTGGGGTCAGATGAGTGGCCGCTTTGACCGCGCAGTTTCACCCCCTGCATCATAATGCCTTTATGCATGCGCATCGGTCGCAGGTCTGTCGGTTCACCCACCACAGCGGCGCGAGCTAGAGGCAGGTGATCCTTTTTGAGTGAGCGAGCACCACGCATTGTGCTCTCTTCATCTGCCGTGGCTAAGAGGTAGAGCGGCGCCTTAAAGTCTTTGGGATCAAAGGCAGAGGCTGCCTCAAGGGCAATCGCAAAAAATCCCTTCATGTCCGTGCTTCCCAGCCCGTATAGATGGCCATCGCGCTCAGTCAGCCGCAATGGATCAGACTCCCACCCTCCTGCGTCAAAGGGGACTGTATCCGTATGACCCGACAGCACCAGTCCAGCAGGTTCCGTTTGATCGCTTGAAATCTCCCCCAACGTTGCGATTAGGTTCGCCTTACCGTCCGCTTTCTCCTCAAGATCCTGGATGTTAATGGACCAACCGTCCTTTTCGGCGTAGTCCGAGAGGTGAGAGATCACACCTCGATTACTACTGTCCCAACGGGGGTCCGGCGAGCTGACCGAGTCTGCGGCAACGAGCTCAGAGACTCTTTTTATGATTTGCTGTTCGCTGGTGGGCATATCCTCTAACTCTTATCGCATAATTACCGAATAAGCCAAGGGTAACGACATCACCTACGGCCGTCACCTTTATGCCGCTCGCCCTTCGCTTCGGACGCTTTCTGGCACATTCGCTGTATTGGGTAGTTATGTATTGGCTGGCTGACGAGAATGGTTGTGATCGATAACCGATAGTCATTTGGGTTAGGCTAGGTCATGACTCACAGCCACACAATCTCCTTGTCGACTCCTGACGACCAACGCGCAATAGCGGTGAGCCTGCTGAACCGGGGCGCGACTATTTCCAGTATCAAGCTGCGCGGAATTGGCAACCTACCCGAAGTCGAAACGGTTCTGGGGTATGCATCTGCCGATGATTACGACGAAGATCCGTTTTATCTGGGGTCAACCATCGGCCCGGTAGCGAATCGGCTAAGTGACGGGCGCTGTTATTTGCCATCCGGTCCTGTCTTTATTGGTACGAACGAACCGAATCGACAAAACCTACTGCATGGCGGAGACCTTGGGCTACATCGGCAGATTTTCCAGCCTTCACCAACCCGTGATCATCACCGCCTGGTCTTCTCGCTCGCTCTGCCCCACCTTGCCGATGGATTCCCGGGTGATCGGCTCATCACCGTTCGATACGAACTTATCAATCCAGCAAGCCTGCAGTGCGACTTTATGGCAAGTACCGATCGGCCTACAGTTATGAATCTCACCAATCATGCCTACTTCAATTTAGGTGGATCTCTGTCCGAACACGAGCTGCGTATTCGCGCTCCAAGCTTCACGCCATTGAACGATCAACAAATTCCAACCGGGGTTATCGAACCTATCTCAGAGGCAATCGGAGCAGGCAGCAGACTCGACTTCAGTAATTGGCGCCATCTTCGAGGTCAAAAACTGGACCATAATTTCGTCTTATCAGAGAGCCCTAAATTGCGAGAGGCTGCCAGTCTTAGACTCGCAGAATCCAATCTGCAGCTCGATGTTTTGACGACGCAGCCCGCGCTTCAGGTCTATACCGGTGATGGCTTAGCTAGCCCTTTTTCACCCAGATCTGGCATTTGCTTGGAAGCACAGGGCTTCCCCGATGCGCCAAACCAACCGTCTTTCCCCAGCATTTTGCTAGAGGCCGGGCGAACCTACAGGCAACGAATAATTTATCAATTTGGCGAGATCGCTGATCACTGAGCAACACCTTGCCATGTTGCCAGAGCAGAGAAATAACACGACATCAGCTACTAGGTGGCGATATCACTACTTAGCAGCGGTAACCAGTCTGAAAAAAGTCGTGAATCCGTAAGCCAGATTAATGGCGAGCGCGATGTAATAAAGATAACCGTCGCTCACCCAGATCACATTCGCGACGAGCATGCCGATGACCCCTACAAACGACATAAAAAAAACAGCGTTATAGTCAAACGATGCGAACTGTCTTTTATTGACAGCCTCGCGCGCCCAGAGGATCAAAAAGACCGTGCAGATACTGATGTAGATCAAACTGGCGGTTTTCCAGAAAAGACCGTAATCACCCGCGCTGTAATTACCATCCGATTGCGCTGAGAAGATAAGTGGTGTGAGCGATGCGAAGAGTGCGATTCCACTCTGTTGAAGCAGGGTTTTTAGCTCGCCTCGACGCTGCTCATCGAGACCGCCATTATATATCCCGACAATACCGGCAAAACCGGATAGCGTTATTGCTATCTGAGCGATAGCGATGAGTATTTGCTGATCAATCACTGTTTCTACCCAGTTACCTATTTAGTCCAGTCTCTAATCGACTCTCTATTCAACTACCTATTCAACTATCTATTCAACTATCAACAGGGGCTAGCATCTAAATTCATTCGAACTCTCGATCTTCCCACCAGGGGAAAAACATTGGCATGTCTTTGCTAACCTTTCCGGGATAATTAGCAGGGCGCTTCTCGAGGAAGGATTTTACTCCCTCCTTCGCATCTTCAGACTTACCCGTGAAATAGACGCCGCGAGAGTCCACTTGATGCGCTTTCATCGGATGGTCAGCACCTAACATCTTCCACATCATCTGACGCGCCATCGCAACGGAGACAGCAGACGTCTCATTACAAAACTCTCTGGCTAACTTCCTTGCCGCAGGCAGCAACTCATCTGCTGAATGAACGGTTCTCACAAATCCTCGCTCGAGCGCCTCATCCGCCTTGAAAACTCGCCCCGAGAATGTCCACTCAAGGGCGGTGCTAATTCCCACCACTCGAGGAAGAAACCAGCTGGAAGCCGCCTCTGGAACGATGCCTCTCTTGGAGAAAACAAAACCGTATTTGGCATTTTCAGATGCCAACCGAATATCCATCGCACACTGCATCGTTGCACCAACACCTACTGCCGGACCATTGCAGGCTGAAATTACTGGCTTCAAGCACTCGTAAATACGAAGCGTAAGTAGTCCTCCACCGTCTCTTGGAATACCCGGGTCTTTCGGTTTGTAATTGAAAGTATCTCCACCACCACCAAGGTCAGCACCGGCACAAAATGCTCGGCCAGCACCCGTGAAAATAATTGCTTTCACATTATCATCGGCATCGGCGGCATCGAGGGCCGCGATAACCTCATCGCGCATGACGTTATTAAACGCATTCAAGCGGTCGGGGCGATTGAGTGTGATCGTAAGGATGCTGTCCTCGACTTCGTACAAAATGGTTTCGTAGTTCATTTTTACTATTCTCCTACTAGCTTTACGTCACGCTCTCGCGCTGGGGGCGCCATAAAATCTCTTGATATTAAACGCTCAACATCTCCTCTAAGCGCGCAATACAGCCGTCCATACTCCCTTTGATGAATGGTTCGATGACAACAGGCTCGACCTTTGCCTCCCAAAGTAAACGACAACCACGCTCCGTTGCTGTAATTTGCATCTCAGCTCGATGAGACTCGAGATTTCCCGGGCTTTCAAAGCACGAATACTCAAGCACACGCGCTTCATTGTCATGTCGCAGAATCCGCTCTTTTATAGCACCCGCACCGGGTAGATACAGCGAACGCACCTCTCCGTCATACGAACAACTCTGAACGCCCGGCACCCAGTCAACTCTGTCGGGTACGCCTAAGATTGCCCACAGCGTGTCCGCTGAGACTTCAAATTCATGATCGATGAGAACTGCCAAGATGCACTCTACTCGCTTGCTTCTGATTTATTACAATTATTCGCTCGTTACAGTACCCAAATACGCCCAGATGAAGCAATGTGGTCGCGATATCGGCATACGTTGATTTTAAACGCCAATGCTCGCACTCTTATTTCTTGAGTATGTGTATGGGGCTGGGTCGTTATCACCAACCAGCCCGTGATCACGAGGAAGACACATGGCAACAATTACGATTTGGCACAACCCCCGCTGCTCCAAGTCTCGCAGTGCGCTCGCAATTATTGAAGACCACGGTGTGACTCCTGTTGAAGTCAGATATCTTGAAACGCCACCGAGCAGGGACGAGATAGTAAACGCGCTCGCTGCACTCAAGATGGAAGCAAAAGACATCATTAGAAAAGGCGAGGCCCTATACAAGTCATTGGATCTCTCAGTAGAGAGCACCAACGAACAAATTCTTGATGCACTCGTTGCTAACCCTATCTTAATCGAGCGCCCTATTGTCATCTCAGGCGACCGAGCCATCATCGGCCGACCACCCGAGAATGTCTTACTTTTGCTCGAGTAATTACTCTACAGCGCTCTTAACAATGACTCGCTTTCATAGCTACATCCAATGCCCTCACCGGACGACCGTGCGCCCCTCTTGCACTAACACCTCGTGCAGCAAAACCTCGGGCGGAAAAAAGCTTGCAACACGGGGAAACACGCCTGGTACGTCTGATAGAGGCCAGACACCTCCAATTAAACGTCAACTTCCCTTAACACGGGATGTCCAAAATAAGTTGCTGCAATCACTCTCACTTCCTCGACGGGTACCAAAATATAACGTCATATGCCTGATAGTCAGCTTTTAATCGCCTTCCTTGCTTCCGCTGCTGTATTTGCCTACGCACCCGGGCCGTCAATGCTATATGCAGCGGCTCAGACGATTGCCGGCGGGCGAAGACGAGGGCTGCAGGCGGCGCTGGGTATTCATTTGGGCGGCTATATCCATGTTGCAATCGTTGCATTGGGCGTCGCGAGTCTTTTCTCAAACGTGCCTCTGGCCTATACCGCCATGAAGTTTGTCGGGAGTTTTTATCTCTGTATGTTAGGCATCAATATGTGGCGAACCGCCGCGATTGAGCAGGTGGGGGCGACTGGTGGTTCGAACCCTGATGACATTCCCGCGAGAGACTTCAAGAGCCCAAATGGCCCTACAAATTCGAAACACGCTGAGGACAAGACATTATTTCAGAGCGCATTGGTTGAAGTGCTGAACCCAAAGACCGCTATCTTTTATCTTGCGTTTCTTCCGCAATTCACCGAGCCCGATGCCAGCCTTCCTGTTTCAATGCAATTACTGGTCTTGGGGACAGCTGTGAACATTTTGTTCTCTAGCGCCGATCTTATCTGCGTCTTCTTCGCTCAGCGGATCGTCTCCGCGAACAAGCAAAGCTCGGGTAAAACGTATACTGCAAACAAAATTTCAGGAGCCGTTCTCATTTTATTGGGGGCTAACCTGTTGATCAGTTGATTATTGCCGGCTACGTCGCTCCAAGTACCCTGCTAGCAAAGGGACAACAGAAAAATCAGGCCAAAAACATACGCACCAAGCCATGGGGCCGAGTGTTGTATTTATCCGCTACTATCAGCAATTTGTGTACGACACTGGTGTTTAATAATACTCTGATGGAGTAGTGGTTTCTTACCACGCTATAAACAACAAAAAACAATAAAGAAGCCCGTCTTATGAGCGATCAAAATAGCGCCACAAAAATGTTGCGATTCACACTAGGCGTCGCCTGCTTTTTGGCGGCACTCGCCACCCTATCAGGGGTTATGGGGGTTGGCACAAAGCTGTCGCTTTACTTGGCGGCGGCCTGGTTCGTTTTCACTGCGACGTCATTGATCGCATGGCCTAAATTGTCTCTTCAAGGTCACCGCATTATCTCGGTCACCGTACTGAGTCTATTGATTCTGCGGTGGGGATACTCGTGGCTTTTTTCGCAACCTGAACAGGTGATCATTGGTCTTGCTACGGGCCTACTCTACATTCCACTCTTTATGACGATTACCACGATGCTCATGGCCGGTCGCGGCAAAACAATCTGCATTACCGTGGGCGGGGTCATGGGTCTTCTCGTGGCTCTAGGGGCTTCGCGACCAGAACTCATGGATAGCTACCTTGGCGATTGGCGGCTTGGTCCACTGATAACGGCTGTGTACGCCTTATTTGGTTGGTTGCTAAGTAATTGGGTTAATGAGCGAGAAGCGCTTGAGTATCGAACGACAGAGGCGGAAGAGCTCGGCCGAAAAGCGAATACCGACCCCCTCACCGGCATCAATAACAGACGAGCTGCCGATGTTTGGCTTGAGAAGATGGGAAACAGCGCCAGACGCTGTGCTGTCATTTTCATTGATATTGATCACTTCAAAGCAGTCAACGATACCCATGGTCACGACATTGGCGATGCTGTGCTCGTCGAGTTCGCAGGATTATTGCGTAAGCGCGTACGATCGCACGATATGGTTGCACGATGGGGCGGTGAGGAGTTTGTTGTCCTGCTCTCCAGTCTGACACTTGAAGAGGCCATTAAAGTTGCCGAGAATCTCAGGCAGCAAATCGCGGACGTTAATACCCCAAATCTGCCACCCATCACCGCCAGTCTAGGCGTTGCTCACACCTCATCGGGAAAGGATATTGGGGATACCATAAAAGCCGCCGACCAAGCCCTCTACCAAGCAAAATTTGAAGGACGAAACCGGGTTTGTGTAGGGAAAGCTGGCGTGGCTCACACTTAACATAACGGCCTCGAACCACAACTCGACCAACGAGCACAGCACCCAAATCACGGGTAAATGGCAGCGTTGAGGTTGAGGCTGGGGCTGGGGTTGCGCTCGTCACAAACAGTAGAGCCTCACCTTACTGCCAGCCCATTCGCACCCACAGGTATCGATACCCGCTGAGCGACTCGGGCCCGCCTACCTGACCTGAGAATGCGAATCATCGCTACCTCATCAGAGCCGGATAGGAGCACATACAACGTCTTACTATCCCGTGTAATCACGATATCCAATGGTCGATCGCCCTCCCTTAACAATCTAGACCAGCGACGCTGAAGTGTAAGCTCGCCATCAAAATCAAGGGCAAATCGACTGATGGAATCGCTACCAGGATTGGTTGTAAATGCCATTCTTTTATCGGGACTCAGTGCTAACCAGCATGCGGCAGTTTGAAACGTCGGGGCCGAACTGGTTATCACACTCAAACTCGCATCAGAATTTAATTCATACGAAGAGACGCTACTCGCATTGGTATTGCCCAATACACCTTCAGCAACCACAAGCGCCCCCCTAGCACCGAATTCAAAACCAAAGGGGGTGAGCCCCTCGGAGTTGTAGGCGCGGAAATTCTCGGGCACTCCTGAGTCGGCGATATCAAATACGGAGATTTTGTGAGTCTCACGCTCTGTTATGACTAACGCTTTGCCATCGGGAGACAAGCCAATTTGAGCCGGTCGAGTAACATCGGCGCTAAGGCGAGCTACTGAACCCGCGATCGCCGTGAGAGAACCGTTACTGCGTACGTGGAAACCTGCAACGGAATCGTAACTGCCATCCGAACCGCCGGCGTTCAAAACATAAAGCCGATCGTGACTTACGGAAAGGCTCAGCGGACGGTGACCCTGCGATGATACTGTCTGCAATAGTTCAAGGCCTTCATTAGTCACCTCAAATACCGAAATACTGTCGCTGCCCGCGTTGACGACATATAAATAAGATTCTGAGGGGTCAATCTGGATAGCACCCTGATTACCTAACGACTCTCCCGTACCAAAACCATCCGTAGGCACCGCTCCAGAATATGCTAGGAGCCCACCAGCA
Organism: Luminiphilus sp.; assembly: GCA_965660865.1. Taxonomy (GTDB): domain Bacteria; phylum Pseudomonadota; class Gammaproteobacteria; order Pseudomonadales; family Halieaceae; genus Luminiphilus. The sequence goes on from CBFIBL010000042.1 coordinate 32,463, forward strand.
AATCGACGGTATATATGAACCTTGTTACCAAGGGCACTGTTATCCATCGTGTAGACAGCGCCAACAGGATCATAACCCGCTACCGCCATAGGCACCTTGGCGACCAATAGCAAAAAAGCAATAGGGACAAGAAAGGGCCAAAGTTTGGCACGTCGACTCACAAACGGCATATGACCTCCAGGTAAGGTCGCAAGGGTAGCATGTGGATAGCGGGAGCAATAACCGCAAAAACTAAAGGCCATTGCGCAACCAGCGCTGCGCGTCTCGTCTGGATTGATACCGAGCCGCCTAAAAAGGGTCCCCCCCCAATATCCACAAGGTAGACCTGCCATTTTAAGCCGTGCTTACAGTAGTATTAAGACTTAAAGAACCAGAAGCATCGAAGTCAAACTCGGTTACAGATCGGGCGCGTTAAACTCGGTGCGTGACGATAATAAAAAGTGCATTCAATTCGACTAAGGCATTTCTCATGACCACAGAAACAGAACGTTTAAAACTCGAAATCGCAGAGCTTCGCTCACAACTCGACCAAGTCACCCGGTACGTTGAGTCAAGTTATTATTTCTCGAAAGACGCCGGAGAAGGCTTCTTGGACGCGACAGCTATACCCGGTCACGGAATGGACTCAAAAACAGTCCGCAAGATTATTGAAAATGCGCATGTTTTAGATTTTGATCAAAAGTTAAACACCTCCTCCTACGTCAACGTGGAATTTGAAGAAGATGAGGAAGCTGTCGCTTTGCTGGGTCTTCGCGTAAACCTTGCGGATCAAACGGTGTATCCCCAGTCCTACAAGATGCACGATACTGTGGTCAATATGATCGCTGATATGTGGCATTGCCCAAAACCCGCGGATTTCGAGGATACCAAGACATATTCAGGCGCAGGCACAGTCGGCTCAACAGAAGCCTGTCTCCTCGCGGGGTTGGCGCTTAAGTTTCGATGGCGCAAGTGGTACGCCAGTCGGCATGGAGTCTCCGCGACTGAGGTAAGGGGCATACGTCCAAATATGGTGATTTCTTCCTGCTACCAAGCAGCGTGGGAAAAGCTTTTTAAGTATATGGATATCGAGCCCCGGCTTTTGTACCCATCGAGTGACGGTTTCACCATCGACCCGGAACAGGTAAGAGCAGCTATCGATGAAAACACAATCGGCGTGGTCTGCATCATGGGCAACCACTACGGAGGGCAATACGATCCCGTTTGGGATGTCGATGCCGTAGTAAGCGAGGTGAATGAAGAAAAAGATTATCAAGTAGGTATCCACGTGGATGCTGCTTCCGGTGGCTTTATCGCTCCGTTCCAAACATCTTTACCCGCGTGGGATTTTCGATTGCCAAATGTACTCTCGATCTCAGCGAGTGGGCACAAATACGGGGAATCGTGCTGCGGAACTGGCTGGGTAGTGTGGCGACATCGGGAGGATCTCAGCGAGCACGTGGCCATATCCGTCACTTATCTTGGCGGGAACGCTGACTCCTATACGCTGAACTTCTCGCGTCCTGCGAGTGGGGTCTACGTACAGTATTACAAACTCCTCCGATACGGACTTAACGGTTTTCGCGAAGTCTGTCATACGATGATGCGTAACGCTAAATTCGTGAGGGATGGTTTAAAGCAGATGACTTATCAGGGTAAGCCTCGATTTATTATGCTCGATAATGGCGATCAGAATTGCTTGCCGGTGGTGACCGCCATGCTCAATCCCGAGTGTGACTTCACCTACGATGATATCGATTTACAGCATGTCCTCTCTCAACATCATTGGTATGTCAGCGGCTACAAGATGGGATTCGATCACCCAATAACGGAAGAAAAATTGGCGCTTTTCGTTGATCAGGACGCCGAGCAAACGATGTTCCGGGTTGTCATTAAGAACAACCTGACCAGGGATCTGGCCGAAAATCTGCTGGCATCGTTTGAAGAGGCGTTTACGTTCCTCGATGCAGTGGATTTCTCGGGACTTCATGGATTTGACACAACACAGCTGCGACAAAGTAGCCGTCGGTCGGTGACTAACCACTGCTAATGAAGGTTATACAGACGACCTAGGGCACTTGCGCTAGGTCAGTTTTTCCTGACCGCTCGTTACACGTTACGCGAACTGTCTTCCGTCTTGGCGCACGCGTCGTTTAATTCACACTCTCGCAAGGGGTGGAGTAACATACGGCAATGAGGCCATCGATGCGATACAACCGTTTTAACGCGCATTGGTCTGCGAAAAAATGGACTCAAAATACTGAATTGTGTTTCTCAACCCATCCTCTAGCGCCACTTTTGGAGCCCAACCAAGGCTCTCCTTCGCGCGGGTGATATCAGGTTGACGCTGCCTTGGATCATCTTGCGGCAGCGGAAGCCGGATGATGTCGGATTTCGATCCAGTGAGAGCAATAACCCTCTCTGCTAACTCACGAATCGTATTTTCAACAGGATTCCCAATATTGAGAGGGCCCGTCAGAGCGGTATCGGTATCCATAAACACTAAAATACCCTCGACCAAATCATCTACGTAGCAAAAACTCCGAGTTTGCTGCCCATCTCCGTAAATTGTTATCGGCTCGTTTTTAAGTGCTTGAACGATGAAGTTGGAGACAACGCGCCCATCCGCGTGATGCATGCGTGGCCCGTACGTATTGAAGATGCGGAGAATTTTAATATCGACCCCATATTGGCGATGATAGTCAAAGAACAAAGTCTCGGCACAGCGCTTGCCCTCGTCGTAACATGAACGGACCCCAATTGGGTTGATATTTCCCCAGTAACTCTCTGGCTGCGGATGAACCGTCGGATCGCCATAGACCTCGCTAGTTGAGGCTTGCAACACCTTACAGTTGACTCGTTTCGCAAGATCCAGAATGTTGATAGCGCCATGAACTGACGTTTTGATGGTCTGAACTGGGTCGTGCTGATAATGAACAGGAGAGGCGGGACAGGCGAGATTATAGATCTCATCTACCTCCAATTGCAGAGGGAGCGTCACATCGTGTTGTATGAATTCAAAGCGAGGGTGATCGTTTAAATGGCTCAGATTCCGAAGCGAGCCAGTAAATAGGTTATCTAAGCAAAGTACTTGATGACCGCGCTCTAACAAACGATCGACAAGGTGTGAGCCTAAAAATCCAGCCCCGCCAGTGACCAGGATGCGCTTAACCTCATTTACGTGCGACATGTTGAAATACCGTGCTTGCTACCAGCTTGCTAATAGCTTGTTTTTCACCTTACCACTCAACGCCAACTGAGCACTTGCTACCACAGCACGACCTGTCATCAACTACTGCTTATTCGATGCGTCAGTTTTCGACATTTTACATCACACTTCGCATGGCTCGTTACAATAGCGGCTGTTAGGGAATGCCTTCCGAAATTCATCTGGATCGTGCCTATGACATACCGGCAGATATACCGGCAGATATACCGGCAGATATACCGACATAAGAACCGAGAACTTTGCCATTCCTACTTAGGTCATATGAGTAACCAATCTTCCATGGGGGCCGGGTAGTGAATGAGGGAAGAGTCTTTCGGATATATGACTTTTGCATCCGAAATAAAAGCGGCCCACCACGAAAACGAGCTATTCGAACAGATCAACGTCTCATATCGAGACATCTCAAACAGGTCCAGAAGCGGGTCAACATGCTCTGACACTTTAAAATCAACACCCCGCAAAACCTCCTCGGCATAAGACCGCGAGTCTGTGTACACTGTAACGGGCTGACCTTTCACAGCATACTTATCAAGCGCATCCACATAGTATTCACGTCTGGCTCTTACCGTATTAATAGGAGCGTAATCTACCTCTTCGTAACTCCTCAGATGAACGGCCACACTGCTCTGAGCACCCTGCGGAGGCTCTCCAATTGCTCGGCAATAGCTATCGAACATCAGCTCCTTGATTTCCTCCCTATCGTCCGCAAAATAATTGGGATGTTGAAAAAATCCAATCAGGATCTGAGGTAGTCGCTCGTTTAAAACAACGGGCATATATTCGTTATATTTCTTTTCCTCTACCAACAAATTGTTCACTCTTAAAATCTGATGTGCCGCTCGCCTGGGTCTCAGGCCAAGCAGGGAAAACGGGACCTGTTGCACCTCAGGAAAGAGACGAAGGAGCTCTGGTCTACGCCCAAATTTGTCTCCAAAACGGTAAATGCTGAAGTCATAAAACACCTCGGTAGTTGGGAATTTTTTTCTCAATCCCTCAGCTGCAAAATATATGAATAATTGATTGCCCAAACCGCCTTGCATCAATGGAAGTAACCACATACGTCCCTCAATATTGCCACGTGATCTTTATTACACGCGTCGTCATATTTAATTCGAAGTATCCAATCCGTGAAACACTCTTATCGACCTGCGGTTAAGGCACCCACAAGGCCACAGACACTTGCCGGTCAAAAACTGCCACTCAGACGCATACATCACGTCTGAGCAGCATTAGAGGCGAGGTTACTGTTTGGCGTAACCCTTTAGGATTTGGATTTGAGATGTGTTGACGACAGTTCTCATACTGCCAACTTCGTCGTTGAACTGAGCAAAAGCAGGGTGTGCTAAAAGTTGTTCACTTATTGCATTCACCTCGGGAATTGTTCTGCCACCTGTCCAAACCCAATGCGTGAACCGGTCACGGCCAAAGTAAATAGCACCAAGACCATAGGACCGCAGATCAATATCTTTCGCTGCAGCCTTCATCATTTTTGCATAAGCAGCAGCGTAGGCAGCCTGATCTTGCGGCTTAACGATAATGTCAAACTTTGAAAAGACTGAATCTTGAGTCCAGTCGTTTTCATCTACGGCCGCTGGACCAATGTATTGCGTTGTTGGGACTGTTCCTGCGGCAGCCAACTCCTGCAAAAACTTAACGCCACTGGGGCACGATCGCAATATTTCAGTTGCTTTCGCTTGGTCCGCAGAGGTTTGGAACGTGTTTATAACGAAGTGAGTTGAGCTGTATCCGCCGTTGAATACTTCCTGTGAAAGAGCCACATCCGCAGGGTACTGCTTCCCACAGTCAGACGCCCAGAAGCGATCCATTGACTCAACCAAAGCGGCAGGGTTTGCCACTTGGAGATGATAAAAAGCGTAATACGGACCGTTGTCCTTGTGTTCGTTCGCAACCGCACCAGCGGAGAATAAAACTGCAGCTAATATTATTACTAATCTCATGTTTTCTTCCTTATTATTGTGCCGTTATTCAAAGTGTGCCTCTATTAACTCACAAGGCTTGAACAACGTATCATCTGAATCGTGGTCTGGCTAATTAAGAAATCATTTCAATATTTTGGTCAGCAAATAACCAATTTTGATCTGGGTAATGCGAGAAGAAACGCCTGACAACACGGCTTTGACACCTCCACAGCGTGGCGGAGCTGCTCGATACTGAAGCCACCCGAGTAGAGGCATGATGTTGTGGCCCCGTGAACAGAGGCAAAAAGAATCCAAGTGGGGTTAGTATCGAGAAGTAATGGCGGAGCGGACGTCATCTATGAGTGTAGGTTTTATGAGGCCTTCAGCTAATCATTAGCACATTACCCCCCATTTACCCCACACTCATGATTGAGTGCTTTGGGAGAGTAGCTACGGGCCGCCGTGGCGATGGGCGCTCAATTCAAAAACTAATCCCTAGCCGGCAGTACCCGCGCGTCTCGCCGCTACTCGCTGCCCACGAATCACCACAGCGTCTGAGTCGATTTGGTGGCGACCAGATACCTTGCCTCATGCAACAGTTTGAACTCACCGGAGCATACTTCATTGTGTAGAGGCGCGTTAGACAAGTGAGACCGAAGCAGCGAGCAGATAACCTTGTGCGAGCGACAGAAGTCGCTCAAGAGTTCGGCATCTCCCGCGTGACGTTGTGGCGCTGGGAGCGCGACGGGCTGCTGCCTCGGGCTCACCGCATCAATAATCGCAAGTACTATTCAAGAACAGCTCTAGACGAGTTAAAGACGGCCGCCGCAAAGCCAGGGGGTGCACGATCCACGGCTCAAGCGATACAGCATTCGGACATCGCAACGTAAACTTCAGTCAGGAAGACGGAACCGGCCTCCGGTACCAGATATTTATATTTTTCAGTAGCTTACTTAATATAAGTGGTTAACCCATAAATACCCTCATCTCGTTTGCGATACCCTCCACGCCAAACTTTCGGAAAAGAATGGCCTTCTTTGAACACTGCCCCCCCTACACCCGCCCTATTCATGTCGTACTCACACTCGGATGAGAACCTTCGAGACGAGTTGGAGAAGCATCTCTCTGCGCTCCGCCGCCAGGGAGTAATTCGCACCTGGCACGACAGGCGCATCGGGCCGGGCGAGGACATCCATGGTCAGATCAGTGCTCAGCTGGATTCGGCGGAAATCGTCCTTCTCCTTGTAAGCGCTGATTTCCTGGCATCCGATTACTGCTATGACATCGAGATGGCGAGGGCCATGGAACGTCACGACGAAGCCACTGCTCGCGTCATACCCGTCATCCTTAGACCCTGTGATTGGCATGGAGCGCCTTTCGGGCGCCTAAAGGCGGTTCCAACAGACGGAAAGCCGGTCACGAAGCATGCGACGCTCGACGACGGCTTCCTTGAGGTTGCCCAAGCTGTACGCCAGGCAGCCGGATCACTTGGTAGCTCCACGCCAGCTTCGATGACGGCCACAGGCGCCGGAAGTTCGCCTGCTCCCACTGAGCCGCGCCCGCGATCAAGCAACCTGCGCGTCAAGAAGGAATTCACCGATCGCGACCGGCACAGCTTTCTGACCGAGGCTTTCGACTACACAGCTCGATACTTCGAAAACTCACTGCACGAGCTGCAATCGCGCAACAGGGACGTGGAAACCGATTTCCGGCGAATCGACGCGAACAAGTTTGAGGCTATCGCGTTCGTCGGTGGCCGCGAACAGAGTCGGTGTGGCATCTGGCTCGGTGGTATGTCGCAGACGGACGGGATCTCGTTTTCCTACGACGGGGTGGGCAGTGGCAACAGCTACAATGAGTCCGTGTCCGTGTGCGACGACGGATACAATCTCTATCTGGAACCGATGGGAATGGCCCATTTTGGCCAGAAGCAAGACTCGGAACTAACCGATGAAGGTGCTGCCGAATACTTTTGGAGCCTTTTCGTAGAGAGACTCAGGTAGTTGACGACATGGTAAGCAAGCAAACGAGACGAGTACCTACCGGTCGAGCATTCCATCTGCTCTATGTAAGTGCGCGTGCGGTGCTTAGCTTCCTTGGCCACGCCGTAGGCCTTCTCGCCGCGACTGCTCAAACCTCGCGAGCCAATGACGAGCTCAATAGTTCGATTCGGGGCGGAGTGCTGAACTATCGCACAGGCAAGCTGGATGATGGCACCGATCCGGTCGGGTGGTACGAGCGCGATTAGCGCCGAGCGCCTGCTCCCTTCGTCAGCATTCCCTTCCCGATCGCGCCGCCCTGGCGACCGGCGTCCTGCGCGGGCCCCTTGAGCGGATTGGTAGCCGCGTCGATCGACCGCCCCACCTTCACACCTGCCCATGCCATCATGCCGCTCCAGAGCAGCGGCAGACCGAGGTAGAGGCTGGTCGTGATCATATTGAGCAGCATGCGTTTCGCGTCGTGCTCTCCAGGGTTAGCGAAGATCTGTAGGAAGACGTTCACGTCCGGGTACATGGAGAGGATCAGGTTCTGGTCCACCCACATGGCCAGGTACCAGAGCACGCTCCAGAACTTGACCGTGAAGATGGCAATCGCGCCGACCACCATCATCGACAGCGAGTAGCGGGACAGGACGACGATCATCGGCAACAGAGAGTAGATGCCGAGTAGCATCAGTGCCTGGACCATCGGCAGCGCCTGCAGCACAGCGGTCATGGTTACTGAAAATAGTGCCGAAGCGGTGACAATGCCGCCTCCAGCGAGGCCGCCCTTGACCAGGTTTTCAGCAGTACCGAGCCAGCCGGTGTTCGCGGTATTGCGCCCCACGAGCTCGTTGTTCGACCACACCGGGGGTGTGTTAGCCAGAACCGTGCGCGCGACAGCATCTCGAATGTGGAGGCATACCACACGGACGAGCCCGGAGAGCTGCAGGTATTCAGCAACTTCACTATACAGCGCCATCGCCGGCAGACGGAGCACTACACCCACACTGGCGGACGCGAAGATCTGTTGCGCCAGG
>CBFIBL010000043.1:0-19586 GCA_965660865.1 Luminiphilus sp.
GAGAGCCTCGCCGCGATACCCCCGAAAACGTCAGCACCCCGTCGGCTATGAATATGGACAACGTCGGGAGACTCAGTCCGGATAATCTTGATCAAACGCGCAATAAGCCCGAAATCGAGATCACCACGCATAGGAATAGCATGAATGACCGTGCTCTCTGCGACAGCGTGCTGAATCTCGCCGTCCTCCGGGCATACCAATACGTTTTGCACACCACGCTGAGCGAGCCCATGCGTAAGCCAAGCCACTTGCTGCGCGCCGCCATAAAGGAACCGACCAGCTTCAATGTGAAGAACTTTCACCGCTTTAGGGCTCTCTCTTAGGCCAACAACCGCTCTTGCTTCGCAAAATCGAGTGTCGCGTTCACCGCAATGGTCAGCTTATCGATTAGCTCATCAACATGTTCCCACTGCAGAATCAGCGGTGGGCATAGTGCAACTCGGTTCCCGCCCAAGGGTCGTACGATGAGACCTGCAGCCTCAGCCGCTTTGGCACAATAGGCGCCCACCGCCATGCCTTCGAAAGCCTGCTTGGTATCTTTATTAGCGACCAGCTCAAGCGCACCAATCATCCCCTTGCCTGAGACCTCGCCAACGAGCGGATGATCAACAAAGGTTTGCAACTTCGCCTGCAGATAATCACCCACACTCGATGCATGCTCGAAGACATGGTCTCGCTCGTATATTTCGAGAACTTTATGCGCCACTGCGCAGCCTAGCGGGTGGCCGCTATAGGTATATCCGTGTCCAAAGACGCCCATGTCCGATGCGGCGCTCTCTACTGCATCAACAAAGTCTCCACTGACAACCGCAGCACTGACAGGCACATACGCTGAGCTCAGCGCTTTGGCAAAGACCATCATCTCGGGTCGCATTCCCATTGCGTTTGCACCGAAGTCCTGACCTAGGCGCCCAAAACCACAGATAACTTCGTCATCCCACAGCGCAATACCGTATTTATCTAAAACCGCCTGAATCGCTTCGTAATAACCTTTTGGCGGAATAAGCACACCGCCAGCACCTGAAACAGGCTCAGCAATCATGGCCGCAATGGTGTCGGGGCCCGCTTCAAGAATTTGCGCCTCGAGCTCAGCCGCGCGACGTGCCACAAAGTCAGACTCGCTCTCGCCTGCTTCAGCACCCCGGTAATAATGAGGCGACCCCGTCCGAATCACCCCAAGCGCATCGAACGGTAATTGAAAGTGATTGTGATTGGTGGGGATACCTGTCAGAGAGGCGGAGGCAACCGTTACGCCATGATAACCCTTGTCGCGGGCAATAATTTTTGTGCGCTCGGGTCGCCCTGTTGCTGTCGCGTGATAACGAATCAGCTTGACCAGCGTGTCATTCGCATCCGAACCGCTGTTGCCCAGAAAGACACGCGCGTCCTTCATTGGCACCATGCCCGCAAGTTTATCGGCTAGCTTCATGGCGCTGTCGTGCGTTTTGCCACCAAACATGTGACTAAAGCTCAGTTCGCGCATCTGCTGCGTTGCGGTCTCGATAATTTCCTCGTTGCCATACCCCAGAGACGTGCACCAAAGCCCTGCCATACCTTCTAGGTAACGCTTGCCGTTGCGATCGAAGATATAGGGTCCCTCACCGCGCGCGACGACCATTTGTTCAGACGCGGATGGGTTAGTAGTTGGATATAGCATTGATGTCATTGCAGCTTCCCCTCTGGCGCTTCTAGCTCTCGTGAACTCACACCTTAACCGTTAAGACAGGCACAATTCTGACGCATCTTCGCGACTCGAAAATAGTACACAGAGGGGGTGCTTTTGTCGCGATCACCATACAAGTTGAAAGTAAAACAAACTCTCCAGCATGGATCTTTATACAAACGAGGTCGGAAATTCGGAGCAGGACCTGAAGCCATCGAAAGCTTGACGGAAAAAAGTCTGGAGAAAGACTTCTAGCTGAGCGTTAGTGCGACTTAAAAACGCGCCTACCGGGCCCTATTTCGTTCCTTACCGCATCGCTCACAGCGCTGACGCATCACCACTTCACCTCGCACGAGTGCCATAGCATCTGGTTTCACTTCTCGCCATTTGTGGCGACCGCGCAGGCAGGTCATTGATGTTTGCGAGGATTGCACGTGCTAGCTCAGCAAAGTCTTGGCAACCGCTGACTGCCATGACGCAATCCGCGAAGTCCTAGCATCGTCAGTGATAGCAACATCAAACGATCGATCAGAGCGCCAGACATTTGCAACGTCGCTGGGTGAATCCCAGACGCCCTCACCCAGACCTGCCAAAAAGCAAGCACCGGCAACCGTGGTCTCAATTACCTCAGGACGTGTAATGGGTCGCGCGAGGTAATCGGCCTGCAATTGCATCAAGAAATTATTTGCCGAAGCGCCGCCGTCGACCTTAAGGGACTGCATGCGGCTACCAATGTCTTTTTCCATGGCAGTAAGAATGTCAGCATTTTGCAACGCCATCGCATCAAGTGTCGCGCGAGCAATCTCACCTCGACCAGAACCTCGGGTCAGACCCGTAAGTGTTCCTCGCGCCTCAGGAGCCCAATACGGCGCACCCAGTCCAGCAAGCGCCGGAACGAATTCAACACCACCGGCGTCTTCAACTGTTTGTGCAAGCGCCTCCACCTCTGGCGCACTTTGGATAATACCTAACTGATCACGCAGCCATTGCACGGCTGCACCACAAACAAAAGCGCCACCCTCCAGAGCATATACCGCTCGCTGACCGTCGAGCTGCCAGGCCACGGTGCTCAGTAAGCCGCTATTGGACGCAACAGGTGTATCACCTGCATTCATTAGGATGAATGAGCCCGTACCGAATGTGCACTTTGCGTCGCCAACACCGAAGCAAGCCTGACCAAACAACGCGGACTGCTGATCACCTGCAACACCCGAGATCGGAATACCGTCGGGAAGACCTGCAACATCTTTAGTGACCGCGAACCGTCCACTCGACGGACAAATCTCAGGCAAGATCGCTTTGGGCACGCCAAAAATCGACAGTAACTCGTCGTCCCAGCTCAGGTTATCGAGCGCCACCAATGAGGTCCGCGACGCGTTTGAGACGTCGGTTTTATGTGCCTCGCCGGCACTCAACCGCCATATTAAGTAACTGTCGATCGTGCCCGCGCGCAGTCGACCTTGATCAACAAGCGCTTGCGTATCGGCTCCGTTATCCAAAAGCCACTTGAACTTTGTTGCCGAAAAGTAGGGATCGAGAACCAGGCCGCTACGCGCCTTTATGAGCGCCTCGTGCCCGTCAGATTTCAGTTTTTCACAGACATCAGTTGTACGACGACATTGCCAGACAATGGCGTTGTGAACGGCTTTACCGGTCTCTGAGTCCCACAATACAGCTGTCTCACGCTGATTGGTGATACCGATCGCGGATATGTCGGCAGGATTGTAGGTTCCATCAGCGAACACCGCTAACAAACCTTTCTCGACAGACTCCCAAATGGAGTCAGGGTCATGCTCAACCCAACCGGGCTGGGGGAAAATTTGAGGAAACTCATGGTTTACCGAGGTCAACAGACGACCGCCGGAATCCATGAGCGCAATGGTAGAGCCCGTGGTGCCCTGATCGATTGCAAGTACTAAGTCAGACACACCACGCTCCTTTATTTAAAAGCCAATTGAACGCCAATAATTAAACGCCAATTGAACGCAGCTTATTTAAGCAGCTGTATAACCCTCGATCGCTTTGATTTCGAGGTAATCAGTGAAGCCATGTGCGCCCCACTCTCGGCCATTCCCTGACTGCTTGTAGCCACCAAACGGAATGTCGGGACCGCCGCTTGCACCGTTGATGTGAATGTTACCGGCACGAATCTTCGAAGCGACCGCACGCGCGTGGTCCATGTCTCCGCTCTGGACATAGCCAGCAAGGCCATACGGCGTGTCATTCGCTATTCGGATCGCCTCCTCCTCACTGTCGTAAGGAATCATCGTGAGAACAGGGCCAAAGATTTCCTCGCGAGAAATCGTCATATCGTTGTTGGCCTCAGAAAACACCGTTGGTCGAACGTAGTGGCCGGCTTCGATGCCATCAGGAAGGCCTGTGCCACCACATACCAGCTTCGCACCCTCGTCGATCCCTTTTTGGATAAGGCCTTGAATCTTGTCCCACTGAACCTTCGATACAACTGGACCCATGGTGGTGTCTTTGTCAGCGGTGTCGCCAATAACGACCGACTGTGAAACAGCCGCAGCAATCTGCTCTGCCTCTGCGAGACGAGCACGTGGAACCAACATACGAGACGGCGCATTACACGACTGCCCAGTGTTGTTGTACATATGGAGAACACCACGTGTTACCGCAGCTTCAAGGTCTGCATCATCAAGAACGATATTCGGAGACTTGCCGCCCAATTCTTGCGTCACACGCTTCACTGTCGGAGCAGCATTTTGAGCAACCAGCGAGCCGGCGCGTGTTGAACCTGTGAATGACATCATATCGACATCAGGATGTTTAGAAAGGGCTGTGCCCACACCCGGCCCGTCGCCATTAACCATATTGAACACACCCGCAGGAACGCCCGCCTCGTGCATGATTTCTGTGAAGATATACGACGACAGTGGCGCTACTTCACTCGGCTTAAGGATCATAGTGCAACCGACCGCGAGCGCCGGTGCCACTTTGCAGGTCACCTGATTCATCGGCCAGTTCCACGGCGTGATCAAGCCGCAAACACCAATAGGCTCTTTGACAACACGGTGAGCACCTAGATCTTCTGAGAATAAGAAGTTACGAAGAATTTTCGCCGCTTCGGTAATGTGCGCAAGACCCGCATAGGCCTGCGCGGTCGAGGCCAGTGAAATTGGCGCGCCCATCTCTTCGCGAATCGCTTCGGCAATCTCTCCGATTCGGGCGGTGTAGATCTCGGCGATCTTGTCGAGCAGCGCCGCGCGCTCCTCTACTGACGTCTGACTGAAGGTTTCAAAAGCTGCCTTCGCGGCGGCGACTGCGTTATCGACGTCTGCCTCGTTGCCAATCGCAATGGTTGCGCACTGCTCTAGTGTGGCCGGATTCTCCACGGCCAGCATATTATTTTCGGAAGGCTCAACCCATGAGCCATTTACGTAGAACTTCGTGTAATCACGCATTACTTTTCTCCAGTCTTACGACGTTTTTAACGTTATCGATAATGTAACTAACTTTACTGTAGAACCCGACTCGGATGCATCCCATCGACGTACCCCATAAATGGTGTGTGGATCGAGTACCCCAAAAGCTCCTGTGTTCGCTGCGGCAACATAACCGCTTTTTCGGGCGGAACCGCGAGCAGCATACTCTCAAGCGGTCGCGCCCAACCTGCACAGTACTGTGGCGTCACAATCATGCGGTCCTGATCTGTCCGGTTGGCACCACCCCGATGCCAAACATCACTGCGCATAATCATGACCGATCCCGCTGGCATAGTCGCTTTAACGGCGGACGTGTTTTGCTCAACCGCACCCTCCAGATCATCGCGTTGTGCAAAGTGGGCGTTATCCAATTTTCCCTCGATCTCATGGCTGTCCCAGCGATGACTGTACGGAAGAACCTCCGTTGCGCCGTTCTCCTCGTTGGTGTCATCCAGCGCCCAAAATACGGAAATTCCGAAGATCCCGTGGGGCTGAGGCACTGTGATGTGTCCATCATCGGTATGCCATGGCTGAACAGTTTCGCCGGGGTGTAAATTGATAGACAGACATGCGGACAGCAGGCAAGTGGGTCCGAGAAAGTGTTCAGCAAAGGCCATGGCAAGCGGGTGCTGAATCATGTTCGCAAACAACGATGACTTCGCTAACAAGGCATAAAGACGATGGCTTTTAGTACCCTCGAAGACATTCCTCCCCGTCGGAGACTCCGCCATGTGGGCTGTTAGCACGCCCCGATAGGCGTCGAGCTCATCATCCGTCATGACATTTTCTATAACCACGTAGCCCAAATCATGCACATCGCTCAAGGCTTTCAGTAAGGCGCCCCTATCGAGCCATGGCGATACGGATTCCACGTGTTCTGCTAAAGGTGTGGCAGTGTAAATACCTGACATTGTTATTCCGAGTTGGTGCGACGCTGTAGATTAATCCATAATCCGTGTTCCGGAACATACTGAGGCTTCAAAAGTGAATCAAGCAGTAGACTTAGACGAACTCACTCTCTTTCGTGACATGGCGCGCCGCGCTTTTGATAAGGAGATCACTCCCTTTTATGAGGAGTGGGAACAAGACCATATGGTTCCGAGGGAGTTGTGGAACACGCTGGGTGCCGCCGGGCTTCTATGTCCGGATGTTGATGAGGCTTATGGTGGCGCGGGAACCACACCACACGTAACACTTGCAATGATCGAGGAGTTGTCTCGAATGGGCTTCGGTGGGTTTGCGTCTGGCTACGGCATTCACTCAAATATCGTCGCGCCATACCTGAGCCGTCACGGCACAGAAGCACAAAAGGCGCACTGGCTGCCACGCATGGTTAGCGGTGAAGTTGTCGGCGCTCTCGCTATGACAGAGCCCGGTGCCGGCTCAAATGTACAGGGCATTCGCACCAACGCCGTCCGCGATGGCGATGAATGGGTACTCAACGGTTCTAAAATCTTTATTACCAATGGCATCCATGCTGACCTCGTTATCGTTGCAGCGATTACCGATCCCGGTAAGGGTGCGAAAGGCACGTCACTCTTTTTGGTAGACGCGCATGCGCCTGGATTCGAAAAGTCGAAAAAAATCGATAAGATCGGCCAGCACGCCTCGGATACCGCACTTCTGTTCTTCACCGATGTCCGCCTGCCGGCCGATGCACTCCTCGGCGAAGAGAATAAGGGTTTCGCTATTCTGATGGATGAGCTTCCCCGCGAGCGCCTCGGGATTGCTGCACAGGCAGTTGCTGCATCGGAGGGCGCGCTTGACATTACGATCGACTACGTCAAAGAGCGCGAGGCATTCGGTCAGAAGGTGGGACAGTTCCAAAACACACGCTTTAAGCTTGCTGACGTCAAAACGCAGGTTGCGGTCAATCGCGCGTTCTACGAGCAGTGTGCCAACAAGTACGCAACGGATGAGCTGACGACCGATGAAGCCGCGATGCTCAAACTCGCGAGTTGCGAGATGCAGTGTGACGTTGCCGACCAGTGCTTACAGCTCTTTGGTGGTTATGGCTACACGACGGAATACCCCATTTCGCGTTTCTATGTGGATGCCCGTATCCAGACCATCTACGGCGGCACCTCCGAGATCATGCGCGAGTTGGTCGCACGATCTATTCTTGGTCGAGAATAACGAGGTCAGCTAGTGACACTGGGCCACTCATCATGAGCTGTATCAAACTAAGCCGGCTAAGTTTGCCGGCTTTTTTTGTCACCTCAATTGCCACTTCATCTGCAAGTAGCGTGGCTTCTGATGAGAGTCTAGACGCTGTTATCAGTAACCACCGGCACTGGGTTCTCGAGCAATACCCTGAGTACCGTCGCGAGTACGGCGATATGTCGGCCAACCAGAGTTGAGCCGACTTAAGTACCGACGCACTCGAGACACGAATGACGCTGTGGGTTGAGCTGGAGAAAAATAAACGCTAGCAGAGAGCTAAACCAACTCCGAGGGGAGGAAGATTCTTCCCTCGGAAAACAAACAGCACTGCCCCGCCAGCACAACGCGGTCACCTTCTAACGTCCCGCTCATCTCGCCACCACGCGCCGACAACTGCCGCGCCCGCAGCGTGCCCCTAGATAACCGCTCGGACCAAAAAGGAACCAGCTGACAGTGCGCAGAGCCAGTAACGGGATCTTCGTTGATACCTAGCTGTGGAATAAAGAAACGCGAGACGTAATCAACATCCGAGCCGCGTGCTGTAATACTCACGCCAAGGTCAGTGGCCGACGCGAGCGCAGAGAAGTCGGGTGAGCAGGCCTTGAGGGTTGCCTCGTCCGCAAGCTCACAAACCATTTGCCACGCCTTGCTGGCGGGCTGAAAGCTGTGCAACACATTAACGCCTAGGGCTCTTTCTATACTCGGAGGCGTCTCAATCTCCACCATAAACACAGCCGGGAAATCGATTCTATATTGCCCGTTGTCACGCGTAACAAAGAGCGGCCCGCTCGCCGTTTCAAAGGTTAGCCGCTCCCCCAACCAGTGGCCTTGATAGTTCAAAGCATAAGCTGCAGCGAGGGTTGCGTGACCACACAGTGGAACCTCTTTCGTTGGGGTGAACCAGCGCAAATGAAAGTGATCAACGCCCTTTTTCACCAAGAAGGCGGTCTCACTGAGATTGTGTTGTTGAGCGACTGATTGCATGGTGGCGTCAGCAAGCGGTGCGCTTGTTTCTACCACCGCCGCTGGGTTACCGCCGAATGGGGTATTCGTGAAAGCGTTGATAACTAAAACAGGGGCTGTGGTATCACCCTTACCGCGCCCGTTCTTAGCGGTCATCATTCAAATCCAGAATACCGATACTGTCAGCGATCAAGCTACCCACTACCAACTTCCCATCGCACTCATTGACACTCGTTATCTGGTTCAGGCGGGCATCAGGGTCTCGAAGACTTTTGATTAAATTGCCCTCTAAATCAAAGGCCGAGACCATGCTGAAATGCTGCTCAAGCGAGCCACTTACCCAGGCGGGTAAACCGGCGACTAATTTACGGAGGAATGGCTTATCCGCAAAGGCATCGAGGGCATCACGCGGGTTCGGGGACGCAACCCAAAAAGTGTCTTTGCCGTTGAAGGAGATATTGTCGACCATAACTGGAAGCTCATCGATGAAGATCTCACTGCTACCCTCTTTTTCTCCCTTCAACCATAGCCGGTGCACTCGCCCCGTAACCGTCTCATTTACCAGCACAAAGTCCTCGTCAGGACCCAAAGCTACTCCATTGGCAAAGAAGAGCCCGCCTAAGTGAGACTTAATCTCACCGCTTTCAAGGTCATACGAAAGCAGGCGACCCGTTCTTGACGCTTCAAGTAGGTCCAGCATAAAACCATCAATACTGAAACGCTGAGAGGCATCGCTGAACCACACCACGCCGTCTGAGGAAATATCTAAGTCATCGGCAAAAAGGATTGGCTTCCCTTCAAACTCGCTGGCAAGCACTGTGATCTCACCATTCTCATCGAGTTTGAGCAAACCTCTCATCGCATCAGCGATAATCACGGAGCTGTCTGGCATGGCCTGCAAGCCAACTGGACGTCCCCCTGTGGCACCCAGCGTCTCGATCTCACCGGTTGAATCGATGCGGATGACACGTCCGTCTTCCAGCCCCGTTATCATCGAGCCATCGGTACCGCACGAAACGTCTTCTGGCCCCCTTCCAGGGACTGCTAATAACTTCATCGACGACAAGCGGGAATTGAGTGCAAATCCATCGGTAAAACCGGGATTTTTTGCTGGAACCCAAATCTCCGGGGTGATGGGCGATCGATAGAACGCTATCGCTGCGACGATCGCGAAGAAACCTGCCAGTACAGATAGCCACCTGATAATCATAGACTCTTTACTCGCCGTGAACCTTTGATTGCGCCATTAAGCGATGTGGTCTAAACAGTCGGCAAGGGTACCCACTAACTGATCTAGCTCAAGCCGTTCCATCACAAAATGCGGGGCCATTTGAATGGTGTCACCGCCGTACCGAACCAGCACGCCTCGCTCCCACATTGCCATAGCCAGTTCGAAAGGACGCTTTAGCGGCTCATCACCGGCAGCTTCCAAGGTAATCGCACCAGCAAATCCATAATTGCGTACATCGGTCACAAAGGGCTTGTCTGACAGTTGATCGTGCAACAGCGATTCAAAATACGGTGCCTCCGCAGCTACCCGCTGTGGTAACTGCTCCTCAACCAAGACATCGAGTGCCGCGAGACCCGCAGCGCACGCCACGGGATGGGCAGAATAAGTGTACCCATGAGCAAACTCTAAAACATAATCAGGGCCCGCTTTATTCATAAATGTGTCGTGAATTTCCTCGGACGCGATCACAGCACCCATGGGGATGACACCATTCGTCATTTGTTTCGCTACATTCAAAATATCGGGAACAATCCCAAAGGCATCGGATCCAGTCATAGCACCACAGCGGCCAAACCCCGTAATTACCTCGTCAAAAATGAGCAGAATATTGTGCTTATCGCAGAGCTCCCGGAGTCTTTTTAGGTAACCAATGGGAGGCGGGAGCACCCCGGCAGAGCCGCCCATGGGCTCAACAATGACCGCCGCAATCGTCTCGGCGCCGTAGTGCCTTACAAAATTATCAAGTTCGTCTGCTAGATACGCCCCCCTGGTGGGCATTCCTCGCGAAAACGCATTCTCAGGTAGCATCGTGTGAGACAAGTGATCAACTTCGAGGATCTCGCCAAATAAATTTTTATTGGCGGGGATACCGCCCACCGCGACACCACCAAAATTAACCCCGTGGTAGCCCTTTTGACGACCGATGAATCGCGTCTTTTTAGTTTCTCCCTTTAACTGCCAATAGGCTCTCGCCATTTTCAACGAGGTATCGGCCGACTCTGATCCTGAATTAGTGAAAAAGACGTGATTAAGGTCAGCGGGCATTAGCGCCGCGATTTTTGTGGCCAGCTCAAAGGCTTTGGGGTGTCCGAACTGAAAGGGAGGGCAAAAATCCAAGTTAGCCGCTTGTTCACTCACAGCTTTGGTTATTTCAGGACGGCCATGTCCTAAACCTGTCGTCCAAAGACCCGAGTGCCCATCGAGTATCTTTCTTCCGTCGCTATCCGTAAACCAAACACCCTGAGCGTCAGTGATGATGCGAGGCGACTGCTTAAACTGGCGATTACCGGTATACGGCATCCAATAGGCGCTTAAATCAAAATCGGTCTTCATAAAACGATGGGGTCCCAACTATATGTGAAGCTACAACCCGGCATTTGTTGAACCGAGGTAGCTCCCTGACACTCAATTTTCAAGGAGAATCCTGTCATACTCAGCTTGCGATCTGCAGTGCCTCTAAGCACGTACTGTATCCAACCCGTCAAGTTAGCGCCATGCGTTCAAACCGTAAATTTGAGGAGATAAGCCCATGAAAAACACCCAATTCAGCATGATTCTCACAACATGTTTATCGGTAGCCATAGCCATCCCCGCGCTCGCGCATATTGAGCGCTCTGAGCCCCTCCAATCGCTTCGTCAGTCCTACTTTGCGCTTGTAGGGATGACCTTTGGCCCCATGGGCGACATGGTCAAGGGAAAGATAGAGTGGAATGGTGATCAGTTTGCCGCCTGGGCAAATGATCTAGCTGCCGTGTCGAGTGTCAGCGTAGAGCGAGGGTTTGCTCCCGGGAGCGACAAAGGAAAAACCCGCGCAAAGCCAGCCATCTGGGACAACCCCGATGACTTCGCGGACAAATTAGCCGCGTTTCGCAGCGAGGCGGCGGCGCTAGCAGTTGCCGCAAAGAGCGGTGACAAAGCGGCTGCTACAGCTCAATTCAAAAAGACAGGAGGCACCTGCAAAGCCTGTCACGATGAATACAAGGCAAAGAACTATCTGTACTAACCACCCTGTGAGGCTTAACGACGCGAGTCGCTAGGCTTTCGCTGGACACTCATCTACTGGACACTCATCTACTAAACACTCATCTACTGGACACGCATCAGAAGTGGACAGAAGCTGACACGAGAACGTAAACGGACTTCCAGTTGACTTAGTAGTAACTTGGTGCTTCGGGTGCAAGATTAATCGCTAGGGTCAGTATTAATGCCGTTAGCACTGCGATCAGAAGCGCCCAAACCACATTGGCCGGTCGGTGTGGAGACGCCCTCCCCGTTGTCGACCCAAACCACATTGTCTGTATCAACGATTGATGTTTTTTAAATTGGTACCAGGCGATCGCGCTGAGGTGGAGTGCGATTATCGCCTGTAGAGCGATCCAGCCAATATCATGCCACTCAGAGGCCAGGTCGATATAGTCACCTTCAAAGTAGTAAGCCAACGGGCCATCGAAGGCAATGTCATCGATGCTGAACATCCCCGACACCCCTTGCAACAGCAAGAGAGAAAGCAGCACTGCCGTCGAGTAAGCACCCAAAGGGTTGTGTCCTATTATCCCCCGATCAACTGCTGTCTGGTCAGCCACTCCAATCATCCCCTTTACGTAGTTCAGTGTCGAAGCAGGACCTCGAACAAAGTTTACAAAGCGACTGTGAAAACTGCCGACGAAACCCCAGACGATACGGGTTGTAACAAGAACGACCAATGCGTACCCAACGTAGCTATGCCACATCAGCCGTCCCGTCTCGCCCGTCCACCAAAGCAGACCGATGCCAATTGGAAAACACCAGTGGATGAAACGCGTGGGAATATCCCAGACGGGATAACTCGCCGTCATGGCGCCATCACTCTAAGCAGGGCACTGACAGATGCCTCCACACCCAGAGTGATCGACCCCTCGGGTTCAATTTTAAACAGCGGTGAGTGATGCGAGGGCACGGGCGGACCACCATTGGCAGCCGCCTCAAATGCTGACAATGGTGTACCGCCAACCGCAAAATACAGACTCGGAATGTAAGGGTCAGTTGTGAAAAATCCAAAGTCCTCTGCTCCCATGCCGAGGCGCTCTCCGTCGTTAAAAATATTAGGGCCGAAATACTCGCTCCACCCACTGCGAATTTCTCGCGTGAATGCAGGATCGTTAAGCGTCGGGGGCACGCCCTCAGAGTCGTAAACGATAACCTCGGGTAACATGTCGTCGGGTAAGCCCGCCACTCTTCCCATGTTGACCGCAACACGCTCGATACCATCGAGCAGTAACTTCCGATCTTCGGGGCTCTCGCTACGAACAGTAAGCTGAAGCTTAGCCCCATCGGAAATAATGTTGTGCTTGGTGCCGCTGTGGAATGAGCCCACCGTGATTACGCCGGGCCTGCGCGGTGCAAGATTCCGGCTGACGACGGTCTGCAAACCCATCACTATCTGCGAACCAAGGACGATCGGATCCACCCCAGTATGTGGGCTCGCACCATGGGCCCCTATACCTTTGATCAAGATGTCGACCGTATCCGCGCCCGAGTAAGCGGAGGACTCGGATGCGGCGAGCTGCCCTATCGGGAGCGAACTGGCTACATGGAAGGCCATAGCGAAATCGGGCTTAACAAAACGATCCCAAAGTCCATCCTCCATCATGACCCGAGCACCCGCGACCCGCTCCTCTGCCGGCTGCCCCAATAACATGAGCGTTCCTGACCACTGATCTCTGCGATCAAGCATGAGCTTTGCAGTACCGACAAGGCTGGTTATGTGAACGTCGTGTCCACAGGCATGCATCACGAAGACCTCGTTGCCGTCCCAGTCAAGCTGCTTAGCTGTGGAGGCGTACGGCAAATCCGATTTTTCTTGGACGGGCAATCCATCCATATCAGCACGGAACATGACGGTAGGACCCGGTCCATTTTCTAACAGCGCGATAAGGCCAGTGCCACCTATACCGCGATGAACTGTATAGCCAAGGGCCTCCAGTTCATCGCCTAATCGCGCAGCCGTTTTATCTTCCTTAAACGATAGTTCTGGGTTTTGGTGAAAGTGTATGAACAGATCTTTGAGTTGAGTCTCGTAAAGCACCTGCACGTCGTCGGAAAGTGGCGCTGAGTTGACCAGCTGGCTTGTCAGCGAGCTCATCAGAGCCACAACGAGGGAAGGAAACGCCTTGCTTTTTTTCATTGAGTAATCGTCCTGTTACTTTTTTTCGGTGGTTACCGGTATCCTGCATCAAATCAACGTTTCATTCACTCGTACGGCACAATCTGTTCACAAAGCACGATCCGTTCACAAAACACGATCCGTTCACAAAAAGAGTTGCGTATGTATTTACATCGGCAAGCATTGGCCTTCATTCTACTATCATGCCTGTGCGCAAGCTCCCCAGCGTGGGGTGAGGTAACGCCTAGATTGAATAGCGATACGATAAAAGCGGCCTTTGGTAGTTACGGTGTGGAGGTCATCGAGCAAGTGGCTGACACCCGTGTTGCGAATCTTTACAGCGGTCACGGCGATAACAAAATCTGTCGAACCCTCGCTGTGACCGAATTTACTCAGCCGGTCGATGAATCTCTGTGGTCAAGCCACAACAAAATTCTAAGCGGTGAAAGCATCGGCGCGACACTTAGAGCCGCAGGCTTCGCCATCAATAAAAAATTACTCGTCAAAACAGAAGTGCCCGCTAACGAGACGTTCGTAGCATTAGCCAAGGGCACTGCAACTCTAGGAACACCACTTTTTACCAAGGTCTATGCACTTTTTGCAGAGACAGATCAACAGACCATCCTCTACGCGGTGATAGCAGAAGCCTACCATCCCGCCCACTTCCCACCGGTTAACGAGGAGGTCACGGAGCGCTCTGAGTTGCATCAAGCTGCAGAGCGTGCCCTGAAAAAACTCGCTGAGTACCAGATCCGGTCGAGTCTTAAGAACCCATCTGCATCACAAAGCTAAGGGGAATACCCAACTGTTGTGCTCTATCAGCTGCAGCTTGGCGCTCTTCGCCCACCAGTGTAGCTACCCATAAATTAGTAGAGCGAGCGCCTGACCGGCAATAAGCGAGAGTTTTTGTGTCACTGTTCATGGACGCATCCATCGCACCGAGATCATCTCCGGGGAAGGTTACTGCGTTCACCGGGTAGCGAATAAACGAGAGCCCAGCTTCATTGCAAGCCATCTCGATGCTGTCCATTGTCGGTTGGTTGGGCTCTTCGTCATCGGGCCGATTACAGATCACGGTTTTGTAACCAGCCGCTGCAAACTCACTAATGTCCGAGGCCTGAATTTGGCCTGTGATTGAAAGTGTTTCGTTAAGTTCTATCAGCTTCACCATGGAAATCCCTTTGTTTTATTGGCTTTTTACTCATCTATAAGCGTCTTGATCTATGCCTATTCATGCACCGCCATCAACGATATCGAGCTCTTCTCTCAGCACGCGAAGCATATCGCTGCGTGGATTCTCAGAGACATCGAGTGATCGACCCGTAATCTGCTCGGCAACGTCGATATAGGTAGCCGACACGTCAAGCATCATCTCGCGCGGAAGTAAGGTATCGGACGCATAAGCGTAACGCTCATCCATGCGATTTTTGTTGATGAGAATGTCGGGGTCTGGCGCAAACGCGAGCAGGGCTTGGCGAAAACCCTCTTTACTCTTCTCAATCACGCTCCCTTGGGTGTAGGCGCTCGCATCCCAAATGCGCGACGAGTCAGGTGTCCCCACCTCATCCATGTAAATCAACTCATCAATACCGTCACGATTTTTTGCGTAGCCAAACTCGAATTTCGTATCAACAAACACTTGCCCCAAACCCTCCAACTCCCGGGCAATTAGCTCGAAACCTGCGGTCAAAAGCGTCGCGTAATGATCTACGTCCTCTGCTTGCTCAAACTTGAATGCCTGCCAATGAGTCCGCAAGGTCTCCTGGCTTACGTTTACGTCATCCACCTCGGGTACACCCCGAATCCCGGTCATCACACCCTTTGTGGACGGGGTGATCAAAAGATCTTCTAGTCTTTGATCCCGCTTTAGGTTATCAGGCAATCGAATCCCGCAGAAATCGCGCTCACCCCGCTCGTATGCACGCCACATAGAGCCCGTGATGTACTGCCGCGCAATCGCTTCAATCATGATCGGCTTTGCGCGTTGCACCACCCAGACCAATGGGTGAGGTGTTTCTAAGATATGGCTTCGTGCAAGACCCGCCTCACTAAAGCGCTGAAACCAATGGCCAGAAATCGCATTGAGGGCCGCTCCCTTCCCGGGCACACCATCCAATCCGCCCTCGGCCCGCCACATGCATTCAAATGCAGAAAGGCGGTCACTAATGACCATAATCGCAAGTTCCGCTGAGGGATGTGCAGGATAGTCTCGCTCTCTAATGAGACGCCGACTGTCTTCTCGCGTTAACCAGTAAACCGAGCGCACTTTACCCGAGTGCACGGGTAGGTCAGTGCGAATCGGTAAGTCATTGTTTTGGGCCAGAACGCGCAACTCAGTGGCACCTTGGAGGTCGTTACAGATCTGTCCATTGTCCGATATCCAATAATGTTTGACCAGCGACACGATGGCGCTATTCTTCACCGCTTGTCCCTCATCTACCAACTCATATCCTAGGAACGTCAATGCAGTTACGGCAGATCGCTTGTCTCTCACTCGCCGCTATGGCCGTCT
Source organism: Luminiphilus sp. (assembly GCA_965660865.1). Classification (GTDB taxonomy): domain Bacteria; phylum Pseudomonadota; class Gammaproteobacteria; order Pseudomonadales; family Halieaceae; genus Luminiphilus. The sequence continues at coordinate 16,120 of CBFIBL010000043.1, forward strand.
CGTCATCCCACGTATTGAGCGCGGACGATATTGGCACTTCGCTCGAAACAATTATTGTCACGGCCAACCGCACTGCTGACAGTGGTGCAACGCTGGGGCAAGCGTGGTCAGCACTCTCGGAGAAAGACGTCGCGACAGTGGATTTGCAGCACAGCAATCAGTTGTTTAACCGAATATCCGGTGCATGGGTGAGCCGAGGAAATGGGCAAGAATCACTTATCTCGTTGAGATCGCCTGTGCTAACCGGTGCTGGCGCCTGTGGCGCTTTTTTCACAGCCGAGGACGGTATAAACCTGCGGGCCCCTGGCTTTTGTAACGTCAACCAGTTGTTCGACGCTAACTTACTTCAAGCAGGCGGCGTTGAGGTGGTAAAAGGCCCCGCGAATGCCACCTACGGATCCAATGCGGTAAACGGTGTGATCAATGTGCTGACCAAAAGCGCAGAGCAGACGCAGGATGTATTTGGTTTGCAATTGGGTAGCCGAGATTTTGGTCGAGCGCGCGTTGCGGATAGTAACGGCGGTATCGCTTTGAATGCTAACGCGACGAGTTACGGTGGCTACCAGGCAGAATCTGGTTATGACCAGCAAAAAGCAAATCTCAGGTTTGATGGTGACGCCGGTGCTTGGGAGCTTACAGGTGTTGTTTCGGCCTCGAACCTCAATCAAGAGACCGCAGGGTATATTCAAGACGGAAAAGGCGCCTACCGCAGCAGCGCTGCGCGCAAGGTCAATCGGAATCCGGAGGCTTATCGCGACGCACGCTCTCTGAGGGCCTACCTGCGTTTTGAGCGAGATGTTGGTGATCGAACCCTTAGCCTCACGCCTTATATGCGCTCCAATGAGATGGAGTTCCTTCAGCATTACCTCCCATGGAAATCCCGTGAAATCAACGAGCATGACAGCTTCGGCCTTCAAGCTCATATGAAAGGCGCCATGTCATGGGGTAAGTACATCAGCGGTATCGAATTTGACTCGACTGAGGGCGGGCTCAAGCAAGATCAGGCTCAGCCGTTCAGCCCAAATCAACCAGAGGGTATTCACTACGACTATGAGGTCGATGCCACTAATACGGCCGCATTTGCTCAAATAGAGATCAATCTGGCTGATGACTTACTTTTGCAGGGCGGTTTGCGGTCAGAGCGTACAAAATATGATTACGAAACTCGCGCACTAGCGGGCTCCGCCTGTGCACCCGAAGCGAGTGCCTGTCGTTTCTACCGACCAGAAGATCGGTCTGACAGCTTCACTAACCTATCATCCAACCTCGCCTTGGTTTGGACACGAAGCGCGCATAATTTTTACGTAAGAACAGCTAGAGGATTCCGGGCGCCACAAGCGACTGAATTGTATCGACTGCAGTCAGGTCAGCAGGTTGCCGATATTGATTCTGAAGAGGCCACCTCGATTGATATCGGTTGGCGCTTCAGCAATGCGCGGGTATCAGCTGATATTTCTGTCTACGCGATAGACAAAGACGAGGTGATTTTCCTCGATCGAGACCGCCAAAGTGTTAGTGGCGCATCAACCCGTCATCGCGGTCTGGACATCGATCTCGCGTGGAATATCAGTGATACGCTGACCACGAGTCTAAATGCGTCTTACGCTGACCATACGTATGACAGCGATATACAAATTCTAGGCAGTCGCGACTCTATCCAGGGCAACGATATCGATACAGCACCACGCCATTTTGGTAGTGCACGAATTACTAAAGTGATGACCCTTAATAGCCGCCCAGCCAGCATCGAACTCGAGGTGACGTGGGTTGACGAGTACTTCATCGATCCGAATAACCAGCACACATACCCCGGTCATGAGCTTGTAAACGCACGCGCTGAGTGGCTGATAAGCGAGAAGCTTCGCTCGACGCTCGCAGTCACTAATCTTCTGGACACGGGTTATGCAGAGCGGGCGGATTACGGCTTTGGCAACTATCGATACTTTGTTGGGGAACCAAGAAGTGCCGTCTTGGGTCTATATTTCGCGCTTTAACAAAAACGAGACTTTTTTCTGAATCAATACGGGCCTGCAATTGTCGTCGGTGTTCTTATCGGTGGCACCATCTTATTGGACGATTTCGTCAGACCGCATCCACCCATGCCACCAATGATGGTCGAAGCCATCGAGATGGGTGAAATGCCCTTCATCGCTGAAGATATCCATGAATTCCACATGGCACCGGACCGGGACACGGAGTCCAACATCTGGATCCACAAGAGTGCCGACGGCGATGCCACTGAAAAAATGAAAATTGCTTTTGTTGCTGATGAAGCTGACATCGCTGAGGGCGTCACCATGATTAAGGTCAAAGTCGACGGTACTGCCACCGCAGACCTCGGTGACAAAGTAAAGGCGCTGGTCGAGCAAGCTCGGAAAGAGGGTCGACAACCTAATCCTGAGGAATTGAAAGCGATCGTTACAGAAACGCTCGGGACCGGAACTGGGGATGCAGCTGTCGAGGTGGAAGTCGACGTCGAGCAGCTTCCATAAGAAGCGCTACTTTTCTTCAACGCCGCTGCAAGTTCGCTAGTAGGCGGAGAGCCCCTTCCACTGCTTCTTCACGTTTCTAGCACATAAAGTGCTCCATCCGCCGAGACTTCCTCAAGCCGCGCTACGGTTTCTACGATGAGTGTCTTGCGGGAAAAGTATCAGGCGAACGTACGCAAGCCCACTGCATGTCTCACCTTATCCAAAAGCTCAGCGCTCTGTGGTCTCAGGCGCTCCGCACCAGCTCGTAAAATCGCTTCCACTTCTTGGGGATTGGCCATCAGCCGATCGTATTCGTCGCGTGCTGGTGCTATCTCGTCGTTAATGCGCTCAAACAGGCGTTTCTTCGCCTCCCCCCACGCAATCCCTGCTCCAAACGCTTCACGCATTTCCTGCCGCTCCGCTTCGTTGGCGAAGGCGCACCAGATCTGGAATACCGCGGAGGTGTCTGGATCCTTCGGCTCACCGGGCTCAAGTAGGTTGGTTTTTATTTTGTTAATACCTTTTTGCAATTGCTTAGGCGTACTGAACAGCGGAATCGTATTGCCGTAACTCTTGCTCATCTTCCGCCCATCAAGACCCTGTAAAACGGCAACATCATCATCGACCACAGCCTTAGGAAGTACGAAAGTCTCCCCGTAGTGGTGATTAAACCGCGCAGCAATGTCACGCGCCATTTCAACGTGCTGAATCTGATCGCGACCGACTGGCACATCGTTCGCATTGAAAATCAAAATATCCGCCGCCATCAAAATCGGGTACGAAAAGAGCCCCATCGTGATCGCGTAGTCGGGGTCTTCACCCGCCTCTTCATTCGCCTGCACAGTGGCCTTATAGGCATGTGCTCGGTTCATCAAACCTTTGGCTGCGTTGCAGGTCAGAATCCATGAAAGCTCTGTAATCTCCGGGATATCGGATTGACGATAAAAATGTGCTTTCTCATGGTCTAGCCCCAGAGCAAGCCAAGTGGCCGCAATC
>CBFIBL010000044.1:0-11526 GCA_965660865.1 Luminiphilus sp.
GCGCACGCACACAATTCGACGCTTTCAATGCCACCAATTCCAATCTTTCACATAACCATGTCAACGCCGTACACCAGGGTCGCGATGGCACCCTCTGGGTGGGAACGCAAGATGGATTGAATAAGCTCCCGCCGGGCGCAACGGGTTTTGAGTGGATCAACTCGAGCACAGAGCCGCTGCTCGCGAGCAACCAAATCATGTCGCTAGCGAGTACCGATGACATACTTTGGATCGGCACCTTCGACGCGGGACTTTACCGACTGGATACAGGGTCCAATCAAATGACGGCTGTGGCTTTAGATCCTTCTAATCCCTTTGCCCTGCAAGCAGCGGGTGTAACTTCAATTCTACCTCATTCGTCCGGCAATCTTATCGTTTCCACCTATGGTGGAGGCACCGGCATTGTTAATTCAGACGGAACAGTGATGAGGGTGCTCCGTAACCCTCCCGGCGAACACCTGAGCGACTTTCCTATAACACTCGCTGAGGACGCGACAGGTAACATTTTTGTCGGGATGTCACAGAGTCTTGGCGTCATTGATTCGGCACTTTCCACAATACGCCCGCTATCTCTTGAAAACAAAACGTTAGGAGAAGAACTAGGCGTAGACACCACCATTATCGATATCGAAGTCGAGGCTGACGGGTCCCTCCTCCTCGGCACAAATGATTCTGGCATCTATCGCGTCAAACGAAACGCCTACGGTGACGGCACAGAGCTCATCAACCTATCACGAAAATTCGAACTACCAAGTCTCGCGATTGTCGGCATCCAATACGACAACAGCGGCGCACTCTGGTTGGCGCACAACGACGGTCTCACTCGGGTCATTGAATCCACTGGCTCCATACAACACTTCGCCTCGCGCTTAGGGGTCACCGCCGAGGAGTACAACTCGGGCGCAAGCTATAAAAGCGAAGATGGCATGCTCTATTTTGGCAGCCCGAGAGGTGTTACCTATCTCGATGGTCGACTCGAAACCGTCGATAAAACACCTGTCGAAATGGGTTTTGGCTCCATAAGCATCATGGGGCGCAGTTTTTACCCGACGTCACCCACCGACACTCTAGAGCTCGATGCCAATGACACGCTCACCACCGTTGAGTTTTTTGCCGCCGACTATCGTGCGCCTTGGACCACAGAATACGAACACCGCTTAACCCCAATTTACGATTGGGAGTCCACCGACGGTAAAGTCCAGCTCACCACGCTGCGACCCGGAAGCTACACGCTCGAATTAGCGGCGCGCGGCAGCAACGGCGTTTGGAATCGTGGAGGCCTGAAACTTCCCATTGTCGTGGCACCACCGTGGTATCAGTCAAATCAGGCCTACGCAGGTTACGCGGCACTAGCACTTCTCACCATATTTCTACCTGGACTGGTATCGCGGCGCCGACAGCAGGTATTGAAAGACCGTGCTGCTCACATGGAGCAGCAAGTGATCGAGCGGACGCACCAGCTCGAACTCGCCAAGCGCGACGCTGAACAAGCCAATCAGGCCAAAACTGAATTTTTAGCCGTGATGAGTCATGAGATACGGACACCACTGCACGGCATCATTGGTATGAATGAGCTTCTGCTTAATGCCGGTGTTTCACCGCGCCAGTCTCGGCTTGCTCGAACCGCCATGAATAGCGGTAAAACGCTACTCAACCTCATCAATGAAATTCTCGACATCTCAAAAATTGAGGCCGACAAGCTCGAGCTCGACGAAGAACTTTTTGATCTCTGCGATTTAGTGGATGACGTCATTTACTTACAAGGAGAACCGGCCCAGCGAAAGGCCATCGATCTCACGGTTATCCATGATTTCAACGTCGCCGGCGCATACCGAGGCGATGCGCAAAAACTGCGTCAGGTGTTAACAAACGTCATTGGTAACGCCGTTAAATTCACCGAGGTCGGCAGTGTCGATATCAAAACCTTCCTCGATGAGAACGACGCCGTGGTTATTGCTGTCGCTGATACAGGCATCGGTATTCCGCAAGCATCTCGCGACAAAGTATTCGAAAAATTCACGCAGGGTGACGCGACAACCACTCGCCGATTCGGCGGCACCGGTCTCGGCCTCGCTATCTGTAGGAGTTACATGACCTTTATGGGTGGTGATCTTGAACTCTTTGACGGACCTAACGGAGAGGGGACATTGGTCCACATAACCATCCCCCTGCAGAAACAAAACGAGGTGCAAGTCAGTAACCGCGGCACAATCGCGCTCTGCACGGACGACGACAAAGTCGCCGTCAGTTTCCAATCACAGGCCCTTCGACTTGGCTTTGAGACTCAGCGCGTTACAACTCCAGATGAGGCGCCACGCAATACTGTCGCCGTCATTGTCGACGAAACATCGGACGTGGAGACCATCCGGGCATTTGCCGATCAAGCTCGCTTCGAGCAGCGCCTACTGCTCACGGATATCCGAAGCGACAACCCCCTGATCGCCACCAAAACCTGGGATTTCATCCATAAACCCGTAACCGGCGCGACGCTCAGAGAAGCCTTCGATAATTTACCGTTTGAAGCAACAGCAGATACGGTCGAGCATTTAGAGGGTCTTCGCGTTTTGGTGGCCGAGGACAATCCTGTTAACCAACTGCTCGTAGAGAGCATGCTCGCGGGCTTGGGTGCCTCGTTTAAATCTGTTGAGAACGGCGCACTTGCTGTCGATGCCATAGACGAGCAACCATTCGACGTCGTGCTAATGGATTGCTTGATGCCAGTGATGGATGGCTTCGAGGCAACACGAGTCCTGCGCGAAAAAGGCATCGATATCCCCATCATCGCTGCAACAGCCTCGGCGTCCGCGGGTGATTTCGATGAAGCGCTGCAAGCAGGCATGAACGATGTCATGGTCAAACCGTTCTCGGCTCGCGACCTCAAACGCATGTTGCTGGCACACGCATCAACCACGCCAGCGTTATCAGACAAGGATCGAGAGGTGCGGCCCCTTATCGATGAAGCAACACTCATCGCTATCGCCAAAATCAACCCCGAGTCCGGTATCGACCTTGTCGATCAGGTGGTAGGCCTATTCGAGCAACAAACGCCGACGTTCATCAATGATATTGAGATGGCGACTCGAGACGGTGATGCTGCAGAGACACGACGTCTCGTGCATGCATTCAAATCGTCCGCCAAAAATATCGGCGCAGTGGTACTCGGCAAACGTCTGGCAGAAATAGAAGCTGCGGCACGAGACGAGCAGCGCACGCTGACGTCCGAGGAGGCATCTGCCTTGGATGATTTAGTCCGTGAAAGTTTACGACAACTACTTGCCACCTACGTGCGACTCCGGTCGCAATTGGCAAGTGCGGAGTCTTCTTAGTTTTTGAGCATCTCGCGCTCAGTCAAAAGCTACGATTAAAACCAGATCAAAAGTTCGGATCCTCAAGCAAGATGTGCCTCACCTTTTAACTGACCAACGCTACCTTCCACCAGTTTTGCTACCGATTTTGAAAAACAGGTGCCCGCCTCTCACGCTGTGCGTTTAACCCCTCTTGTAGATCCGCTGATGCACCGCACGCCTCCGCAAGCGCCTGGGCTTGTGCGCAATCAAAGTTGCCACCCTCAACCATCTTGATGATCCTCAGCATTGCTGTGACCGACATCGGCGCAAGCCCTGTGAGTTTTTCAATCAGGGCAGCAGCACGCTCGTTCAGGGCATCCTCAGATACAAGCCAGTCAATTGCACCTCTCTCGAACAGCTCCTCGAACGAGACGAATTCCGTAGTGAGTAACAAACGTCTGACCAAGGCGCTGCCCAGTCGTTGAGTCATTCTTTGGATACCCTCAACTGGGTAACAAAGGCCTACTGCAGCAGCTGGAATCATCAATCGCTTACCTGCAACCGCCAGCCGAAAATCGCAGCTGAATAAAAGCTCGGCCCCGCCACCGAAAACGTCCGCTTCGACAATAGCTAAAGTAGGGATATCCAATTCGGCAATAGCATTGGTCATAGACTGAAAGTCATCTCCGCTCATAATGCCATCGGTTATTTCCTTCAAGTTAGCGCCTGCACAAAAAACAGGGCCCTCAGAGCGAATGACGAAAAGACGACAGCTATCCGGGATAGTGGCGAGCGCCGCTTTCACCGCTGCTATTTCCTGAGACCCAATAGCATTACGCCGCTCTGGTGCACTAAGCGTAAGCTCTGCAAGTGGCCCCTCGACCTTGAAACGAATTGACGTGCTCATCCACTTTCTCCTTGTTTTCACGTCCTATTGTGTCACGAGATCGACGAGTCCGATGGACAGGTTCAAAAAAAATACTTAAAGTTCAAATAATCGAACGCGGGGAATGTCTCTCTGCGTGATTGGCAAAACAGGCGCAATTAGCGAGTCCCATGGCAGATTCAGAAACACCCAGTATGTCCCATGTTGACTCGCCCTTCAGTCGCGGCGCGCAACACCAGGCTAAACGCACGGCCATCCTCTCTCGTGCAGCAAAGCTCTTCAATACAAAGGGGGCGCGCTCAACAACACTGGCTGACGTCGCAAACCGCCTCGGACTCACGAAGACCAGTCTTTACTACTACGTCAAAACAAAAGAGGATTTGATTTACCAATGCTACTCAAGCGCCATGGCGCGTCTGCACCGCTCGCTTGATGAAGTAGAGCAGGAGACAAATGATCCGCTCGAGCGCGTCATCCGAGCAATGGAGCGTCATATTGAGATCAGTCTCGACTCGCTTACGGACCGCGGCGACTACTATGCAGCGCCTTTAGAACTCGCAGTATTGCCAACCGCTCAGCGCGAGGAACTCGAGGCAGACTACCTACGCATGTTTAAGCGATTCCGTGGCTATTTACGCGACGGCATTGCATCGGGTGTGATTCAGGATTGCCACACCACGAGTACGGCACGCGCTCTACTTACGGCGCTCGATTGGTCATTCTATTGGCTGTATGAAATGCCAGAAAGCGATGCCAATGAAGCGGCTAGTGTCCTCAGGATCCTATTTTCGGAGGGGCTAGTGCCTCGTGATTCGCAATTCTCACTAGGTGATGTGCCCCTGACAGCGGGCAATACAGCGAGTCAGGGTTTTAATCGTGAGGCACAGAACCGGATGAAGCAGGAAGCTTTTTTACGCGCGGGCTCAAAACACTTCAACCGCAAAGGCTTTAGCGGAACGTCGCTCGATGACATTGCGGAGTCACTCGATGTATCCAAGGGTGCTTTTTATTACCACTTCTCCAGTAAAGAAGCCTTGCTAGCTCAATGTTACGAGTTCACCCTGGATCAGTTCGATCGCATCATCGACTCACAAAACGACGAGACCAGAACGCCACTAGAGAGACTAGGCGATATCTGTACGGCCATCTTTAATCTTCAAAATTCCGAGAGCGGACCGTTAATTCGGTACAATTCGATCACAGCGCTACCCGGCGACATCAGACGCTCGGTGCTAAATCGAACCGAGGAAACCCACGCGAAACTTGATCAATTAATGGCTGCGGGCGTAGCCCAAGGCACCGTCAATACACCGAATGTCCTCGTGTCGAGACATCTCTTAGTCGGTGCTATCAATGCCGCAGCTGGGATTGATCAGTGGCGTCGACTCGACGATGTCACCACCGCAGCGCATGATTTTTTTAATGTCTTTTTCTTTGGGCTGCGCCCCAGATAAACCGGCGCCTGACCAAAAAAGACAAATCTGAGGTAACCATGAGTACAAATGAAATCCCACGACTGACCTTTTCTGAGGTTCTCGATGTGGTCACACCAAAACGTGTAGGTGACTACTGGTTTATCGGCGACAGCCTGCGACCTCAGTTTCGGCTTTTTGGTGGTCAGGTAGTGGCGCAATGCTTACTTGCAGCCTATGAGACAGTCGAAAGCCACCTAACCGCACACTCAATGCACTGCTACTTTTTGCGGGCGGGCGACCCAAGTGTGCCTATCGAGCTCGAAGTAGACCCAATCCGCAATGGCCGCTCTTTTTGCACGCGCCGAGTCGTTGCTCGACAAAAGGGCGAGGCCATTTTCAACACTTCCATTTCCTACCATGTTCACGAGGAAGGCATGTCGCACTCGCTTGCCATGCCTGACGTCATTTCGCCCGAGGAGGCAGCAGCACTCAACGCAAAGCGTGGCAACGATATGCCGCGTTCGTTGCTCGACCTTTTCGGCACCGAGCGCGAGCGCATTACGGAACGACTCCCTGAAGCACAGGAACCGATCAGCCAGTCTTGGTTCCGCGTCATTGGTCCTTTTGACGGTGATGTAAGAATGCAACAGGCGGCGCTTGCAATGATTTCGGATTTCTCACTGTACAGCACGGCGTTCTCTGCCTTCCCTTACGAGCGGCCGGAAAAAGTCTTCATCGGTGCTTCGCTGGACCACGCAATATGGTTCCACGAGGTGCCACGCATGCAGGATTGGGTGCTTTATGACACTTACAGCCCGTGGTCTGGGGGCGGCAGAGGTTACAATCGCGGTTCGCTGTGGAGCCGTGATGGGAAACTTATCGCGTCAACCGCGCAAGAGGGTTTGATGCGCATCCGACGAGATCGCTCTAGTTAACGCGGGTTTCCATTTGCGCGCCTAACCGCACAAGCGAAAGCGTACCATCAACAAGTGCCAGTTCATGGTAAGACGCATTCGCCGGGTACACCTGTAATACCGCTGGCTCGCCCCGAATCTCTGCAATAACAGCGTTGATCACCAAGAAGTGACAAAAGATGACTGTCGGACCTTTGCAGGCTTTGAGGCCTGCAATGATGTCACTCCGCCACGCCCAGAGGTCATCCGACTGCTCTGACCACTCCTGCTGCATAAAGGCTTGGAGCCAAGCTTTACGCCCACTCAACGGTACCGGTGAACGAACCTCCGAGAAACGGGGGTCTATAGTGACGTCAGCACCCCACTTACCGGCAAATGCAGCGGCTGTCTCTTGAGCGCGTTTTAGCGGACTGGAGAGCAGTGTCGCGCCCTCAGGTACGATATCAAGCAGCGCTTGTGCTGTTCGCTCGGCCTGCTCTTGGCCCAGCGCAGAAAGTCCAGGGTCGGGGTCCTTCTCCCAGCTTGCCGCCGCCTCGCCGTGTCTCACAATCCAGATCCGGGTCATCGGTAAGTTACCAATCGCTCATTCAGCTGAGCGCTCATCAGATGCAAATGCCCAACGTCGTTAAACGTCGACAGCGAGCACTTACGCGAATTGAAAATGATCCGAGTAATCGAGCAATTAAAGACGGGCTCATAAAACTCGTAAACACGATCGGATGATAGCTTGAGTACGTGTCCTACGATGGTCGCTATTGTTCCACCCGAGGTAAAAATAGCCGTGTCGGTTCCCGAGGCAGCAGATGCCATTGCGCCCTCGAATGCGTTAACCACGCCATTATGATATTCCTTCCAACTTTGGATGCCCGAGACGTCGCACTCTGGACTCACCCAATAATTGAAAACCGTCTCGATAATCTTTTGGAAGGATTTTGTGTCGGTATCCATCGCTGCGACCAAATCGGCAAAGCGTGCGTCGCGCTCCAACAACAAGGGCATCATCACCTCGATCTGCTCGTCGGTCTGAACCTCATTAAACCGCGGGTCAATAATCAACGTGGGCGGTGCTTCAAGCTGATCTAAGATCCGTTGCCCGGTCTCACGTTGGCGCGATAAGTCACCACTGTAGGCCGCACTAAGTTGTGTGTCCGTGCTGCGGAGAAACTCGCCTGTAAGATCCGCTTGCCGTTGCCCCAACGGCGACAACTGATCGTAGTTGTCTGCGCCAAAAGAGGCTTGACCGTGCCTAATAATAAGAAGATTAGCCATCGCAAAAACGCCTATCGCGGGAAACGCAGTTTATTTGAGTAGGGAAAGAAATCTTCGACAAAACCATCTCGTAACTTGTCTTGTAAGTTGGTCCAAAAGGCGGCGTCGTAGAGGTCACTGTGGAATTGATCAAAGGCTTTTCGGGCCCGCGCATTTCCGGAAAAAAAGAGTCGGAACTCCTCGGGAAAGACATCGTTGGGGCCGACGGTATACCAAGGTGTGCCCGACATTTCCTCATACTCGTCGCGAGGTGGCGGAATCTTTCGAAAATTTACTTCGAGTAACGGCTGGATTTCATCGTAGTCGTAGAAAACAACGCGACCGTGACGAGTTACACCAAAATTTTTCAGGAGCATGTCACCCGGGAAAATATTGGCTGCAGCTAACTCCTTAATGGCATTACCGTAATCAAACATGACAGTATCGACTTCATCGTCTGTCGCATCCTTCAAGTAAAGGTTGAGCGGTTGCATACGCCGTTCGACGTAGCAGTGCTTGATAATGAGCGCGCGACCACTAACCTCGAACTGTGACGGACAAGTCTCCGCGAGCTCTTCCAATAACTCATCAGTGAATCTAGATGAATCGAATACGAGGTTTGCAAACTCTTGGGTGTCGGCCATCCGCCCTGCTCGATCCCATCGCTTCACCAGCTGGTATTTATCTCGCACTTCCTGGTGCGTCACTTCTTTCGGCGGCGTAAAACGGTCCTTGATGATCTTGAACACATACTCATAGGACGGCAGGGTAAACACCGCCATCACCATCCCTTTAATACCGGGCGCAGGGACAAAGGCATCGTTAGTCGAGCGCATATGACGCGTTGCGGTTCGGTAGTAATAGGTTTTACCGTGACGATGGTGACCAATGCAGCTGTAAATCTCCGATACCGCCTTGCGCGGCATCAGCTGCTGCAAAAAGAGCACATACTGCGACGGTATCGATGCATCGACCATGAAATATGTTCGGGTGAAGGAGAACAACTTGGAGATGATGTCCGAGCCTAGTAAGCAGGCGTCCACGTAAATCGCAGGCGTCGCTTCACTCTCGGTGTGCAGCATGGGAATCACGAAAGGAATTTGGAGCCCTTTTCCCGATATGCGACCGACAATATAAGCCGCTTTATTGCGAAAGAAATGATGCTCCAATGCGTGGAGCTCGATATCCGCTTGCTCATCAATACCTGCCTCAATCACCGCCGCAGTCATTACTCTCGTGACACGCGTCAGCTCGCGCTCAAAATCTTCGTACGGGAGCGACATCGCATACTCGCGAAGCATCGCCTCGACCGCCTGCTGTGTATCACCCCTCGTTCGATAGGTATTGAGGACGCGCCGGACATCGACAGGCGGCATATCGCCCTGAGGTGAAAAAACAAAAGCATAGTCATCGCGAATCCAACGATGTTTGAAGACCGCGTTAAATATGGAGTTGTAGTAGGTCTCGGCAATTTCGAAATTCGTCATACCGCGCACGAGTTGCGCGTAGATATCGCGTGTCTCTGCCCAAAACTTTAGATCATGTAAGCGGTCTGCTGCGATGTATTCAACGACGTCGATGGTTTCGAGTACTTTGATTTTGTAGATGTCGATGCGCTGCATCGAGGCTTCTTGCGCCGCCCGCCACTCAGCATTTTCAAAGCGCGTGCGCGCAGAGAGCGTGATATTTTCAAACTCCGCGAAATAGGCTGTAAAGCCATTGAGAATGGTGCGGGCTAGCCGGGACTGCTTGTCCATGTCGGAGAGTTTACTTACCGACAGGGTCCGTGAATAGGCGTCTCAGCTTGCGCATACCACCAAGCCATCGATCGTAACTACGAGCCTTGTTTTGGCGATACTCCTCCACCTCGGGATGAGGAAGGATCAAGAAAGATTCAGCATCTAACCCCTGAATCACGGCCTCAGCAACAGCCTCTGCAGACAACATACCGTCGACACCTGCCACACCACCGCCTTCAGTTCCCGCTGTCATGGCTGTATCCACCGCCTGCGGGCAAAGGCAGCTGACTTTTATACCGTCGTCACCGTGAGTAATCGATAGGCTTTCAGCAAAGGACACCGCGGCATGCTTTGTCACCGAATAAGGGGCGGAGCCGATTTGCGCCAATAGGCCGGCAGCAGATGCTGTGTTAAGAAAATACCCCTCGCCTCTCGCAATCATCGCTGGAAGGCACGCACGAGCCGCATAGACGTGCGACATGACGTGGATTTCCCACATTCGCTGCCACAGTGCGTTATCAGCACCGGTAGCCCACCAAGGCTCGCCGTCGACGCCAATGATGCCCGCATTGGAGCAAAAGAGATCGATCTGACCGTATTCGGCCTCTACCGACGACACCATTGATGCAATCGCCGATTCCTCGCGTACATCGACTGCATATGATTGGGCACCAATCTCAGTTGCCACTGCAGAGACTGTGTCTGCATTAAGATCGACAATCACAACCGCCTTCGCACCTTCGGCTATGAAGCGACTTGCGAGAGCTTTACCGATACCGCTGGCGCCACCCGTTACGACACAGACTTTGCCAGCGATCTTCATATTTATGCCGCCGCGTACGTGCTTTCGATGAACTTGGTGCGGTGGAAAGTACCGTCACCGAGTGTTGCGTTGATCATCATCAAACGCTTAGCGTAGTGGCCGATATCCAGCTCGTCGGTAATACCCATACCGCCGTGCATCTGGATAGCCTCGCCGTAGATGAGCTTGCTGTTACGGTCGATCAACACTTTCAAAGCATGAATCGTATTATCCGCTGACGCTGGATCGATTTTGTACTCGCAGAGCGCTTTGAACAGTAGTGACTTCGCCTGCTCGTAGGCCATCATTGTATCGACCATACGGTGCTGAAGCGCCTGGAAGGAGCCAATCGCCACACCAAACTGCTCACGCGTCTTGGTGTACTCGAGTGTCTTGGCATTGAGCGTACCCATGATGCCCACCGCTTCTGACGCGAGTGCGACCAATGCTTCACGAACAACGTCATGAACCACACCTGCAGCAGCGCCTTCCTTACCCAGGAGTGCATCAGCACCTAACTGGACATTGTCGAAAGTGATGTTGGCAACACGCTGCGCATCCATCATTGGATAGCAAACCTTCGATACACCCTCAGCGTTTGCATCAACCAAGAACAGGGACAAGCCGTCCTCGTCATACTGATCGCCTGATGTACGCGCAAGTACAACGAGCTTGTCGGCATTCTCGCCGTTGAAGACAACAACCTTTTCCCCGTTCAACGTGTAGCCGTCGCCGCTCTTTGCCGCCGACGTTTTGCAGTCTGCAATAGCGTAACGGCTCTGACGCTCAACGTAGGCAAAAGCGCCAAGTGTTTCACCGCCGATAACGCCCTCAAGAATCGAAGCACGCTGTGCCTCATCACCTGCACGCGCTACCACGCCGCCAAAAAGGACAACCGTGGGGAAGAAAGGCTCGACCACAAGGCCTTTACCCATCTCTTCCATCACGACGGATAAGTCGACAATGTTACCGCCGAAGCCGCCATCAGCTTCCGAGAATGGAATAGACAACCAACCCAACTCAGCCATGGTCTGCCAATTTTCCCGGCTCATGCCCTCGTCGCTTGAGACAATCGCGCGTCGCGTATCCCAGTCGTAGTCGTCTTGTACAAAGCGCGCGATCGAATCGCGAACCATTTGCTGTTCTTCTGTGTAATCGAAGTTCATTGTTTCATTGCTCCTTCGGGAAATGCGTCCTTACTCGAGACCAAGTACATACTTGGAAATGATGTTCTT
>CBFIBL010000045.1:0-63835 GCA_965660865.1 Luminiphilus sp.
CCTCAAGCGCATGGCCAGCGGCATCAAAGCACACGGTAGCCACGCCGTTGTTCAGCTTCATCATGGCGGTATGCGCGCCATGGGTGATTACTGCGAGAACACACCGATGTGCCCTTCGGATGACGAATCGACCAACTCTAAAGCGATGACGGTTGAAGAAGTCGAGGGGTTTATTGAGGACTGCATTGCCTCGGCCATTCGCTGTAAAGACGCGGGCTTTGACGGTGTGCAGCTACACGGTGCCCACGGCTATCTCATTGCACAGTTCTTGAGTCCTGAAATCAACCGACGCGACGATGCCTATGGCGGCACGCCTGAGAAGCGTGCCAAGGTGCTCTTCGACATTATCGAAGGGGTGAATAAGTCTTGCGGCCGCTCTCTCAGCCTCGGGGTTCGACTGTCACCCGAGCGCTTTGGTCAACGCACAGAAGAAATACGCGATCTAGCGGGTCAATTACTCACTGACGACCGTATCGACTACGTTGATATGTCGCTCTGGGATGTATTCAAGCCCGCTCATGACGAAGCATTTGCGGGCGAGTCACTATTAAAAGTCTTTACTGACTTGCCGCGTAAAGGCGTCGCGCTCGGCGCAGCCGGTAAATTGTACTCAGCGAGCGATTGCCAACGCGCGATGGACAGCGGTCTCGACTTTGTCTTAATCGGTCGTGGTGCCATCGTGCATGCAGACTTCCCTCAGCAGGTGATAGCCAACTCGGACTTTGCAATGCTTGAACTGCCAGTCAGTCGCGAACACCTCACCGAACAGGGCTTAGGACCAAAGTTCGTCGACTACATGGCGTCATGGAAGGGCTTTGTTGCCTGAAATCATTCACTATCTATTTTTTTTAATCAGGAGTCAGTGTAGGAAACTAACTCTCTCCACGTTGTAAAAGATGTGACATTTTGCACTCTGCGCTTTAGTGTTTAGGTCATTGTCGTAGCGTTTAAGCAGGAGATCGAGATGTTATTCCGTTTTCGTATCACCACTGCAATCGCCACAGCCGTTATCGTGGGATTCGGTTTTTTTTCAGTTCACAATGTCGCCCAAGCTCAATCAGAGCAATCAAAGCGCTACCTGGTAACACATCAAAAAGGTGACGGTCCGCGCGCAGAGAAAGCGGCTAAGAAACTTGCGAAATTTGCGAGAAAACTTAAACGCAGAAATGTGTTGTCAGTCGAGATGACCGACAAGCAACTCAAGAAGCTGCAGCGACACCCGCTGTTTGCCGCTTCGTTTATCGAACAAGACCCCAGGCGATACCTGCTTGCTGACAACGGCTCAGAAACAACGCCTTATGGTATTTCGATGGTTGGCGCTGATTCCGATACCGGTCTCACGCCTGGAGCAGCGGCGACAAAGGTTTGCGTCATTGACTCTGGCTATGAAATGGCGCATCCCGACCTGCCGGGGCCGAGTCGGGTTTCGGGCACATCACAAACGGGCGATGCATGGGATGCTCCCGGGGACTCGCACGGCACGCACGTTGCTGGCACGATCGCCGCGCTGGGAGATAACGGGAGAGGCGTACGCGGTGTTCACACGGGTGACAACCTAAGCCTTTACATCGTCAAAGTATTCGACGACAGCGGTAATTGGACACGCAGCTCAGACTTGATTGATGCGCTCGACGCCTGCGTTGCCAATGGCGCAGATATTGTTTCAATGAGTCTCGGTGGATCTTACGAGAGTAGCCTAGAAGCTCAGGCATTTGCCGATGCGTTGGCAAATGGTGTGTTGTCCGTTGCTGCAGCAGGAAACTCGGGTAATACGGCAGAGAGTTTTCCAGCAAGTCACGATGCGGTCATCAGTGTTGCCGCCGTAGACCAAAACAAAAGCCTGGCGTCTTTTTCACAGCGCAACGCGCAGGTTGAACTCGCAGCGCCAGGGGTTGCGGTTGACTCGACGATAACTGGCGGCGGTTATGCGGTTTATAACGGCACATCAATGGCAACACCCCATGTTGCAGGCGTTGCCGCCCTGGTAAAGAGTAACCATCCAGAATGCAACGCCAGTCAATTGCGGCGAGCCCTAGCGCTTTCATCCGAAGACCTAGGTCTTCAGGGTCGCGACTCAAGTTATGGTTTCGGACTGGTCAATGCCGCAATGACCAGCGAAATCATTAATCAGTATGGCTGTGACAACCTACCAGCAGAGCCCGGACCACCAGAGCCTGAAGAATTAACCAATGGTGAAACCATTGAGGGTCTCGGTGCTGCACGAAATGAGGGCTTCACTTATAAAGTGGTACTACCGGCGGGCGCGACAGACCTTGACGTACGCATTAGTGGCGGCAGTGGCGATGCCGATCTATACGTTCGCGCAGGAGAGGCTCCCACTCTCACTGAATATGACTGCCGGCCGTGGCTAAATGGCAACACAGAACAATGTTTCACTGCCAACCCTACAACCGGCTCTCATTACATTTCAGTGATTGCTTACAGCAGCTTCTCAAATGTAAGTCTCAACGTGTCGTGGCAAGACAACGTGGTTGGACCACCTGTCAACGAGGCGCCAGTAGCCAATATCGCTGTCTCCTCAACTTCGGGTAAAGCACCCTTGGCCATTTCCTTTGATGGCTCAGGGTCTACCGACGACAACGGTATTACGGATTACGTTTGGGACTTTGGCGATGGCAACGCTTCATCGGGGGCGACTGCCCGCCACACCTACAGCGTAGCTGGGGACTATGAAGCTGTACTCACAGTAAGTGATGGTGAGCTGAGCGATTCAGCGAGTGTTATGGTCACTGTGCTGCCAGAAAATCGGGCGCCCACAGCAGACTTTAGTGTGACGCCCTCGACCAATATCGATACCGATACCGACATTGCTGTAACGGGCTCCGCAACCGATCCAGACGGTGACAGCCTTAGTTATGCATGGGACTTTGGCGACGGCACGACAAAGTCAGGCCAAACGTCCAACCACCGATATTTAGCGGCTGGAACCTACACCATTTCACTGGTGGTTACGGACACAGAGGGTGCTTCGGATACGGCAACTCGATCAATAACAGTCGAGGAAAGCGTTGCACCGCCACCGCCATCAGTCAGTCTCAGCGTGACATTGAATCGACGTGGTAGCAGAGCCAAATTGCGCTGGAACGCTCAAGAGATAAGCTCTAGCCGAGTCCGAATTTTCCGAAATGGAAGTTACATAAAGCGTACCCGCAACGACGGCGCTTGGAATGATAAGGGCTACAGTAATGGCGACAGCTACGTGCTTTGTGATGACTCAGAGAGCAACTGTTCGTCGTCAGTAGCTCCGTGATTTAGGGTCACCGAGCGGCGCAATAACCGCTCACTCTGCGGCAGGATTAGCGGTCTGTTAATGAGTGAGCGCCTAAAGCGTAAGCCTAGCCATTGTGCTTAATTGTAATAGGGGGTTTGCTATAGGGAGCTGAGTAGCCGCAATCCCTCTAACGCTAAAGCAACCCACTTATCAGCTTAGACAAGGCCTCACCCAAACTGCATGTCAGCCACGAAAGGATTCGTTGCACGCTCACGCCCAAACGTGGAATCAGGACCATGCCCGGGGACAAACTGCACGTTATCACCCAGTGGAAAGAGCTTCTCTCGAATCGAGTGAATGAGCTCTTCATGATTGCCTTTAGGGAAATCTGTACGACCGATGGAACCCGCGAAGATGACATCACCTACCCAAGCAATATTCTGATTCTTGTCATAAAAAACCACATGCCCCGGCGTGTGTCCCGGACAGTGAATAACAGCCAATTCTAAATTGCCCACGGAAACCGTATCGCCGTCGACCAACCAACGGTCGGGCTCAAAGGCCTCAGCTGAGGGAAAACCTGACATCTCGCACCACTTGGGGAGATTGTCGATCCAAAACCGGTCGCCCTCCTCTGGGCCTTCAATTGGAACGGACCACTCCTGGCGCAAAACGTCCGCAGCCGCACAATGATCCATGTGCCCGTGGGTGAGAAGGATCTTTTCTACCGTCGCACCCATCTTTTCGATGGCGGCCTTTATGCGATCCGTATCGCCACCCGGGTCAACCACCGCGGCTCTCCCCGTCGCGTTACATTTAACAATCGAACAATTTTGTTGGTAAGGCGTTACAGGCACGATAGCCACCGACAAACTCATACGGCACCACCTGTGTTACCGTCACCGGCGCCGCCGGCATTATCTGGATCCGCGTCCGTATCGAGATCTGCTTTGGGGTCGTTGAAGATAACTTCATCGAGCTGCCCTTCGTGGTAAGCAACCACCGTAGAAACCGTTGCATCCCCCGTCACGTTGACCGCTGTGCGTACCATATCGAGAAGACGGTCGACACCTAGAATTAGGGCAATCCCCTCCATGGGAAGGCCCGCTTGAGTCAGCACCAGTGAGAGCATAATCAAGCCGGCGCTGGGGACCGCGGCCGTACCAATGGAGGCAAGAGTCGCCGTCAAAACCACCATTAACAGCTGACTACTACTGAGATCGATCCCATACACCTGCGCAATGAAGACCGTGGCGACCCCTTGCATGAGCGCAGTGCCGTCCATATTAATGGTCGCGCCCAGTGGCACAGCAAAACCGGCAACGCTCTTGTTCACACCAAGGCGCTTCTCCACCGTTCGCAATGTGACCGGAAGCGTCGCGCCCGAAGATGAGGTCGAGAATGCAAATGCCCAAACCCGACGCATTTTTGTGCGCAGTACAGACGGCGACAGTGGCGTCAGTGTTTTGAGTACCAAGCCGTAAACCACCAACCCATGGAAAAGCAACACAGCGAGCAAGGTGAAGAAGTATTTCGCTAGATCGAAAATTGTGCCGAAACCCATGGTGGCGAAAAGTTTGGTCAGCAGGGCAAACACACCGTAGGGAGCAAGCTCGATCAGTACGCCCACCATTTTCATTACCACCACTTCCATATCTTGGAACCAGGCGATCAGGCGCTCACCTGCCTCGCCGGCGCGCGTCATGGCAAAGCCGACAAGTAATGCAAAGACAATGACCTGCAACATATTACCGTCCGCCATCGCTGCCACGGGGTTAGTTGGGAAAATGTTGATTAGCGTGTCTTTAATCGGCGGTGCTTCTTTTGGTACGAAATCCATACTCGCCACCGCATTCACACCGTTACCCGGTCCAACCAGGATCGCAATCGCGAGGCCAAGCGTTACAGCAATGCAGGTCGTGATGAGATAAAGCCCTAGGGTTTTCCCCGCGATCGGGCCCATCCGACTGCTGGCGCCAAGCGCCGCCATCCCGCAAATAAGCGATACCAGCACCAGCGGTACGACGAGCAATTTCAGCGAGGCAATAAAAATGCGCCCCAACACATCAAAGACCCCCATGACGAGTCCGTTATAGAGGAATCCATAGAGCCCACTTTCAGGATTTAACCCAGCCAATACCACCTCGAGCACTGACCCGATGCCAATACCAAGCACCATCGCCAATAAAATTCGGTTTGTCAGAGACATCATTATTCCTCGCAGGGTTCTGGCCGCCAGCCGCTGACGGCAATGTCGGCGCAGGCATTACAGGCTGAAGGGTACGTGGTAATGCGGCCGGTTACCATGACGGCGCAGACCGGTTCATACCGCATGGTACAGATCTTGGGCCTTGGATCCTCACAGCTTCGAGTCATCGCCGACGTCTTGGAAGCGCCTGTAACCGGCGGGCTCTGCACGACACCAAATTCCTGAATCATTTGGCAGCCGCTCGTTATCAATAAGCACAGGCTTAGTGCGAGTGTCCGTTTAAATCGGTCGAAGGTTTTAGCGCTTGAGGAAGGTGCCATCTCGATACTCGTTTAGTGCAGTTTCTATTTCTTCGCGCGTATTCATCACAAAGGGGCCGTAACCGACCACAGGCTCACCGATCGGAACACCCGTCAGTACCAAGCATCGTGCGCCCTCAGTCGTGGCTTTTATTTCAAGCCTATCGCCTCCCTCAAAAACCGCAAGACCCGGTGCTTCGAGATCCTGAGTCTGCACATCCAACCCTCCCTCGAACAAGAAGAGCGCCGTGTTAGCCGCCTGCTTAACATCCAGGCTCAAGGTGGCGTTGCCGGCAAGTCCGACGTCTGCCATTTGCGCAATGGGTTGGAGCTCCATCAATGGACCACTGGCTAGTTTACAACCATCGCTGTACCAGTCGCCGGCGATGGCTGCTAGCGAAATACACTCGGACGAGTACACAGGCAGGTCCTTTGCTGGAATATCTCGGTACCGAGGTGCATCCATTTTCTGCGACGCAGGCAGGTTAAACCAAAGCTGAAAACCATGCAGGCCCTCGGTATCCTGTGTAGGCACTTCAGAATGAATCACGCCAGAACCTGCCGACATCCACTGCACGCCACCGTCACGAATTTCACCACGGTTCCCCATGCTGTCCTCGTGGATAATCCCACCTGACAACATATAGGTAAGGGTCTGCATGCCTCGGTGTGGATGCGATGGGAAACCAGCACTAAAGTCATCTCTAAACGGAGAGCGCAACTCATCAACCATCAGCAGTGGATCAACCGTGGGCACCCCCATCAGTGCAACACGCTGGATAGCAACGCCCGCGCCGTCTGTTGTGACTTGCGCAGGATTGAAAGCCGTGAAACGCCGAATTGTCATATAAAACAAAACCTTACAAGACTAGGATAACGTCAGGACTTTATCAGGACCCTAGAAGAACGTCGCGCTTTTCGAGTAATGCCTGCTGACGCGCTTTGAGAGCACGAGACGGCTGAGTGATTGTTAGTCCACGCATTACGCGCTCGATACGGTCCAGGGTTCGTGAGCTCGGTGCTGACATCTTTTCTGCAATGGCCACCATATCGTCCATCTTAGCCCAGCAATTCAAGACAACGTCACAACCCGCCTTTTGAGCCTCACGCGCGAGATCGCCAACGTCACCCGACAGCGCCTTCATATCAAGATCATCGCTCATCAAAAGACCATCAAAACCCACCTTTTCCCGAATAATATCCCCAATGACCGTGGGTGATAGCGTGGCGCATCGCTCATTGTCCCAACTCTCGTAGATGACGTGAGCAGTCATAGCCATCGACGCATCAGCTAAGGCCTTAAACGGCTGCAAATCATTTTGAAGCTCAGATAAGGACGCACCTACACGAGGTAAGGCCAGATGGGAATCAGCCGCCGCGCGACCATGACCTGGGATATGCTTGATGACACCCTCGACACCCGCAGCCTGAAGTCCTTCTATGCACGCTTGGCCCAACGCCGCTACTCGTTCAGGATGTTGTGAAAAAGCGCGATCACCAATGACGTCGTGTGCACCGGCCACAGGTACATCGAGTACCGGTGCGCAGGTCACGGTGATACCCACCTCAGCAAGGTCTAGCGCAAGCGCTTCAAAATTTGTCCGACAGGCTCCGATCGCTGCGCTCGGATTGCGTTCGAACACCGATTCAAAAACAGCAGCCGGTGGATAGCTCAACCACTCTGGTGCCTTCATTCTTGCGACGCGCCCACCCTCTTGGTCGATCAAGATGGGTAGTGAGGAAGCTCCATGCAGGTCGCGCAACTCGTCAGTCAGCCGTCGCAGTTGATTGCGATCCCTAACATTACGCCCGAATAATATATAGCCCACCGGTAATGAAGCCCTGAAGAAGTCGCGCTCAGCGGGAGTCATCACTAGACCCTCAAGACCAAAAATAGCGGGTGTCATCTTGCCTCTCCCATCAGGGCTTTGGGTCGCAGACTTTCGATAGCGTTGGCGCCACTCGGCTTTGATACTGCCTCCGACCACGAGGAGGCCTCGAATCGCAACCAGACCCACCCCGCGGTTGGCAGATTATCGAGTGCTAGATCAGGGCAAAGATAGTTGATGAGATCAGTCATTGCGGGATTGTGGCCAATAATCGCAAGGTTATACAACGAATCATCGCACTCACCCAGCCAATCACTCAGTGTCTCCCACGAAAAAGTGTAGAGCGCGCTGGTCTCTGACATGGATGCCTTTTTAAGTTGTGGCCAACCATCGCACAGCCCTGAAAAAGTATCGCGCGCCCGTCTGGCGGTACTGACAAAAAATCTTGGCGACTCGTGGACCTGCAAGGCCATCGCCCGCCCAATCAATGGAGCAGCACGACGTCCACGCGCGTTCAACGGTCGATCATGATCAGCTAGATGGGGTTCATTCCACGACGATTTTGCATGGCGAATTAAATGCAAGTCTCGCGTCAACTGAGTGACCCTCTAGTCGATGATAAACAAATGGACCTTCTTTTTACCCAGGCGCGTTATGTAAAAACGCCCATGCAAAGCAGCCTCTTCGGTAAAACAAGCGGCAGGATTACCATTGTCATCAAAGGATACGGCCCGTCCATTGATGGAAACAGCCGAGCGACCCAGAGCGTCTTTTACCTGCTTACCCGAATTAGCCATTCCCACATCGGTGAGTAACTGCGTCAGTGTCTCGGGGAGAGCACCCCGACCGAGAGCGCTACTTGGGAGTCCGTCTAAGCTCAACTGCGCCAGATCGGACTCCGATAGTGTCGTGGCGTCACCGCTAAACATGGCCTCGGTAATCCGTTCTGCCGCTTCCAAGCCGGCATCGCCGTGGACGAGTTTTGTCACCTCGCGGGCAAGAATGCGCTGCGCCTCCGGTCGCCCTTCTCGAGCTGCATCCTCACGTTCGACTGCATCGATATCGCTCACCGACAGGAAGGTAAAATACTTCAGGAACTTGTAGACATCGGCATCAGCGGTGCCCAGCCAAAATTGGTAAAACGCATAGGGCGACGTTTTACTGGCATCCAACCAGATAGTGCCAGACTCAGTTTTGCCGAACTTTGTACCATCGGCCTTCGTAACCAATGGCATGGTAAGGCCCTGAACCGACGCACTATTCATACGCCGCGTTAGGTCAATACCGCCAGTGATGTTCCCCCATTGATCGGAACCGCCGATTTGCAACTCACAACCATACCGCTTGTTAAGCTCCACAAAGTCGAACGACTGTAAAATCATGTAGGTAAATTCGGTAAAGCTGATGCCCGAACCCTCACGCTCGATGCGCTGCTTCACCGACTCCTTGGCAATCATGCTATTGACCGAGAAGTGTTTACCTACGTCCCTCAGAAAAGTGAGGATATCAACACCACCTGTCCAATCGAGATTATTGGCCATGACCGCCGCGGCGTCGCCGTCGAAACTTAAAAATTGCGACATCTGAGCGCGCAACCGCTCGACCCAGCCCGCGACAATATCCGGCGTGTTCAAGGAGCGCTCCTGCGCTTTAAAGCTGGGGTCCCCAATCAGCCCCGTTGCGCCGCCTACCAGGGCGATCGGCGTATGACCCGCCAACTGAAAGCGACGAAGTGTTAACAACGGCACCAACGAGCCAATGTGCAAACTATCCGCTGTCGGATCAAAACCGCAGTACAGTGTTCGCGGCTGTTCGCTCAGCCACGCTTCGAAATGCGCGTCATTGGTTGTTTGAAAAACAAGACCTCGCGCTTTCAGATCTTCAAAAAGGCCCATTACACTCCCTTTCAATTGACGCTTTTTTACCGCGAGATTTTACGGCACTCGCTTCTACAATTCGCCACAGCTCAGCTTTTCAATCCCATTCATATGTGCTTCCACTGATGCCAAAACGGCACGTGAGAGAGATTCTGATAGCTGCGATTGTCGGTTATCATGCAACTCTGTTACCGGCTCGGGCTAAGAGCGAGGAGCACAGCGTTGCCAGGCAAACCCAAAGGCGCTACACGCCGACGGACGGATCCGACCACAACCTCCCCTAAAGCTAATGTCCTTTGGGGCGGGTCGAGTCTACTCGTCTTGGTGTTACTAGCACAGCTTTTCCTGAACGATGGCACGCCGGATGAAGCATCGACAGCCAATCCCGTGGTCGATCCGTTGGTTCTCGCAACCACCCAGGTCGCCTGGGATGCTATGAGTGAAGGCCAACAGCCAGTGTCGCGCGAAAAGCCCCTTGACTGGGACGATATAACGGTCCGTTCTGGCGATAATCTCAGTCTTATTTTCAAACGCGCGGGCTTCTCAGATCGAGACGTTATCAATGTAACAAGCAGCCAAAATGGCAAAGCATTACGAAAAATTTTCCCGGGCCAACTGATCGGCTTCGCCGCTGATAATGACAGGCAATTGTTGGCGGTGAGACATATTGAATCGCCATTGAAACAGACGGTTTATACGCGTAATGACGGACAGTTCTTATCAGAAGTGATCACGCGAGAGACCGAAACACGCCAGCGCTCTGTTGCACTAAGGATCTCTAGTTCGTTGTTCCTAGCGGGCACACAAGCTGGGTTATCCGATGGCATTATCATGGAACTTGCTGCGATTCTGGGTGGTGTTATCGATTTTGCACTCGACCCTCGTCGCGGCGACGAGATCATGATCTTGTTTGAGGAAAACTTCTTGGACGACGACAAGTATTCCGATGGCAATATCTTGGCGGCTTATTTCAATAACAACGGTCGACAAGTCGAGGCCTTCCGATTTACCGATAGCTTTGGTGACGTGGGCTACTACGATTCAGAGGGCGTGAGCATGCGCAAGGCGTTTTTAAAGGCGCCGTTAGACTTTACCCGCGTTAGCTCCAGCTTCAACCCAAATCGCCTACACCCTATCTACAAGACCAAGCGTCCTCACCGCGGCACAGACTATGCAGCACCGCGTGGCACACCGGTCTACGCGGCAGGCGATGGACGAGTGGTTGAGGCAGGCTATAGCCGGGCAAACGGAAACTATATTTTCATTCAGCATGGCGAAACCTTTAAGACCCATTATTTACATCTTCACAAGAAGCGTGTCGCCAAGGGAGCCCGTGTCAAACAAGGCCAGCTCATTGGGACCGTGGGATCAACCGGCGCTGCAACAGGCCCTCACCTACACTACGAGTTTTTGGTCAATGGTGTGCATCGGAATCCGCGCACCGTCCACAAAATATTACCCAAGGCTCGGTCCCTTCCAGACAGTGAACTCGCTGCCTTCAAACGGTTTATCCAGCAACCGGCACAGCAACTCGCCGCACTCAAAATTAACGACGCAGTAACGGGTGCTGAGTGAGCGCAGAAGACCTCTTTATTGGCCTGATGTCCGGGACAAGTGCCGATGCGATCGATGCTGTATTGGTGCGAATTGCTGACAGTGGGTATGTGGAGCATATTGCCCACGAGAGCACCCCCATGCCTGAAACTTTGGCAACGCAAATTTTCGCGTTGCAAACCGGCGACTCGCGGGACATACATGACGTCTGTACCCTGGACGTGAACCTGGCTCAACTCTATGCAGATACCGTCGCTGCCTTACTGCAGAAATGCGCAGTCTCGTCCTCTGACGTCGTCGCGATAGGCAATCACGGGCAAACCCTGCTCCACTACCCCGATAGTGATCCCAGTTTTACCCTTCAGGTAGGCGATAACCATCGACTCGCTGAGTTAACGGGAATCGATGTCGTCGGTGATTTTCGCCGACGCGACCTTGCCGCAGGTGGGCAAGCCGCACCGCTCATACCCGCCTTTCACCGAGCACTGATGCAATCGAAAGACTCGGTGGCATTTGTAAATATTGGTGGTATCGCGAATGTGACCGTCCTGCGAGGTGAGGAAACCCTTGGTTTTGATACGGGTCCAGGCAACACACTGATGGACGCTTGGATACGAAGGGAGAAAAACCAGCCCTACGATAACAGCGGGGCCTGGGCTCGCACCGGCGTCGTTAACAAGAAACTGTTAGCGCAAATGTTAGCGGATCCCTATTTTGTGCGGCCTGCTCCCAAAAGTACGGGACAAGATTTTTTCAACCTCGAATGGTTGGCTGAAAAGATAACGTCGGAGCTTAGTCCCGAGGACATCCAGCGTACCCTTCTCGAATTAACCGCTATCACCACCAGTGACGCTGTCTTAGAAAGCGGGAGCGAAATGGTTTTTATTTTCGGTGGCGGCAGACACAACGAATTTCTGATTGAGCGCATACAAGACCTGTTGGGCGAAGTACCGCTCGCGTCCACGCTGCAGCTCGGTGTAGATCCTGACTACATGGAAGCAACAGCGTTTGCATGGCTGGCCAAACAACGCCTGCAGGGCAAGCCCGGGAACGATCCTAGGGTGACTGGAGCAAAGGGCAAGCGCCTACTCGGTGTCATCTTCCCTGCCTAGCGTTTTGCGATACCCCGCATGTTTCGTGTGCACGATTAGGCCGCTGCAAACCACATCGCCACAAAGGCAACTGTAGCTTCCACCTGTGCGATTACTTTGAGCACCGCTACATAGCGCAAGATCTAGATAGAGAAGGATGCACCACAACCACAAGTGGTCGTAGCGTTTGGATTGTTCACGACGAACTTAGAACCTTCCAAGCCTTCAACGTAGTCGATTTCAGAACCCATAAGGTACTGGTAGCTCATTGCATCAATCAATGCAGCAACCCCCTCACGCTCGATCACCCAATCGTCTTCTGCTGTATTTTCATCGAAAGTGAAGCCGTACTGAAAGCCCGAGCAGCCACCACCGGTAATGTAGACACGGAACCGAAGCGACGGGTTTTCCTCCTCGGCAATCAACACCTGCAACTTATTGACCGCATTGTCCGATAGGCGGATCTCGGTTGGATCAAATCCTGCGACGACCGACATATTCGCTCCCAACTCAGGCTTGATCAGCCGATGATGTCGGCGCTGCAGAGCCAATAGACTCCACTTTCGCCGACGTTGTGGAATGTTTTAGATTACCGTCGATTTTACTACCCATCGACATCTCTATCAGATTGTAAAAGACGTCACCCGCAACGACAGCACCTTTCGTAAGCTCGAGATTTTCAGCCGAGTAAATATTGCCTTCGACCGAGCCACTAATCGATGCCGACGGCACCCGAATTTCACCCTCTACCGAGCCACCGGCAACCACCCTAAGCAGTGCTGATGAACCGGGCTCTGCACTAATCGAGCCTATTACTTTGCCCTCAACATCAAGATTCCCTGAGAAACTGATATCACCCATGACGGTTGTGCCAGCTGAAATCAACGTTGTATTCCCGTTGCCAGCACTGTTCATTTGTGGCTGTTTATTTCTCATTGTCCGATTCCCTCATTTGTCATTCTGCGCTGCATTTAACCTCAGCGACTGCAAACCTCAGCGACTGCGAACCTCGGCGACTGCAGCTGGCTTCACCGCTCAATACGACTATATGCGCTCTTCATGCGCTCTACCACGCGCTTTTTCAATGCCTGGGCGCAACCTTTTGTGTTTAACCGTTGCTTGCAGAGGGTTGCTCCCATGCGAAAACCTTCTCGTAAGTGCGTTTTCGTGGCTTTGACAGCGTGATCGCAAAGCGCATCTCAACAGGCGCAAAGTTCTCTGGCACCGATATAATGCCAGATATGCGTTGGAAATATTTGAATCCAATCGTGTGGTCTGTGTCGGATGTTACAGCGGCATCAAGTACACGCCCTTGCGCATCGATCAGATCGATTCGCAATTTGCCTTGGTAAGACTGCGTACCCGGCGCCAATCGCTGAACCACCGCTCTGTACTCAAACTCACGTAAATCCGGTCGCCAACTGATATCGGGCTCGCGGACCTTGACCGAACTCACGTCCTCTGAGGACGACATAATATCGCGATAAAAGACCAGTTCGCGCTCGAGATCGCCAACCTTCCTCTCGCTCGTTGCCAACTCTATGCGCAAACGATTCAAGGCCTCTGAATTAACCGAAAGTCGTGCCTCTAACTTTGAAATCCGGGCTTTTAACCCTACCTCATCGAGCACCAGCGGCACTCTATCATCGAATCCGGTGACATAGCCGACATAATAAACAGCCCCCAATGCAATCGCTGCCACTGCTAAAACAGCGATTCTTATTTGGCGCTGCCGAACAAGATTGACGCGCTTAACGACCGTTTTGATGTTGGCCTGAGACATACCGCTAGGGAATGACTGCCGGGCTCTCGAGGCCCACTTTTTCATCGAGCCCGAACATCAAATTCATCGCTTGTATTGCCTGACCGGAGGCGCCTTTGACAAGGTTATCGATGGCCACGGTAATAACGACCGTATTACCCTGAGGTTGTGTGACATCGATTTCACAGCGGTTGGTTCCTGCTACATGCCGCGTCTCAGGTTCGTAGACGCCGTCGGTCAACACCACAAACGGCTCGTCACGATAACAATCTTGAAAAATACTCCGCAGGTCTGCGGTTTTCTCAGTCAATTGGGCAAATAAAGTAGCGTGAATGCCTCGCACCATAGGCGCGAGATGCGGAACAAAAGTTAATTTAACCTCGGAGCCCGCCATCCGCGAAAGGCCCTGCTCCATCTCAGGTAAATGGCGATGGCCTGAAACGCCATAAGACTTCATTGACTCTGTTGCCTCGGTAAGCAGCAGGTTAATTTTCGCGCTTCGACCTGCACCGCTGACACCCGAGGCGCACGATGCAATCAAACTCGATCTATCTATGACGTCCGCCTGAAGCAGAGGCATAAACCCCAACTGAACGGCTGTCGGATAGCAGCCCGGGCAGGCCACCAACTGCGCTGAGCGCAGTGCTTCCCTATTGAGTTCAGGCAAGCCATAAACAGCCTGCGCAACGAGTTCTGGCGCTACGTGCTCCACCCCATACCAAGCTTCCCACTGTGCGATATTTTCCAGCCTGAAATCGGCCGACAGATCAATCACCTTTTTCCCGTTCTCAATGAGCGCAGGGACGGCACCCATCGCCACCGCATGAGGTGTTGCAAAAAATACGACGTCACAGTCATCAAAATCCGACTTGGCAGGATCTTCAAATGCCAAGTCTATGGCGCCACGAAGGTTTGGGAATAGGCGGTCCGCACGCACGCCTGCCTCGGCGCGAGAAGTCAGACAAGCGATTTCAACCTCTGGGTGCGACGACAGCAATCGAATAAGTTCGACGCCGGCATAGCCAGTCGCCCCTACAATGCCAACTTTAATCATTTCAGGCCTAAGATCTGATATTGTGCGCATAGTTTACTTGCTGTTCGATTTGAAACCAGCACGGAGTTGCCAATGCTTTGGATTCAAGGGCTGCATGTGGTTTTCGTGGTGACATGGTTCGCTGGGCTTTTTTATCTACCCCGAATCTTTGTCTACTACGCACAGGCAGAGGACAACACAACAAAGGCTACGCTTGCCGTTATGGCCCGCAAGCTCTATCGGTTTGTGACACCGCTCATGATATTGGCGGTCGTCTTGGGTCTTTGGCGACTTAGCTTTGCGCTCGACTACTACTTGAGCAGTCTGTGGATGCAATTGAAACTCGCAGGTGTGCTGTGCCTGCTAATCTATCATGTTCAGTGCGGCCGTTATGTGTCACGTATCAACGGCGGCGATAACAGCAAGAGTCATGTGTTTTATCGCTTTTTCAATGAGGTGCCGGTGCTTTTTCTGTTTGCTATCGTATTACTGGTCTATATCCGGCCGGGTTAAAAAGCTGAGTTGACAAATAAGCAACCAAAACCAATATAAGAAACGACGTCCAGTCGGGGGAAAAGGTCAATGACCCAATCAGAAGCGCTATTTGAGCGCGCGCAAACGCATATTCCAGGCGGCGTTAACTCGCCAGTTCGAGCTTTCAAAGCTGTCGGTGGTACGCCGCGCTTCATGGAGCGCTCTGAAGGCGCCTATATCTTCGACGCCGATGGTAATAAATACATCGACTATGTCTTGTCGTGGGGCCCGATGATCATGGGCCACAACCATCAGCGCGTGCGGGACGCAGTTGTGAAGACCGCACAAGATGGCCTGAGCTTCGGTTGCCCGACCGAGATTGAAATCGAACTCGCTGAGCGGTTATGCAGTCTTGTACCCAGCCTCGAGCAAGTGCGAATGACCAGCTCCGGTACCGAGGCGACGATGAGCGCAATCCGACTCGCGCGTGGCGCAACGGGTAGGGATAAGATCATCAAATTTGAAGGCTGCTACCACGGTCACTCTGATTCCTTATTGATTAAAGCCGGATCCGGTGCCCTAACATTTGGTGTACCAAGCTCTCCTGGCGTACCCGATGTGCTTGCTCAGCACACGGTGACCCTACCCTTTAATGATATCGATGCACTAAAAGCCGCGTTTGACGAGCTCGGCAATGAAATTGCCTGCGTGATCACAGAACCTGTCACCGGCAACATGAACTGCATCCTGCCTGAACCCGGTTATCTCGAGGGTATGCGAGAGCTCTGCACACAGCACGGCGCGATTCTTATTTTCGATGAAGTCATGACAGGCTTTCGTTTTGGCACCCATTGCGCCCAGGGCCATCTCGGTATAGATCCCGACCTCACCTGCCTCGGCAAAGTGATCGGCGGTGGAATGCCCGTCGGTGCATTTGGCGGCAAGAAGGAAATTATGGCGCACATTTCGCCACTTGGACCGGTTTATCAGGCTGGCACCTTATCCGGTAACCCGGTAGCGATGGCATCAGGACTCGCGACACTCGACATTATCTCGGAGCCCGGCTTTTACGACGATTTATTCCGTCATACCACTGAACTCTGCGAGGGTATGCAGGCTGTCGCCGATGAAGCGGGCATCCCGTTCACAACAAATCATTTGGGTAGCATGTTTGGCTTCTTCTTCACCGAAGATAAAAAAGTCACGCAGTACCCCCAAGTTATTGGGGCTAACGTGGAGCGCTTCAATAAGTTCTTCCACCTCATGCTAAACGATGGTGTTTACTTAGCACCCGCATCATTTGAGGCTGGATTTATGTCGTCAGCGCACACCGATGGGGATATTTCCGACACCATCGATGCCGCGCGGCGGGCGTTTAACGCGCTGTAGGAGAAAATCAATGAACACTCCAAGAGGCCCTTTCCCGCTTACACGTATGCGCCGCCTGCGCGCGACCCCGTTCGCGCGAGCCTTGACCGCTGAAAACGCCTTGTCGCCCAGCGACTTCATTTACCCCATGTTCGTGCTCGAGGGTAAGGGGCAGAGAGAAGCGGTGCTTTCGATGCCAGGAGTAGAGCGACTAAGTATCGATCTACTTACTGAGCGAGCACGCGAAGCCTTCGAGCTTGGCATACCCGCTATTGCCCTATTTCCCGTCGTTGGGGAAACCAAAAAATCGCTGGATGCCGCTGAAGCCTATTCGCCCAACGGCTTGGTTCAGCGAACAGTAAAAGCACTAAAAGCTGCGCTCCCTGATTTAGGCGTCATTACGGACGTCGCATTGGATCCCTACACCACACATGGGCAGGACGGAATCATTGATGACGACGGTTATGTTGTAAATGACATCACCAAGGAAGCTCTGGTCAAACAGGCGGTAAGCCACGCAGAAGCAGGTGCTGATGTCGTCGCACCATCGGATATGATGGATGGCCGCATTGGCGCGATTAGGGAGGCACTTGAAAGCGCGGGTCACGTGAACACGCTTATCCTATCGTATGCGGCTAAATACGCCTCAGTCTACTACGGGCCATTCAGAGATGCCGTGGGCTCGGCTGGCAATCTGAAGGGCGGCGATAAAAAAACCTACCAAATGGATCCGGCCAACAGCGATGAAGCGATCCATGAAGTTGCACTGGACCTTGGTGAAGGCGCAGACATGGTTATGATCAAACCAGGCATGCCCTACCTCGATATCGTCAGACGCGTTAAGTCCGAACTTCAAGTCCCTACCTTTGCCTACCAAGTGTCAGGGGAATACGCCATGCATCAGGCGGCATTCGAGAAAGGCTGGCTCTCGCGTGAAGCCGTGATTCTGGAGAGTCTCCTGTCATTCAAACGAGCAGGTGCTGATGGCATCTTGACCTACTTCGCCATCGACGCCGCCCGCGTACTTGCGGACAAATGAGGCTTTCAGCCACGAACAACCTGTCGTTATTACATAGCGGACGGGCTGCCGTATTGGCATTTTTGTTTGCAAGTTTTTTCTCAACCTCAGCTCAAGCCTGCGAGTGCCTGTGGGAGGGAAGCTTCGCAGAGGTGGCTACCGATGCAGATTTGGTCGTGCTGGGAACTCCCAGCAATATGAAAGGCAATGCATTCGATGTTTTGGTCGACGTCACGCTCGCCGGACCGGATTGGATGGAGACGCCGCGTGTCTGGCTCAAGACCGGCGATTACTGCCGTCCTGAGGTGAGTGAATTTGAGATAGGCGAGCGATATATACTCGCGCTCAAGAAAATTACAGTGCTTCCTGACGATGCTTTCAATCCCTCAACGCCCAACGTGAGTTATGGTCGAGTTGGCGATTACGAACTCTCAAGCTGCGGCGGATATTGGCTGACAGTCAAAGGCTTGCGTGCAGCAGGCAACTTGGTTCCGGGAATGCCCCGCTACGCACACAACCCCAAGATGACGCCTGTACACGTGGGCCATGTCATCGCCTTTTTAAAGGGCAATGCATCGTTGGAATCGTTGGCAGAGGCGGCCCAGATCAATCCGGAGTTAGTGGCTTTAAAACGGGAATCTCGGAGCTTTATTCGAGGGTTTGACGACATCGATGAGCGTACTGAAGCCCCGTCCTCCGAGGCACCGCAGGAGCGATAAAGACACGGGCGGTTAGAAATTGCTGCAGGTTAGGCGCGCTCAACACTCGCCGAACCACTGCGGCGATTAGCTATAACCTCTAATAACTCGTCAATCATCATCAGCGATAAACCCCATATCAGATGACCCTGATAGGTAAACGCGTCTGACTCCAATCGCTCTCCTCGCCAATCCCATTGATGACGACCTCGGTTGTCATCATTAAGCAGAAAATGCAGAGGGATCCATACAGTTGAGGCAACCTCATGATTCAGCGTTAACTTGGGCGGCGACGCCACCTCAAAGACAAAAGGCGCAACTAGCATTTCAGGCCGATCAGCGCGCCAGCCGGTGTTTACGTCGGATAGCTGACAGATACAACGCGCGTGAAGGTCGAGATCGAAACCAATCTCCTCAAGTGTTTCGCGCTTGGCACAGGCCTCGTCAGAGGCATCAGTCGCATCTCTTCGCCCTCCGGGAAACCCCATGTGGCCAGACCAAGGATCACCCTCTCTGACGGCACGTTGAATCATCAAAATTTCAGGACCCGCTGGACCATCACGCAGGCCTATGACAACTGCCGCACGCTTGGAGGGTAGACCCGGTGGGGGCTTAGCGACACCGGTCAATCGACCGACACATTCTTGAAAGGTTGGAAACACATCAAACTCCTAAGAGGCACCAGTGTACACAATGTCGTGGGAACAGTTTGTCGCTTCCGCGAAATATCCTCCGCTTACAATCGCGACAAGCAGGTGAACAAGTGATAACAGCATGCGATACTCCACCCCCAGTTTTTAACGGCAAGTCGGCTTCTTTATGTCCTATTTTATTTACGCCATTGGCGCGGCGCTGGTCGATACTGAAATTGACGTTAGCGACAACGACCTGGCTCAGCTCGGTATCGAGAAGGGTATGATGACGCTAGTCGATGAAGCGCGACAAAGCGAGATTAAGGCCTACCTTACAGAGCCCCTCAAGACAGCCAATCACGCCTGCGGTGGCTCTGCCGGGAACAGTGTTATTGCTGCGTCGCAATTGGGTGCGCCGACCTATATGAGTTGCCTTGTATCGAACGACGAGGACGGTGACATCTACATCTCCGACCTTGAGGCATCTGGCGTCGCACATGGCTTTCAGCCGGAGCGACGCTCCGGCACGACGGGAAAATGCCTTGTGCTGATCACCCCGGATGCTGAGCGCAGTATGAATACTTTTTTAGGTGTCTCTGAAACCCTGTCCGTCACGGAGGTAAACGAGCAAGCCATTGCTAGCTCAGATTGGGTGTATCTCGAAGGTTATCTTGTGACGTCACCGACGGGTCATGCCGCCGCACTAAAAACGCGCGATGTTGCTCGCGCAAATGGGGCAAAAGTAGCCGTTAGCTTCTCGGACCCGGGAATGGTGACGTTCTTTCGCGATAATATGAACCAAATGATAGAGGGCGGTGTCGACTTTATCTTTTGTAATGAGATTGAGGCCCTCGGCTGGGCAGAGACCGATCGCTTGGACGAGGCTGCGGGTAAACTCAAAGCCGTAGCCCGAAGTTTTGTGATTACACGTGGCGAAGCCGGCGCTGTTTTGTTCGATGGTGAGGCGCTCCATGAGGTTGCCGCTCATAAGGTTGCAGCGGTAAACACCAATGGTGCCGGAGATATGTTTGCAGGTGCCTTTTTTTACTCGCTGTGGCGCGGCAGCGATATGCGCGGTGCCTGCGAGTTCGCAGCGAAAGCCGCTGCGGCTGTTGTGTGTCAGCCGGGCCCGAGATTAAGCTTGAACGACATTTTAGAACTCAAAAATTCGCACTTCAACGCCTGAGTTGGAAGGAACTTACAAATGAGTGATCAAGAGATTAAACCTGAAGTTAAGAGCGACCCGCTCTATCAAATGCTGCGACACGAAGATGTGGATAGCTTCAACAATAACCGAGATACACTTGACGATAGTCATCTCTCTGGTGGTGACTATCGCGGTCGCGACCTTCGTAAGATGAACGCGCGAGGTCTCGACTTCTCCAATGCCTATTTTCGAAACTGCGACTTATCCGGTATCGACTTCCGCGAGACCAATCTTGAAGGCGCAAGCTTGCTCGACGCCAAGGTGTCAGGCGTTTACTTCCCAGACGAACTGAGTGCAGTGGAGATTCGACTTTCACTCGATCACGGTACGCGTCTTCGATATAACAAATAGGTATTCGCCATGCCGCTAGACCGTTCACGGACGCTCCTCGCACTCATCTTCCTGTTAGTGCTGACCGCTCTCACGTCCTCGGTACAAGCACAGAGCCCCCTGTCTGCCTACACGCAACAGCAAACGCAATTTCTGCCCGTTGATGAGGCCTATAAACTCCGAGTCATCACCGAATCAGAAAACCGGGCCGCGCTGCAGTGGCTCATAGCGCCCGATTACTATCTCTATCGACACGCCTTCGCCGTAACCGCCCGCAGCATAAGCAGTGACATAGAGATCGAGCTTGCAATACCAGACGGTTTGGCAAAGACCGATGAATTTTTTGGTGATGTTGAAGTCTATTACAAGACCGTTGACGCGAGTCTACAACTCACCGACAGGGCGGAACTCGTTGAGTTAGCGATCACCTATCAGGGCTGTGCTGATGCGGGGCTTTGCTATCCCCCTGAGACCAAACATTTTCTTTGGCATTTGGCATCAGGCGAGGTTCAACCGGGGAAGCTTGATACCCCTCGCTTGAACAGTAGTAGGACTGAAACTGCCGAGGGTTCCGACGAGTTGGGCTTGATCACAGCGCTGGTATTTGCTCTGCTCGGCGGGGTAATTCTGAACATCATGCCCTGCGTTTTTCCAATTCTTTCACTAAAAGCGCTGAGCTTCACTCGCGGCGATGCGCAAAGCCATCGTCGTTCAAGCCTCGTTTATGCTGTGGGCGTTATCCTTAGTTGTGTTGGCATCGCTGCGGTTCTCATTGCAATTCAGCAGACGGGCAAGATGATGGGGTGGGGATTCCAGCTCCAGAACACGGCGTTTGTCATTGGTCTGGCATACCTATTTACACTCATGGGGCTCAGCCTTAACGGTCTGCTTCATTTAGGGACCTCAATGATGAATGTGGGTCAGTCATTGACCGAGAAAGACGGTGACGCCGGTAGCTTCTTTACCGGCGTTCTTGCCGTGGTCGTGGCAAGCCCCTGCACCGCACCATTCATGGGAAGCGCCTTGGGCTATGCTTTGACACAACCGACCTACATCACCCTACTGGTATTTGCGTCGCTGGGCCTTGGTATGGCTCTACCCATGGTTATTCTGAGCTACAGCAATGCAGCAGTCAGCGTTTTGCCAAAACCCGGCCCCTGGATGGATACCGCAAAGAATATTTTGGCATTCCCCCTGTACTTTACATCGGTGTGGCTGCTTTGGGTTGCCGGTAACCAGGCCGGCATTAATACCATGGCACTCGCCTTATCGGGACTCGTTAGCCTGGCAATGGCAGCCTATGTCTATGGCGATGGTATTGCCCGAAAAACCTCAAGCGCTCTGCTTGTGCTTGCCGCGGTTTTACTTGCCGTGCCTACAAAGGACAGCGAACAAACAACAGTAAGCTCGCGAGCATTAGCGGAGGGACAAGTCGTGTGGTCTCCGTCGGCACTCGCCTCTTACCGGGAGACAGGAGAGCCTATTTTTGTCGACGTAACAGCGGACTGGTGCATCACTTGTCTCGCAAACGAGGCCGCAGTTCTTTTCACACCCGAAATTAAAAACGCGTTCTCGGCCGCAGATATCCCTTACATGATTGCCGATTGGACCGACTACGACACCGATATTGGCGAATTCGTCAAATCGCACGGGCGCAGCGGTATTCCGCTATACGTAATGTATCCACGGGGCATCGACCGTGACCCGATCATACTTCCCCAGCTTTTAACCAGAGATATCGTGCTGTCCGCCATTGAAAATGCACAGTGATCACCCAAAATAACTACTGTACGACAGTGAGAGGTCCCTATGTTTAGAATCCTAGCCCTGATGATTATCGGCGTGATCACCAGCTCCAGCGCTCTAGCAAGTGAGCTTGAGCTAGTACATGGCTGGGCTCGAGAGACACCGCCGGGAAAAAGCATGACTGCGGCATACGGTAAGTTGAGAAATATTGGAAGGGAGTCTCTCGTGGTCACTGGTGTCAGCACAGAAGTCGCCGCTCGCAGCTCGATTCACATGACACGCATCGAGCGTGATCGCTCCACAATGCGACCTGTATCAAACGTGACTATCGCGCCGGGTGAAGAGGTTGAGCTAGCGCCGGGAGCCTTGCATATCATGCTAATGAAGCTCGAAGCGCCGCTGGTCTCGGGAGAATCGATCGACATCTGCTTCGAGCTGGAGAACAATGCAGATGTGTGTCTTCCGATCCGCGTGGCAAAACAAATGTCGCCCGGACATCGGCATTAGGTTGCGCGGTTATAGCTAACAACACGGCCCATTAGGCGATTTAATACATGACAGTGAAAGAACGGATATCGGCGATCAGAGCAAGATTGAACGGCGTGCTACCCTCAAAAGACTCGCTAAGCTTAATACAAAGCCGAGGTGGGCGCCGTGCCGTGCTCATTGTGATCAGCGTTTATGTGCTACTCGTCACCGCGCTCGGGATCTATTGGAGCATTCCGCCCAAGCCGTTTGATGTCATTGA
The DNA here is from genome assembly GCA_965660865.1 of Luminiphilus sp. Classification (GTDB taxonomy): domain Bacteria; phylum Pseudomonadota; class Gammaproteobacteria; order Pseudomonadales; family Halieaceae; genus Luminiphilus. Next base: position 23,108 of record CBFIBL010000045.1, read on the forward strand.
AAATCGCGCCAACTACCTGAGCACCGCCGATCAATCCATTACAGGGGCAGCCACAACGGCCGCTTTGCTCGAGGTCACTCGTTTACTCCTAGAGAAAAATGGCGGTTACACCAGCAACGACATCGCCCCCCCCGGCAGCTTAATGGACAATATGCCTAACTGGGAATACGGCGCGCTTATCCAGTCTCGTGATCTTGCAAGAGCACTGAGAGAGGTGCTGAGCCGCTCGCAGTCACAATCGCAAGAAGATGTAGACTTAACGCTTGCTGAACCGCGCATTAATTTTCAAAGCAATAGCTGGGCATTACCTGCCACGGAGTCTGAATATCGCGATGCGCGGCGCTACCTCAGCGCCTACCTCGATAGACTGCCAGTTGACGGAGAGGACAGCGCACAGTTCTACGCACGCGCCGATAATTTAAGCTACTGGTTAGGGATTGTTGAAAAGCGACTTGGCAGTCTCTCCCAGCGCCTATCCGCAAGCGTTGGTCAAAAGAGAATCAATACCGATCTCGCGGGCGACAGCGCTGCGCGCCAATCGACATCAGCAGAGGCCGAAATGCTGGTTAAGACGCCCTGGGATGAGATTGATGACGTCTACTACGAGTCCCGCGGTGCTGCGTTTGCGCTGATACATTTCCTCAAGGCGGCTGAAGTCGACTTTGCCGATGTACTGGAAAAGAAAAATGCGGCGGTGAGCTTACGCCAGATCATTCGTGAACTTGAGGCGACACAGCAAACAGTCTGGAGTCCGGTGATTTTGAATGGCTCGGGATTTGGTATCTGGGCCAACCATTCGCTGGTTCTGGCGAGTTACCTCTCGCGCGCTAATGCGGCGCTGATCGATCTTCGCGAACTTTTAGCACAGGGCTAAACGGCCCTTTGCCCCATCAGCAAGACCCAGCCGTCTCGGCTTTGACTAACCCTTAAATCCACCGCAGCATATCGTTCGGTGAGGGATGCTGCCTGCTCAGCTAGAACCCCGGTGAGTATGAGCTTACCGCCGGGCTTCATTAAACTCATGAGTTCGTCCGCTAGGGCCAGTAACGGACCTGCGAGAATATTAGCGACCACGAGATCGGCCTGATTGGTCCAATCTCTAATGGCTGCGCTTCCAGGTAACACGACCTCCAGGGAAGTCGGCTCAATGCCATTTCGCTCGGCGTTGTCACGTGTGGCTGTAATTGCCTGTGGATCATTATCGACACCCAGCGCCGAGGCTGCGCCTAACCGCAGTGCGGCAATCGCCAAAATGCCTGAACCGCAGCCAAAATCAACAACCTGATCCCCACCTTTAACTTCGGCATCAAGCGTAGACAAACACATGGCAGTAGTCGCATGCGTTCCTGTGCCGAATGCCAAGCCCGGATCAAGGAATACATTGATCGCTGTGCTGTCAGGTGGCTCTGACCAGCTAGGGCAAATCCACAAGCGCGGCCCCATTTGAATGGGAGAAAACTCATCCATCCAAACGCGTTCCCATGCGCGATCAGCAAGCGCTGAGATATCGCTTCGTGAATTCTCTGCTAACAGATCGCGGGGCAGTTGCGCTCTAATCTCAGCTAGATCGACATCTCCCGCAAAAAGCGCCGTGACTTTGATGTTCTGCCAAACAGGCGTCTCACCCGGTCCGGGTTCTAGCAACGGTTCGTCGGCGTTATCCTCGAGTGAGACCGCAAGTGCACCCCGAGCAAAGCACCATTCCTCGAGTAATTCAACGCGGTCAGAGTGAGTTTCTAACACCCACTCTTGCCACTCTTGTTCACTCAATGCTCGTGTTCCAGCTTACTCTCAAGATAGTGAATACTTACTCCGCCGGCCACAAACGAAGAGTCAACAACGAGTTCACGATGAAGGGCTGCGTTAGTGCGAATACCCTCGACGATAAACTCATCGAGTGCCTGCCGCATTTTCTTAAGCGCGATTTCGCGGTCGTCACCATGGGTGATTAACTTACCAATGAGGCTGTCGTAATGTGGCGGAACCTGGTACCCACTGTAGACGTGCGAATCAACACGAACGCCGTGTCCACCCGGTGCGTGGAAAGTCTTGATAAGCCCAGGCGATGGCATGAACGTACGCGGATCTTCAGCGTTGATTCGGCATTCGATAGCATGGCCATTAAATACGATATCGCTTTGCTTGATCGAGAGCTTTTCTCCGCCCGCAATTAATAGCTGCTGCTTAACAATATCGATACCCGTAATCATTTCGGTGACCGGGTGCTCCACCTGAACTCGGGTATTCATCTCGATAAAGAAGAACCGCCCATCCTCGTAGAGGAACTCAAACGTACCCGCACCGGTGTACCCCATGTCAATGCACGCTTGGACACAAGCAGCGCCAACCTCAGCGCGCGCGTCATCCGGAATTCCCGGCGCCGGCGCCTCTTCAATGATTTTTTGGTGTCGACGCTGGAGCGAGCAATCGCGATCACCCAAGTGCACGGCGTTCCCTTGGCCATCAGCAAGCACCTGAATCTCAACATGGCGAGGCCGCTGAAGAAATTTCTCCATGTAAACGACCGGCGATCCAAACGCTGCCGCCGCCTCAGACTGAGTTACTTCGATAGAGGAGAGTAGCACTTCCTCGTTGTGAACAACGCGCATACCGCGACCACCACCGCCTGCGGCTGCCTTCACAATAACCGGGTACCCGATATCGCGCGCAATACGAAGCACCTCATCGGGATCATCCGGCAAGGCCCCATCAGACCCAGGCACTGTGGGTACACCTGACTTTCTCATTTGGTATTTGGCAGAGACTTTATCGCCCATAAGGCGGATGGTTTCCGAGCGAGGCCCAATAAATTTAAAACCGCTGCGCTCCACCTGTTCGGCAAAATCGGCATTTTCCGACAAGAACCCGTATCCGGGGTGAATACCGTCTGCACCTGTGATCTCAGCTGCGCTGAGAATAGCGGGAGCCTGTAGATAACTTTGCGTCGATGGCGCTGGGCCAATACAAACCGCTTCATCCGCCAATCGAACATGCTTTAGCGTGCTATCCGCTGTCGAATGAACCGCAACAGTGGGGATATCGAGTTCTTTGCAGGCTCGAAGAATGCGCAGCGCGATCTCACCGCGATTGGCAATGAGTACCTTTTCTAACATAGGTCTATGTCCTCGCCCTACGGCGCTTACGCAATTGTTATGAGCGGCTGATCGAACTCGACCGGCTCACCATTATCAACGTGAATGGCCGTAACGGTTCCGGCGCGATCAGCCTCAATCTGGTTCATCATTTTCATCGCTTCGACAATGCACAGGACATCGCCTGCTCGAACACTTTGACCCACTTCAATAAAGGCAGGCGACTCAGGACTGGGTGAGCGATAGAACGTTCCGACCATCGGCGATTTTATTGCCTGGTCCGTATCGACAGTAGGCGCTGCGGGAGCCGGTGCAGGTGCCGCCGCGGCAGGCGCTGGCGCAGGCATCAGCGGCGCCACAGGAGCGGGAGCGGCAGCCATAGCGACAGGTGCGCCGGTGTTGCGACTGATGCGAACTGACTCTTCCCCTTCTTTGATCTCAATTTCATCAACGCTAGAAGCCTCTAGCAACTCAATTAATTTTTTTACTTTACGGATATCCATAGGGTCACCTTTCCAATCTTTTGTTATTACTCGATTCAGTGATTTCGGTTCAATAAAAACTGCAATGCGTGGTCATAACCCGCACTACCTAACCCGGAAATGACGCCAATGGCCAAATCCGAGAAAAAACTGTGATGGCGGAAGGGCTCTCTCGCATAAACATTTGAAAGGTGAACCTCCACAAACGGGATGGCAACGCCCGCCAGCGCGTCGCGAAGTGACACGCTCGTATGCGTCAGTCCAGCCGGGTTAATAATGATCGACTGCGTTTGCTCTGATCGCGCGGCGTGAACGGCCTCAATGAGCTCGCTTTCCGCGTTGCTTTGGAGGGATTTAAGCGTCCGCCCAGAATCCGCAGCCGCGCGTTCGAGACGCGAGTTAATAGATGCTAAATCCTCGCTTCCATAGATATCGGGCTCTCGGGTACCCAAAAGGTTGAGGTTAGGTCCATGCAATACGAGTATGTCGGCCATCGCGAACACGCTTGTTTTCTGAATAATACATGAGTCTCCATCAGCCAGTGGAGGCTGTCCACTTATTTCATCACTACGCGACCAATCTGTGCGTTTTTACCGAAGTTGTCGACTTTTCGTTAATTTTTACACGTAACACGTAAACGGCAAATATTTAGGAGGAGTTAATACTGCGCAAGAACGGGACTTCACCCTTTGGGCAGGCTTCACTACACTTGAGGCTTTGCGCTTACTAGGCACTCCAAATGCAACTCGCCAGCTTTGCCAGCGATTTACCCGTGATGCTCGCTCCCATGGCGGGAGTCACCGATCTACCGATGCGCCAGCTCGCTATTCTGCACGGCGCAGACATTGCGGTCGGAGAAATGATGGCATCAGACCTCTCGATGACGAGCTCTCGGAAATCGCAGTCGCGCGCGACTCACAGTGCGGACGCGGGTCTGCGCTCTGTGCAGTTAGTTGGAAATGATCCGACAACTATCGCAAATGCCGCCCGCTTTAACGTTGAGCGTGGTGCAGAAGTTATCGATATCAATATGGGCTGTCCCGCAAAAAAGGTCTGCAAAAAAGCAGCTGGGTCGGCGTTATTGGCCGACCCCGATTTGGTCGCGGATATACTCAAAAGCACTGTAAAAGCAGTTTCCGTTCCCGTGACCTTGAAAATTAGAACCGGTATCGATCGAACGAATAGAAACGGTGTGGAAATAGCTCAAATCGCCCAAGAATGTGGCGTTGCCATGATCACCGTTCACGGAAGAACTCGCGCTGACAAGTTTAACGGCGATGCTGAGTATGAGACATTGCGGCAGATTGTGCGTGCGGTAAACATACCCGTGATTGCCAATGGCGATATCGACTCCGCCGAGAAAGCAGCTCGTGTGCTTGATACCTCGGGTGCATCTGGCGTTATGATTGGTCGTGCCGCTCAGGGGCAATTGTGGCTTCCCGGTCATATCGCTAGGGTCTTGCGTAACGGGCTCGACAAACGGCCCTGTGCTGAAGCGCGGCTCGATCTTGTGAAGGAGCACTGCTGCAGACTCTACGACTTCCACGGTGCCGTTATGGGCTTTAAAATTGCCAGAAAGCATGTCGGTTGGTTTTTTGAGGCCGAACTAGGCGCTGATTACCTTCTGTTTAAGCGCCGGTTCAACGCGCTTGACTCCCAGCAGGCGCAGCAATACTTCTTTGATGAGAAGAGTGATGACATTCTTCGTAGTATCGAGGCGTACAATCAGCGTCTTGGACCCCGTGCTGAGGAGCGAAAAGCAGCATGACCGATAAGTCAAACGAAGCACAACGACCTGAACGAGAGGGAGGGCTTGGTCAGGCGGTTGAGCAGGCTGTTCGCGCATTTATGGAAACGCTCGATGGTGAAGACACCACAGATTTCTACAACCTCGTCCTCAAAGAGGTCGAGGAGCCGCTACTTCGCGTCGTTGTCGAGTATTGTGGGGGCAATCAGAGCCGGGCCTCCGAGTTACTTGGACTCAACCGAGGTACGTTGCGTAAGAAACTCCGGCAACACAATCTGCTCTGAGGACCCGAGGGTCAGTAAAGACAGAGCGCGATGCAACCAATAGGTAAACCAAGGAAACCACTATGACCGAGGCGAGAGTCGCCCCCATTAAACGCGCATTAATCAGCGTCTCCGATAAAACAGGCGTTGTCCCATTCGCTCAGAGCTTAGCCGCACATGGCGTCCAAATCCTATCGACTGGTGGCACCTGTCGACTCTTGATGTCCGAGGGCATTCCAGTGACCGAGGTCTCGGACCATACTGGCTTCCCAGAGATGATGGATGGACGAGTAAAAACGCTGCACCCTAAGATCCATGGTGGCATTTTAGGTCGACGCGGCACTGACGATACTGTGATGGCGAGCAACGAGATCGGCGCAATCGACCTCGTCGTAGTCAATCTTTATCCCTTCGAAGCAACCGTTGCCAACCCAGATTGCTCTTTGGAAGATGCGATTGAAAACATCGACATTGGTGGACCGACGATGGTGAGAGCTGCTGCAAAAAATCATCGCGATGTCACGATTGTCGTCGACAATCTCGATTTTGAACGTGTACTTGCCGAACTGGCCGCTACCGGTGGCACCGGTGATGCGCTGCGTTTTGATCTTGCAACCAAAGCATTCGAACACACCGCAGGCTACGACGGAGCCATCGCTAACTATCTCGGAAAGCGGCTCGATGGAGATAATGAGGGTAGTTTCCCGAGAACAGCCAATTTCCAATTCGTGCGTAGCTCCGTGATGCGCTATGGCGAGAACCCCCATCAACAGGCAGCATTTTATTCGGATAAAAATGCGAGCGAGGCAGGAGTAGGCACCGCGACACTGCATCAGGGAAAGCCGTTAAGCTATAACAATGTGGCCGACGCTGATGCTGCGATCGAATGCGTTAAATCATTTGATCAACCCGCCTGCGTGATCGTCAAACATGCCAATCCTTGTGGGGTTGCCGTAGCAGGTACATTACTTGACGCCTACAGATTGGCGTTTGAAACCGATACCGAATCAGCATTCGGCGGTATCATTGCTTTCAACCGGGCTCTCGATGCAGAGACCCTGTCGACGATTATCGACTCACAGTTTGTTGAAGTTATCACAGCACCGGAAATTGAAGTTGCAGCGCTCGAAATCGCCAGTGCAAAACCCAACGTACGCGTCATGTCCACAGGTTACTGGCGCGAACGCTCGCCTGCCTGGGACCTCAAAAAAGTCAATGGCGGCTTGCTAATTCAAGACCGCGACGACCACGTGATTGTCGAAAACGACCTAAAGGTCGTGTCAGAGCGTGCTCCCAGCGAGCAGGAAATGCGCGACATGCTCTTTGCCTGGCGCGTAGCAAAGTTTGTGAAATCTAATGCCATCATCTACGCATTAAACGAACGCACTATTGGCGTCGGCGCCGGTCAGATGTCGCGGGTTAATTCGGCACGAATTGCTGCCATCAAAGCAGAGCATGCCGGGCTAGAAGTGTCCGGTGCAGTGATGGCGTCAGATGCCTTCTTCCCCTTTCGGGATGGCATCGATAACGCTGCAGAGCGAGGTATCAAAGCTGTCATCCAGCCTGGAGGCTCGATCAGAGATGACGATATCATTGCAGCCGCAAACGAAGCGGGAATCGCTATGGTATTTACAGGTGTAAGGCACTTCAGACACTGATATGAATGTATTGATGATTGGCGGCGGTGGTCGCGAGCACGCACTGGCTTGGAAGTTAGCCCAATCCGGAAACGTAGAAACCGTATTTGTTGCACCGGGTAATGCGGGCACTGCTAATGAACCAAAGCTAGAAAATATCTCGGTAAATGCGGCTGATTTCAGTGCTCTGGCTAGCTTCGCCAAAGCAAACAACTGTGAACTCACTGTGGTAGGCCCTGAGGCACCATTGGTAGCGGGCATTGTCGACTTCTTTGAAGAGCAAGGACTTCACTGTTTTGGTCCTTCTGCATCTGCAGCACAGCTCGAGGGCTCTAAAGCATTCACCAAAGAATTTCTCTCGCGGCACGCGATACCAACGGGCACTTATGAGACTTTTACAGACCCTGAAGCCGCCTGCGCCTACATACAGACTCAAGGCGCACCAATTGTTGTAAAAGCTGACGGCCTCGCTGCCGGCAAGGGCGTCATCGTCGCCATGTCGATCGATGAAGCAGTAGCAGCTGTGCGTGACATGCTCTCTGGCAATGCTTTTGGTGACGCAGGCGCGCGGGTTGTGATCGAAGAATTCCTCGAGGGTGAGGAAGCAAGTTTTATCGTCATGGTAGATGGTACTGACGTAATCCCGATGGCAACGTCGCAAGATCACAAGCGAGTTGGCGAGGGGGATACGGGGCCTAATACGGGCGGTATGGGAGCTTATTCGCCCGCACCTGTTGTGACTGACGCTGTCTATGACCGGGTTATGGCTGAAATTATTAATCCAACGGTTGAGGGAATGCAGGCGGACGGCAATCGTTACCGAGGTTTTTTATACGCGGGGCTGATGATTGATGCGTCGGGCGCGCCCAAAGTGATCGAATTCAATTGCCGCTTTGGTGACCCCGAAACCCAGCCGATTATGATGCGCCTAGAGTCGGACCTTGCATCGCACTGCTTGGCAGCCTGTGAGGGGCGATTGACCGGCGAAACCGTTTCTTGGAGCAACGCCGCGACAGTCGGTGTTGTACTGGCATCTGAACACTACCCTGCATCGAGTCCAACCGGTTTGCCGATCGCCGGTCTTGGCTGTGAACCGGATGCAGTCAAAGTTTTTCATGCTGGAACCGCTACCAGAGACGATGCAATCGTCACCGCGGGTGGTCGTGTGCTCTGCGTCACTGCGCGTGGCACCACCTTGGATGATGCTGTCGCAGCTGCATATCAAGCCATAACGCCCATTCGGTGGGCGGGCATGAAATATCGAACTGACATTGGATGGCGAGCGCTCGCGCGTTAACCTTGCCTACAAAGAAAGACAGACTGCGATCATGCAAAGACGACTTACCGCCCTAGATAAATTAATAGCCACCTTTGACACCGCGCTTCGGGAAGTTAGCTCGGGCACTGGGTCACTCTCGGGTGAGCGCCAATCACCCGCTGCCGATCACAGCGAAGCAGATCTGACTGATTCCGAACGTCAGCACGCAGGTGGCTTGATGCGAATCAACCACACGGGTGAGGTGTGTGCACAGGCTTTATATCGAGGCCAAGCACTGGTTGCTAAGTCGGAAGCAACCCGGGCGGCATTGCTTGCAGCCGCGCAGGAGGAGAAAGACCACTTAGACTGGTGTGAAGAGCGTTTGGATGCACTTGGCACCCACACCAGTCGACTTAACCCTCTGTTTTTCGCGAGCTCTTACGCGTTGGGAGCACTGACGGGAGCTATCGGAGACAAAGTCAGCCTTGGCTTCGTACACGCCACAGAAGAAGGTGTTGCGGCGCATCTCAAGGAACACCTCCGAAAACTTCCAGATGATGATCGTAGGTCCCAACTTGTCCTCCAAACCATGCTTGAAGAAGAGGAGCGTCATGGTGCGCATGCGCTTGAGCAAGGAGGACAGGAGTTTTCGGCGCCCATCAAGCGGGTCATGCGCGGCGTCAGTCAAATAATGACAAAAACGACCTACTGGCTTTAATTCAGCGTAATAGGCATCTCGACTGCGCGCTCATCAGTCATTGTTTGTGTGCGGCGCTCAAAATGTGAACCCGAGACGCGTTGCCTGCTGTTGCTCATTCGACACGGTTGTGTCAAGGGACCTTAATCGTGAGTCAGATTTTATACTGATCTGGGTTTATGCTGACCTGAGTTTATGCTGACCTGAGTTTATGCTGAAAAAGTCTCGTGCGAGTGTGACACGGCAACTCCGCCAGTGGCCAGCGTGATGGATGCCGAGCAGTATTTTTCTGCCGACAGCTTCACAGCTCTGGCAACTTGCGCATCTTTAATACCGTTACCTTCAACAATGAAGTGAAGATTAATCGCCGTGAACACGGCGGGGACTGCATCGGCTCGCTCTGCTTGCAGTTCTACTCGGCAGTTGGTGATATCTTGGCGTGACTTTTTCAGCATAGTAACTACGTCAAACAGGGCACAACCGCCTGTTCCAAGAAGCAACATTTCCATGGGACGCAACCCGTGGTTCCTGCCGCCCAGCTCAACTGGACCATCCATGACCACGCTGTGTCCAGAGCCAGACTCTCCCACGAACATAACGTCATCGACCCACTTTACGGTGCCCTGCATCCACATCTCCCTAGCATTAGTACACTTTGACTGCATAGCGTTGAGATCACGCGTGTTAACCCGAACCTACGCGGCCGATATGCTACTTCAAGTTTGCTGCAAATCACATTAAGGTGATGTGTATGAACTATTTAGTCAGCAAGCGTGTCCCCAACGCCGAGGCCTTCTTGGTACATTGCGAGCGTATCGCAATGAAATCGAAGTCAGTGGTTTTTAGTCAGGGCGAGCCGAGCCGCGACCTCTACCTTATTCTCGACGGGTCGGTATCGGTTATTGTTGATGATATCGAGGCACCCGATCAGGAAATGGTCGTCAGCTACCTAAATCCTGGCGAGTTTTTTGGTGAGATGGGGTTGTTTGGCGAAGAAAACCGCACTGCAAATCTCGTTACACGATCGACCTGCGAATTCGCCAAAATTAGCTACAGTGATTTTCATGCCATCCGACATCAATTCCCTGACGTTCTCTATGCACTGACGGTTCAGATTGGCGAACGGCTCAAAAATACAACACGAAAGCTCGCTGACCTGACGTTCATTGACGTTTATGGACGAATACATCGCTCACTAATGCAACTCACCACGCTACCAGAGGCCATGACACACCCCGACGGTATGCAAATCCGAATCACACGCCAGGAACTCGGCAAGCTCGTAGGCTGTTCACGAGAAATGGCAGGCCGGGTGCTGAAAAAGCTAGAGGACGATGGCTACATCACCGCCGCTGGTAAGACGATAGTTGTACTTCGCGAGCCGGTAGGTAGCACCGACACGGTCTAGTTCGAGGCGCCAGCCACCATAGATGCAAGCGCGTCACCGGGTGATGGTTGTCGCATAAAAGACTCACCAATCAAAAACGAAGACACCTGATTATCGAGCATCATGCGCATATCCGCTGAGGTATGCAGCCCGCTCTCGGTTACTATGGTTACGCCCTCGGGAACATGGCTGAGAAGTTGCAACGTTGTATCGAGTTGCGTGTCGAAGGTGTGCAGATCACGATTGTTAATACCGACAAGACTAATATCCAATTTCAGCGCCCGCTCCAGTTCACGCTGGTCATGAACTTCAACCAATACATCAAGCTCCGCGGTTGTTGCTTCCTCGAATAACGACGCGAGCTGTTCGTCTTCAAGACACGCCACAATGAGCAAAATCGCGTCAGCGCCCAAGGCGCGTGACTCCCAAATTTGATAAGTATCTAAGGTAAAGTCCTTTCTGATAGCCGGGAGACTGCTAGCAGCACGCGCAGCCTGCAAATGGCCATCAGCACCCTGAAAGAAATCGATGTCTGTTAACACTGAAAGACAGGCGGCCCCACCCTGCTCGTAACTCACTGCAATTCTCGCGGGGTCGAAATCAGCCCGAATCACGCCTTTGCTCGGACTCGCCTTTTTTATTTCCGCAATGATTCCCGGGACACCTCGCTCACGACGGGCTTCGAGAGCCCGAATGAAACCTCGCGGCGCATCAGCCAACAGCGCCCTTTCCTTGATCACACTTAGATCCGCGCGCGCCTTCCTTTCGGCAATTTCCTCACGTTTACGGTCACAAATACGCTTTAATACCGTGGGTGTGTCGCTATTCATGCGCCTGCCTCCGACGTTTTTTCCGCAAAAGCGTCAATGACTCTTAACGCCGCTCCCGATGCGATAGCCTCATCTGCCAGTCTAACCCCGTCAACTAAACTATCCGCCTGACCCCCTACATAAAGTCCAGCGCCCGCATTCAAGGCAATAATAGAGCGGGCTTTCTCGGCAGGCTCGGTGTTATCGCCTCCCAGAGCCGCTTTGATCAATGCTGCGGACTCGGCCGCGGTTGAAACAGACAACCCTTCCAATGATGCGTGATGATGTCCTAAAACCCGAGGATCAATTTCATAATTTTGAAGCTCGCCACCCTTGAGCTCACAGACTTGGGTAGGCTGGCAAATTGAAATCTCATCCAGGCCATCAGTGCCGTGAACCACCATCACATGCTCGCTTCCCAAGCCTTTAAGCGCCGCGGCCATAACAGGACAGAGATCCGCATTAAAGACACCCAGAACCTGCCGACGCGCACCCGCTGGATTTGTAAGGGGCCCCAGTACGTTGAAGATAGTGCGCATTGCCAATTGCTGTCGCGGCCCAACTGCATGCTTCATTGCGCTGTGATGCATTGGCGCAAACATAAAGCCAACACCCAAACTGTCGATACAGTCGGCGATGATCGCAGGCGATACGGTCAAATTAACCCCGAACTCGGCCAGCACATCGGAAGATCCACTTGAGCTCGATACCGACCGATTACCGTGTTTCGCGATCCGGCCACCCGCGGCGGCCACGACAAAGGTTGCGGCTGTCGATACATTAAATAGATCAGCACCATCCCCTCCCGTACCAGCAAGGTCAATCAGGCCATCCCTATCGATAGCCACGGGGGTCGCCAACGATCGCATCGCACTGGCGGCTCCCACGATTTCATCAATTGTCTCGCCCTTTATTCTCAGCCCCACCAACAAGCCGCCTATCTGCGCCTCAGTGGCCTCACCCTGCATGACGGCGAGCATCACATGCTCCATATCCGCGCGACTCAATGACCGCCCATCGACTACTTGTGCAATCGCCTGCTGAATGTTCATAAACCTCTTCGCTCCGTAGGACACAAACACGCATTGACTAGATTGAATGACACCTTATTCACCTTTTTCCCGCAGGAAATTCCTGAGCATGTCGTGACCATGTTCCGTTAGGATCGACTCCGGGTGAAACTGCACGCCCTCTACTGAGAACGCTTTGTGCCGCAGGCCCATAATGACGTCTCGCTCTCCGCGCTCATCGAGTGTCCATGCAGTCACTTCGAAACAGGAAGGAAGTGTTTTTGGGTCAACCACCAGAGAGTGATATCGCGTTGCGGTAAACGGCGAGGGCAACCCTTCGAAAACCCCAGTGCCATTGTGATAAATCGGGCTGGTTTTTCCGTGCATCACCTCAGGCGCGCGAATAATATCGCCACCATAGGCAGCACCGATGCTTTGAAGTCCCAAACAAATCCCCAAGACAGGGATCTCGCCCGCGAAACGCTTAATAGTCTCTATCGAGATACCTGCCTCGGTAGGCGAACACGGACCCGGTGACACGCAAATGAGCTTTGGCTTGATTTTAATGATGTCATCGACAGTGATCTCATCGTTGCGATAGATATCAACGGACGCGCCTAACTCCCAAAAATATTGAACGACGTTCCACGTAAAAGAATCGTAGTTATCCACCATCAATACATCTGGGTTCATTTCATCGACGCCTTTTTCAGCTATCGCTTTCATTTTTGTACCATTCATCACCCTGCCACCAGCTCAGCAGGCCTCAACCATAGCTGCAGCGCGCAGAACAGCGCGCGCCTTATTCAAGGTCTCTTCCCATTCTGATTCAGGCACCGAATCGGCTACAACACCAGCGCCAGCCTGAACGATAAGCTGACCATCCTTGATCACAGCCGTCCGAATGGCGATCGCCGTATCCATATCACCGGACCAAGACAAATACCCAACAGCACCGCCATAAACACCTCGCTTCATCGGCTCGAGCTCATCAATAATTTCCATCGCACGAATTTTAGGTGCACCGCTCAGGGTGCCAGCAGGTAATGTCGCGCGCAGCGAATCGATGGCTGTCGCATCTTCGCGTGCATCACCGGTTACATTCGATACGATGTGCATCACATGGGAATACTTTTCGATGACCATTTTTTCTGTAAGCTGGACGCTACCGGGTTGTGATACCCGCCCGATATCGTTCCGGCCCAGATCAATCAGCATGAGATGCTCTGCGCGCTCCTTCTCGTCATTGAGTAATTGCGACGCTAACTCTCGGTCCTCGACTTCATCTGTCCCGCGATGAATGGTGCCAGCGATAGGCCTCACCGTAATTTTTCCCTGCTCTGAGCGCACCAGTATCTCCGGGGAACTGCCCACCACATGGAATTCATCGAGGTCGAGAAAGAAAAGGTAAGGTGAAGGATTTAAGTGCCTCAAGGCTCGATACAAATTAAGCGGCGATGCTGAGAAAGGTAGGCTCATCCGCTGGGAAACCACCACCTGCATCACATCGCCATCAAGAATGTAACGCTTGATCCTATCCACCCACGATTCGAAGGTAGCCTTATCGGTCGTGTGTGTAACGCGCGACTCGATGTCGCTGGTATCGGTAGAACCTAACTCGAAACTGTCAAGCGCTGCCGCAGGCTCTGAGAGCGCCTTTTCTAGCTCGTCCAGACGCTCAGTCGCCGACAGCAAAGCCCCCTCCTTTGACGCATCTGAATTAATTATGAGCGTCAACGTGCCCCGAAGGTTGTCGAATACGACGACCTCCTCCGCCAATATCAGGAGAATGTCTGGCGTACCAACCTCGTCAGGCTTATTGATATTGACGAGCTTAGGCTCAACAAAACGGACCGTGTCGTAGGAAAAGTAACCAACCCATCCACCATGAAAAACAGGTAGGGAAGAAAGCGGGGCACTAGAAACCGATGACTGGAGTGACTCGACTTCAGCAAGTGGATCCTGCGACTCGTAAGACTCAACCAAGGCATCGCCCACATATCGCGAAACCGTAGCACCCGTGATTGCAATTCGCTGTGTAGCAGGAAGGCCAACGATGGAGTATCGGCTCCATTTCTCACCCCCCTCAACGGACTCGAATAAAAACGCATAAGGCGAGCTACACAATTTGGAGAACGTTGACAGAGGTGTCTCCGTATCTGCCAGCAAAGTTCGCGTCACTGGAATCCGTGAGTAGCCTCCAACAACCAGTGCGTCGTAGTCAGATTGGTTCATCGCTATTACTACTCGATGCTCGCTAGCGCCTCGCGCATGCTGTCGATGACCAACTTGTAGTCTGGCTTGCCAAATATCGCAGAGCCTGCAACAAAGGTGTCAGCCCCGGCCTCAGCAGCCGCCGCAATGTTGGCGGGGCCAACGCCACCATCGACCTCCAGTCGAATATCGAGTCCAGAATCATCAATAAGGCGGCGTGCCTCGCGCAGTTTATCGAGCGTCGACGGGATAAATGACTGGCCCCCAAAGCCCGGATTCACTGACATGAGTAATACCATGTCCACTTTATCCATGACATATTTCAATGCGTCAAAACTAGCGGCCGGATTAAACACCAAGCCCGGTTTACAGCCAGCATCACGAATGAGTTGCAGCGTCCGGTCAACATGCGTTGAGGCATCTGGGTGAAAAGTGATGTAGGTCGCTCCCGCATCAGCAAACATGCCAACCAGAGCATCGACAGGTTCTACCATGAGATGCACATCGATAGGGGCCTGAATCCCGTAGTCCCGCAACGCTTTACACACCATGGGACCAACGGAAAGGTTGGGCACGTAGTGGTTGTCCATGACGTCAAAATGAACAATATCTGCGCCAGCCGCTAACACGGCTTCGACATCGGCGCCCAACCTCGCAAAATCGGCAGCCAAAATGGACGGAGCTATTTGAAAATCACGCATTGCAGTTTCCAAGAAACATAAATTGAGAGGCCACCACTTGCAGCTAAAGGGGCCTAGCAAGTCGCGTCGAAAAATATCTATAGTGATAGTGTAAAGCGCAAGGCCCTAGCTCGCCAGTCAGCGAGCCCATTACGACCGATCTTTCAGTGTTAACGCTAGTGACTCGAGTCGCTCAGGTGTGCCCACGTCCGACCACAATCCATCCCAGATTTCACCCGTCAAACGCTGCGATGCTATCGCACGATCGAGTAAGGGACGCAACGCGGCTTTGCCCGGAGTCAAACCTGCGAAAAGTTGAGGACTCATCACCGAAAGTCCGGCAAAAGTACACGACGATTGCTGCGTCTCGACGATACGCCCCCCTTCCAACTGAAAGTCACCCTCAGGGTGATGCGCGGGGTTGGGGACCATAACAAGATGTGCATGCTCTGTCCCCAGGGCGTGCGATCGAAGACGGCCGAGAGGATAGTCGGTGAATACATCGCCATTGATCACCGCGAAAGGTTCGTCGCCCAGTAGAGGTAGCGCGTTGACGATGCCTCCTGCGGTCTCTAAAGGCGCTGGCTCAAGGACAACATCGATGCGACAACCCCAGTGTTGACCATCGCCGCAAAATGCCTCTATCTGGTCTCCTAGATAGGACGCATTGACGATTATTTCGGTGAATCCCGAGGCAACCAAACGCTCCAGATGAAAAGCCAGCAGAGGCTTACCGCAGACCTCGAGGAGCGGTTTCGGCTTGTCGTCGGTGAGGGGTCGCATTCTGCGTCCCTCCCCAGCAGCCAAGATCATCGCGCGCCTCATGATCGAGAGTACCAGTCGGCTTCGCGAGCGAGAGGAAGCACGGCCTTCTCAAACCATGTCCAAAATTCGGCAATTGCAGGATAACTGTCACCATACAAGGCACACGCCTCTGCGATGTAATCGATTACCACAGGGATATCATTCATGTAGGCAGGTTTGTCATCGCGGAGCCAAAGTCGTGAAAAAACGCCCAAAATCTTTATATGACGTTGCAGGCCAATTAGGTCGAACCAGCGCAGGAACTGTTCCCATGAATCCTTCGACAACCGCCCAGCATCGACTAATAAGCGCCAATAGTGCTCGAGCCATTCAAGTTGCTGACTCCTTGGCCATACGATGTACACATCTTTGAGTAATGAGGCTACATCGTAGGTAATTGGCCCCATAATTGCGTCCTGAAAATCGATGATGGCAATGTCGTCGACGCCGAGCATCATAAGGTTTCGACTGTGGTAGTCACGATGCACAAAACCGGCCGGCTGCTCAGCCGCCGCCTGTAAAAGACAGCGACTAAATCGATCAAAAATGACCTCGGCAGCTGCATCGAGGCGCATTGACAAAGCCCTATCAAAAAACCACTCGGGGCAGATATTCAGCTCACGCTGGAGCTCGTGATCATCGTAAGCCGTCAAAACTGAATCGGGCACTGGGGTGGCTTGCATGCGACTTAACAACGTCAATGCACCGCCATATAGCCGGTCCTCACTCTTTGTTTGCAGTGCACTCCAAAACGTCTCATCGCCGAGGTCTTCTAATAAAAAGAAACCCAAACTCAGGTCGGCGCGCAGCAATCTCGGAACCCGAATACCAAAAGCATCCAATTGCCCCTGAACCAAAATAAAGCGCTCATTGTTCTCGGTGGGCGGCGACACCATAAGAATCTGCGACGAAAGGGACTTCTTCTGCCCAGCCTCACCCTGGGTCAATTGCGATATGCGATAAAACTTTCTTGGACTCGCATCACCCGCTATGAGCTGATGATCAACGTCGCCCTCTTCGCATCGTAGCACCTGAGCCAGCCATAAACGCTCATCCCCAAATGTGTCTATATGCAATCCGAATCTCCTCACTCGACGGCGATAACCCGCAGCATTGCCAAAAAAACCGGCTGATACTCGCGAGGTCCGCGGTACACTGTGCGGCCAATGATAACCTGAAGCTGAAACCGATACGCCGGTGCCCTACTCACTTAACCGTTTTGCTCGCTACTCTTTGCTGACGCCCGCTCGGGTGTGCGGCGCAGTTCTTGTGTGCTTTAGCGCAGCGGCAATATCGTCCTCTCTTGAAGAGGAAAGTATTGAATCACGTCTAAACTGGGTGCCGCTGAAACAAATTGCACAACACGAAAGAGACGCGCGATGTCGCAAGTGTGGCGGCAAATACGTTGATCCACTCGCCAACGTTGATCGCTCGGTATCCCCCAATGAGTCAGATCTCGAGGTGAGTGCAGGCGATAGCGATATCACTGACGATACTTTGTTCTTTTCAGATAAAGTCACCGTCCAACAGGGTTACCGCACGCTGAAAGCGGAGAAAGTGACCGTGGATCGCTCAGAGCAGACCGTCACTGCCACGGGTCCCATAGAAGTGAGGGAGCCCGGTATCGCCATGTATGGTGACACCATCAGCTACAACAGTATCGACGAGCAAGCACAGCTCTCGAATGCTGAATTTCTCTTGTATGAGCAACAACTTTACGGCATCGCGCAAGAAATCACCCGCGATGCGAACGGCACACTTACCGTAGCCGAGGGTGAAGTCACCTTCTGTTCGGCTAACGACCCTAGCTGGCTTGTGTCCGCTGAAAGTCTTGAAATTGATGTGATGAACAACACAGGCGAGGCTTGGGGAGCCCGAATAGACGTCAAAGGCGTGCCCGCTCTTTACCTACCGTGGATCCAATTCCCGCTCAACGACGAACGAAAAACCGGACTGCTGTTCCCCGATATCAGCAGTGACACCCGCGGGGGCCTCGACGTTACTGCACCAATCTACTTGAATCTCGCAGCGAATTACGACGCGACGTACTCCCCGCGACACATCGCAGACCGCGGATTCGTTCATCAACTCAACGTCCGCTACCTAGGTAAGCGAAGCGGTTATTGGGACGTTACGGGAGCTTA
The DNA here is from genome assembly GCA_965660865.1 of Luminiphilus sp. GTDB lineage: Bacteria > Pseudomonadota > Gammaproteobacteria > Pseudomonadales > Halieaceae > Luminiphilus. Next base: position 41,332 of record CBFIBL010000045.1, read on the forward strand.
CCTCGATGACGACAAGTTGAGTCAAGAACCCGGTAAAGATACGCGCTGGCTATTCAACATTAAGCAGCAGAGTTCACCCTCTCCACGACTGCGAACCTCGATCGACTTTTCGAAAATTAGCGACAACGATTATCTCAAAGATCTCGAAAACAACACCTTGAGTGCGCAACGACAAACCGCTCTATTACAGTACGCACGGGTCGATTGGCTGGCTGACAACTGGCTACTGGGTGTTGAGGCACAACAATTTCAGGGCATTGCTGACGACCTCACCGACAATTATCAACGGTTACCTCAAGTCAGCGCGGTTTGGCGTGGCAATAAGATGATTGGGCCACTCACCCCAGTCGTAAATGTGCAAGCAGCAAATTTTGATACCGATTTTGAAAAAGTTCGTGGCCAACGACTTTTCCATGAAATTGGGGTATCACTGCCAATATCGCGCAGCTACGGCTTTCTAAATTCGCGAATCCTGCACCGGGGCATTCGATACCGACTTAAGGACCCAGGAATCCCCGAGTCCCGAGACGAGCAGGTCGAGTCATGGTTAGCAAGTCTTGATGCCGGACTTACCTTCGAGCGGTCGACCGACTTTTTAGGCACGAGCTTTACGCAAACGCTCGAGCCAAGGGTCTATTATTTATACGCCAGTTATGACGATCACAGTGGCATACCCGACTTTGACAGCGCCGAATTAACCTTCAGTTATCGACAGCTCTTTCGAGATACTCGGTTTTCGGGTCACGATCGATTGACGGATGCTAACCAGCTAGCACTGGGTCTTACCTCGCGCCTCATCGATCCCAAAACAGGTATAGAGCGTGTCAGTGCAAGCATCGGACAAATCTTCAACTTCCGCGATCAACGTATCCGGCTTGAGACCGATGATCCAGCGTTGACTGATGACGGTTCAGCACTGGCTTTTGCGCTGGATATGACGGTAAGTCAACGCTGGTCTATCCACAGCAATGTGCTTTTCGATGCCTACGACGAAACGGTGGATGCGGCGAACGTGCGCGTCACCTATCGCCCGGATGGGCACTCTATTTTCAATGTTGGCTATACGCTCAGAGAGCCTCCGGAGTCATTGGCTGCGCGTCCTGTAACCGAACAATTCAATGCGTCAGCCTACTTACCGATCGATGAAAATTGGCGACTTTTTGGCGCCTTTAGATACTCGCTCGAAATCGAGAGTAGCGTGGAAGATATGTTTGGCGTCGAGTACGATGGCTGCTGTTGGCGCGCTCGATTGCTTTACGTGAGCTATCTCGATGCGCTGCGTGATACTGAGGTTTTTATCCCAGCGCCTGAACTAAGACGGGATCGCGCGTTCCAATTCCAATTCGAGTTGAAGGGACTGGGTTCCTTCGGGCGAAGAGTCGATAATCTCATGCAAGACATGATCAGAGGTTTCAATGCTACACGGTAAATTTTTTCTAAAAGTGATCGGCGTACTTATTTTTGCGCTGTCTGCCTCCGCCAATGCGCAAGTCGTACCGTTAGATAGCGTTATTGCTATTGTCGATGAGGACATCATCCTGGCAAGTGAAGTTCGAGGCCGTATGCAACAGATCAAGGCATCGGCTGCTCAGCGTGGCGTGGAGTTACCGGATGACGACACTATTTTACAGGAGACCATTGATCGGCTGATTTTGGAAAGCATCCAGTTGCAGCTCGCTGATCGGTACGGTATCCGCATTCCCGATACACAACTCGACCAAGCGATGACGAGGGTTGCGGCACAAAACGGACTCACACTGGAGCAATTCAGAGATGCGCTAACGCAGAACGGACAGAGTTATATCCAAATGCGCGAGGCACTGCGCGATGAATTAGCGATCCAGCGCGTACAACAAGGTAGTGTCATGCGTGATATCACCATCACAGAGCGCGAAATCGATAACTTCATGGCTACCGAGGAAGGTGAAGCCATGGTAGAGCCCGAGTATCGTGTTCTGCAGGCATTAGTCTCGATCTCACGCTCGGATTCGGATGAAGAGCGTGCGGCAAAAGCGGATTTCGTTGATGGTGTCCTGGCCAATATTTTAGCGGGTGCCGAGTTTAACGAAGCGGTCAGTGTCACCGAGCCTTTCACCTTCAGAGGCGGCGATCTCGGGTGGAGGAGACTGAGCGCTCTTCCCAGCATGTTTACTGAAATTGTCCCAAACCTGCGGCCCGGTCAGACAGGAAAAGTCGAATCCACGTCAGGTTTACACCTGGTTCATCTTGCTGAGGCACGTGGTATCGAGCGCATGGTCGAGCAAACAAAAGTACGTCACATACTGGTTAAGCCTAATGAGGTACTCGACGACGACGCGGCGCGCGAGTTCATTGCGTCACTCAAGGAGCGCATCGAAGCCGGAGAGCAGTTTGGCGCACTCGCCAAAGAGCATTCAGACGATATTGGATCAGCTCAGGAGGGCGGTGAACTCGGATGGACCAATCCTGGGCAGATGGTGGCTGAATTTGAAGCGGCGATGGCAGCTGCCCAAATCGGTGTTATTACCGACCCTGTCAGAAGTGAGTTCGGCTGGCATATTCTTGAGGTGACGGAACGTCGCACTAAAAACTTCGCCGAGCAAATGCGTCGTAACCAGGTGGCGAACTATCTCCGCGAATCCAAATACGAAGAAGGCCTTGAGAACTGGCTAAGAGAAATTCGCGAAGAGGCCTTCGTCGATATTAAGTAAAATCTGGGTCTCTCATGCACCTACCTCGGATTTTGATCACCGCTGGCGAGCCCGCAGGAGTGGGCCCTGACGTTGTATTACAAGCGTTGAGATCGGAGTTCTCAGCTCGCATTGCGGTGGCCACAGATATCCATCTTTTGCGAGATAGGGCCCGCGAGCTGGGTATTGACTGTGACATTAAGCCCTTGGATGAAGTGACGGATGTCTCCGCTCACTCCCCCAATCGCATAGAAGTCGTACATGTTGCCAGCGCTGCTACAACCATCCCCGGGGTCTTGAATCCCCTGAATGCAGGCTATGTTCTGTCAACATTAGAGACCGCAGCGCAACTTGTCGGCGACAACATTTACGACGCTGTGGTGACAGCACCCGTCCAAAAATCCATCATCAATGACAGCGGTATTGCTTTTTCCGGTCACACCGAATTTTTCGCCGGCTACTTTAACTGTCCCAATGTGATCATGCTCCTAGCCAATCAGGCGCTTAAAGTTGCATTAGCGACAACCCACTTACCTTTGAGAGAGGTACCCGACGCTATCACTGCAGACTCTCTGGTAAAGCAGCTGCGAATCATCAACCGCAGCATCACTGAACTTTACGGTATCTCAAAGCCCAAAATAGCCATGCTTGGACTCAACCCTCATGCGGGAGAGGGCGGTCACCTTGGGCGTGAAGAGATCGACACCTTGATACCCGCGTGCAACGCCGCCCATGCAGAGGGGATTGATGTAACGCTGCCCCTGCCCGCTGATACTGCGTTCGTATCGGATGCGGTAAGAGCAGCCGATGTCGTGTTTGCAATGTTTCACGATCAGGGTCTCCCCGTACTAAAGACGATAGGGTTTGGTCACTCAGTCAATATAACGTTGGGACTTCCAATTATTAGAACATCAGTCGATCATGGCACGGCTTTGAGTCTGGCTGGCACGGGACAAGCGTCTGAGGGCAGCCTCATCGCGGCTATTAACGAGGCAATCACCTGCGCACACAACAGGTCCTAGGCAACGATCTCCAGAAATCGATCGAGGGTTGATCGGTTCTCTAAAATCATGCGACTTGCGATCCGCTGTAAATTGCGAATATTGACACCTGTCGCGTCGTCCATATCGTCATTCGCCTCGTCTAAGGTGACCTGGAGGCGAAAATAGTGCTCCCCGAGGAACATTCGCATCTGATGGTTCGCAACCTTGGTTGCTCCATCAAACATACAGTCAATTAGCGGCATTACCCAGCCGGCCTGACCCCAATCTTTGGCAGACTCGTAAGGGATTGGACGGACCAGTTCCCCGGTGCCCAGTGACACCACGGCCAAAGGTTCGTTGGGGAAAAGTTTCAATGCTTCTGCATAAGCAGAGACAACGGGTGAATTAACAAATACACCACCATCGATGAGCGCGCGATCACTCCCCTGAACGTCGATCAGCGCTGGCTCAAAATAGGTCGGTGCCGCACTCGTTGCTCGCGCAGCATCACGACACAACACGGTCTCGTGATCCGGATGCCAGCTCTTCAAAAATAGCGTTCGCCTGTCGACGATGTCGTAACTCGTCACCATGCTCGAACCCAGTGTGTCTCCGAGCCGGGAATTGCCGTAATACTTGCGCAGAGCAGCCTCCAGCGGCCGTGCCGAGTACCGCTCATCAAGCACCCCACCGGCCGAACGAATATCCCGCCATACGGTCCTGCGAAAGATCTTACTGCCGCTCTTCTCAAAAAAGTCTGCTAGATCGTGCGCGGTATACTGAGGTCCTCCGGCTTCATTCGCCTGAGCAAGGCCCAGCGCAATAATCCCCCCTGAAGAGGTGCCGACAGATAAATCAAATAGATCAGATATTGGCTTCCCCGATTGTTGCTCGAGGTAATCGAGTACAAGCGCGGGGATAATGCCCCGAATACCACCGCCGTCAATCGAGAGAACCGTACGCATATTAATACCTATTCTTTTAGTTTATAAGTTCTGCGTTTTACTACCCACAAGTTTATTTTAATTTAAGACCTGATTACACTATGACAAAAACGACAAACAAGGTTTAGGGAACATGACTGAAGCAAAGGTAATTGAAGCCATTGCGCGCTCGAAGGCGGCCGCAAATCGCGCTGTAAAAGGACTTGATATTCAACAACTCGAGCGCGCTTTGGAAAACCTGTCTGCTGCAGCAAAAAAATTAAAAGAACGAGAAACGCAGCTCGCAAAACGCAAAAAAGAAAATGCGGTTAAAAAATTAAAATCGATGATGAATGAATTAGGAATATCTGCCGAAGATATTATTAATACAAAACAAGTGGCGCCGAAAAGAAAAAGACAAACAGGTCCGAAAAAAGGCAATAAAGTGGCTCCCAAATATCAAATCGTGGTCGATGGTCAAACACACCAATGGACAGGACGCGGCAGGACTCCGGTCGTTTTTCGCGAGCACATCGATCAGGGTGGCTCGTTGGACGACTGCCTGATTAATTAGTCGGATAGACGCGAATGCACCCCCCTATCGCCTTGACCGAAGCGTTGGTGCCAACACGTGACTGAAAAAAGCCATAAAAAAAAGAAGTCTCGTCCTGCCTCTCACATACCGCGGAAACGTTTCGGTCAAAACTTTTTAACCGATCAGGCCATAATAACCGCAATAGCAAAATCAATAGCGCCGGGCGAAAAGGACAACATTGTAGAAATTGGCCCTGGTCAGGGCGCATTGACTGAGGCGCTCTTTGAGAGTGGCTGTTCAATCCATGCCATCGAAATTGACAGAGACCTTCAATCGCAGCTGCGCGTTATGTTTTTCAACCGTAATTTAACGCTTCACAATGCCGACGCTTTGAAATTTGATTTTTGTCAGTTATCAAGAACTGCTAATGACCTTCGGATAGTAGGAAATTTACCGTACAACATTTCCACACCGCTAATATTTAAACTGCTTGATAATTTATCGCTCATCAGAGACATGCACTTTATGCTCCAAAAAGAAGTGGTGGATCGTTTGGCAGCCTCGCCCGGGAGCAAAGCGTGGGGTCGTGTTAGCGTAATGACGCAATTAGACTGCGAGGTTGAATGTCTATTTGACGTCCCCCCGGATGCGTTTTTCCCAAAACCGAAAGTGCAATCAGCCATTGTCCGTCTCGTACCAAAGGCACAGCCTTACCGTCCTGAGTGCGCTCGACCCGTCCTGTCCAAATTAGTTCAACTCGCTTTTGCGCAAAAACGAAAGACACTTCGGAATAATCTTAAAGGTATTTTGGATGACACCGATATTATCGCGTTAAGTATTGATCCCGGGTGTCGAGCCGAGACGCTAACACTCGATCAATTAATCGATCTTGCAATAACAATGGATGGCCATACGCGCTAAGGTGTGACTGCGGGCTTCCGGACCTTCGGTACTTCTCATCGGTACTTCTCATCGGTACTTCTCATCGGTACTTCTCATCGGTGCTTCTCATCGGTGCTTCTCATCGGTGCTTCGTCCTCGCGCCTCATCCTCTCAGCGCGCTTTTCCTAATATTTAACAGCGCCCTCATTATCTACCGCGGAAGGCACAGCACTCGGAGTGCACAACTGGATCGAGTCGAATGCGCCGGTTTGCCGATCGAGATATACATTGCTATCGCCTACCGGTACCTGATTTGCGTAACTAGGGCTACACTTTATTTAAACGATGGCACGAGCGACTCATCGAGAGACGCCTAGCAGTGAGATTTCACATGGCAACCTATGTAGTAGGCGACATACAAGGATGTTTTGAACCATTCCAGTGCCTTTTGAAAAAAGTAGATTTTGATGTCTCGACAGACAGAATCTGGAGTGTCGGTGATCTCGTAAATCGCGGTCCGGATAACCTTGCAACGTTGCGCTGGTTTTACGAGCATCGCGATCGAGCTATTATCGTTTTAGGCAATCACGACCTGCACCTCATGGCCGTGGCGGCGGGTACGAGAAAGATGTCCAAGACAGACAACTTCGATGACATACTCGCCGCACCGGATAGAGACGTACTTTTAGCTTGGCTGCGCCAACAGCCCCTGCTACACCACGAGCAAGGGGTAACCCTGGTTCACGCCGGCATCCCTCCGATATGGACAGTGCCGCAGGCGCTTGGTTACGCAAAAGAGGTCGAATCGGCGCTCCAAGGACCCAATTACAAAGATTTTTTTGCTTCAATGTACGGCAACGAACCTATCGTTTGGAGTCAAAAACTAAAGGGCTACGAGCGTTTGCGGGTGATCACAAACTACCTAACCCGCATGCGCTACTGCACTAAAAAAGGCAAATTAGACCTTGTCAACAAAGGGCCTAAGCCTAAAAGTAGCGCGGTTAAAGGAAAAAAGATCAAGCCCTGGTTCAGCCACAAACAGCGACTCACCGCCAGTGATACCATCGTTTTTGGACACTGGGCATCGCTCGGGGGCATCACGGATTCAGCCAATGCAATTGCGCTAGATACTGGCTGTGTATGGGGTAACCATATGACACTCCTGAACCTAGATACTCACACTTTTCACCGGTGTAAATGTAAATGACCTCGACTACATTGCGTGAAGATATTAGCGTCCTACGGGTGGGCGGGGCTGTGCGCGACGAATTGCTAGGCTATGCGTCCGATGAAATTGACTGGGTAGTCGTCGGTGCAACGCCTAACGACCTACTCGGCGCGGGTTTTAAACAGGTCGGTAACGATTTTCCCGTTTTTTTACACCCAGAAACCAAGGAAGAGTACGCACTCGCGCGAACTGAGCGAAAGTCAGGCAAAGGCTACGGCGGCTTCACCATCCATGCCGATCCAAGCGTTACGTTGGAGGAAGACCTCAAACGCAGGGACCTCACCATCAACGCTATGGCGCAAGGCCCAGACGGAGAGTTAATCGACCCCTACGGCGGGGAAAAGGACTTGCGAGCTAAAATACTGCGTCACGTCTCGGAGAGCTTCGCAGAGGATCCTCTCAGGGTCTTAAGGGTGTGTCGATTTGCAGCACGGTACCATCACCTTGGCTTTGTAGTGGCCGATGAAACGATGGCGCTGATGCGCACAATGAGCGATACCGGAGAACTCATGGAACTCGCACCAGACCGAGTCTGGCGAGAAACCGAGCGAGCACTTATTGAGCAAAACCCGCAAATTTTCTTTCACCTACTCCACGCGCTAGGGGCAGATGACCATCTGTATCCAACCAATCTTGGTGCGCCAGCGATATCCCGCTTGGCCGATGTCCGCAATCATTTTACGGACAGCCTGCGGCGTTGGGCGGCGCTTACTGGGGAGGACTTTTGTCGAGCGGCAACCGCGCTAGCGGCGGTTCCCAAACGATATCTAACAATATCGCAGCTCGTAGAGACCTGCCTCAAAGCAAGCAAACCTGAATCGGCGGCCGATACCCTGGCACTCCTTGAGAGACTCGACGCATTTCGCCAGGGCTCACTTTATTGCGAGGTGCTCGATGTCTTGGACCGTATTGACCAACGCTTTGCCGCCTCTGATATTTCCCGAATCCGCAAGTCACACGATATTGCCAATGCGATTGGCGGTGGAGAGCTTGCTGCTCAAGGGCTAAAAGGCGATGACATCAAAAAAGCGCTGAGAGACAAGCGTGTAAATGCAACGGCGCACCTTTTCTAAGGCGTTATTATCGAGGCCGCGTTACCTTTTCAACACCATCAACACCATCAGCACCATCAGCACCAAAACGAAACATCAGAAAATGACATCAGACGCCTCAACCGTCAGTGACACACCCACTGATGACGCTGTTGGAACCGCACCGGGCTTGTCGATATCAACCCGCAACTGAGAAATCGGCCAAGTTTTGAAGATGTCACGGGCAATCGCTACCGCTAAAGCCTCAAGCAACTGAAATTCAGCTTTCTCAACAAAGCTTATAACCTGTTCTGAAATCGCTGCGTAATCGAGTGCGTCGGGTAAGTCATCGCTCTGCGCCGCGGCTTTGAAGTCCGTCGTCATAGTGAGGTCGATCACTAACCGCTGCTTGATCTTGCGTTCCCAGTCGTAGCAACCAATGACAGCTTCAGGCTCTAACCCTCTAATGTTGACAATGCCCTGGATCATTCAATTACCTCTCTACGGAACGCCGGATTATAACGACGGCAGGGGTGGCGCCAGATCTGTAATCGGCCACCGCGCACGCACCTCGGGCGCGTCGTCGTCGAATTCGCCGGCCGAGAGTCTTAACGCGCCCGCGAAGGCGATCATCGCACCGTTGTCGGTGCATAAATTTGGTGCGGGATACAGCACCTCTGCGCCCATCGGCTCAAGCGCATTCTTCAAATTTTCTCGCAGCCGCTTATTTGCACTCACACCACCCGCCATCACGAGCGTCTTCACACCTTCTTGCTTGAGCGCGCGCTTACATTTTATGACCAAGGTGTCGACCACAGCTTCTTCAAAACACCTAGCAACATCCGCCCTATCCTGAGTCGTCAACGCTCCCTTCTCGCCGAGATCGCGAATGCAGGTAGCAACATGCGTTTTTAATCCAGAAAAGCTGAAGTCAAGGCCCGGATGTTTGATCATTGGTCGTGGAAAGACAAATCGGTCAGGGTCGCCTTTTTCTGCTAGTGAGGCTATCTGCGGCCCGCCCGGATAAGCCAACCCCAAAAGTTTTGCGGTTTTATCAAACGCCTCCCCAGCCGCATCATCGAGCGACTCACCCAGCAACTGATAGTCGCCGAGAGCGTTAGCACGGATAAGTTGTGTGTGACCGCCAGAGACCAACAACGCAACAAACGGATAATCCGGCGGCTCATCGGACAGGAGCGGCGCCATCAAATGTCCCTCCATATGATGTATACCCAGCGACGGAATACCCAGGCCCGCCGCGACAGAGCGTGCCATCGTAGCGCCTACGATGAGTGCACCCAGCAATCCGGGGCCGGCGGTGTAAGCAACAGCATCGATATCGTGTTTGGTTAATTTGGCGGCTGTTATGACCTCGTCGATCAGGGGAAGCGTCTTTCTAATATGGTCACGCGACGCCAGCTCAGGAACAACACCACCGTATTCGGCATGAACGGCAATCTGCGAATACAGGGCATCAGCGAGTAAACCCTGTTCGGTGTCATACAGCGCGACGCCCGTCTCATCACAGCTGGTTTCTATGCCTAATACGCGCAAATCGTGGTGTCCTTGGAAAAATGCGGAACTTAGCACGTTGTTAGGCTTTGCAAAACGCCGCTCGCCTACCTATACTGCGCGCCCTTATTTTTGGTGTGGCGCATTTGCGCCCAACGTACAGGAAGATTTGAATGCCTTCAGTTAAGGTAAAAGAAAACGAGCCCTTCGACGTCGCACTGCGCCGATTTAAGCGGTCATGCGAGAAAGCAGGTCTTTTGGCGGAAGTTCGTAAGCGCGAGCACTACGAGAAGCCAACCACCGTTCGCAAACGTGCCGCTGCCGCTGCGGTTAAGCGCCACCTCAAGAAGATGTCCCGGGAAAACCGCAAGCGTCAGCGTTTGTATTAATCCCGCCGGAGTCGCGAGATGTCCGAAGCCCAGAGCTTAGTCGCAACCGTCAAAGCCGCCATGAAAGCGGCAATGAAAGCGCGTGAAAAGGAGCGTCTCGCCACCATCCGACTCATTCAGGCAGAGTTTAAGCGCGTCGAGGTAGACGAGCGCATCGACATAGACGATGTCCGCGCGTTGGCCATCATGGACAAGATGGTCAAACAACGAAGAGACTCTGTTGACCAGTTTCAAAACGCGGGCCGAGATGAATTAGCTGCTATCGAGCTTGCAGAAATTGACGTCATCCAAGAATTCCTCCCACAGCAACTCAGTGAAGACGAGATCGTTGCGGTGATCGACGAAGCAATGGCCGGAATTGACGCAACCGGTATGGCAGCGATGGGCCCCTTAATGGGCGCAATCAAGCCTAAACTGCAAGGCCGTGCAGATATGGGTGCCGTTTCAAAGATTGTTAAGGCTAAACTGACGGCTTAAGCAGAGGCTTAGGCTGCCAACTATGGCCCGACTCCCACAAGCATTCATAGATCAAGTCCTCGATCGAACTGATATCGTCGATGTGGTGGACCGTCGTGTGAAGTTAAAGAAAGCAGGAAAAAACTACTCTGCCTGCTGCCCTTTTCACCAAGAAAAAACACCCTCCTTCTCGGTTAACCCAGAGAAACAATTTTTTTACTGCTTCGGATGCGGTGCAGGCGGTAATGCACTCGGCTTCATTATGGATTACGAACGGATGGAATTTCGCGAAGCCATAGAGTCTCTCGCTCATGCCGCGGGTATCGATATGCCTCCCGAGGAGGTCGACAACGCACCCCAGATAGACCATCAGAAACCGCTTTATGAATCCATGGAGCGGGCCACAAAACTCTATGAAACTTTTCTCCGCCAACACAAGGATCGGGGACGTGTCGTGGAGTACCTAAAGCAGCGAGGTCTGTCGGGTGAGATCGCTCGGGATTTTCGGCTAGGGTTCGCACCCGAGGGGTGGGATAACCTCATGCACACGCTGTCAGACGAGGCGAGTATTGAGCATGCGCTTAGCGCAGGCTTACTCATCGAAAACGACAAAGGCCGCAAGTATGACCGATTCAGAGATCGGGTTATTTTCCCCATCGTTAACCAGCGCGGAAAAGTCATTGCAATGGGTGGCAGAGTGCTCGGCGACGGCAAGCCAAAGTACTTAAACTCGCCAGAAACTCCCTTATTTTCAAAGTCGCATGAGCTTTACGGACTCCACCACATTCGCAAATTTGCAAAAAGTTTGAGCAGAATTGTGGTGGTTGAAGGGTACATGGACGTCATTGCCTTAGCGCAATTTGGAATTCACTACGCGGTTGCAACGCTGGGAACATCGGTCGGCAAGCCGCACCTAGAACTGTTGTTTCGTCGTGTCGAGCAGGTCGTCTTTTGCTTCGATGGCGACGACGCGGGTCGCAAAGCAGCGTTTCGAGGCATGGAAGCCGCATTACCCATGATGGAAGACGGTCGGCAGGTTAAATTTTTGTTCCTTCCTGAGGGGGAAGATCCTGACTCCGTCGTACGCAACAAAGGAGCTCAGCACCTAGAGCACCTGTTTGACACCGCCTCACCACTTGAGCAATTTCTTTTTGAGCACATGTCCACAGGGATCGATCTAACAACGATGGATGGAAAAGCGCGACTTTCGAAGTTGGTTGCCCCTTACATAAATCAGATACCGGACGGTGTTTACAAGACATTGCTGTTCAAGTCACTCGCAGAGCGCACCGATATGGATGTCGACAGTCTGCGACGCTTACGAGAGATTCAAGAGACGCCGACTATCTCAGAGTCCTCGCCTCGAGAGAGCGACGACCTGTCGCCGCCACACATGGACAAGAATGACGAACAACTCGCAGATAATTCCCTCGACAACTACGAAGATATTGCCCCGTTTTCTAGCATACCTGAGGCAAGCACCATGGATTCGAGCTTTGACGATGGTGTGCTTATGCGGGTTCTGGGCTTAATTGCGCTTCATCCGCCAGCAGCATCGCTCGTATCTGATGAAATGCTTCCACAGCGCACTGATCGAACTGCAAATTTACTTCGTGAGGTGGTGTCTCTCGTTCGCGAAACGCCTGATATGAGCACAGCGGCGCTACTCGGATATTGGGCGAATACCGACGAGGGTGAGGCGCTAAGTGCTGCTGCAGCCAAGGAAGTGATCGAGGACGAAACCGAAATTAGCGAGCATTTGGTCGCCTTATTGAACAAATTATTAAGAGATCGGCGTATCGATCTCTTGCGTACACGTGCACATGAACTTAAATCTGTTCCCTACACAGAGCTAAGCAACGAGCAAAAGCGCGAGCTCGTGTCACTTACAACTGAGATACGACAACTGTCTGGCAGAGATTGACGCGCTAATCTCCCAGCACTGGCGGATTCGTCAAAAATGCAGAAATACGCCAAAGTCCAAGTTTTGACATGGCTAATTGCACTTGCGAGCACTATAATTACCCGCTTATTTTTTTTCGACCGTCTTTAACCCGGATCCTTTCATGTCTGATGCGTTACAACAACAATCCCTCTTGAAGCAACTCATTGCCAAGGGAAAAGAACAAGGCTATCTGACCTATGCTGAGGTGAACGACCACCTCCCGCAAGATATCTCCGAGCCCGATCAGGTCGAAGATATCATTCAGATGATCAACGACATGGGTATTCAGGTCTTCGAGCAAGCTCCTGATGCTGATGAGTTGATCCTAACCGAGGGCGATCGATCAGCGGACGAGATAGCTGCAGCTGAGGCGGCAGCGGCGCTGGCCGCTGTGGAGAATGAAGCGGGCCGAACGACCGACCCCGTCCGCATGTACATGCGCGAGATGGGAACCGTTGAACTGCTTACCCGCGAGGGCGAGATAGTCATCGCCAAGCGCATCGAGGAAGGCATTCGGGAATTGATGGCCGCGTTGGCCTTTTACCCTCGTGTCGCGCGCCGACTTTGCGATGAATACGACCTTGTCGCGACAGAAGAGCGCAAGTTGTCAGACATTTTAGTGGGTTACCTTGATCCCGCCGATCACGTGCCGTCTGCGCAGGAAATCGCCGAGCAAAATGCGAACAGTGGAAATGATGACGCGGAAGAGACTGAAACCGATACGGGGCCGGATCCGGTTGAGGCCAAGAAGCGATTTACCGCGCTGAAACGCCAGTGCACTAAAACCGAAAACGTGCTTAAGGAAAAAGGCTACAGCAGCAAAGAAGCACAAAAAGAAATGACCAAGCTGGGTGAGCTTTTCAAGTTCTTCAAGCTGACACCTCGAGTCTTCGATCCGCTGATCGAAACACCCCGAGCAGTACTCGCTGTCGTGCGAGAATCGGAGCGTGAAATTATGCGCTTGGCCGTCCGAGAATGCCGGATGGATCGTAAAGAGTTCATCAAGAGCTTTCAGGGCTCTGAAAGCAAATTAGACTGGATCGACGGTGCGACTAAGAAGGCAGACGTGAACGAACGTCTTGCTCGGCACCGCGAAGACATTATCAGATTGCAGAAGCGCATCGCCGTTATCGAAGACGAAATTGGGCTCTCTACTGCGGAAATCAAAGAAATTAATCGTCGAATGAGCATGGGTGAAGCCCGAGCGCGTCGCGCGAAAAAAGAGATGGTCGAAGCAAACCTCCGACTGGTTATCTCCATTGCGAAGAAGTACACCAATCGTGGTCTGCAGTTCCTGGATCTTATTCAAGAAGGCAACATTGGTCTCATGAAGGCCGTCGACAAGTTTGAGTATCGTCGCGGCTATAAATTCTCCACCTACGCGACCTGGTGGATACGCCAAGCAATCACTCGCTCCATTGCTGACCAAGCTCGCACCATTCGTATCCCGGTCCATATGATTGAGACCATTAACAAGCTCAACCGAATTTCACGGCAAATGCTTCAAGAAATGGGACGAGAGCCAACTCCCGAGGAGTTGGGTGAACGCATGGATATGCCAGAGGATAAAGTCCGCAAGGTACTGAAGATCGCAAAAGAGCCAATTTCAATGGAAACGCCGATTGGTGATGACGAGGACTCGAATCTTGGTGACTTCATCGAAGACGTGACCATATCAAGCCCTGTTGAGTCGGCTACTGAAGAAGGTTTGACCGAGGCTACTCGGGACGTGCTGGGTGGCCTCACCGCGCGCGAAGCAAAGGTACTTCGAATGCGCTTCGGTATCGACATGAATACCGACCACACACTCGAGGAAGTAGGCAAGCAGTTCGATGTGACTCGAGAGCGCATCCGGCAAATCGAAGCTAAAGCGCTCCGAAAGCTCCGTCACCCGACACGGTCTGACTATCTCCGCAGTTTCCTCGACGAGTAGGGTTATCCGGGTTGTTTTTGGTCTAGGCAACGCCTAGGCTCCCTCCTGTATTGTTAGCTATCGGTCACGTATCTTGTTGACGGGTCTACTAAAAAAGTACGAGGGGAAAACGTCTTGCCAAACTCAGCAAAACGTCTGCTACTAAGCCTTCTTTTGCTGGGTCTCAGCTCAGCGTCTGTCGCGGACGCCGTGTACCACGCGCATTGTGCGATTTGCCATGGTAACGACGGCGGTGGCAATCAGGCGCTCGATGCGCCCAACCTAACGCATCTTTCGCCCGCTTACATGACCCGCCAAATAACGGCCTTCAAGGCAGGTTGGCGAACGGGAGATAAGCCCAGCTCCCCTGCAACGGTTATGGCCACGGCGATCGCTGCGATCGATCCTTCCACGTTAGAGCTAGCGGTGAATCAGGCAGCTGCGCTCCCTGTGGCGTGGCCTGAACCACAAGCCGCTGATGACTTGAGTGGTCGCAACACCGCTCCCGTCAATTTAAAAAAAGGGAGAGATCACTACACCGCCTTTTGTGGTTCCTGCCACGGCACCTCAGCGGACGGTAACGAACTGTTAGGGGCCCCCTCCTTACTTGGCATGAGTTCTAGCTATCTCGCTCGTCAGTACCAAGCATTTGCAAGCGGCTTGCGCGGCGGCAAAACGTCTGATCGGTTCGCCCAGCAAATGGGGCGACTCGCAAAAGCACTGCCCAACGTCGATCAAATCGATAATGTCATGGCCTACGTCGAAACACTCTCGCTTGAGAGCCAATCGATGGCGAGTAAGTAGCGATGTCCCTCATCGAGATAAAAGGTCATGATTGACTCGATTAGGCATACTCTGCGGGGCCAGTTGATGTCATCGCGTGCCCATGCAGTCTCACTTTTCGATATGGTGATAGCACTATCGATCCTGGTACTGCCCATTGCATCGCAAGCAGGTGCTGATGATCCCCCTACAGACCAACGATTTACATTGTCGTCCCACTGTCCCGCAGGTTTTGCGCTTACTGAGGCGCACGGATGTGAGCTAAAGACACTTTACGACGGCTATTCATCGGTGCATGACAGCGGCGTTGGTGGGCCGCGTGCTGGTCTGCCTGAAATCCGCGATGGTTTTAGCCCGGAGGTCATCGATCTCGGCCGCTACCTCTTTTTCGACCCACTGCTGTCGGGCGACCACACCATCGCCTGCTCGAGCTGCCACGATCCCGACCTCGGTTTCGCGGATGGTCGAGGCAGAGCCCGTGGTATCAATGGCGCAGTGCTACAACGGTCTGCACCCAGCCTTTGGAATATTGGATTTTTTGACAAGCTGCTCTGGGACGGCAGTAAAAAAACGCTCGAAACGCAGCTACTAGGGCCACTGTATTCCTCAAATGAAATGGGCAATACGCCCGAACAACTGTTGACCGACCTGTCGAACAACAAAACCTATCTGCAGCTATTCTCAGACGCATTTGGAACATCTGACATCAATCTCGAGCAGGTCTACACGGCACTGACCGCCTTTGAGACATCGTTGGTATCGCTCAACAGCCGATATGATTTTTACGCCCATGGCGTTCATGACAGTCTGTCGCCGAGTGAGCTCAAGGGACTCAATGTCTTCCGCTCGTTTGTTTCGCGTTGCGGTGAGTGTCACACGCCCCCACTTTTCAGCAATCAGGAAATTGCCATCATCGGCGTCCCCGAGCCCGAAGGAAGACCTTTTGATTCCGGAGCAGGTGCAACATCGGGAATTCCTAGTCAACGTGGCGGCTTCCGAGTCCCGAGCCTCCGTAACATCGCGAGAACTGCGCCTTATATGCACCAAGGTAACTTCCAAACCCTGCGTGAGACGGTGAGCTTTTACAATGGTGGTAGAGGCCACGCGGTACCCGATGACGAGCACCTGCTGATTCACTGGCATATCTGGGAGCCCAATTTGCGCGACGAAGAACTCGACAGATTGGTCGATTTCCTACACGCTTTAACCGATGAAGGCTTTATGCCTGCGATACCCGAGCGTGTACCCTCGAGTCTGACACCCGGACGGGCAAAGCTTACAGCGTCTATTGGTGACCCAGAGCACCAGCAACAGGAGCATATTCAACGAAAGTACAGTCAAAACGAGCTGAAGAAGCCTAAACGTCGAGAGCATCTGATATCGAGGTCACAATAATGAGAAAAAAACTCAACACACTATTCTGGGTAATGGCGATGTCATTGGCCTTTGCCAGTGCACATGCCGCCGTACTGGAAGTGAAGGACGGCGACTCCATCCAAGCTGCGGTCACCCAAGCCAAATCGGGAGACACCATCAGGGTTTACCCCGGCACCTATAAAGAGACTGTCTTCGTCGATAAAGACGATATTTCTTTAATTGGTGTTGTCGAGGACGGTGAGTGGCCGCATCTCGATGGCGAAAAAATTCTCAATGACGCAATTTTATATTCAGGAAATGGCTTTAGTGTCGAGTGGTTCAAAATCACAAACTACAAAGGCAATGCCATCATGGGTCAGTCGGGCAACAACTTCTCGATTAGAAACAACTGGGTCGTCGATACAGGGCTCTACGGAATCTTCCCCGAATTTGGCCACAACGGCTTGATTGAAAATAACATCCTCAGCGAGATTGAAGACGCGGCGATCTACGTTGGGATGTCTGACTACATCGACGTGCGTAACAACCAAGTTTTCGACAACGTGGCGGGCATCGAGGTTGAGAATAGCCGCCATGTTTTAGTCGAAGGTAACGTCGCCCGAAATAATACCGGCGGTATTTTGGTATTCATCACACCAGGGCTTCCGATCAAGTCATCATACGACGCCATTATTCGTCGCAACTTTGTGACTAACAACAACACGCCCAACTTTGCTATCCCGGGCTCCTTGGTTGCGGGTATACCCTCTGGAACGGGCATCCTAGTGATGTCGGGCGATCAAGTCATCATCGAAGATAACATCATCACGGGAAACAACACCGGCGGCATCATCGTCACCAGTGGCGACTTTGTTACGGAGGTAGCGAGCGACAAAGACTCAGACCCCCACTCAGACAACGTCGAAATTCGTAACAATGTCATGTTCGATAACGGAAACGACCCTGACGGGGAGATGAAGCTTTTAATGCTGAGTAAATTCAGCACCAAAGGTCCAGATATATTGGCCTATCAATCCGCTGCCGATAAGGAGCGCGGCAGCTGCATTTCGCGTCGCAACGCTTATCGTTCATATGGGCTTGAAGAATGGGCAGACTGTGACGCCCCGACCGTACGCGCCGCTGATGCTGTTGCGACGGCTGCCAATATCGGCACATCACGCCAACTCACCACTAAAATGCTGGAGGCACCTGCTGACCCTCGAATCATTACCGCTGATGCCGGCGGTGCCGAAGTGGTCTATAACGGCATCTGCGCGGGTTGTCATGCCTATAATGTGCGTCTGATAGGCCCTCCCGCGCTAGTCATTCAGGCGCAATACGGGGATGACGCCAAAGCGCTAGCTGACTACGTCGCCAATCCCGTAAAACGGCGGCCCGATTTTCCCGCCATGCCGCCACAAGGTCATGTGTCTGAAAAAATGCGGTTGCTGGTCGCTGAATACATGCTGGGCCTAGACGGATGAACATCATCGCGGTGGAGGAACAGGAATCCGCACCGCATCGGAAGCTTTGCACGGACTGCGGCATAAGTCGGACCAGCGAACCGAGTCGCTGTAGTTACGCCTGCCAATTTATTCAGCCTGACTATGAGCGACTCGAGCGCGAGACTCACGGTCGAGTGCGCCGTACCGAGGGTGATATAGAACCCTTTTTTGGTGTCATCAAAGAAATGCACCAAGCCGCGCTAACACCAAAACGTGAAGGCGCTCAGTGGACCGGAATAACTACTAGATTGGGTGAAAGCCTATTAGCATCTGGGGAGGTCTCCGCAGTTTTGTGTATCGGACCTGATGCCAATGATCCCTGGAGACCCGTCCCGAAACTGATTACAAAAGCTGAGGACATGGCCAACTGCCGGGGTATGCGTATGGGATACGCACCCCTTCTCCAGCATTTGGAGCCGGCCATTGCAGATGGGCACAAGCGAATTGCAGTGATAGGCATACCGTGCCAAGTCTATGCGCTTCGCGCCTTGGAAAGAGAACTGGATCTAGACCACCTTGTTATCATCGGAACTCCCTGCTCGGACAACACCACTACCGAAAACTTCCACGAGTTTTTATCATTACTCGACAACAACCCCGAACGCATTAATTACTTGGAATTTATGCCGGACTTTCACGTCGAACTGCGTTTTGATAAGGGAAAAAAGCGACGGATTCCCTTCCTTCAACTACCTATTGCTGATTTAAGAGATGACTTTTTCCCACTGACCTGTCGAACCTGTGTCGACTACGTAAATACACTCTCCGATATTACGGTGGGCTACATGGGCGGTCGTGGTGACCAATGGTTACTCGTTCGCAATCAAAAAGGTCAAAACGCCCTCAACGCAATTCGCTCGGAGTTGAGACTGAAAGCCCCCACCACCTCCGGCAATCGATATTCAGCAGTAAAGGGCTTTATCGAAAATACGCGCCGAGCAACTGGCGGCCTGCCGCTCCGCCGAATGCCTCAATGGCTCCGCCCTATCGTGGGCAAAATCATGCCGCTCACGGGACCCAAGGGGCTCGAATTTGCTCGCACACGCTTAGAGATGAAGGCAGCGGAGTCGATCCTACATTTACGCCGTGCGGCGCCAAAACGACTCCGAACAATGGTCCCGAAACACGTGTGGAGCTTGGCTGAGCCCTATGGACTCAAACCAAGTGAAGGCGAGCGCTGATCCAGACCTCGGTCAGGTCGGTAAAAAAAGCTCGACCCTCGCAAGGAATCTTCAGTGGAAGGACACACAGTCGCTTACTCGCAAAGCACTATCATCGAACTAATGGTGCCGAGCTATGCCAACTTCGGTGGCAAGGTCCACGGTGGAACGCTTATGTCACTGATGGACAAGGTAGCCTATGTCTGCGCGAGTAAACACGCTGGCAACTACTGCGTTACCGTGTCTGTGGATAACGTTGAGTTCTTGCAACCGGTGGAGGTTGGAGAAGTCATAAAGCTCATGGGCTCCGTCAACTACGTCGGTCGAAAGTCTCTCGTTGTCGGCATCAAAGTCGTCGCAGAAAACCTCCAGGCGGGTATCAGCAAGCACACCAACACCTGTTATTTCACCATGGTGGCGAAAAGCCCAGACGGGGAGACGGCGGAAGTACCACCGCTTATTCTTAAGTCTCAGGATGATGTTCGAAGGTACTTGAGCGCACTACAACGCAAGCGCCTCAGAACCCAAGATAACGAGTTCATGGACAAATACCGCCAAAATTTTATTTATGATCTCGCCTCAGCAGAGTTACTGCAGGATCAACGCTGTCACGTGACTCTCAAACCCGAAGAATAAAGAAAAACCGGAGCGCTATATGCTTAACCAACCTCTGACATTACCGTGCGGTGCGGTAGTGCCAAACCGTATTTGCAAAGCCGCTATGACAGAGGGTCTTGCGCACCCCGATGGCACTGCATCAGAAGAACTCGAACGACTGTATGGCATCTGGAGCGACGGTGGCTCCGGCATCCTGCTCTCTGGCAATATTCAGATTAATGGCGATCATCTGGAACGCCCAGGCAATGTCATCGTTGACGGCAAGCTTTCTGACGATGCTTTCACGGCGCTTCAGAAAATGGCTACAGCGGGCACCCGCAACGGTAATCATTTGTGGGCCCAAATCAGCCATGCAGGGCGACAAACCCAAAAAATCGTCAATCCCACACCAAAAGCGCCTTCTGCCGTTAGATTACGTCTTCCACAGAGTCAGTTTGGTGAGCCTGTTGCTCTGACTGAAGATGAGATCGAATCGGTAATCCAAGGCTTTGTTTTGTGTGCCATTACGTGTAAAAAAGCGGGCTTTACCGGCGTACAGTTTCACGCTGCCCACGGTTACTTGCTCTCCCAATTTTTGAGTCCGCTGACAAATCAGCGAGACGATAAATGGGGAGGCTCTTTGGAAAATCGTGCGCGAGCACTTATCGCAATCGTTACCGACGCGCGAGCAGCACTGGGGCCTGAATTCCCCATTTCAGTAAAACTCAATAGTGCAGACTTTCAGAAGGGTGGGTTCGAATTTGATGACTCATTAACCGTGGCGACGTGGCTAGCGGAGGCCGGTGTCGACCTACTGGAAATCTCCGGAGGCACCTATGAGCAACCACGACTGCTAAACCTCGATGGCGTCGAACCTATCGAAGAGCAATCGCTTGCTCGCAGCACACTGGCACGTGAGGCCTATTTTGTCGATTTCGCCAAGGCCATGCGTAAAAAACTCAGCATTCCAATCATGGTGACTGGCGGCCTTCGCCGACGAGACGTCATGAATCAGGTATTAGAGACAGGGGGTGCTGACATGATTGGCCTCGGTCGACCCTTGTGCGTTGATGCGGACGGACCCAATCAGTTACTGAGCGGAGCTGACGAGCTCGCTCGCTACGAGGACAATCTTTCGCTCCTACCGAGCTGGCTCATGTGGTTGACCAAGCTTAACGCTGTGAGGACCATCAACTCCTTTGCGACACAGTTTTGGTTTTATGAACAGATCGCGAATATTGGCCGAACAGGATCCACCGATCCGAAGCTAAGCGTCTTTGCTGCAACAATGGCACAGCAAAAAGCCGCATCAGCCTGGATGGCCGCTCGAAAAAGTCAGTAGGTCTGGCAATTAAAACGTGAGAGCAGCGCGTATTCAGCGCGCTGCTCTGATTTGCGCAGCGCTCGGCCAAGCGCCAGCTTCGCCCGTTTTTATGAGGCTGTCATTCAGAAAGAAAAACCAAGTGACAACACGCTCAGTGCCTGTGATGGTATTGCGCCGTTCGACTCCCGTGGCAGCAAAAGAATAGTAAGCGTAAGCGACCTCATAGGCTGCAAGCGTGCCGAACTCGCCTTTCTGCGCCCCGCGAGAAATACGCTGTGGGAACAGGTTCTGAAAGGCGTCGAATGACATTCCAATCTCAACCTTCTTTACCTGGCGCTCATATACCTCGCGATCGAGATCGAATTCATTAGTCGCACAACCGCCAATGACCCCGATTACGACAATGACACATAACCTAAAAACTTTCATGATTACCTACTTGTTTACAACGCCCACCAAGCGCCTGACACGCTATCATCTCGTGGCCTTTGAATGAAAGGCCACAGGAAGAAAAGATGCTCGGGTCGACTTTTTCATTCTTCACCGTGGTACACTCGCGACCCGCAAATATCTTGCGTTTATGGGGCCCATAGCTCAGTTGGTTAGAGCAGTCGACTCATAATCGATTGGTCGTAGGTTCAATTCCTACTGGGCCCACCACTTATGCCAAGCTAGGCTGAAAGGGCGCTGTCATTAGCACTCAAGCCATGACTTGGCCAGCGAGCCGAGAGAGGGATGGGCAACGGCGTTTAACGCCCACTCTCAAAGAAGACACCAACAGCACTGAGCTACGCTGCCACGCGGTCTCAGTGACAAAACAGACGAATAGGATGGTTAATGAGCGATACACTCTCACTAAACAAACTCGAAAAACTGATCGAACTGGAAACCCAACTCCGGGGCGAGTATCAGCAGCAACTCGACGATAAAGATGCATCAATTGCTGACCTCACGCGAGACAAATCAGACTTGGAGTCTAAGGTCGCGGAGATGGAGAAAACGATCTCGACCCAGCTCAGCACTATTTCTGATATGTCTAGCAAATCTAGCGATACACAGGCGTTAGAGCAGAGAAACCGCGAGCTGCACAACCGTTCCGAGAACATGAAAGAGGAAGTGTCGGTGGCTAAAGGTCGGCTGAAGGCACTGCAGAAAGATCTAGCCGCAGAACGTGCTGAATTGGCCGAACTGAAGAAATATGACCCGCAGCGCATGCGTAAAAATTTGGATGCATCAAAAAAGAACTTGGCGGAAAAAACTTCTACCGCCGCCAAACTGCAAAAATCGTTGACTGAAGCGCGATCTGAAAACAGT
>CBFIBL010000046.1:0-7188 GCA_965660865.1 Luminiphilus sp.
AACCCAAGAGACATCACGCCCGGCCGGTGCACAAGTATCGTCGAACGTTTTACGTTCGAAGTCTCAGCACGCCGCGTGTCGACCTTGTGCGTAAACCGCCGGATCAGCGTGTCCCGGCCGGTCGGTCACGGACCACGGTGAGCACGCCATGGAGGAGTCTATTGGGCACGCTACTGGCGTGATTCGATCTGTGGGAGAGCAGGGAGACACGTTGACTATCGATCATGGGCCTTTCAAAGGCGGTATAGAGATGGCGGCGATGACCATGCGGTTTGGCGTGACCGGAGATGTCGATATCTCGGCGTTCACTGAGAACGCTGAAGTGTCGTTCTTAGTCAAGCACGGTAGGGATGGCTCGTACCGAATTCTGGCGATTTGTAATACCGCTACGGACGGCGGCGACTGCCTCGATGACAAAATTGAACCCTGAGGTTGATACATTGGGTCGGTGCCACCGTCGCCGCCAGGATTCTGCAGCGGCGCCAGACGGCTCTTGTGGCGTCGCCCAATTTCCATCGATACCGATGTCGCTATGAGAAAGAGTAAACATTTCTACGTGCGTAAAGCGCACCGATGGATAAGCGTTTTTGTCGGCGTCCAATTGCTGATGTGGACCGCAAGCGGGCTCTACTTCAGCTGGACAGATATCGACGACATACATGGTGATCAGTTCCTGTCGCCAGCATCACAAACCACGACGCTTCGGGCGTTGACGATGCTGGATTCTGAGCTTCAGGTATCGGAGCTTCAGGTATCGGAGCTTCAGGTATCGGAGCTGGCGGTCAGGTTCATCGACGAGCGCCCATACCTGTGGGTGAACAGAAATACGCTTATCGATCCAGAAAGCGGTGATGTGAAGCCAGGGGTCTCAAGAGAAGAGGCCGAACGAATTGCTCGGCGACACATTAAGGATGAATATGACCTCACGGGGATTTCGCTCCTGACAGAGGTAGGTTCGCATCATGAATACAGGGGCCGGCCCCTTCCGGTGTGGGCTGTTACATTTGAGGGTCCTCAGGAGCTCACGGCGTATGTTGCGGAGCGCGATGGCAGCTTTCAGAGAGTGAGGCACCAGTCTTGGAGAATCTTTGATTTTCTGTGGATGCTCCACACGATGGACTACGAGAATCGCGACGACTTCAACAACGGCCTGCTGAGGGCGTTTTCGCTGTTTGCCCTTGTCGTTGTTCTATCAGGTTTCGTCCTTTTCTACCTCTCGCGCCGGCGAAGGTCTTAGGTGGTCTGAGCGATTCTCCGGTGGAATGGATCTGAGTCCATCTGCCGCGGGTTGGGCGGAGGGGCTCGTGTTGGTCTTTCCAGGAACGGGGGCTCATCGTCGCGACGATACCACCCATCTGTGCGGTTTGTGGGACAGAGTACGCGCTACGTTTTCACAACGGCGAATCATTATCGCTTTCACGCCAGTCGGACGAGACATATTACCTATCCAGCAAATATTTATGAGAACAACCCTTGACCCTATAGCCGCTGTAGATTTTATCCTAGAACCCTCGGTTATCGAACGAAAGCCTGATTTCCGCCAACACATCCACGAACCAGTTGATTAGAGAGTCACTTATGAGCAGAGGACATAATCACGTTGACCCGCAGGCTGGCGATGGACGCGTTCTCTTGGCTATCGTTATCAATTTGGTCCTGACCGTGGCGCAAGTGGTCGGCGGTGCGCTTTCGGTCAGCTTGGCACTTGTTGCCGATGCTCTTCACAATTTCTCTGACGCGATTGCACTGGTGATTGCATTTGGGGCACGCAAGATTGGACGACGGCCTCGTGACGAGAGCATGACGTTCGGATATGGTCGAATTGAGGTAGTCGCAGCGCTGATCAACTACACGTCACTGATCGTGATTGGCCTGTATCTGTTGTATGAAGCAGGTATGCGATTCTTGAATCCACAGCCAGTCGTGGGCTGGACGGTTATTGTCATAGCGGGGATAGCGCTAGTCGTGGACATGGCGACTGCGCTACTCACTTATGCCATGTCGCGCAACAGTGTGAACATCCGAGCTGCTTTTCTACATAACGTCGCCGATGCTCTTGGGTCCGTCGCCGTTATCGTGGCGGGTACGCTGATTCTGCTGTTCGACTGGTCTCTGGTTGACCCTATTGTGACGGCAATGATAGCTACTTATATCCTATGGCAATCCGCGCGTGAGATAGGCCGGTGGTACGTATTCTGATGCTTGGTAGCCCGCCTGACATCGAGACAGATTCAGTTCTCCAAGCCGTCCGCGTCGTTGATGGGGTCGAGGATATTCATCATGCGCACTTTTGGCTGATGGATGAGCATCGCGCGGCGCTGGATGCTCACGTTGTTGTGGAGGTGGGCCGCTGGGCAGATGCGGATGCTGTTAAGGCATCGGTTAAGGGGATGCTTCGAGAACGATTTGGAATTATCCATTCGACTCTGGAGCTTGAGTGCTCTCGACATTCATGCACAGAAGCGTCTAATTGCGCTAGCAAGCAAAAAGACTAAGGTTTACCGATGTGGAATTGCCGCTGAAAATTCGCACTCAGAGTGGAGCACCAAGCGACAGCAAACTGGTCTTCGTTCTGTGAAAGTCTTCGAAGCACACTATCTGTTGGGTGGTTCGGCGCAGAAAAAACGGTGGCCACGTTGTTCCCCAACAGACGCGCTATACTATAAATAAGATGCGATCCTTAATCAGCCATGTCATTGTTTTCGCCTTACTCTTGATGAGTCTTGAGGGAGCGACCGGCTCTCTCATAGAGGGTGTGCCGCATGGCGACGACGATGGGTTACATCAAATAGAATTTGGGCGCGGTCTCGTTGATCACGATGGCAACGTACCTGATTCAGAGTTAGATGATGATCACTGTAAGCACTGCTGTCACGGACATTGTTTTACGGGTCTGCCAATATCGGCCCAGATAACGGTGCCAGATGGTTCGCGTGACCGTATCAGTGTGAATAAGTGGCGCATATCGAACTTTGCCCAAGCTCCACCCACCCCGCCGCCAAACGCTTAAATCTTCTTTTCGATGTTAAATCGTGTCTGTCAATCACGGATTGGCAGCTACGTCGATGTGTACGCATTAGGAAGATGATTTATGCGAGAAATACTCTACCGCGCTACCTTTGCCCTAGGTGTCCTGCTACTCATTCCATCGCCGGCTGCAGTAGCTGACATCAGCGCGGTCGGCGCCACACATGCAGATTCCGAGCTCAGTCGGTTTATAAAAACGGTTGTCGAAAGTAACCCGCGCGTGCAAGCCGCCCGAAGTGCCCTGGATGCCAGCAGCTCTTTAAAAGATGCCGCATCGCGGCCGTTGTATAACCCTCAGCTGACACTCAATGCACAAAATTCTGATGTTGAAACAAGGAACTTGGTCATTGGTCAAACCATAGACTGGGCTGGGAAACGCGAGGCCCGAACAGCGGTGGCAGAGTCGGATCGGCTGGTCGTAGAGGCCGAATATTTGGCGACACGCTGGGCCGTGACGGTTGAGTTACTGGATGGTTTGGCCCAGCACCAAACCGGAGTTGACCGTGAGGCGCTGGCGGAGAGTCGCCGGAGATTGATGCAGGATTTTGCGAATCTAGCACAACGGCGTTTCGATGCTGGCGACCTGAATCAGGTGGAACTTTCATTGGCAAACTTAGCATCCTCGGCCGCGCGCATTCAAAAGGCCACCGCTGGTGCTGGCCTTGCTGAAGCGCGTCAGGCAGTGCGTAGTGTCATACCTCGCGTGCCTGCAGCGCAGTGGCCAGAACTACCCTTGAGAATGCCAGAGCTGCCCAAAACGGCTTCTGACCTCCAAACTCTCGTTCTCGAGCTGCCTGAGGTGGTTGCCGCGCGACGTCAAGTGGAGTCGGCCGATGCCGTGGTTGAGCTTCGCGAGCGGGAGCGACGCCCCGATCCGACTATTACGGTGTCGGGTGGTCGAGAAGGTGGCGAAGATCTGATCGGTTTGAATGTGACCGTGCCACTGTTTGTGCGCAATCGTTTCAATAATGAGGTGAGCGCTGCGATTGCCCAGCGCTCCCAAATGCAACAAGTCGCCGATGACCTGACACAGCGCGCTCACGCTCGACTTGTTAGCGCCGCTGAACGCTATCAATTGGCACGCGGCGCTTGGGGCGACTGGCAACTCACTGGGCAGGCAAGTTTGAACAATCAAACCGAGCAGCTGCAAAAACTGTGGGAGGCTGGCGAAGTCAGCACCACGGATTACCTCGTGCAACTCAGCCAAACACTGAATGTACAAGAGCAGGCGCTCGATCTACGCCAGGCCTTATGGCGCGCCTGGTTCGAGTGGCTCTGGGCCTCAGGCATGGTTGATGAGTGGCTGGGCCAGGGAGCCAACCGATGAATCTGATTGCGCCAAGTAGCCGCCACAATCCAACGGAGAAGCTTGCGATGAACACCTTGAAACTATTGGCCCTGAGCCTGTGTCTGGCGTTGGTCTCACCCCTGTACGCGGAGGGCGACGACCACGACGGCGAAGGAAGCGATGTGATCGTGCTAAGCGCCGGCGAGCAGCGTGGCGCAGGTATCGTGGTTGCACCAATCACCGAAAGATCCTTGAGTGAAATAGTTCGTGTTCCCGGCGAGGTCAGGATTAACGCGTATCGTTCAACACGAGTGACACCGCGCATCACTGCGCAGGTCGTTGCACGACATGTGCGGTTGGGCGAAGACGTAACGATTGGACTGCCACTCGTGACGCTTTCTAGCGTTGAGATGGCTGCCGCCCAAGGGGCTTTGATTGTTGCCGATAAAGAATGGGAGCGGGTCAAGAGCCTCGGCCGTCAAACGGTATCTGAGCGTCGCTTCTACGAAGCTCAGGTGGCCCAACAGCAGGCATTGGCTGCGGTTATCGCTTACGGCATGACAGCTGCGCAGGCCGCGTCATTGGTGAAGGCAGGTGATGCCAGCAAAGCCACGGGCGCGTTCGACTTGCTTGCTCCACAGGATGGCACTGTTTTACGGGACAGCTTTATCGTCGGTGAACTGATAGAACCCGGGCGAGTGCTCTTTGATATCAGTGATGAATCTGTCATTTGGGTCGAGGCGCAGATTGTGCAAAGCGCCGCGATGAACGTCGAGTATGGCAGCGAAGCTCGAGTGAGCCTGGACGGCAAGAGCTGGATAACCGGTAGGTTAATCCAGCGCAATCACCAGCTTGACGAAACAACACGCACGCGAGGCTTACGCATTGAGGTAGAAAACGCTGATGATCGTTTGCACCCAGGACAGTTTGTCGAAGTAGAACTGAGCACGGTCAAAAGTGCCCCCACGCTCGCGATACCGAGAGCTGCGGTCATCATGATTGAGGGCGCTACCACGGTGTTCAAACGCGACGGTGACGACGAATTTCATCCCGAGGCAATCGACATCGGTCCGACGGTGGGTGACTGGATCGAGGTGCGCAGTGGATTGGCGGTGGGCGATATCGTCGCAATCACGAATGTATTTCATTTGAAATCGTTGCTGTTGAAGTCTTCGCTTGGCGAAGGTCATGGGCACTAGGGGAATCGCATGCTAGTAAAACTCGTAGAGGCGTCATTACGCTACAAATTTCTAGTGCTGATTGCTTTTGGCGTCATCGCCGGACTTGGCTGGCGCGCTGTGGTGAGCGTGCCCATTGACGCATTCCCTGATGTCACGCCTGTTCAGGTGAATATCTACACCGAATCTCCCGGTCTCGCGGCAGAAGACGTTGAGGAACTGTTGACGTTCCCGATCGAGTCCGGAATGGCCGGGCTGCCGAATGTACAACAGATCCGATCGGTGAGTCTTTTCGGTTTATCGTATGTGTCGATCTACTTCGATGATGGAATGGATATCTATTTCGCTCGGCGCCTCGTTATGGAGCGGCTGCAGGAAGTCGGAGGCCGCCTACCAGAGGGCTACGGTACCCCGCAGATGGGGCCTAACTCATCGGGGCTGGGGCAGGTGTTCTGGTATACCGTTGAGCGTGCCGATGAGCAGCTCAATGCTGCCGTGACAGACATGGATCTGCGCACACTCCAAGACTGGTCGGTACGTTTGATTCTTCGCACAGCGCCTGGTGTTGACGACGTGCTCTCCTGGGGTGGGCAGGAACGGCAATACCAAGTGATCATTGATCCGCTGAACCTAATTAAGTACGACCTTGCCCTCACGGAAGTGATTCGCCTAATTCCGTCTAACAACCGCCAAGTGGGTGGCCAGTACATCAATCTCGGCGCGGAGCAGCACCTCGTGCGCGGCTTGGGATTGGTGGAGAATGAAGACGATATCGGTGCCATGGTGGTGAAAGTCGAAGACGGAACGCCCGTTTTTCTGCGCGATATCGCAACCATAAAGCAGGCCCCGTCGCTGCGATCAGGTGCCGTAACGCGCGATGGCAAGGAAGTAGTATTGGGGATGGCGCTGTCGCGCATTGGTACTAACGCGGCGGACGTGGTCGAGGCAGTTAAACAGAAGGTTGAGATAGCGGAATCGACGTTGCCGGACGGCGTCGTTTTGAATCCGGTTTATGAGCGGACTGAGCTGGTAGACAAGGCTGTGTCTACGGCTACACAAGCTCTGACTCAAGGCGCGATCCTCGTCATTATTATCCTGTTTCTTTTCCTGGGCGAGCTTCGCTCTGCGGTCGTCGTGGTCGCGGCATTGCCTGTATCGATGCTAATAGCGTTTATCCTTATGGAGCAGGGCGGCTTGTCGGCCAATCTGATGTCGTTAGCCGGTCTAGCGATTGCCGTGGGTATGCTGGCTGATGGTGCGGTCGTAATGGTAGAGAATGCCTTTCGTATCATGTCGGAGCGACAGGCCGAGGGCAGGGACGTCGATCGTGTATCGGCAGTGCTCGACGCGGCCCGAGATGTGGTGACGCCGATTGCGTTCGCGGTCATCATTATCGTCGTCGTGTTTATGCCGCTGTTTGCCCTGGAGGGGTTGGAGGCAAAGCTGTTCAAGCCGATGGCGCTCACCATCAGCTTTGCGATGGCCGGCGCATTAGTAACCACGCTAACGCTGACACCGGTACTTGCGGCGCTTGTTTTGAAACCTACAGAAGCGCGTGACACGTTCTTGATGCGATGGATCAAGCGTGGTTATTTGCCATTGTTGACGTGGGCGCTCACGAGTAAGCGCTGGATTGTTACTGGTGCTATTGGCCTTTTGATCGCAAGTTTTGCGCTTTTTCCTTTTCTTGGCAAA
>CBFIBL010000047.1:0-2678 GCA_965660865.1 Luminiphilus sp.
GCGATACCGGCAATGGGATGGCGCCCCGCCGCGTGAAAAATAATGCCAGCGAGGGGAATGAGTACGACATAGGCCGCGTCAGCTGCAAGATTCCCCAGCATACCCACGAGCACAACCGTCGGTGTGAGCAATACATTAGGAACGTCTTTCACACCCGCTCTCATCGCGGTACCAAAGAGCCCAACACGCTCAGCAACGCCGGCACCCAACATGACCACGAGTACGTAGCCCAGTGGGTGAAAATGGGTGAAGGTCTTGGGCATATCCATCCACAACCTCGCAATGTTCTCGGCTGACAACAAACTGGTTGCGGTGATCACTTGCTGCGTGCCGGTCGCAGGATCGATCTTCGTGGGGTGCAGCGCAGAGGCACCTGACAGACTGGCAAGGACCGAAATAGCGACTAAGCCAACAATCAGCCAAAAGAAGAGAAAGACCGGGTCCGGTAACTTGTTACCGCTTCGTTCAACCCAACCTAAAAATCCACCCATGCCCTGCTTGGCCTCGTTTGTTGACGTGCTCATGGTGTGCTCCCCCAGTTGCTGACTCGGATAAATCAGCGCGCCATGTATTGTTTGATCTCCTCGTGCAGTTTACCTGCGTGATCTCTCAATGCTACCCGCGCCATGACACTTCAAAACCCATCCTTGAATAGAATGGCCCTCGGCACGGAACGCAATAAAGCCTGGCACTCCCATACACGAGCAAATATCAGCGTCGTGTTTATCGCGCCCCGTTATGCAAAGCTGTCCGCGAGCGTACTGACATAGCCGGCTTCTTCGAGCATCTTCGCCACAGCAAGCGTCGTTCGATCGCCGTACTCGGGCCCGATAACCTGTAAACCATAAGGCAGACCGTCGCTATGCCGACCAACGGGCACGGCAGTTGAGGGCAAGCTACATAGGGTCGCAACACCCGCCCAGACAACGTTATCCGAGTAGGGTCGGGGCGTACCATTAACCATAATTTTTCGCGCGCCAAACGGTGTGTCCTGATCGTGCGGCATCGCTGTCGTTGGTGTTACAGGACAAATCAGCACGTCGTAATCGTCAAAAAACGCCGCCCATTTCGCCGACATGTGAGCCCGAATCTCATTCCAGACCAGCCACTCACGATGTGGCAGCAGTGCGCCCCTCGCCTGAATTGCGTTATGGGACTTGTCATCAGGTCCCAATTCCCGCGCAACATCCTCCATGAGCGCCAGTTGGTCAGGTCCAAAACTGGCACCAATGATGGGTGACAAGTGCATGAGATAGGTTTCGTGGTGCTCGGCGAGCGAAAACTCGGGCTCCGCCTCTTCAACCTGGGCACCTAGTGCTTCGAGTTGCTGAGCCGCGCGCTGTATACCTGCGAGGATCTCAGTGTCCACGGGGCAATAATCGTCACCTAACCAGAGCCCTACCCGCAGGTGTTTGACTGACTCCACGCTAGAGGGCGGCAACGCAAGCTCAGCGCCTACGCCGGGTTTTGAGTCAAATCCAACTGTCACGTCAAACGCCAACTCGAGATCATCCACCGATCGGGCGAGCGGTCCCATTACATTTAGTGCAGAGGTTGTTATTGCACCGTGCGCAGGCGGTACGTGACCCCGCTGCGGGATGATGTCGAACGTTGGCTTGTGTCCAAAGAGGCCGCAGAAATGTGACGGCGTGCGTATGGATCCACCGATATCGCTACCAAACTCTAGTGGTGTCATCCCCGCCGCCAAAGCCGCTGCCGCACCACCCGAT
The DNA here is from genome assembly GCA_965660865.1 of Luminiphilus sp. GTDB lineage: Bacteria > Pseudomonadota > Gammaproteobacteria > Pseudomonadales > Halieaceae > Luminiphilus. Next base: position 1,731 of record CBFIBL010000047.1, read on the forward strand.
GAGCCTCCAGGGGTTCGCTCGACGTTATGCGGATTACAGGTCGTGCCATGTATCGCGTTGTAGGTTTGTAGGTCAGCACAGTGAAGTGGCGTATTCGTCTTACCCAGAATAATCGCCCCAGCCGCTCGCAATCGCTGAACCACAACAGCATCTGTATCGGAGACTCGCCCTTTGAAAGGAAGATGCCCGACCTCACAGGTCAAACCGGTCACCTCGTATGCATCTTTGATGGTCATCGGTAATCCATGAAGCGCACCCACAGGCTCGCCACGTCTCACCTTCTCATCCGCCTGTCGAGCCTCGTCGAGTGCAGCCTCAAATCGCTCCGCAATCACCGCATTGATCACTGGGTTGTGTTTCCCAATTCGATTTATATAGAACCGTGTTACTTCAACGGATGAGAGTTGTTTATCCTTGACTAGGCAGGCTAACCGCTTTGCGTTGTTATCGAACACAGACTAAGTCCCTTGAAGAAGCAGTCGACACTGCCTTCGGGACAGAAGAACACGACGACCACGACCTGTTCAAGTCCCCTCGCTTCTCTTTGCCACCAAAGAATCTTAGCGAGGAGGTCGGGTAGAGGACCGGGACACAAAACTAAAGAGTAGCGTTAAGTCACGCAACCTTTAGCGGGTAATCGGTGGGGCGATAACTTTAAAGTTCTGGTGACCTGATGAGTCCTCGTTAAACCCGTCTTGGACGACGATCATACCCTCAGGAAAAAAATTACCGAGAGGAACTGACGTTGCATCCAAACCGTCTGTCTCCTGAGCTCCATCAATCCCTGTTTCGCCCCTTACGATTCGAAAGCGCTTTATGAACGAGTGCGGATAAGCCAAGTCATACATCGCGAAGCTGTCATTGCCCTGCGAGGAGACCAAGATGACTTGTTGGTCTCCCTTGTAAAGCGCTACACCCTCGACGTCGGCAACGATTCCCGTATCACCG
>CBFIBL010000048.1:0-19978 GCA_965660865.1 Luminiphilus sp.
ATCGTATACCTTAGGTACGCTGTCGCGAGGGAACTCAACGTCAACAACCGCGCCAATAACCTGTACAACCTTTCCACTACTCATTTTTGAGTCCTCTGTGCAATTTTGCAGCGCATACCGATCGCACTGCTATAAATCTAAATGTGCGCTCGCGCGCTTATCCAATAGCGGCAGCACCGCCCACAATTTCTGAAAGCTCTTGTGTAATCGCCGCCTGACGTGCCTTGTTGTAAACCAACTGAAGCTCGTCAATAAGCTCACCCGCGTTATCAGTAGCGTTCTTCATCGCAATCATTCGCGCCGCTTGCTCACAAGCGCCGTTTTCAACAACCGCCTGATAAACCAGCGCTTCGATGTAACGGGCCAAAAGTTCATCGAGCAACTCACGAGCATCAGGCTCGTAAATGTAATCCCAATGGTGCGCATACTGCTCTTGCGCATCTGCTTCGAGCGGCAGCAATTGCTCAACTGTGGGCGACTGAGTCATGGTGTTAACGAAATCGTTAGAAACCAAGTAGAGCTTATCGATCGTGCCACCCACATAAGCATCAAGCATGTGCTTGACGGCACCAATCAACTGCTCAACTGTGGGTTCTTCACCAATATCTCGAACACTGGCTACGACATTGCCACCAACAGAGCCAAAGAAGGCCTGAGCCTTTCCACCGATTAAACACAAATCGACATCGTGTCCTGCGTCGGAATCGTCTTTCATCGATTGCAACGCCCGCTTGAACAAGTTGATGTTCAAACCACCGCAAAGTCCGCGATCTGAAGACACGATGACATAACCCACTCGCTTAACATCACGTTGCTGCATGTACGCGTGGCGGTATTCGGCCGAGGCATTTGCAATATGTCCGATGACAGCACGCATGCGACGGGCGTAAGGCTTGCCCACTTCCATGCGGTCTTGCGCGCGGCGCATTTTACTCGCGGCGACCATTTCCATTGCACTGGTGATCTTCTGGGTACTTTGGATACTCGAGATCTTAGTGCGAATTTCCTTACCAGCTGCCATGGTTAATTACCAAGTCTGTGTTGAAACGAAAGCATCTAAACCGGATTTAAACGCCGCTTCGCGATCGTCGTTCCAGTTACCGTCAGCCGCAATTTCCTGCATCAGTGCACCGTGCTCGGCGTGCATGTAAGACAACAATGCAGCTTCGAAATCAGCTACTTTCTCGACCTCAACTGCTTTCAAGTAGCCCTCGTTCGCGGCGTAGAGCAAGAGACCCATTTCAGCAACCGATTGCGGCGCATACTGCTTCTGCTTCATAAGCTCTGTAACGCGCTCGCCGTGCTCGAGCTGCGCCTTGGTTGCTTCGTCAAGGTCAGAAGCAAACTGAGAGAATGCTGCAAGCTCACGGTACTGTGCCAATGCTGTTCGAATACCACCCGAAAGCTTCTTGATGATCTTCGTCTGTGCAGCACCACCTACACGTGATACAGAGATACCCGCGTTCATTGCAGGACGGATGCCCGCGTTGAACATATCTGCTTCAAGGAAGATCTGACCGTCAGTAATCGAAATTACGTTTGTCGGTACGAACGCAGAAACGTCACCAGCCTGCGTTTCGATGACAGGCAGTGCGGTCAACGAACCCGTTTGGCCTTTGACTTCACCGTTCGTGAATGCTTCGACATAATCCGCATTTACACGAGCAGCACGCTCCAGGAGACGCGAGTGCAAGTAAAAAACATCTCCAGGGTAAGCTTCACGACCGGGCGGACGACGCAAAAGCAATGAGATCTGACGATAAGCAACCGCTTGCTTCGACAAATCATCGTAAATAATAAGCGCGTCTTCACCGCGATCACGGTAGTACTCACCCATGGTGCAACCCGCAAACGGTGCAAGGAACTGCATCGCCGCAGGATCTGAAGCGTTGGCCGCAACCACAATTGTGTGGTCCATTGCACCGTGCTCTTCAAGTTTACGTACAACCGACGCCACAGAAGATGCCTTCTGTCCAACGGCAACGTAGATACACTTAATACCTGTACCTTTCTGGTTGATAATTGCATCAACCGCGATCGCAGTTTTACCCACCTGGCGGTCACCAATGATCAACTCACGCTGGCCTCGACCGATGGGCACCATTGCATCGATCGCTTTCAGACCAATTTGCACTGGCTGATCAACAGACTGACGTGCAATAACACCAGGTGCGATTTTTTCAATCGCATCGGTCATGGTTGCTTCAATCGCACCCTTGCCATCGATTGGATTACCCAAAGCATCGACAACGCGGCCCTGGAGCTCAGGACCAACGGGTACTTCTAAAATTCGTCCAGTACAACGACAAGTCTGGCCCTCAGCGAGCTGCTTATAATCACCGAGAACTACCGCGCCCACAGAGTCGCGCTCTAGGTTGAGTGCAAGACCAAATACATTGCCCTCAAACTCAATCATCTCGCCATACTGAACTTCAGTAAGGCCGTGAATTCGGATAATACCGTCCGTTACCGAAACGATAGTGCCTTCGTTTGTCGCCTGTGAAGCCACATCCAGCTGAGAAATACGCTGCTTAATGATGTCACTGATTTCTGACGGGTTCAGTTGTTGCATGACCGGTTCCTCTGTCAAGATTTCAACGTAGTCGCAAGCTTTTGCAAGCGCCCACGAACTGAGCCATCGATAACCATATCGCCAGCTCTAATAATGGCTCCCCCTATAAGAGAGGGATCTGTTTCCACAGTCATATCGACTGTTTTTCCTAGCCTCGTTGTCAGTGTTGCTGACAGCTGGTCTAGGGTTGCGCCCGGAACGTCAAATGCGCTCGTTACGGTTACGCTAGCTGCTGCATCAAGCGCTGACTTTAGTTCGGCAAAAAGTACTGCCACCTCCGCCGCTAACATCAGCCGATGGTTTTCGGCCATCACTGCAATAAATTGATCAACACCTGCAGGTATGTCATCGCCCAAAACTGCAGACACCGTGTCCGCACGCTGCACAGCAGTACTTGCGGGATCGTCCAAAACCTCAGCTACAGTCGGATCGGCCACAACGACCGCCAACGTTTCCAAGGCACCGTGCCATGAATCAACGGCACCGTTATCGACGGCATACTGAAAGGCAGCGCGAGCGTAAGGTCTTGCCAATGTTGTTGGCTCGATCACGTTTACTGCTCCTTAACCAGCTGCTCTAGAAGTGCAGCGTGCTTATCGGCGTCGATCTCTGCACCCAACACTTTTTCTGCGCCAGCAATCGCAAGGGTGCTCACCTGCGACAGCAATTGCTCTTTCGCTTGGGCCTTCTCACGCTCGACTTCAGCTGACGCAAGATCTTTAACGCGATCAGCCTCTGCAACCGCGGCTGCTTTGGCTTCATCAACGACGGTCGCCGCGCGCTTATTTGCCGCATCAACAATGGCCGCTGCTTCTTTCTTAGCTTCGGACAAACGGTCTACCGCTTCTTTCTGGGCCAACTCAAGATCGTGACTTGCGCGATCTGCAGCGGCAAGGCCGTCTGCGATTTTTTGCTGTCGCTCTTCCATAGCAGCCAAAATAGGCGGCCAAACGTAACGCATACAAAATGCGACAAACACGAGGAAGGCAATCATCTGTCCGATGATGGTCAGATTAATGTTCACGGTTTTCTCCTGTGGGTTTCACACACGCCGGCAAAGCCGGCGAGGAAAAAGGTTTTTTAGCCTGCAACCACAAAGATGAGGTACATAGCGATACCAACACCAATAATGGGGATCGCATCAACCAGGCCTGCGCCCAGGAAGAAAGTACCTTGAAGACGTGAAGCGAGTTCAGGCTGACGCGCTGAACCTTCGATGAGCTTGCCGCCCAAAATGCCCACGCCAATAGCAGCACCCATGCCGCCCAAGCCCATCATAATCGCAGCTGCGATGTAGATCATTTCCATTGTTGTCTCCTATTGAGTCTTAGTATGGAAGGTCAGAAATTATTAGTGGTCCTCGTGCGCCATGCTGAGGTACACGATGGTAAGGACCATGAAGATAAACGCCTGAAGCGTAATCACTAGAATGTGGAAAATCGCCCAACCTAGTTGGAGCAGTGCAGCGGGTAACATCCACATAATGCCAGCACCGAAAAGCGCTGCAATAAGAATAAATATCATTTCACCGGCATACATGTTGCCGAACAAGCGCAATCCTAATGAGAAAGGCTTCGCCAGCAAACCAACCACTTCCATAAAAAGGTTGACCGGAATAAACGCGGGGTGATTGAACGGATTCATCGTCAGCTCACGAACAAAACCGAAGCCCTTCACCTTGATCGAGTAGAACAGCATCAAGATGAACACACCAAGGGCCATCCCCATAGTGATATTGGGGTCGGTAGAGGGAACAATCTTTTGATATTCAACACCTGCAAGCATCAAAGCTTCAGGCACCAAATCAACTGGGATCAAATCCATCAAGTTCATGAGGAAGACCCACACAAAAATCGTCAATGACAGCGGCGCGATTAATTTGTTTTTACCGTGAAATGTGTCTTTCACTTGGTTGTCGATGAACTCGACAATCATTTCGATAAAATTAATGAAACCCGATGGCGTTGTCGCGGAAGCGCGAACGGCTACCCAACGAAACAGCGCACAGAAGATAACGCCCAGGCCGATCGACCATGCCAGCGAGTCAACGTGGAGTGCGTTGAAGCCCATGGCTGCAATTTCGTCGGCGCCATGTGCAAATGTCCATTCACCACCCGCGCCTACAGTTTGACCATCATAACGTTCGAACCCCTCAGGCAACTTACCGTAGGTAAGGTTCGTGAGGTGGTGAACGATGTAATCTGAAACTGTCTGCTCTTGACCAGCTGCCGCCATTAAATGCTGCCCCGTTCAAAAACACGCTTTGTGCGCGTGTCTTGTAAATCAATTCTCTTCTTTCGCAGCCAAATAATAAAAAACCGGACTGCACACTAATACCACTATCGCACCCAAGAATAGAGTCCCGGGTTGCGGGTCTTGGGCTTTGGCAAACCAAACCCCAAACAACAATGCACTGAGACTGAATTTCGCTATTCCCAGTAGCGTCGGCGCTTGCGCGCCAAAACGGCTGAACATACTCATTGCTAGCCAAACTTGAGGACCAGCAATTATGGACGCCCCCGCACACAGCGCGATCGCAGCGTTGAAGCTCGATAACACCCATGCGCCTATTGCGAGAACTCCAACAACCACGCCCGTGTAGGACAGCGCATGTATCAGGTGATGGGCCAGCTTTTTTTGCGTGTACTCCACCGCCAAGTACTCCCAGAGCTAAGGGTTCTCAAGCGCGCGCAAGTCTATTCGAATTGGGAAAGGGCATCAACAAAGCAAAATGCCAACTTTTATTGGATACGACCGAGAATTCCGTCTAATACGTCTAGGTTGCTGTACTGAATGACGAGACGTCCACGACCATTCTTATTTTCAATACTGACTTTTGTACCAAATTGCTCTGACAGTTTACGCTCAAGCCGCTCAATATCGGGATCCGTTTTCACCTCAAGCTCTGAATCCCTCGGATTTAACAGTGCTTTCACAAGTGCTTCAGTTTGTCTCACTGATAATTTCGCTTCAGCCACTTTCCGCGCCGCCATAACTTGTTGGCTACCTTCGAGTGCAAGAAGGACTTTTGCATGACCTGCGTCTATTTGTCCCGATTCCAACAACTCGGCAGCTCCAGATTCCAAGGACAAGAGACGAAGAAGGTTGGCAATAACCGGCCGAGATTTACCGACAGCGTTTGCGATTTCCTGCTGGCTGAGATCGAATTCGCTCTGTAATCGCTTCAGAGCCCGAGCCTCTTCCATAGGGTTAAGATTTTCGCGCTGTATATTCTCGATGAGCGCCATTGCGATGGCAGTTTCATCGCTGATGTCTCTCACTAAAGCAGGGATGCTATCTAGACCTGCAATTTGACTAGCTCGCCAACGACGTTCACCCGCTACGATTTCAAATTGATCCGCTGATATGGATCGAACAACAATGGGCTGCATCACACCCTGCGCTTTGATGCTTTCAGCTAACTCATTAAGCGCAGCCTCATCGAACTCAATTCGGGGCTGGTATTTACCGCGCTGTAATTTTTCGAGTCGGATTTGCCTCAACTCACCATCAACAGGAAGAGTGGTTGAAGAGGTCGTTGTTTCACCGGTTTTCTGCCTCGTAAGTTCCGTACCTAACAGAGCGTCGAGTCCACGATTGAGTTTTCTTTTCTTCGTTGTCATACGAAATACCTTAACAGCGACTTATTGTCGGCGCGAAAATTCCTCTGCTAACGCCATGTAGGCGCGAGCACCTCGCGAGTACCGATCATAGATTATGCCTGGTTGACCATGACTCGGAGCTTCGGCTAAGCGCACATTACGCGGAATGACCGTGCGATATACCAGATCACCAAAATGACCAAAGAGTTGCTCAGACACTTCGGTTGTTAAAGAGTTTCGGGGGTCGTACATGGTTCGCAAAATACCTTCGATTTCGAGGTCAGGATTCACTGTTTCATTGATTCTACGAATGGTATTGAGAAGCGCAGACAAGCCCTCTAATGCAAAGTATTCGCACTGCATTGTGATAAGGATGGAATTGCACGCGACCATGGCATTAACCGTCAGCATGTTAAGTGACGGGGGGCAATCAATGAGCACAAAATCGTAGCGATGCTCACCCTTTGCCAAACCGCCTTTCAGACGTTTTTCCTTTCCATCAACGTCAATCAACTCAACCTCGGCAGCCGTTAAGTCACCATTAGCAGGGATGACGTCAAAGCCACCCGTTGGCGAGGGAGTCGCACAATTTTCTAGGTCACCTTCCTCGAGTAATAAATCGAGAATCGAGAACTCTATGCTGTTTTTTTCGATCCCCGAGGACATGGTCGCATTGCCCTGTGGGTCCATGTCGACTAGCAACACACGCTTGCCCATCTGTGCAAGTGACGCAGCTAAGTTGACGCTGGTTGTTGTTTTCCCCACGCCACCTTTTTGATTTGCTATCGCTATTATTTTCATTCTTTGCTCTCGCCCTTTTTAACGATGGCAAGCATTCTTGCATCGCTAAGAAATGGCACATTTAAATCGATCCGCTGTTGTAAAGTGAGCGTGGCGTCTAAGTCCGATATCTCACTCTCAGCTGTTTGCGACTTCATCGCAAACCAAAGGCCTCCCTCAGCTACCAAGTGATGTGTTACCCGACACATGCGGTTCAAATCAGCAAATGCACGTGAAATCACTCCGTCAAAAAGCGCTTGTGGTTGAAAACTCTCAACACGCGCTTGAACGATCTCGACGTTATTCAAGCCTAAGTGACTCTTCACTTGCTCCAAGAAACGCGTTTTCTTGCCGTTACTGTCTAAAAGAACAAACTGCGTGTCTGGAAAATAAATTGCAAGCGGAATTCCAGGCAAGCCAGCACCAGTTCCAACGTCGCAAACGTGTTTTACTGCTGATAAGTAGGGCGCAACCGAAAGACTATCCAACAGATGTTTTACCACCATATCTCGGTCTGACCTTACGGCCGTTAGATTGAAAGGCTTATTCCACTTTTTGAGCAGTGTTAGGTACTCGTTGAGCGCTTGCTCATTGACCCGCTCCACACCAAGCGCAGAAACTCCCTCGGCCAACACATCTTTCGCAGCACTAGCCATTGCTTGCGCTGGCAACATTGGGGCGTTGTGACTCCCTCTTTAAGTGGACAAGAAGTAAAGATAAAGCTGACGGTGTAACACCTTGAATTCTACCTGCTCGAGCAAGGTTTTCAGGTTGATGATCCACGAGCTTTTGACAGATTTCATTCGACAAACCACTCACTTTCGTGAAATCAAAGCCTGTGGGAATCGTCGTGTTTTCATGGCGCTTCAATCGGTTTATTTCATCTTGCTGGCGAGCAATGTAACCGGCGTACTTCACTCGCGTTTCAATGTGATCAGCTATGGCCGAATTACAGACAGCCTCTCCTTTGAGACCAGCAACATCTCGATAACCCAGCTCCGGCCGACGGACTAAATCCGCCATTGAGTATTCTCGAGTGAGCGGCGAAGTAAGTTTGGGGTTTAGTGAATCTGCCTGCTCTGTATTTGGGTGGATAAAGGTTGTGTCGAGGCGATTTAATTCCTCGCTTATTAACGTACGTTTTGCCTCGTATTTTGCCCAATGCTCATCAGTCACTAAGTCCAGATTCCGGCCTAACTCTGTCAGACGCTCATCTGCATTATCCTCTCGCAATTGCAGACGATACTCTGCGCGCGACGTAAACATTCGGTAGGGTTCCAGTGTCCCTAAGGTGACCAAATCGTCAACCAGAACACCGATGTATGCCTCATCCCTTCGAGGCTCCCAAGACTCAAGCTCACGCGTGAATCGAGAAGCATTCAATCCGGCTAATAGGCCCTGTGCTCCCGCTTCTTCATAACCCGTTGTTCCATTGATTTGACCTGCGAAAAACAAACCGGAAATCTCTCGTGTTTGAAGATCATGCTGTAAATCCCTGGGATCGAAATAATCATATTCGATGGCATAACCCGGACGCGTTATGTGTGCATTCTCAAGACCGGGAATGGTTCGCACCATAGCGTCTTGAATATCATAAGGCAGTGACGTTGATATGCCATTGGGGTACAACTCAGTTGTTGTCAGGCCCTCTGGTTCTAAGAAAATCTGATGCGAGTTTTTATCAGCAAAACGGTGAATTTTGTCCTCGATGCTAGGACAGTACCTTGGACCCGTGCCCTCGATTACCCCGCTGAACATCGGAGAGCGGTCAAGACCGCTGCGAATGATGTCATGAGTAGCTTCGTTGGTTTTTGTAATCCAGCAACACACTTGCTCTGGGTGCTCATCAATCGAGCCAAGTTGCGACATCACCGGCCTTGGCTCGTCACCCCATTGCTCTTGTAAACCAGAATAATCGACACTGTTACCGTCGATTCTCGGCGGTGTTCCTGTCTTTAATCGCCCTGTTCTTGGACAAAGCTCGCGCAAGCGATCAGCTAAGGTAATAACAGCGGGATCACCCATGCGACCACCCGTCTGATTTTCGAGCCCGATATGAATCTTACCGTTTAAAAAGGTTCCCGCTGTCAGAACACAGGCTTGTGTTTGGAAGCGAATACCCGTCGCTGTGCGAACCCCCGATATACGAGTTCCATCAAGTTCTATGTCATCTACTGCATCCTGAAAAATCGTAAGATTTCTCTCCGCAAACAAGATCTGCCGAATGACATTTCTATAGAGAACTCGATCGGCCTGAGCACGCGTTGCTCGAACGGCTGGCCCTTTACGAGCATTAAGAACGCGAAACTGAATACCAGCGCGATCTGTTGCTCGTGCCATGGCACCACCCAGAGCGTCGATTTCTCGAACAAGGTGCGATTTACCAATTCCGCCGATAGCTGGATTGCACGACATTTGCCCCAAGGTATCTATAGAGTGGGTGATAAGCAGGGTGCGCGATCCTGCACGCGCAGACGCCAATGCGGCTTCAGTACCGGCATGTCCGCCGCCAACAATAACGACGTCATATGTTCGATTAGCGGTAGTCACTTTTTATCGCCTCCGATGGGGCGCGCGAGTATACGGTCATTTTCGCCATAACTTAAGTTCGGTGTCATTGGTCAAAGTTGGCTTTGATCAATGAGAAACAGACCAAACAACGAAAAGTGACTGCTGTTTAGTCCTTAACTTTCAGCGCGTCGCTTGATACGCACAGGACATCATCTGGTCAGGCCGATCATTAACTTTATTAAAGCGGTGTTGTGCTTGTAGGTGTACGTTGACCGAGAGGCACGGAGCCTTTTGTTTAAATCGATGTATTGCGCGGTAGTTGTGTAACACGTCAAATTTGATTGTTCTTAAAAGCTATTTAAGAAATATATGTTTAAAAGAAGATACTCTGTTGTTGTAGTTATTAGGGACAGTGATATCTGTGTATAACCTTCTAAAACGCTTCATTGAAGGGACCGTAGCGGTTGTATAAGTAGACTGATAAGCAACGTATTTCTTACGTAAAAGCCTTTAATGACTGTTGGATAAATCGGATCTTCCTAGGCACGTTTTGTTTCCCTGAAAATACACACAGTTTCATTCACAGACTTGTTTGCAAGGTTCTACACAGCGTTATCAACAAGCGTTAATGATGACAGCGAATCGATGTAACGCAGTTGAAAAGGTGGGAGGAATGTGTGGGTAAGTTGTTATTTACCGATGCAAAAGGAGCTAAAAATCTGCCCTAAAATGTCATCACTCGATACTTTTCCTGTGAGGGAGTCTATGGAGCTTTGGACTAATTTAAGATCTTCAGATAGTAACTCAGCAGCGTTGTGACTATTGAATGCAGCCAAGGCTTCTTTGAGTTTTTCATTAGCGCTCGTGAGTGCCTCAACGTGTCGTTGTCGTGCACTAAACTGGCTATTTTGATGGCCATCGCCGAGCAACAAAGTCTCAATTGTTTCCGTCAGCGTTGATAAGCCTTCGCCCGTTTTTGCACTAACCCCAACTTCGGTGATGTTTTCGCTTGAGACACAGCTTCCAGCTGATCTACCTGATTGATCTATTTTGTTGCGGACTTTAAGGACTAAGCTGCCCTCTGCTTGATAATCAATTTGGCGGGAATCACCAGACTGTGCTGCATCATCGATGACATGGATGACTAGGTCAGCGAGAGCGGCACTGTCCTTAGCTCGTTTTACGCCTTCTTGTTCGATGACATCTTGAGTTTCTCGGATGCCTGCGGTGTCGATGATTTCTAGGGTTAGCTCTCCGATATTGATGCTTTGCTTCAACGTATCCCGAGTTGTTCCCGCTAAATGAGTGACAATCGCTACATCATCGTGCGCGAGGGCATTCAATAGGCTGCTTTTTCCTGCATTGGGAGCGCCATAAAGTACCGCTGTATAGGTCTGTGTTTTACGTTGGGATCTAGACACCTCATCCAATAGTGCGGACAGCGTTGCTTTGCATTCTTCGAGTCGCTGTATGACGGAGTGGCGCTCCAGAATATCGATATCCTCTTCCGGGAAATCGATAGATGCCTCGGTAAGTGCACGTAACTCATTAAGTCGTTCAGAGAGAGTGTTGACATAATTCGAAAAGGAACCGCTGAGCGATGTGCTTGCGAGCTTTGCTGCGGTCTCGTTTTCAGCAGAAATCAGGTCAGCAATCGCCTCTGCTTGTAATAAATCGATCTTCCCATTGACGAATGCGCGCTCTGAGAATTCTCCCGGTCGAGCACTTCTAGCGCCTAGGCTAAGGCAACGATTCAAAATCGTTTGTAAAACAATATGACCGCCATGGCCTTGGAGTTCGACAACATCTTCACCTGTGAAGGAGTTTGGTCCGGGAAAGTAGAGGGCGATGCCTGTGTCTAGCGTCGAGCCTGTTGAATCGGCAAATGACGCGTAGTGAGCAAACCTCGCTTTTAACTCAGAACCTGTAATGGCTTGAGCAATCGTTAAGGCTCCAGGGCCGCTTAAGCGAATGATACCCACCGGGCCGTTGCCCCTTGCGGTGGCAACAGCGGCAATGGTGTCGGTTTCTAATCCTGCCAAGCTTGAGAGACTCTACGGGAACGTGAGGGCAACCCTAGCGGGCTGCTTGTTCGATCTGCCGAGTCACAACGTACTGTTGAGCGAAGGACAACAAGTTGTTGCAGAGCCAGTAAAGAACTAATCCTGCAGGGAACCACATCATCAGGAAAGTGAATGCAATCGGCATGTATTGCATGATTTTCGCTTGCATGGGGTCAGGTGGTGCGGGGTTCAAACGCTGCATCAGATACATACTGATTCCCATGAGTATGGGCAGGACGAAGTAGGGATCCATGGCCGAGAGATCATCGATCCAGAGAATAAAGGGAGCGTGTCTCAATTCCACAGACTCGAGTAACACCCAATACAACGCGATGAACACAGGCATCTGAATGAGCATGGGCAAACATCCCCCCATCGGATTGATCTTCTCTTTCTTCCAGAGCTCCATCATCGCTTGCTGCTGTTTATTTTTATCGTCCGCGTACTGATCTCGAATGCTTTGAATCTTTGGTTGCACAGTGCGCATTTTTGCCATTGATTTGTAGCTCGCGGCCGACAATCTAAAGAAGGCGAGCTTCACCACCATCGTGAGAATGATAATGGCAACACCCCAGTTCACGACAAAGGTTTGGATGAATGTAAGTAGCCAAAACAAGGGTTGTGCCAACCACCACAGCCAGCCGTAGTCGATCACGAGGTCAAGATTCTCAGCAATGTCTGCGAGTGCCACTTGATCCTTTGGACCGACATACAATCGTTGCGAAATGGTTGTGGTTTCGCCAGGTTGGACGGTGATTGACGGATTCTTGAAACCAATGACGTTTTCACCACTGGACAGTTTGCTTGCAAAAAAGTCGTGCGATTGATTTTGTGCAGGTATCCAAGCCGACACGAAGTAGTGTTGCAAAATAGCCACCCATCCCGCGGGTAATTTCTTTGCAAAGGGTTCGTCAGCGAGGTCTGAAAAGGAGAGCTTTGTGTAGCGTTCTTCGGGCTGCGTGAGTGCTGCACCCAAGTAAGGACTCACGCCGAAGCCCACATTAGCATCGGGCGCTTCCGTGTTGTCTCTTTTTAACTGAGCGAACGAAGTCATCGATACAGGAGTCGAGCCCGAATTAGTAATGGTGTAATCCACGTCAATGAAGTAGCGGTTATCTGCGGCCGTAAAACGCTTGATCACCTGTAGATCGTCGTCGCGATTTCCTGTCCAAACCAGCGAGAGTGTTTGACTGCTATCGTCATTTACGGTGGTGCCAAGAGAGAGGTATTGCGCGCGCTTACCGCTCGCATCAATCCCGTCAGGACCAATTAGCCCGCTTTGTGCCACATAGGTTCTCAAAGCACTCGATTCGAGTAAAAGGAAGGGTTGATTCGGTGTATCGAGTCTTACTGGGAATCTGGGTAAAGAAGCATCTACAACATCACCACCGTCGGTGCTTATAGCGATGTTGAGGGTGTCGGTTTCCAGATAAGCGAGACCCGTTTTATCAATGCTAGAGGGAACAGGTGTCATTGCGGACGCTACGGATGGAATATCCGAAATACTTTTAGTAGTGGGCGTATCAACGTTGTTGCTGTTATATGTCGGCGATATTGACGGCGCCATTGACACCTCAGCCGCGTAACGCTCAGCTTGATCTTTTTGGTAGTTATCTGAGTATTGATTCCATTCGATCAGCAGCATCAGCGAGAGAACAGCAGTCGAACTGATGAGTAATAAGCGTACGGGGTCCATTGAATCCTCGATGTATTAGTCGTTGCTACTTGGCTGGTCAGTAGTGCCTGGAACAGGATCATAACCGCCGTCGCTCCATGGATGACAGCGAGAAATACGTTTTATGCCAAGAATGCTACCTTTAACAGGGCCATGAGCGTTTATTGCGTCGACAGCATATGATGAGCAGCTAGGGTAAAAGCGGCATCGACTCCCAATAAAAGGACTGATGCACAGTTGATACAGTTTAATAGGTATAACAATTAGCGAAGCTAATAGGCGGTTGATAAGAGATATCATTTCGCCAACGTTATTTTCTTCGATAGCTTCTTCCAAATGACCGCAAGATCAGCCCGTAACTCAGCATTGGATTTATCTGCAATGCCATGCCGAGCTAAGAATATTAGATCAGTGGGTTCTGGAAGAGGATTCAGCCGGAAGTATTCTCGAACGACGCGCTTCACTCGATTTCTCTGATTTGCGTGTCGGACATTTTTTTTTAGCGACAATGACACCGAGCCGCGACTCAGTGTGTATGGATGGAACAGTAAGCGCTGTTCCTGAAGAGACGCCAGCTTTCACTGGCTTTCCATCGAAGACGGTGCTGAAGGCGTGTTTGTCGAGGAGTCTCTTGGTTTTCTGGAACGAAAAGTTCCGGGGCGAAGTGCCCATCACGAATTACGCAGACAGACGGAGACGTCCGCGCGCGCGGCGACGCGCCAAAACCTTGCGACCATTTTTTGTGGCCATGCGTGCACGGAAGCCGTGGCTGCGCTTGCGCTTCAGAACGCTGGGTTGAAATGTACGCTTCATACTAGTTGCCTTAAATAGACAGTCGTGAAATCAGGGGGGCGGAGTATAGGTAGGTCAGCTCTCACTAGCAATAGGCAATTCGCCACAAATCACAGAACAAGGGTCCTAATCGTTCATACAAAAATAATTTTTCTGTGAGCAACCACTCACATTCAAGGTCACATAAAACCGCAATCCCTATATGGATCGATGTATTTTACCCCGACTTTGCAACAAATAACCCATAAGTTATTCATAAGTTATCCACAATAAAATTATTATAAAGGGTTGCTTTTTATAAATTACGAAGTTTTCCCAGAAAAACCATAAGTCATTGAAAATAAACCATTTAATTATTCTTGATCTGAAGATAAATTTGTGGATAACTAGCGGAAAATCATTCGTCCGCTCAGACAGTAGCCTTTTTTAGCGATAAATGTGTATGCGTGATGCAACTTAAGCGGCACGTGCTGCGAGTGATACCTAAGAGCCACATATAAAGACAACATAATAAAATGCAGCAACCATCTACAAACCAAACCTTTGCAGATAATCAGAGTCTCTGGAGCGAGTGCCTTGCTCAACTGAAACACGAAGTGCCAGAGGTTCAATTCAATACATGGGTGAGGCCGCTGACACTTGTCGAAGATCCGACCGCTTTTGTATTGAGTGCGCCGAATCGCTTTATCAGAGATTTTGTCGAAGACAAGTACAGTCATCTGATTAACGAATGTTTATCTCTGCTCAACGGAGACGCGCAAAATATAAGTGTGAGCGTGGTAACCGGCGAGCGGAGTGTCGGTGACAGAAGTTTTGGATCATCAGCGACAGCATCACAGAGTATAAAAGTTGAAACACAGCATCGCGACGCGCCCTTGCACATGGATGCGCCTGTCGCCGTACCACCACCGCGCCGTAAAGCAGTTGTTCCTTCACACCAACATAATCTCGTTGAGAATTACACGTTCTCTAGTTTTGTTGAGGGTAAAAGCAATCAGCTCGCTTTAGCCGCAGCACAGCAAGTCGTAGAAAGTCCGGGGGATGCTTACAACCCCTTGTTTCTCTACGGCGGAGTAGGCCTAGGTAAAACTCACTTGATGCATGCAGTGGGCAACGCGCTCAGACGACGCAAGCCCGACGCTAAAATTGTGTATCTACACAGCGAGCGGTTTGTGGCTGATATGGTAAAGGCGCTTCAGCTAAACGCGATCAATGACTTCAAGCGATTCTATCGGTCAGTTGATGCCTTGCTAATCGACGACATTCAGTTTTTCGCTAACAAGGATCGCAGTCAGGAAGAGTTTTTTCACACGTTTAACGCGCTACTCGAAGGCGGCCAGCAGATGATTTTGACCTGTGACCGCTATCCCAAAGAGATTGATGGTGTGGAAGAGCGGTTAAAGAGCCGTTTTGGCTGGGGACTTACCGTCGCCGTTGAACCGCCCGAGCTCGAGACGCGTGTTGCTATTCTCATGAAGAAAGCAGAACAGACAGGTATTACTATTTCCCACGAAGCGGCGTTTTTCATTGCACAGCGGATACGATCAAACGTTCGTGAACTTGAAGGTGCCTTGAAACGCGTTATTGCGAGTGCAAACTTCACTGGCCGTCCTTTTGACATTGAGCTCATAAAGGAAAGTCTGAAAGATTTACTAGCGCTTCAAGACAAACAGGTGTCGCTTGATAACATCAAGCGAACCGCGGCAGATTACTACAAGGTAAAAGTGGCAGACCTTCTATCAAAACGTAGAAATAGGTCGGTTGCGAGGCCTAGACAAGTGGCAATGGCGCTGTCCAAAGAATTGACAAATCACAGTCTCCCCGAGATAGGCGATGCATTTGGTGGTCGTGATCACACGACAGTGTTGCATGCTTGTCGTAAGATAGCGGAGCTGAGAGAAACTACGTCCGATATTGGGGAAGACTATAAAAACCTGCTACGTTTGCTCACTACGTGATTTCGCAGCGGGTTGTTGAAAAAGAGAGAACAAAAGAATGAAATTTTCGGTATCTAGGGATGCGCTTATTAAGCCGCTTAACTTGGTTGCTGGCGTCGTAGAGCGCAGGCAGACACTTCCGATTCTATCCAACGTGCTGTTGAGCCTCGAAGGGAATCGGTTGTCCTTAACGGGAACAGATCTAGAAGTGGAGCTCGTTGGCCGTATTGAAGTTGTGAATTCAGGGGCCGACGGCGATATCACCGTACCAGCGCGTAAGTTAGTGGATATCTGCAAAAGCCTACCAGACGGCGTTGACATCAGTTTCAGCGTTGAGGATGGGCGCGTTACTGTCAAAGCGGGACGAAGTCGTTTTACGTTATCAACGCTGCCTGCGGCAGAGTTCCCCACGGTTGAAGCAGGTGAGGGTGAAGTAGAGCTCGAGCTTTCGCAGTCCCTTGTTCGTCAAATGATTGAACGAACAGGCTTTGCTATGGCACAGCAAGATGTACGTTATTACTTGAACGGTATGTACCTTGAGATCAAAGCGAGTCGTTTGCGGTTCGTAGCAACTGACGGTCACCGATTGGCGTTGTGTACAGCGCCTGGCGAGCTTTCTGCAGAGGACAAGTCTGTGATTGTGCCTAGGAAAGGTATTTTAGAGTTAGCACGTCTACTTGATGGTGATGGCTCGGTGACACTCACAGTGGGCTCGAATCATATCCGCGCTGCTACGGATCAATTTACCTTCACATCTAAGCTCGTTGATGGAAAGTTTCCAGAATACGAGAGAGTGTTACCCAAGTCGCCAGACAAGGCCGTCTCAGGCGATCGTTCGGAGTTGCGGCAAGCGTTTACCCGGACTGCCATTCTTTCTAACGAAAAGTACCGCGGAGTTCGTCTCTCGCTCTCCGACGGCTCATTAGAGATCACAGCAAACAACCCTGAACAAGAACAGGCGGAAGAGTCTGTGCCTGTGGATTACTCTGGCGACTCGCTCGAGGTGGGGTTCAACGTGAGTTACTTACTCGATGTGATGGGTGTGTTGTCAGGGTCGACGGTGCGTATGTCCTTGTCTGACTCAGCAAGTTCTGCACTCATCGAAGAGGGTGAGGCGGTAAGCGGCGAGGCAGAAGCACTCTACGTTGTAATGCCCATGCGCCTCTAAGGCGCCCTAAAGCGTTGCTTAATAAGCTATCGATTGAGAATTTTCGAAACATCGTCTCAATGTCGTTGCCCTTATCAAATGGGGTGACGGCATTCACAGGTGAGAACGGTGCTGGCAAGACGAGCATCCTTGATGCCATTCATCTTCTTGGGACGGGAAAGCCGTTTTCCACACACCGTATAGACCACGTTATTAATCGCGGCGCTGAAGCTGTTCAGGTGGTAGGTCATACGACTAATCCATCCAAACTTATCTTGGGGGTTCGTCGAAACCGCGGTGGCAGTGGCGAGGCGCGGGTCGGAGGGGCGCCGGTTAAAGCGTTATCAGAGCTGGCTAAGGCGATGCCTTTGGTTGTGATTAACGCCGATGCTCTCAATGTTGTTCGCGAAGGTCCTGAGGGCCGAAGAAGGTTTATTGATTCCTTTGTGTTCCACGTGGAACAAAGTTTCGCGCAGACGTCTCGTCGTTACGCGCTCGCGCTAAAACAGCGTAACGCGCTTCTGAGAGAGCGCCGCGGATCCGATGATTCGGTCTGGGTTCGTGATTTGGCAGCGGCGGGGGAGTTGTTGGTTTCGTCACGCTCGCGTGCAGTAGCTGCCTTATCTGAAACAGTGAAGGATGTTTTGATCGATATGCGGGTGTCTCTCCCTGAGTGGCAATTAATTCAGAGGTGTGGGTGGGGCGAAGGCCGCTCACTCACTGATGCTTTGAATGGCGCTGCAGCTAGCGATCGGCAGAGAGGCTTTACGCAGGTCGGGCCCCATAGGGGCGATGTTATCTTTTTGGTAGAAGGGTTGCCCGCGCATGAGGTGTTATCGCGAGGCCAAATGAAGGTTTTGATGGCGGCAACTAAGCTCGCGCAGGCGCGGGTAATGAGGCGAGAGACAGGGGTTTCGCCTGTGCTTCTGGTTGATGATGTGGCGGCCGAGCTCGACGCTGAAAATGCAGCTGGCCTCTTCAGAAATATGGTGTCTGATGGGTTTCAGGTGTTGGCAACGATGGTTGACGTGTCTGGTCCGTCTGCTTGGACACAAAAAGCACTGTCAAATGTGTTCCACGTGGAACACGGGGCGATCACAGACGCGAATTAAGTGGCATAATAGGGTGAGTGAAAGGAGATCTCATGGAAGACACAACACCCGGCGCAGAAGAAACAAATTACGACTCGTCCAGCATTAAAGTCTTAAAGGGCCTCGATGCTGTTAGGAAGCGTCCGGGCATGTACATTGGGGATACCGATGATGGCACGGGCCTTCATCATATGGTGTTTGAGATTGTTGATAACTCTATCGATGAGGCGCTAGCTGGACACTGCAGCCAGATCGATATTGTTATTCACCCAGATGAGTCTGTTAGTGTCAGTGACGACGGTCGAGGTATACCGACAGAACAGCACGAAGAGGGGGTTTCGGCGGCAGAGGTCATCATGACCGTTTTGCATGCTGGCGGTAAGTTTGATGACAACACTTACAAGGTTTCCGGCGGCCTCCATGGGGTTGGCGTATCTGTTGTTAACGCATTGTCTGAAGAGTTGTGCCTTACCATTCGCCGCCAAGGTAAGCTCCACGAGCAGATTTACAGGCATGGTGTTCCTGATGCGCCTCTCGCGGTCATCGGTGACACGCAGGAGTCTGGCACATCTGTTCGGTTCAAGCCCTCCGCGGAAACCTTTTCCAATATTAAGTTTCATTTCGATGTACTAGCCAAGCGTTTGCGAGAGCTCGCGTTTCTGAATTCGGGCGTAAAGATCGTGTTATCTGACGAACGCAGCGGACAGAGCGAAACATATTGTTACGACGGAGGCTTAAGTGCCTTTGTAGATTTCCTTAATCAAGCTAAATCTCCGATTAACAAAGTGTTCCATTTTGAGACTCAAAGTGATGACGGCGTTGGTGTAGAAGTGGCGTTGCAATGGAATGATGGATTCCAGGAAAACATTTTCTGTTACACCAATAACATTCCTCAGCGTGATGGTGGAACACACTTGGCAGGCTTTCGATCCGCGCTGACACGCGGTCTTAACGGTTACATTGAGCGAGAAGGTCTTGCCAAGAAAGCAAAGGTGAACACAACAGGCGATGATGCTCGCGAGGGTTTAACAGCAATTGTTTCAGTCAAAGTTCCAGACCCTAAGTTTTCGTCGCAGACCAAGGATAAGCTCGTTTCAAGCGAAGTGAAGCCAATTGTTGAGCAAGCAATGGGCGCTGCTTTTGGTGAGTTTCTTCTAGAAAGTCCAAGTGATGCGAAGTTAATTGTTGGCAAGATGCTCGACGCAGCACGTGCTAGAGAGGCCGCGAGAAAAGCTCGTGAGATGACACGGCGCAAAGGGGCGCTAGATATCGCTGGTCTCCCCGGAAAGTTGGCAGATTGTCAGGAGCGAGACCCCTCGCTTTGCGAGCTCTACTTGGTAGAGGGAGACTCTGCGGGTGGTTCTGCAAAACAAGGGAGAAACCGTAAATTTCAGGCAATCTTGCCTCTCAAAGGGAAGATCTTAAACGTCGAAAAGGCGCGCTTCGATAAAATGCTGGGTTCTGCAGAAGTGGGAACCATTGTTACCGCGCTCGGCTGTGGCATTGGCAAGGACGAATTTGATCCCGACAAACTCCGATACCACCGTATCATTATCATGACCGATGCGGATGTTGACGGATCGCATATTCGTACGCTGTTGCTGACATTTTTCTTCCGGCAAATGCGCGAGCTTGTCGACCGGGGCCACATCTACATCGCGCAGCCACCGCTCTACAAATTGACACGAGGAAAGACCAGTCAGTACCTCAAAGATGAGGAGGCGCTTGCAGAATACTTAACAAATGCTGCGCTAATCGATACGACTCTGTTCAAAGATGAAAGCAGTGACGGTCTATCAGGTGATGAC
>CBFIBL010000049.1:0-7028 GCA_965660865.1 Luminiphilus sp.
AGCAAACCGAGGCCAATGCTCAGTCCCCGGGATAAGCGGCGCCAGCGCTGATAGCATCTGGCAACCGTTGCAAACGCCTAGAGCAAAACTGTCATCCCGCTCAAAAAAGGCTTGGAATTGATCACTCATCGACGGATCGAACAAGACGCCTTTAGCCCATCCCTCTCCTGCACCTAGCACGTCTCCGTAAGAGAAACCGCCACAGGCTGCGAGTCCTTTGAATTCAGTGAGGTGACGTCTACCTGATTTGAGATCCGACATGTGCACGTCGATCGCTTCGAAGCCCGCACGGTCAAACGCAGCGGCCATTTCAGCTTGGCCGTTCACACCCTGCTCGCGCAAAATGGCGACCTTGGGTCGAATACCTGTGGCAATCATAGGGGCCGCAATATCGTCAGCCGCATCGAAGCTTAGCGACGCGCTCAACCCGGGGTTCTCGGAAAGAATGTCCGCGTACTCTTGGTCAGCACACTCAGCGTTATCACGATCACGCTGAATCGCATAGCTGTTCTGTGCCCATAACTGTTGCAGAGCACCGCGACGACTGTCGATCAATTCGAAGGAAGCTGTGTTAACCACAACCCGCTCGTCGAGGCGCGGCCTTGCAACAACCGAGGTCAGTGCATCTAGCTGATGTTGCGCCAAAACAGCGTTTACGCGCTCCAAGTCTGAATCCGCGACCTGAATAACAACGCCAATCTCCTCACTGAAGAGGTGGGCCGCAACACTGTCGATATCAAAATCAATTTGTATGTTTAAGCCACAACGCGCCGCGAACGCCATCTCCAATAAAGTAACGAGGAGCCCGCCATCGGAACGGTCGTGGTAAGCCTTGATAAGGCTCTCGGCTTTCAGCGTATTGATCGCTGAAAACAGATGGCTGACATCCTCTGGCGCTACGTCAGGCACTGTGCTTCCTAGCTGACCATAGGTCTGGGCAAGCACCGAACCACCCAGTCGATTATGGCCATGCCCCAAGTCGATGAGGAGTAAACTGGTGGCCTCATCCCGAGCCAGCTCGGGTGTGAGCGTCTGACGCGCATCGCCAACCGGCGCAAAGGCAGAAACGATAAGTGATACCGGTGCGGTAACGGCTTTCGCTTCGCCACCCTCGTCCCACTGGGTGCGCATTGACATCGAGTCTTTGCCCACAGGGATTGTCATGCCTAAGGCGGGGCAGAACTCCAAACCAACGGCCTTCACCGTGTCGTAGAGTACCGCGTCATCGCCTGCATAACCCGCAGCGCACATCCAGTTAGCTGAGAGCTTGATATCGGTGAGTGATTGAACCGGCGACGCTAAAATATTTGTCACGGCCTCAGCAACCGCCAACCGAGCTGACGCGGGGCCATCCAAGGTTGCCACAGGCGTTCGCTCACCCATGCTCATGGCCTCGCCGAGGTGAGTATCGAGGGATACTGTGGTCACGGCCACGTCAGCTACCGGCACCTGCCAAGGACCGACCATCTGATCACGCGCTACTGTGCCAGTTACCGACCGATCACCGATGGTGATCAAAAAGCTTTTGCTGCCAACGGCGGGGAAGGTAAGAACGCGCTCCAAAGCATCCGCAATAGCGACTTTACCGTCGAAGCCATCTACCGGTGGTGCAATTCGCTGGGTTTCACGGTGCATTTTTGGTGGCTTGCCAAACAGCAAAGAGAGCGGCAAATCAACCGGGTTGTTCTCAAATAGTGTATCGCCCAACCTCAAATGCTGTGCATCCGTCGCCTCACCGACAATCGCAAAGGGGCAGCGCTCGCGTTCACAGATATCGCTGAAGGTAGCAAGCTGATCAGGGTTGATGGCCATCACATAGCGCTCTTGAGATTCGTTACACCAAATCTCCAGGGGACTCATGCCCTTTTCATCGCTCGGGACATTGCGCAACTCAAAATCACCACCGCAGCCCCCGTCTTTTACCAGCTCGGGAAACGCATTACTGAGACCACCAGCACCGACATCGTGAATAAAGGCAATTGGGTTATTAGGACCCCGCTCCCAGCAGCGATCGATCACTTCCTGACAACGTCGCTGAATCTCGGGATTCTGGCGTTGCACGGAGGCAAAATCCAAATCTTCGGTGCTGGACCCGCTTGCCATGGAAGACGCCGCACCACCGCCCAAGCCGATCAGCATTGCAGGGCCGCCCAAAACAACTAATTTCGCACCCGCAGAGAACGGTGGCTTGTCGACATGCTCCTCTTTAATGTTACCGAAGCCACCGGCAATCATGATGGGCTTGTGGTACCCACGCACACCCTCGCTTGTCGCGACCTCGAAGGTTCTAAAGTAGCCTCCCAAGTTGGGCCGACCAAATTCGTTGTTAAACGCCGCTGCACCCAGCGGACCCTCGGTCATTATTTGCTGAGGCGTCACAATCCGGCTGGGCTTGCCGTATCCGGTTTCCCAGGGACGCTCATAGCCTGGCAAATTTAGGTGCGATACCGTAAATCCACACAAGCCTGCTTTAGGTCGAGAGCCCCGTCCGACAGCGCCTTCATCACGGATTTCGCCACCTGACCCAGTGCCCGCACCCGCAAACGGAGCAATTGCCGTTGGATGGTTGTGTGTTTCAACCTTCATAAGTAGCGCAATGGGCTCTTGATGGTAACTCCACGACTGCGAGTCAGGCTCAGGGTAGAAACGCCCGGCACGATGACCCTCAACGACTGCGGCATTGTCAGCATAAGCAGACAGCACCTGCTCTCCACCCTGCTGGTAAGTGTTCTTGATCATACCGAAAAGCGACCAATCCTGATCAATGCCATCAATCGTCCAAGACGCATTGAAAATTTTGTGCCTGCAGTGCTCCGAGTTCGCCTGCGCAAACATCATCAACTCGGTATCCGAGGGATCGCGACCCAAGGCCATGAACGCTTCTGCGAGGTAGTCGATTTCGTCCTCCGCTAAAGCCAAGCCTAACGTGCCGTTTGCTTCAACCAGCGCATCCCGACCCGCCGTCATTACTGGGACTGAGGTCAATGGTGTAGGCGAGATATCGCTGAACAACATCGATAGATCATCGTAGGAAGTCATTACCGTCTCGACCATGCGATCGTGTAGCAAACCATACAATCCCACCTGGTCACCGCATTGAGTTGCGCCCTCGATGACGTAAACCACAGCACGTTCTATCCGCTTAACAGCATCGAAATCGCAGTTATTGGCAATATTCGTCGCCTTACTGGACCAGGGTGAGATGGTGCCAATACGCGGCGCGACGATCACAACGTCACTCTGAGACAACTCCTCACCACGTGGCGCTGGGCTTGTGCCCGGTTGTAGCAGCGCACCAAGTTGCGCAGCGTCAACATCCCCATCTGACTCAATGGCATAAACAAAGAATGCTTGGGCCAGTTTTAGTCCCGAATCTAGCTGAGCTATTTCGTTTGATAGACGCTTAAAACGGGGAGCTGACAGTGCGTCTGACCCGGGCAAGAGGAGCATGGGCAAATCCTACAAAATGGAGCGCGTATCATACCTTGCCAACGTCGTCGGGTGAATGTCCAAAATCGCGATCTGAGCTACACTCCTCGCATGAGACAGTGGCTACTGACTGTAATTCTGCTATTGACCGGCTGCGGCAACCCGACGGTTCTTGACGCCTTCGCGCCGGGCAATGAGCTTGTTGTGATCACGCGCAACGGCCCTACCACCTATTACCTAGGTGCCAATGAGCCCGCAGGGCTTGAATACGAGTTATTCAAAGCGTTTGCTGACTCGCAGGAAATGACGCTCCGTATCAAGGTCGCGTCTACCATCGAAGAGGTTTTCGACACCTTGGCTCGCGGCGAAGCTCATATTGCGGCTGCAGGTCTAACCCAATCCCGCGCGCGTGATGAGCTTTTTACATCGACACAGCCCTATCTCAAACAGCACCCTGTCGTCGTTTACAAAGCGGGTCAGTTTAGGCCGCGCTCTGTCGAGGGCCTCGCCAATCTCGATATCGTAATCATGAAAGGTAGTCATCATCGAACGCGTCTCAACATGCTGTCTGAGATGGATCCAAGCATTACATTCCGTGTATTGGAAACCGCGCAATCCAGCGCTGTACTCAGCGAAATTGAGGCCGACCGGGCCGACGTCGCGCTGCTGGATTCGAGCGAGTTTTCGATGCAGCAAAGGCTCTACCCGAGGGTAGCCAAAGCGTTCGAGTTGAAGGAGACACTCAATACCGTTTGGTATCTTGGTCTCGATGCGAGAGCCCAAAAGTGGCGGGAGAAAATCAATACCTTCCTCGCTCAAGCAGCTGATAAAGGGCGACTGGCAGATCTGGAGAAGCGCTATTTTGGAAGCGATGCTGACACCTCGCGGATCGAGCTATTCACCTTCCAGCGCGCGGTTGAGAGCACCCTCCCCAAATGGCGCCCGCTCATTGAGTCCATCGCAAAGGAATTTAGGCTAGATTGGCAGCTCCTGGCAGCCATCGCCTACCAAGAATCTCACTGGGACCCCAAGGCCAAGTCGCCTACCGGTGTGCGTGGCATGATGATGTTAACCCGGCCGACAGCCAGAGAAGTGGGTGTAATAGATAGACTAGATGCCGAGCAAAGTCTGCGTGGTGGTGCACGGTTTTTGCGCAATTTGCTCCGTCGCCTTCCCAATGACATCGAAGAACCTGACCGCACATGGATGGCGCTCGCAGCCTACAATGTTGGCATGGCGCATCTAGAAGAAGCGCGACGAATAACGGAAGGTAACGGTGGTGACCCCCATTTGTGGCAAGACGTCAGAAAACACTTACCTGACCTGCAAGACCCCAATATCTATCCTCACCTCAGGCATGGATTCGCGAGAGGTCAGGAGGCAGTGACCTACGTCGATAATATTCGTCACTATCAGGCCACTTTGGCCCTGCAGGACATCCCATCACAAGTCATCTCGGCGCCTTTAAATCTACAAGAATTGACAGAAAAGGCACACGAATTGCTCCAGTGGACACCGCTAAGTCTGTAACTAGGCTTTGTCGGCCCGCCTCGCTTTGAAAAAAGCTCGGAGTAAATTCGCACTCTCATCCGCACCCAATCCTTCAGACCAGGTCACGCGGTGATTCAAAGACACATTGTCCAGTGCAGAGGCCGCGCTGACGACGGCACCCGCCTTCGGCTCTCTCGTTCCAAAAATAAGTCGGGATACACGTGCATGAACCATCGCACCGCAGCACATCGTGCAAGGTTCTAGCGTGACAAACAGCTCGCAGCCGGGAAGTCGATAGTTTTCTAGTTTGGCGGCTGCGGAGCGAAGCGCGAGCACTTCTGCATGAGCAGAGGGGTCGTGATGTGTAATTTGCTGATTACAGGCCTCGGCGATGACCTCGTTATCAAGAACGACAACCGCCCCCACAGGGACCTCACCCAGCTGCGCGGCCTTGGCGGCCTGCGCGATGGCAAGCTCCATAAATCGCTGATCGGACTCCGAAAAGTCAGTCATGTTTATTCAATCTCACATTGGTTCAGCAGTACAGAACCGCCAGCACAACATCGCGAGCGCGCTCCGATAAGGACGAAAGTCGTCTCCCATGGGTTTCAGCTTACCCGCCGAGGGACGTTCTTCCAGTCCTTGTATGCGCTTAAAGCCCTCCCGGACGGCAAGATCGCCAACAGGCCAAATATCCGGTCTCCCCAAAGAAAACATCAAATACATGTGTGCGGACCACTCACCAAAACCTTTGATATTGGTAATCACCGCCACCGCGTCCTCGTCACTCAGCTGTGGCAAACTCTCAAGAACGAGGACTCCCGTGGCCTCCGCCGTTGCGAGAGACTGAATGTAATTTACTTTCTGGCGGGAGAGCCCTGCGCTTCGTAATAGCTCCTCACTCGCATCCAGGACTGTTGTCGCAGTCAATTGCCCCTCGAGCGCATCAACCAACTTTTTGTTGATCGAAGTGGCAGCCGCAACGCTTACCTGCTGGCCGACCACAATGCGTGCCAGAGTTTCAAAGCTGTGCTCTCTGCGACGCTCCTCGGGATAACCGACGCGCGCTAGAGCCTGAGCAATACGCTCATGCCGGTCGGCTAACGTATCGAGTGACCGTTTTATGCTTGCCGTATCTAATTGATAGTCCATAAGGAATCAGTAGACGGGATAACCCAAGTAACCGTGAGCCTGAACGACTGCGAAATATAGGATGGCAGAAGCCACTATTGCTGCAATTTCTCGCGGCATGCTGATCTCAATAATTGGCAGAGGGCCCTTGCCGTCCTGCCGGTTAATAAGAATGACTGACACCACGGCCCAAACAAGAAGGCCACCAAAAAGAATCATCGAGGGTGCATCACCGTTTACGAGAAGATGTCCGATGCTCCAGGCCTTGATTGCAGTGAGCTGAGGGTGACGGACAACCGACGTAACTTTGGTTTTCAGCGAGGATGCTGCCATCAAATAAAAAGCCAATAACATGAGCACATTGTTGACGAGTTCCCAAGAGGGCTGTCGCACCCACCAAACGGCACCCGTTGCGTTCGAATAACCGGAGACCATGAGCGCGACGCTGCCAAACAGGGCGAGCGTTACGACTAGCTTGCCACCGTCTCCCATGCCTTCGCGAGTAGCAGGTGCAAGTCGCTTAAACAGGTGCGCTATCGACCAGAGCAAAACTCCCAATGTGAGCATCATCATAGAACACTCCTCTTTATTCCGGTTATTCCGGCGCTTCTGCTGCGTTCAGCTGTTTTGCCGCAAAATAGGCGACAAAGAAGGTAATTATCTCAACACCAATTGGTTCGACCGTCATGTCACCGCCGTGAACAGTCGCTGCGATAATACGCACTGGAGCAACCAAACCCACGAGACACCCGCCGGTAAGGATCATCGTTGCGTTCGCGCGAAGTCCGCCGACGATCAGTAAAAAACCGCTACCCAGAAAAAAGGCGGTGCTGTCACCAATTTGTGTGGTTAATGCAGCCCCTGTGAGCAACTCGCTGCTGAGATTCGCTGCTGCCATCTCAGGCGCGAAAACCCACATCACACCCAGCAAAAACAACGGAATACCTAAAATTATCGGTCCAAACTTCGCAAACATC
>CBFIBL010000050.1:0-22354 GCA_965660865.1 Luminiphilus sp.
AACACAACTTTATGCTGAAATCCTCTGTTGGGTGAAAGCATCGACCTATATTTGTATAGTCAATAAGAATGATTGATTGGGTGCGCGGTTCAGCGTTTCTCGTCACTTATTGCTTGTGAAGGAGATATCGTAATGAGTATCAGCTTGGTGACTACCTGCAAGGGGCGACTCGAGCATCTCAAGGCTACAATCGACAGTTGGATAGCGTTTGGTCCCGACGAGATTATTGTCGTCGATGTTGACTGCCCAGATGGAACAAAAGGTTGGCTCGCCTCTCATCACCCCAATGTGCGCTGCGTTAGCCTCGCGTCTACGTCATTTAATTTAGCGCAAGCGCGCAACGCCGGTGCTGAAAGCGCTGTATCGGACTATGTATTCTTTGTTGACGCAGATATCGTTTTAGACAAAGAGCTCAATGGTTGGTTGAAGCAACACCTGAGTCCAGGTAAGTACTTTAGCCGAAAACGCGATCATGCTTATGATGGTATACACGAGCAAGGCACCGTCTTGTGCCATCACTCAGACTTCAAAAAGATCGAGGGCTACGACACGTCTTTTTGTGGCTACGGTGGGGAGGATCACGATCTGTACTTCAAATTGCAGAGAATTGGCATCCAAAAAGTAGATGTACCAAAACGCCATATAAATTCGCTTGATCACTCAGATGAGCAGAGGACAGAGTTCTACGCTGAAAAAAATAAGTTCAAGCAATCGATCATTAATCGAAGCTACAGCGCTATAAAAGCCAAAATATTGGCTGAGCGTCCGGGTCTTGGTGAACTACCACAGACCACTCGCAGCGAAATTTGGCATGCTGTAAGCACCAATATCAAACCAGGGTTCGAAAACTTAGAGGGACCCGTTACTTCGATTAAATTCGCGAGTCAAAAATGGGCCCCTGAACCGTATTATTTAGAGATAAATCATCAGGTGTCTGTCTCCATAAAGCGTCGCAAGCCATGAAAGTATTATGGCTCGATTCAAGCCAACGACATTCGGTTGCAGTAATACATGAGCTCTCTGAAGCGAGCGCAACCTCGTGGACGACGTTAGGCACAGCCATTCAGGCAGTGCTCCAACTCTCGCCAAGTGACGACGTTCTGGACGCGCTAGCGCAACGATTCACCCTTGCGTCAGATGTCACTTCCGCCAACATCACGGGAACCAAATTAACAACCGAGGCCCTCTGCCCCGCCTCAGCCTGGCTATTTAATCGCAATATTGACGCCATGCTTCGACGCGCGAGTAATGCCAAAACACCACAAGCCGATGACGTACTTGCGTATCTTCGGGGATTTGGTTTCCAAACGGGACAGCCTAGGCAATATGGCAGCCAATTTTTGAGTGAAGCGCGACAAGCAGGCTTAGATGTCATTCGAACATCCGCCCAATTTCCCAACTACGTTATTCGAAATATCAATGGGAAGACAATTTCTGTTTTACAGAATTTTACGGAGCTAACGAGCCACATAGCCACGAAGATGTCGACAAATAAGCTCGTGACCGCTGAGATGTTAAATCTTGCAGGCCTGCCAACGCCTGTGACGTACAAAGTTTCATCCGAAAGCGACGCGCTACAAATTTTCGAGCGTGAAGTCTTTTCGTCGGCAGTGATTAAACCTTTGGGTACCGATCGGGGTCTCGGGGTTCATACGTCGCTTACAACTGACGCAGAATTGTCCGCCGCCTTTATAAATGCCCGTGAATATGGCGAGGTGATCATGCAAGAGCATGTGAATGGCGATGATTTCCGTGTATTGGTTGCCGACGGCGCAGTGATGGGGGTTACCCGCAGAAGACCATTCTCTGTAGTTGGTGATGGCACACTCACGATACTTCAGCTTATGACCGAAAAGTTGAAGTGGCGGTCTTCTCACCCCTTCTACCAGCACTTCAACAAGCTTTCAGTACACGCATCGGATACACAACTGATGCTTCAAAAACAAGGATTAACTTACGACAGTATTCCTGCGGAAGGTCAGATCGTCGCTCTGCGCTCTAACGCAAATGTGTCAACCGGTGGAGAACACGAAGAGGTGACGGAACAATGTCATCCAGAGGTAAAACAACTGGCGATCGAGTGTGCCACGCTGTTCGGTCTTGACCTTGCAGGTATTGACTATCTATCAACGGACATCACGAAGTCTTGGAGAGAAGTTGGCGGCAAGATCTGCGAGATCAATCCAACTCCTGCTCTTTCTGTGGACGGTGTTCCTGCAAAAATATTTTCACGATTCAACGCAAAGGAGTCCGCGACCAACCCAGAAAATAAAAAGGGGGATGTACTCTGCATTCGAGATTGTTCTTGCAAAACATTGCAGGATCTCAGGCTCCAGTATAAGCATTACACTGTTGTAGATTTGACAGCGTGCTCCGAGCCCCAATATTTCTTTCAGTCCTTTTTAGTCACGCGCAAAAATAATTATTTGCTGGTCCTCAGTAGCGACATATTGAATAAGTACGGCCTCATCAACTCAAACGCTCGCGAGTTGCTTTTTTGTGAAAAATGCATGAAGTCAGGCATCAGTAAGCCATCTATCAGCGTGACATCGCCCTATGAATTAAAAGAGGGGTTGTTCTAAATTCCGAAGGGCGGTATCGATCTATATTCGGACTTCAGAGCCAATGACAGTGGTCATGCGTAAACTACGTATCCTAGTTCGCGACCGCCGCGCACCAAATTATCATTTGACTATCTATCAGTTGATTATCAAATCTTGGGTCACCCACTCGCTATGTCTTTATACCCAAATCCGTATTTGCCGATAGGGCTTGCACTGGGAGGGGTGTTTCTCTATTCGGTTTTAGATGCGGTTATGAAAGCACAGGGGCTCGCCATGGGGGCGTACAGTGCGATGTATTGGCGTAATGTAACGGGAGCCATATTTGCCGCAGCGCTCTATCTGCCAGTCCGACCACCACGGCCAAGCCGCCCTGCCTTCCGACTACACATTGCTCGCTCGGTTTTGACCGCAGTTATGATGTACTGCTTCTTTTTTGGCCTCACACGAGTACCTCTTGCACAAGCAATCGGACTCACTTTTGTCGCACCAATTCTCGCACTATTTCTCGCATCACCCTTTTTGGGTGAACGTATTGGTCCAAACTCACAATTTGCCGCTTTTTTGGGCTTCAGTGGTGTCATGGTCGTTGTCGCTGGCGACCTGCTTAGCATGAACGCCGAGACAGACCTCTTGGGCGTGAGCGCAATGCTCGCATTCGCTGTCTTGTACGCCGTGAATTTAATCCTCCAACGAAAGCTTGCACTCATTGCAAAACCCATGGAAATCACGTTTTATCAAAACACCTTTGTGGTGGCGCTGATGACACCGTTTGCACCAGTCCTGCTCTTGATGCCGGCCAACGAACTGCAATGGGGCGGAGCCATTCTCGCGGGACTCGCGGGAATTGGTTCACTCATACTCATGTCGATTGCCTATCGTCGCGCTGAAGCACAGCGGCTACTGTCAGCTGAGTACACCGCATTTATTTGGGCAGCCTTATTCGGTTGGTGGTTCTTTGGAGAAGCCATCAGCGTACAAACACTTTTAGGAACAGGCCTCATCATATTGGGTTGTGTGATTGGCGCACGAAGAGCCTCGAATTAATTCGACAGCAATTTTTTCACATCAACTGTGCTAAAGCGGTCGTGAATGACGCCCACGGCAACTCCAGATCTTATTTTTCTATATGATGTGCGATCCCAAAAGTGGGCTTCGCTCGTATAGGAAGCACGTTTTAGTCACGCTAATGAAGTAATGCGGTTCGCCAGAATCGCACGGATATTTATGAAAACTCAGGTAACCACAGTTTGCGATCTGGAGAAGGAACTTCCACCGGATGCACCAAATGCACCCGAATGGTTGGTGCAGGCACTCAAAGTACCCCGCGAAGAGGGTTTCATCAAATCACAAGGCTGCGACGTGCACTACTTCCGGTGGGGTAACCCGGAAAATCCGCCGCTGCTGATGATGCACGGGTTCTTAGCACACGCGCGTTGCATGGCATTTATTGCACCCTTCTTGGCGGAAAAATATCATGTGGTTGCTTATGACCTCACCGGCATGGGTGACTCCGAAGCACGTGACCACTATCCCGATAACGTTCGGGCGCAAGAAGTGGTCGACGTCGCGCAAAAGACGGGGCTGTTTGATCACGCGCAAAAGCCAATTGTCATCGCGCATTCCTACGGTGGACACGTCGGCATCGCGGCCATGAACGAACACCACGAGTTATTTGACGGCTTAATTATTTGTGACTTGATGGTCCTCCGGTTGGAGCGCCTTAAAGCTCACTTCTCTGGTGGCAGACCAATGCGTTCAGATACTAGCCGACCAAACCGGGTTTATCCCGATTACGCGGCGGCCAAGTCTCGGTTTGTCCTCTCGCCAAACCAGCCCTGTGGCGAACCATACCTTTTTGATTACATGGCCTATCACTCGCTCAAAGAAGTTGAGGGTGGTTGGACATGGAAATTTAGCACCAGCGTTTTCGATAGTGACTTTTCTATGCACGACCGAATTCTCAAGCAAGCCGAATTTGTTGTTGCCGCACCCGGACGTAAGGCCTACATCTACGGTCAGGACAGTCTCTTATTTGACGACGACTCCGCGGATTATGTGCGTGAGATGGGAGGCACCGACATCCCGTTTATTGGCATTCCCGGTGCTCGCCACCACCTCATGTTGGACCAACCTATCGCTTTCGTTAGCGCTCTGCGATCTGTGCTCGAATTATGGTCCACGCAGTCATAATCGATGCGAGCTTAACTGTCATCAATGGGTCACTCTCATAATCTGTAAATAGCTCGAGCAAATACGTTTCTGCCCTGTGCAGGCAGTCGTTCCATGATTCCGACATCTGGATTAACGGCTCGATTGTAACCGCCCAAGTGAGGCACAAATTCTCTATCAAACAGGTTGTTAACACCGACCGTGAATGACAGAGCCCCGGAGATTTCCCACTCTGCACCAAGATTAGCAACCGCATAACCAGCAGATTCAGACTCGCGGTTAACAACACTGACATTGCGCTGCGGACCATAAATTTCAGCCTCGAACCGCCATAAGACTGATTTCGCCCGCGCAGAAATCCACGTGGCCGCATTGATGGGTGCAATGCGATACAAATTGTCGGAGGTGTCACGTCGTTTACCCCGCACGTAGCTCACAATACCCCCAATCTCCCAGTTTTCTGCGAGCTGCCAACGCCAATCAGCATCGAATCCATACAACCGAGCGCCAACGTTTGTGAACATGAGAGGAGGCTGTCGATTACTGTTGTTCATCGCATTCATTGCAGCGACGAATCTTGCTGCGTTGCTGTCTGGCGCCGATGCAACACCCTGAATGTAGTCCGAAATGTGATGAATAAAAAAACGAGGCTGAATCGAGAAGCCCGGAAGAACATAATCAAATCCAAACTCAAGCTGAGAAGCCGTCTCTGGCTCAAGGTCGATGGAACCGGTATACAACTGCCCATCCGCAAGACCCCCAGTCGCCTCTAGCGGCAACCAAAGATATCTCTCTTGATATGAAGGTGCTCGCTGCTTGTGCGCCACACCTAGATATAATTTGAGATCGTCGGCGATCTGCCAATTCACCTTACCAAAAATATCTGCTAACACATCGCTTTTGGATCTATCGGCGTCGTTAAATTGATCTCTCAGCGCGGTGGCTGGTGGCATCATCATCGCAGGCGTACCGTTAACAGCACTTGCATTAGTCTTGACCTGATTTAACCGAGCACCCCACTCAACCTGCATCGTGTCGGACGACTCAAGCTCCTGCTCTATGTACGCTCCCAACACCCTGCGCTTTGCACCATTGAAGTTGGTTACAAAAAAAGCGGCGTTATTCGGATTGTCGATGTCAGACGCATGCTTTGCCTCGAATCCATCAATACCAAAACGCCACCTCGATTGGTTTTTAAGTACGTCAGCCTGTATGCGAAATCCGACGTTATCTGTCACGGCGATATTTCTGCGATATCGCCCCGCAGCAGGTGGTGCTGCCCTTAAGTGGTAATTCGTCATGCCATGATTCAGATCGCTACCAAAGACAGTCACGTCAAACGAGAGGTCTTCGCTGGGCGTATATTGATACGAAAGATCGACCGTATTACCAGTAATGTAGTCGATATCCATGGGTAAAGCGGGCGTCCCGGAAACACCAGTATCGAGATGGCCAACATCAATTTGAACACTATGGTCGCCCCATCGAAATCCATAGCCGATATCGTATCGCTCTCGCTCGTATTCGGTGGGCAGAAGCGTGCCCTTCGCAAATGATGCATCGTCGCCGGACTGCAACATTATTGCAGCGCGAAATCTATTCGAGTCATTGGCAGCTTGAACGTCCGCATCCAGTTGATATCCATTGTTTACAGCCTGCGCACTGCCGACGAGCAAGCCTGTTGTTTCCCAGTCGCTGGTTGCGGAAAAATCCAATCGTCTGGTCTTTGCAATAACAAGCCCCCCTAAACTCTCTTGGGCGATGCTTACGGGCGAAATTCCCCTATAAACAGTCAACGACTCCAACTGGGCCGTCGCTGCGTACGAGATAGGTGGATCCATCCAATTGGGTCCTGCCGGAGCAAGAAAAGTATCGTCAAGGGCGACAGCCATTCGCGGCCCAAACAATCCGCGAACCTGTGGAATACCCGTCAACGGTCCGTTACGCACAATGTTGGCCCCCGGAGCCTTTTTCATGAGCTCGGCGGGATCAGGCGATACCGAGACTGCATCGATAAGCTCAATGACTCTCGTATCGTGTTGACCCACCGTTATGGTCTCTTCGATTAATTCATTTGCAGATACGCAAGTGCTCACCAGTAACGCCGCTGCTGGCGCGGTAAAAAATTTCATTTTTCTCTCCAATAACACTACCCCGCGACTCACATCGCAGAGTGAAAAATTCAGTCAATCAGGGGAAACCTCTATGAGGCTTAATGGCTGGACGAGTGGAGAAGTGGTGGGGAACGCACGAGCGGACGGATCCATTGAGAACATTTTAAGATCGTTCGAAGATCAACGCCCTTAATGCTAGGGATCCGTGTGGGGAGTGTCGAAATGACACTCAACGCCAATATGAAATGCTTAAACGTGCTCGTGATTTCGCAAGAAAGCGTATCGACTGCACCGTCGTCATGTGACGAGTGATGCCCTTCTGACATCGGCACATGAGCAACATGCGCCATGACGTGCATCAGAGCGTTGCTGTTTTCTTTAGGGGCAACGAGTTGTAGCCAAGTATTACTGGCGGGGTCGCTAGGGCAGAGCGCAAAAGGCGCTCCTGATCCGAGTGACGTGTGCATGAAGCCCTGAGGCAGAATCGCGAGGCTGAGCGTAAAACTGAGAAGCCCGGCAAAAATCACCCCCCCGCTCAACGTACCTCGCTTAAACCTTCGTGCTAACACATCTCACCCGCGCAAATGCAGTTCTTTTATGGCTACTAGCATCGCTTGCCAGTTTCCGCGAGTACACAGTACCCGCACCATCGGTACTTAATAAAAAAGAGCGACAGCACCGAAAAAAGAACGAAAAAAAGAACAAAGAAAGAGTACCGAAAAAGCGACGTATTCTGTCAGCGACGTATTTGCGTTTCTTGTTCGATAAGCTTAGCAAAGTCAGCGATTGACATGGTGCCGAGATCGTCACCCTTTTGCGTCCGCACCGCTACTTCATCGTTTTCCATCTCCCGATGGCCCGCCACCAAAAGGTAAGGCGTTGCTTGAAGCGTATGTTCGCGAATCTTGAAACCAATCTTTTCGTTTCTCAGATCGGATACGACGCGAACCCCACTCGCCTTTAGGCGCTTCTCAACGTCTTTAACGTAGTCATCTTGTTTGTCGGTGATGGTCATAAGAACAGCTTGCACCGGAGACAGCCAAACGGGGAACTTGCCCTCATAGTGCTCAATGAGAATCCCGATAAAGCGCTCTAACGAACCAAAGAGTGCACGGTGCAACATGACAGGTCGCTTATCACGGCTGCCGTCCTCATCGACATAGCTGATGTCGAAGCGTTCCGGCAGGTTCATGTCGACCTGCAAGGTGCCACACTGCCAATCTCGACCAATCGCATCGCGCAAGACAAACTCGAGCTTAGGCCCGTAAAAAGCGCCCTCGCCTGGAAAGAGAATGTAGTCCAATCCCATCACATCGAGCGCATTGCTTAACGCACCCTCGAGCTTATCCCAGACCTCGTCGCTACCGATGCGATTCTCCGGTCGCGTCGACAACTTGATAATGACATCGTCAAAGCCGAAGTCTTTATAGATATCCAGCACCAGTTTTACGACGTCGATACACTCCTTCTCCATCTGCTGCTCGGTGCAGTAAATGTGCGCATCGACCTGTGTGAAGTGCCGTACGCGCATCAGGCCATGCAGCGCACCAGAAGGCTCGTATCGGTGTACCTTGCCAAACTCAGCCATTCGCAGGGGAAGGTCGCGGTAGCTTTTGAGTCCTTGCGCAAACATCGATACCGAGCCCGGACAGTTCATGGGCTTCAGCGCAAAAATACGCTCGTCTTCGGTTTGCGTTGAGAACATATTCTCGCGATAGTTGAACCAGTGCCCCGAGGTCTCCCATAGACTACGGTCCATAACGTCAGGGGTATTAACCTCAACGTAACCTGCCTCATCCTGTCGTTGACGCATGTACTCAAGCAGTTCTCTGAACAACGTCCAGCCTTTCGGATGCCAAAAAACAGAACCGGGTGCATCGTCGCTAAAATGGAAGAAATCGAGCTTTCTACCGATCTTACGATGATCGCGTTTTTCTGCCTCCTCGAGTTGAGTCAGGTGCTTGTTAAGTTCCTTTTTATCGCGCCACGCCGTGCCATAAATTCGCTGTAGCGTCTCGTTATTCGAATCGCCACGCCAATAGGCGCCCGCTAGCTTCATCAACTTAAAAGCTTTTGGCAACTTACCCGTACTGGGCAAGTGCGGTCCTCGGCAAACGTCGAACCACTCGCCCTGACGATAGACGGACACCTCTTCACCCTCGGGTATGATGTCCTCAATGATTTCTACCTTGTAGCTCTCACCAATGTCGCCAAAGGTCTGCTTTGCCCTATCACGATCCCAAACTTCGCGCGTGATCGCCAAATCGCGATCGACAATCTCGGTCATGCGATCTTCGATCTTGGAAAGATCATCCGCCGAAAACGGTGTTTCACGCGCAAAATCGTAATAGAACCCGTCTTCGATTGCTGGACCAATGGTCACCTGCGTTCCGGGGAACAACTCTTGCACGGCTTGCGCCATCACATGCGCAGCGTCGTGGCGAATGAGCTCAAGCGCCTCTTCGCTCTTTGAGGTGATGATCGCGAGTTCAGCATCGTCTGCCATGACGAACGAGGTATCGACCATCTCGCCATTGACCTTGCCGGCCAAGGCAGCCTTAGCCAGACCAGGACCAATATCGGCAGCGACATCAAAGACAGAAATCGGATTATCAAATTGACGGGACGAACCATCAGGAAGCGTAATTTGCGGCATGTTTATTACCTCGGTCAGTGGCGGCCCCTACTAAAGGCTGCTTGGCTACTATTGCGCATATTAAGAGCGTTTTAAGCGGTGCGAAGTATATGTTGATTTGAGCCCGAGCGTAAGCAAATGGAGCCAAAGGCGGCATCAGAAGTGACATTGTTGTGATGATTCGGTTGTGATGATTCGGTTGTGATGATTCGGGCCCGACTGACTCGCTTGAGTAACGCCTGCAACGCATTAATCGCTGAGTTCTTCTCTGATCGATCTAAAAATACAACCGAACACGATGATAGCCAACGCTGCGGGCAACTTATTAATAACCGGTTAACTCAAGGTAGCCAACGCCTTCGGAGCTACCCTCGACGGAGACGGGCCCCTCCCAGTACGGGAACGCCGTCGCCAGCCAGTTGCTGGGACGGTCGGCGGTCACGGACAAATCGATATCGAACTTTGGCACTCGCAGCCGCCACTCAAGTGGGAGTGTTTTTTCACTGCTGGCGCTCGTACTCGTGACGATAGTATCAAGACTGACTCGCGTCTCACTCACCGGGGTAAGCGTCACCTCGCCGGCCTCGAGCGAGACCACATCGCCCGACTCACTGACCAAGCTACCACTGATGTAATGCTCACCAGAGTCGTGACGCAACTGGTAAACCATCAATGCACTACCGTCATCGAGATGCAGCGATACCCAATCCCAGCCCGATTGATTGTCTGCAAGCGGCTGAGAGCTCCATTCACGATCGAGCCACCCCTTTCCCGTCACCTCAACGGGTTTCTCATCCACCCATATCGTCCCTGTAACATCGATAAAAGGCTGACTGTAGTAATAACTTGCCTGCCCTAAATCGCTCTTTTGGCTGTAACCATTATTTCCTTGCAAGACCCAGTTGTCCGAGGCAGAGAGCGTAAGTACAAAACGCTGGTTATTAGTGCTGGCAGAGAGCTGGGCTGGGAAAGGTGATTCAGCCTTTCCCTGCCACAGCCAGTCATCCATCCAGGCCTCAAAGCGAGACTGGTTGACCTCGTCTACGCCCGCCTGCCCAATGCCCCCGCGGGCGAACCGCTGTGAAAACTCGAAGCCTTCAGGCGTGGATATTGCAGTGTGGGCCATCCACGTTTGATTGGATTGCCAGCCACGAGGGTTGGCGTCCGAGTTCATGGCCTGTCGAAACAAGGTCCAGTGCACACCATAATCGGCACCGTCGGCGCCCTTGAGATTAGCGGTGAGGTACCACCACTCAATTTTGAAGTTCTCATGTGGATAATGGTCCCTTGGGAAGTTGAACGCTCTGCCGGGAACTACCTTGGCAAAACCCTCTCCTGATTGACGAAGCAGCTGGTAAGGATCCTGCGCATGAGCATTCTCGATGCCAGGCGTGAGGCAGACAATTGACAGCAGCGAGAGGAAGAATCGTTGTTTTCTCAAGGTCACCATCACTGCCCTGCCAAATCTTTAAGGGCGCTATTCACGGCAGCTCTCTGCCCAAGTGATGCGAGTATAAAAGCCGAGAGGACAACGGTAACCACCACGGCAAATAAAAATCCGATGGGTTCTACATCAATCACAACCGGCATAGTCCAACCGAAAGAGATCACATTGATCTTGTTGATAAGCAACCATGAGAGCGCTATGCCTAGCGGCAAAGACAACAGCATAACCACGCCTGTCATGAGAATCATTGGAAATCCAGCTACCAAAAAGAACGTTGGCC
This sequence comes from Luminiphilus sp., assembly GCA_965660865.1. Taxonomy (GTDB): domain Bacteria; phylum Pseudomonadota; class Gammaproteobacteria; order Pseudomonadales; family Halieaceae; genus Luminiphilus. Next base: position 11,210 of record CBFIBL010000050.1, read on the forward strand.
ACGTTGCTCCGAGCGAGCGCCACAACGCATATTCCGGCCTTCGAACTTGATAGACAGCAAGAAGCGACGCAAAAATAGCGACCGCAGCGACTAGCAGAGTCAAGGTATTAAGCGCGCGGGTGATGGCAAAGGTACGATCAAAAATTGCCATGGATATGGCCAGCACCTCCCGCTGGGATACCCAAGACCCCGGCTCGACATTGAGCTCGGTTAAGCCCAACTCAGCGGCGGCTAAACTCTCGTCGGGAACCCATAGCCCCCAACCCTGCGGTTTTGCATTGGGGAACAACGCTACAAGACGCTCAGCTCGCAGGTGCAGCGCATAATTGACGTTTCCGTAATCGTGGAAAAACCCCAACACCTCAAAGCGACGTTCGCCAAGGGCTGTCATTAGCTCAAAAGAATCGCCGACCTCAATGCCCGCCAGATACCTGAGTTGTTCGTTCGCGAATACCTTTATCGTGTCCGCCGATAGCGATCTTGACACCGAACCAGTTAAGGCTAACTCACCAGCTTCAGAGCGATCTGTCAGCACGCCAACGGCCGCAGGACTCTGGCCTGTCACAGCGCCCGCTTGCCAACGCTCAAAGGCATCGGAGGCGCCGCCGATCACATTTGCTTCAGTGAAATCGGGTGCGCCAACATCGATACCGATAATCGTCATTTTCCGGCCTGAAAATGTCGTTTCGATCTCCACTCGCTGATGGGCACTTTGCACCCAGTTCTGCGCGCTGATCGACTCGGGCTCTAATACGCCCGCAGTAACATAAATGTCGGCAGAGAGACGAGTCTCAAGCCAATCAGTCAGGGCGATACGAAAGCTGCCGACCAGAGAAGTGACACCAATATTCGCGATCAGCGTGAGCAGTAATGCCATCATTGCAAGACGTAAATGCGGCAGCTGAAAACGCACATCAGACAGCGCCCAACGCCCTATCCAGTGGCGACCCAGCCCTAGATTTACGACGATAACGATGATTAAGATAAAGCCCGGAAGCAGTGCTATTCCCGCAAAAAGAACTAGCGCAAGTAACGTAAAGCCTTGAAAGACCGTAGCGGCGAACGGATAGGCCAGATAGGCGATCAACAAAAGAGAAAAACCAACGAACACTGCCACGCGCTCCCCCCGAGAGAGTGCGGAGTGATCAGCTGAGGCCTCGTTTGAAGCGCGCCCCGTTACAGCAGGGTTATCGAGCGACCTGATGAGCGGAAAGACCATCGCGAGTAGGAGACCCGATAATGCGAGCAACAAGGCCTGCCAAAAAAGGTCTGCATTAAAAACAGGCAGGCTAGAGACAGAGGCGCCATAAATATTTTGTAGCGTTGCAGCTACAGCCGGCATCAGCGCTGCACTTAATGGTTGTGCCAGCAGAGTCCCTAGCAAGGCACCCAAGAAAGCCCACAGTGATGCCTCGAGAAATATTGCTGCTATCACCGCGCTTCTACCCGCACCCAAGTCAGTCAAAATACTGAGCGTTTGGCGCCTCGCATGGAGCGAAAAATGCACTGCGTTAAAGACGATAAATGTTCCAACGACAAACGAAAGTAACCCAAGCGCTGTAAGGTTGGTGTGCAAGCTCTGAGTGAGTTGCGTGAGATCGAGCGCCTCCGAGTTATTAATCACCTCGAGGCGATTCTCGAACTCCATTGCAATTAACTGCTGCTCAGATGCCGTCAGCCGCGCAGCCGCGAGGTAAGAGACTCGATTAGTTTCAAACAGGGATAAGGCCGCGCCTAAATCCATGAACACTTGATCGCGCTGTTGCGTTTGTGAGCGAATGACAGTCGGCGGCAGAGATCTTCCATCACGCAGTCTGATTTGCTCACCTTCAGCGACCCCTAAGCGCACTGCTGTCTCTTCAGGCACCCAGGTTTCAAAGGGCGGTTGTGTAAGACCACTCCAGCCCGCACCACTAAAGGGGTTTTCACCAGAGCCCGTGCTATCGCCCGCTTGCAAGGGCAAGGCCAGCAAGTCGGTCGCAATGAGAGAGACCAGCGCTCCCTTAGCGCTTGGCAACCTTTTCTCAATGACTGGATAAACCTGAGTAAAACCCGCCCTGCGAAGACGGATGTAATCTTCAACTGCGACTTCAGTGTTAATTCGATCGGTGATTCGCCACTGCGCCGACGCACCTAAGATTTGATCTGCCTCGGCATAACTGGCCTTTGCGCTGGCATTAATTTGCGCCACCGCCGTGTAGAGGCCGCAGCCCAACACCAAACCAACGAGGACAAAGAGCGCCTGAACTGGCCTCTGACGATAAAAGGACAGCGTGGTAGCTAAGGTAATTAGAACCGGGTTTGTCATGTGACGCGTGTGAGCAAGCCCGAGGCAAGTCGCCATGTATCAGTCAAATAGCTGGCGATAGCCGCGCTGTGGGTTACCACCACCAGAGAGCTACCGGCCTCAGACGCAGCCTCGACCAGCAATCTGATGACTTTTTCGCTAGTCACTTCATCGAGGTTACCCGTGGGCTCGTCTGCCAAAACTAACTGAGGTCTATGCATGAGAGCTCTGGCAATCGCGACTCGCTGTTGCTGCCCACCCGACAACTGGGCTGGATAGCGATGCCGCAGATGCTCAATCCCAAGGGTCTGAAAAAGATGAACTGCAAAGTCATGATCGAAAACGCCGGCTAATCGCGCCTGAAGCGCTGCGTTATCCCAAGCGGATAGCGACGGCACCAAATGAAATTTCTGAAAAATCAAACCAAGCGCACGACGACGAAAATGAGTCAGTTCACTCGAACTGAGATCTGCCAGCGACTGACCACCCACACGCACATCACCGCTATCGACGTGATCGAGGCCAGCAATGATATTCATTAAAGTCGTTTTTCCAGCACCGCTCTCACCCATTAGAGCGGCGTTCTGGCCCGCACCGAGCGACCAGGACAAATCGCACGCAACCCGAATCACCTCGTCACGATCTCGAAATGACTTATCAATATGACTGAGTTCGAACACAGGGACCTTTCATTCAATGCCAGAAATAAGGTTTACGGCCGGCCATCAAAAGTTGTTCACCGACGCCTCACATACGGTTACAAAGACATAGCGGCAACAACAAGTCCTAGCCTTTTTTGATATCGACATAAGCAGGTCGAAGTGTCAGACCGCAGAGCCCGTTCAGTGGACAGCGTATTTCGATCGAATCAGGACTGCCAGCGTGGTTTGGCTCAAGTTTGGTAGCTGCATCTACCCTCCAACCAGCATATAAAAACCTAAGCTGAGCGCGCCAATCCCAAATTACCCAATCTACCGAGTGCTGACGTCAACCGCCGAAATCATAAATTATCGACCGGTAGCGGTCTCAGTAAGTGCGTCTCGCTGAAAATTATGAAACGCTTACCCCTGTTAGCAAATCCTGAAAAGACACAGACGCAAAAAAAGCAATGAAGATGCAATCACTCCCAGATGACCTCATATTAGACGTAATGACGGAGCGCGAGGTAGATACGCTTCGCGAATGGGCTGTCGGTGAAGGTTGGAACCCTGGCATCTCCGATATAAAGATCGCACGAGCATACGATCCTGAGGCGTTTATTGCGCTTCGGCGAGGAAATGAGTTCTTGGGCGGCGGCTCTATTTTTAGTTATGAATCAACCTGCGGATTTATGGGCTTATTCATTATGCGTAAGGACTTGCGGCAGCAGGGACTAGGCAACGTACTGTGGCAACACAGACGAGACCGACTACTCAGGAGACTTACAGAGGGCGCGCCCGTTGGTATGGATGGTGTTCTTCACATGGTTCCCTACTACAGCCGCGGCGGTTTTGAGTATTTATACGAGGACGTTCGGTTTCAGGGAATCGCCTTGGGCACAGAGAGTCAGCATTGCCGACCGATGAACGAACATGATTTTGATGCCATATTGGCTTTGGATATTACTTGCTTCCCATGCGATCGCGGTCGATTTTTAAAGCTATGGCTGGCTGCACCGGGCGTGAAAACCGCCGTACTCAGAAACGGCACTGGTATACAAGCATTCGGCGCATTGCGACCTGCCGAGGAAGGGTACAAGTTTGGTCCTGTTCTGGCTCAATCTGCGGCCGCCGCCGAGGAGGTGATATCGCACCTGATGGCCGAAGTATCGGGTGAGCAGGTTCAACTTGATGTGCCCGAAATAAATAATGCGGCGATGGCGATTGCTAACTCGTTTGACCTTGCTGATGTATTCCGATGCGCAGAGATGGTTCTCGGTAAACAACCTGAGTTGCACACTGATCGCGTCTTTGGCCTTACCTCCTTCGAATTTGGATGAACTTTTAGATGAACACCCCAAGCTACGACGAACTCTATCAACGTGCCTGCGAGCGCAAAGGTAGCGAAGCTGAGGTCGAGGCGCTACTGCCCTCGCGGGCAAGCAAGCAGCAGCTAAAGAATTTGGGGTCAGACCGCTACCTCGCCGAATTCACACGCAAAGTATTCCAATCGGGTTTCGTGTGGCGGATCGTTAATAACAAATGGTCTAACTTCGAAGAGGTCTTCTGGAATTTCGATATCGAGCGTTTGTTGATGATGCCTGAGGATATGCTCGAGCGAAAAGCTAGCGATCCTGGAATTATTCGCAACTACAGCAAAGTCAAAACCGTGCTACAGAACGCGGTGATGATCTCGGACACCGAACGGCGCGAGGACTGCCGTTTTGGGGAGTTCATTGCCAGCCGGCCAGAAGACGACGTTATTAGCCTTTGGATCTACCTCAAAAAGCATGGGAGCCGACTCGGCGGAAACACCGGCCCCTATGCTTTGCGCACATTAGGCGTGGATACCTTCCTTATGACCGCAGATGTAGAGAACTTCTTGCGTAATCACAACATCGTCGACTCGGGAACGCACAGTCTCAGAGCTTTGAAGGCTGCGCAGGGTTACTTCAATGAATTGCGTGAGGAGAGTGGCCGAAGTCTGTCAGAACTGAGCCGACTGGTTTCGCTTGGCATCGGAAAAAACTTCACCAACGATTAGGCAAACAAGCGACACACGCAATAGGGTACAGTGAAAAAACAAGAATAATTGGGCGGTGCGAAAGATGATAAAAACGGCGATGCGACACGCAGAATCCTTCAGCCAATTCGAGAGCTCTCATACCAAGAAAGCCTGCTCCAAGGCAGCCAAACCCAAGACGGCAAGTGCGACGTCGCTACACTTCATGGCACTTTTAGTACTCGCGTGTCTCGGTGCCTGTACCTCTGACCAAGCGACTCCCGTTTCTGACACTGAGACTGTCATTTCTCCTTGGCAGTCATTGACCAGTGAAGAGATTAGTACCGCGGCCGCAGCCTTAATCGAACGCGAGGGCAGTGGCATCATCATCAACCGAATAAGCCTCAAGGAGCCTAATAAACAAAAAGCCAAGGCTTGGTCGCCTGAAACACCTGCTGAGCGAGGGGCCGATTTATTTTATCGATCTGAGAAGGCATCCTTCCGAGCAAGCTTCGATTTCGGCACACAAACGCTATCCGCATCAAATAGGATCACGTTGGGGCAATCCATGCTGGTCGGTGAAGAATTGTTGGGCGCGGTAGAAAAAGTCAGCGCTCTGCCCGTGCTAACTGAAGCGATCAGCCGGCGAGGTATAGATTCTGACTACGCACTCTGCCTCCCTCGCACCGTGGGACGCTTCTATGCCGACATCGCAGACCCAGAAAATGACCGCCTCGCCCGTTTTGACTGCTTCAATATCCGCGGACAAAGCGGCTTAGGCATTTTGCCTACAACCAGCGCCTACGCCCGGCCAATTGAAGGTCTGAGTGTGCTGTTCGATGTCGAAGAAAACCGCCTCATCGAGATCACTGACTCTTTCGCTGGCAGCGACGCGCCCCCCGCTGACTTTGAGGTCCTCGAACTGGGTGAAGATGCGCTGGATACCCGAATGCCGCTTCGCCCAATCACTATCGCACAAAGCGAAGGGCGTAATTTTAGCGTCAGTGGTAGTCAGATCGATTGGCAAGGATGGCAATTTCACCTTCGGTTTGACCCTAGGCAAGGCACCGTCCTCAACAACATTGGCTACATAAACGGCGAAGCTTTCCGACCTATCGCCTACGAAATTGCTATGTCCGAAATGTTTGTGCCCTATCAAGACCCGGATACACATTGGTTCTACCGCGCCTACTTCGACATGGGTGAGTATGGCTTTGGCAATATGGCGACTGAACTCAAGGGTAACGACTGTCCTGCCAACGCGGTTTATCAGGATGTGGTTCTCCACACGGGGGCTGGCGAGCCTGTGGTGGCACCGAACCGTATTTGTATCTTCGAGTTCGACCCCGGCTATCCGTCCTGGCGCCACAATGAATCGCTTCTTGAGGACTTACCCGGACTCACAATACACAACTCGCGGCGCGCAACAAATCTCGTAGTTCGCATGGTCGCGGTAATCGGCAACTACGACTACTTCCAAGATTATGTCTTCCAACAAGACGGCCAACTCAGAATCCGCCTGATCTCGACAGGCATTGACGCGACTAAGGGCGTGTTTGCCGCATCACTTGCAGATGACGGCGCGCTGGATGAGACAAAGTATGGAACGTTAATCGCGCCGCATCGCCTCGGCGTGAATCACGATCATTTCTTTAGCTACCGCATCGATATGGATGTCGACGGCGTGGAGAATAACTTCCTCCGCCAAAAACTGGTCGCAGAACCCCAGCCTGAGGGCATACCACGTCAGGGCATATGGCGTGTAAAGACCGAACAGGTCTCGACCGAGCAAGCAGCACAAACCGTCATGCGCGTGGAGAAGCCGGCTTTATTGACCTTTGCTAGCGCAAATGCAACGAACCAGATGGGCTATCCAACGGCATACCAACTCATGTTCCCCAATATTCGGCCGCTGGTTACGCCTGAGGACCCCATTTATAGACGTGCAGGGTTCTTGAAGAATAACTTATGGGTAACCCGCTATCAGCCAGACGAAATCTTCTCTGCGGGCATTGCAGTGAATCAATCAGCGGAAGGCCAGGGTCTCCCGCGCTACGCAGCCGATGATGAATCCATTGAAAACGCCGATATCGTTGCCTGGCCAACCATTGGCTTCCATCATGTTCCTATGGCGGAGGACTGGCCCGTTATGCCAGCCAAAGTCGATGAGATTGTGCTCAAGCCCCGAAATTTCTTTGACCGAAACCCGGCATTGGATGTCCCGAACGAATAAACTTCAGTGAACAAGGTGCGGTGAGTCTGAAGGGTGAGTAAGCAACCACTCACTTTCAGGCTCACAAACTCAAACCCAAAGGCGTCGCGCTATGGCACAAATCACTCTCAAGGCAATCTTCAGATACCCCGTTAAATCCATGCTGGGCGAATCCTTAACTGATGCCGCTATTGGCGAAAACGGTATCGAGGGCGATCGCGCGTGGGCAACCAGAGACGAAGTTCGCGGCGGTATCCGCGGTGCAAAAAAGCTACCGCAACTCATGCGTTTCCAAGCCGCCTCAACCGGAGGTAATACCGCAGAAATTACTGCGCCCGATGGTGATACCTGCAGCACCAATACGGATGCCATCAACGCCTGGCTGTCAGAGAAAATGTCGCATGAAGTCAGTCTGTGGCCGATCATGCCCGCCGACGATCTCGATCACTATCGCCGCGGTGCTCCCGACTCTGAGGATTTCGAGCAGGAGCTACGTGAACTCTTTGGTCGCCTCCCGGATGAGCCTCTGCCGGATTTAACTGCCTTCGCCGAGGTCATGGAGTTTGAGTCTCCGCCCGGCACCTACTTTGATGCATTTCCCCTAATGCTGATGACCCAACAATCGCTCGACACGCTGTCAGAGCGGGCACCAAACTCTGCCTTTGATCAGCGTCGTTTCCGGGCAAACCTTCTGCTTGAAGTCGAGGGCACAAGCGAGCCTTTTCCCGAGCAATCATGGATTGGGAAGGAACTTCATATCGGCGAGGTCGTGCTAAAAATAGTCGACACCTGTCCGCGCTGCTCGATGACCACACATGCAACAGGTGACCTCCCGAGAGACACAGACGTGATGCGACACCTTGTCACTGAAGCCGAGGGAAACCTTGGGGTCTATGCCAAGGTAGTCAGTGGCGGCTCGATCTCAGCCAACCAAGCGGTTGAGGTGAAATAGCCTGCCAGACCAGTGGACCTAATAGGCCCTATACCGTAATCAATCCGGCATTAAATTGATCCCAAGGCCCTGTTATTGCCAGCGTCTTGGTCGGCGCGTAGACGTTAACAAAGAGCGTTTTACCGTCTGGCGAAAAACAGGCGCCTGCGAGTTCGGTTTGAAGGTTTAATCGCGCGATGGGGTAAGCAAAGCCGTCAACTGTAATGCCACGGAGATGATTATCGACATTGACCGTGTACTGGTCTTCGCAAACCACTAAGTGACCATTGGGAGCAACCGTGAGGTTGTCGCCGAAATTGAATTGATGGTGGGATACGCTCTCGAAAAATAGCTCAAGACGATCCTCATCACCGGAAGCACTGAGCGCTAGTTTAAATATTTGCCCTAGCCCTGCACTGCCGCCACTGGTGGAGCAAACAAAAGCCTCGCCGTCTCCCATATGAATGCCTTCGCCGCGCGCAATTATGCTCGCACCTTTGGCGGCTGCTTGGTGTCGAAGGTCGTCCTTTGGGGCCTCAACCCCATCTAAATCGACCCAACTGACCTGACCAACTGGACCCACAACAACGCTTTTATCGGTCCAATTTCGTAGATCAGTGAATCCTTCCACTTTCATCGCTTGAAGGCGTCCACCGCGGCTTAAATTACCCAGCTCGGAAGGTATAAATCGGTAGAGAACGCTGTCTTCACGGTCTTCGGTTAAATAGACATAACCGGTAGCTGTATCAACGCACGCTGCCTCGTGATTGAAGCGTCCCATTGCAATAAGTGGGGCGGGTTCAACTAAGCCGGTCTGTGCCGCGGGCACTTCAAAAACCCAACCATGGTTTTTATTCAGCCCTTCACCGTATTTCTGCCCCGGGCCGGTCACAGATTCTTCGCAAGTAAGCCACGAACCCCATGGGGTAATACCACCAGAGCAGTTGCGAACGGTCCCGCCTAGCGATCGGAACTGATCAGTCACTTCAAGACTGTCTCGATCAAGTACGACGTGCGTTGTGCCGCCGGGAACAAGCACCCCGTCTTTGGCACCGAACCCCAACTCAAAGGCACCGCCACTCTCGTCAGTGGATACAAGTTCATGGTTACGAACTAAGGCTAGACGCCCGTCGCCTAAGTCAAAGCAACCCATCCCATCCGCTTTGTCGGGAACGCGAGCGCCATCGCTCATGGCATCGCCTAAGCTTGAAAGAACGCGATAAGAAAAGCCCTCAGGCAGGTCGAGTAGCCCTTCTGCGTCAGGAACCAATGCGCCGTAACCGATCGCGCGCGTATACGGCGCATTGGCTAGGAGTGGAGGGCGAATCACACAGCCGCTGGCCGATAAGCCTACAAACGCGGAAGTCGTTGCCTTTAAAAAGAATCGGCGGTCCATAATCGGTGCTCAGATGTGTTGGGTGGTCAAGGATTATGAGCAGGTAATCCGCAAGGGTTCAAGGTGCTCACCGGAGATAGTTTACTGTTTTCAGTTGCCCAACTGGCAGCACCCACTAAAACCCCAAAACTTTGGTCAGTATCGCCTCGAACTGCACTGGGTTTTCCATGTGCGGAAGATGCCCTGAGTCCTTAACGAAAAATTCCTGCCGCTTGGGTAATAAACGCTCGAGCTTATCGGCGAACTCGGCATACACAACCACCGTGTCGCTATCGCCCCATATCGTAGCCACGGGAATATCGGAGGTTTGCAGTGATGCATGGATACGATCCAGTGCCTGCGAATCATGATTCTTCCGTGTCGAAATCAGTGCACGCGCAAACCCTTTGTGCACTAAAAGCTCAGCGTACTTATCGTCCCAATCCTGAAAGTTTGTCGGATCTTTAAAGTCTGAAAGCTGACCCGCGGGAAGCTCATCATAGTTGGCGACCAGTGCATCGATCTCTTCTTGGCTAACGGTGACATCGGCATCGCGAGTTACGTCGCGAAAGCCCGATGAGGCCACGTAAACCAGACGTATCACCCGCTCAGGCGCAAGACCTGCAATCTTTGAAACCACCCGGCCACCGTTAGACAGCCCAAAAAAGGTAGCGCGCTCAACGCCCAGTGCATCCAGGAGTTCTAAGACCTGCGTCGCGAACAAAGTATCGGTGTAAGCAACGTCGGGATTATCAGAGAAGCCTCGGCCGTATAAATCGAGCATGATCACGCAGCGACCTTTGCCGGCCAGATAGTTATAGGTTGGCTCCCAAATATACGAGGGCACCGAAAACCCATGCACTAATACATCGGGCGTGTCACAGGATTCCACACCCGTGCTTCGGTAGTAGGTCATACCCTCCGATAGCTCAACGAAGGCTGCATCAGCGGGCAACGCAAGCGATGCTCTGAAATCAGCATCTTTAACCACAGACTCGTAGTGATCATCCGCAACCACCTGTGTAGCGACTCCGACGAAGGCAGCTACAAGCAAAGCCTTTCGTGTCAGTTCCGCAAAATCCACCCGAATACTCCCTCTCAAACAAATGACGCCCGTGCCAATCGACACCGGCGTTGATCTTTGGCTCTTATAAAATCGCCGGCGCTTCCAGCGCAATATCTGCGTACGACCAAACGCTCTCCCACGCATCGTGAACCGACACCGCGTCATCAGACTTGCCCTGCGCCTCCAACGACTGCGCTAAGCCAAATAGCGACCAGCCGTTGTTTTGATGCCACCGTAAATCGCGTCTGAAAACGGCCTCGGCCTCAGTGGGCCGACCTGCTTTGAGAAGTGCCGCACCCAAATACAAACGCATCGATTGCGGCCAATCGGGTGGCTCGGTGTAATTGTTCGTATCCTCCAGCGCGACACCTTTTTCAAAAGCCGCTATGGCCGCGTCAAGATCGCCTTGCGCCATTTTCATCTCACCCTCGAGAGCGTTTGCCGCAAGCGCTAGAAGCTCCGCTGTTGCAGTCGCACCTGCCCGATTAACTGAGACATCGGGCGAGGCTGCTATGCGATTAATTTCGGCTAATTTTTCTGCTGCGGCCTCCAACTGACCTTTCGCTACATGGGCGCTGCCCTTGACGTAGGCCAGTATCCCCGTGAGATAGGGCGTCGAATGCTTAAGTGGCTC